>CBFHOG010000025.1:0-4684 GCA_965657545.1 Flavobacteriaceae bacterium | reverse complement strand
CTTCCGTAAGTCCAGGGATACTATTTAGTTCTAAAAAGTATGGTGTGTCCCCTTGAAAGATAAAATCACTGCGACTAAACCCTTTAGCACCCAAAGTCGTAAACACTTTTTTTGCTGCACAATTAAGATTTTTCAATTGTACTTCGGATAATCGGGCAGGGGTGATTTCTTGTGAATTGCCTTCGTATTTTGCTTTATAATCAAAGAAATCGCCATTGGCAATAATTTCTGTTGGCGGGAGAACCACTACTTCGCTTTTATATTCAACAACTCCAATCGATACTTCTGTTCCTGAAAGAAAGCGCTCTATAAGTACTTGATCATCTTCTAAAAGTGCCGTTTTGATGGCCGCTTCCATATCGCTGGATTTATGAACTTTTACCACCCCATAACTGCTGCCGGCTTTATTTGCTTTCACAAAACAGGGTAATCCTATTTTTTCTACCAATTCGGATATGTTCCATTCATCGTCTTTATGCAACAATTGATTTGTTGCCATGGCAATTCCGTGAGGCGCCAAAAAGGCCAAAGTTTTATGTTTGTTATAGGTAAGTCGTGAAACTTCGGAAGTACAGCCTGTGTATGGAATATTGGCGTTTTCTAGTACTTTTTGCAATTCACCATTTTCTCCAGGAGCGCCATGAACGGCATTAAAAACAGCATCAAACGAATGGGTCTTCCCTTCAAAAACATAAGAAAATGTTTTTGGGTCAATAGGAATCTCATACGCGTTGTGTTTTGCGATCCAACCTGATTTGGAAATAATCACTGCTGTTACATCAAAAATCTCGGTGGGTAAATGTTGGATTACAACGGCACCACTTTTGAGCGAGATGTTGTGTTCAGAAGTGGTTCCGCCCATAACTACGGCGACGCGTTTTTTCATAGTGCAAATATCATTATTTTTGGGGTTCATTAAGAGATATTATGCTTCACTTCTTTCGGTTTTTGTTTAGTCGCAGTTTTTTTTGGCAATTATTTTTGTTGCTACTTGTATTGACGGCTCTCTTTATTGGGGTTTTTTATGGATTGAACTGGCACACTCGGCAAGGCAATTTTATTGAAGTTCCGGACTTGCAAGCCAAATCCATTGCTGAGGTATCCCTTATTTTGGAAGATCAAAAGTTGAATTTTGAAGTTATTGACTCGGCACGATTCAATCCCGATTACAAACCCTTTGCTGTTATTGAGCAATCGCCACTTGCGGGAGAGCAAGTGAAAAAAAATCGTAAAATTTATCTTACACTCAATCCTGCCAATTACAACGAGGTTCGTATTCCCGAAGTGATTCAAATCACACGGCGTTCTGCAGAGTCTTCTCTTCGTGCAGTGGGCCTGGAGATTGGTGAAATTACCTACATGGATAATATTGGTAAAGATATGGTGTTACAGCTTCGTTACGATAATGCGCCTATTGCTCCAGGAGAAAAATTACCCAAAACATCAAGAGTGGATTTGGTTTTGGGCAACGGGATAAGACCAGAACAATAATATGGAACAAGAAACTGCGTTTGACGATCTTCATGAACATTATGCTTTTACTGCCGATTCAGGTCAAGAACCATTGCGTGTAGATAAGTTTTTGATGAATCGCATTGAAAACGCAACTCGAAATAAAATACAACAGGCAGCCGTAGCGGGTTCAATCTTTGTGAACGACAACTCCGTTAAATCGAATTATCGTGTCAAAGGCGGCGATGTTGTACGTGTACTTTTGGCGCATCCGCCGCATGAGGCCTTACTCACTCCAGAAGAAATGCCGCTAGACATTGTATATGAAGACGATGCGCTTTTGGTGGTAAATAAATCCGCTGGAATTGTTGTGCATCCAGGTCATGGAAATTACTCGGGAACACTAATCAATGGCTTATTATATCACTTTGGGCAACTTCCTCAAAACAGCAACAACCGTCCTGGGCTTGTACATCGAATTGATAAAGATACTTCGGGCTTGTTGGTGGTTGCCAAAACCGAAAATGCCATGGCGCATTTGGCACAACAATTCCATGATAAATCTTCGGAGCGTCAATATTTGGCGTTGGTATGGGGCGATGTCAATGACGAAAAAGGCACGGTTGAGGGGCATTTGGGGCGTGACCCAAAAAACAGGTTGCTGATGACCGTTTTTCCGGATGCAGAGCAAGGTAAAAATGCGGTTACTCATTATGAGGTCGTAGAACGATTTGGCTATGTTACCTTAGTGCGTTGTGTGTTGGAAACAGGACGCACACATCAAATCAGAGCGCACATGAAACATATTGGGCACACCTTATTTAGTGATTCTCGTTATGGTGGGGATAAAATATTAAAGGGTACTACGTTTACCAAATACAAACAGTTTGTAGATAATTGCTTTAAGCAAATGTCTAGACAAGCATTACACGCCCAAACCTTGGGTTTTGTACATCCAGAAAGCGGAGAGAAAATGTCGTTTAGTTGCCCGTTGCCACCTGATTTTGAAGGCTTGCTTGAAAAATGGCGTAACTACGCGCAACATCAGCGATTGGGGAATTCTTGATAGTACTATTGCGTAGATTTATGTAATAGCATTGTGAAAGCCCATAAGAATTGTATTTTTAACTAAAATATTGAAGATGAAAATTCTGATATCACCAGCCAAATCTTTAGACTACAAAAGTGCGCTTCCAACAGCGAAACACACAGTGCCGGCTTTTTTAGATGAGGCAAAACAACTCAACGCTTCCTTAAAAACAAAATCCCCTGCCGAACTACAGAAATTGATGCATATTTCTGAAAAGTTAGCGGATTTAAACTGGGATCGAAATCAACAGTTTGAAACACCCTTTACTGCTGAAAATGCACGCCCTGCAGTATTTGCATTTAACGGTGATGTGTATTCAGGCTTAGATGCGTATTCTCTCAGTGAAAATACCTTAGATATCGCGCAACAAAATCTTCGTATTTTGTCAGGGCTTTACGGCATATTAAAACCTTTGGATTTGATGCAACCCTATCGACTAGAAATGGGAACTTCATTTGGTTTGAATGGTCAAAACTCTCTTTATGCTTTTTGGAAAGACCAGCTTACGACACATTTAAAAAACGAACTGTCTTCTTCAGAGTTGGTAGTGAACTTGGCAAGTAAAGAATATGCTAGCGCAATTAATTTTGATGCGCTAAATACCCCGGTAATACACCCTGTATTTAAAGATTTTAAAAATGGAAAATTGAAAATAATTTCCTTTTTCGCCAAAAAAGCCCGTGGACTTATGACGCGACATTTACTTGAAACAAATGCGCAAAGCACTGATGATGTTCTGGCGTTTGCTGAAGACGGCTATGCCTTTAGCGAAACCGAAACAACAGATGTTACTCAGCCTGTTTTTGTGCGGTAGTTTTACGTTTGTTTTTTGGTCGTGGTCTTCTAACGCCAAATGTCTTATTTACAATTTTTCCACGCCGTGTTTTTTTGTCTCCTTTTCCCATAATGATTTGGTTTTATGCCCAAATCAACAAGACACCAGGATGGATACATTAGATTTGGGAATCTGAATGTAAGGTACAAAAAAGGTTTAACGTATTTGCTTAATAAAATCGGACACACTATCTGGGCCGTTTGCGTCAAGATGCTTGATAAATGCAGACCCAATGATAGCCCCTTTGCTGTGTGCTGTAGCCGCTTTGTAGGTTTCTGAGTTACTGATGCCGAAACCAACTAAAAGTTTTGCATTAAGATTCATGGCACCAATACGTTTAAAATACTCAGCTTGCGCATCGCCAAAACTGCTTTGTGCACCTGTGGTTGCGGCACTGCTTACCATATAAATAAACCCTTCAGACACCTCATCGATAAAACGAATGCGTTCATCGGGTGTTTGTGGAGTAATCAAAAACATATTAAGTAATCCGTATTGCTGAAATAATGCTTGGTATTTTTCATGATACACATCAACGGGAAGGTCAGGAACAATAAGCCCGTCAATACCAACTTCTTGACATCTTTTACAAAAGCGTTCTACGCCATATTGCATCATGGGATTAAAATAGCCCATAACGATAAGCGGTACGCTCACCTGCTTACGCACATCTTTGAGTTGTTCAAAGAGTTTGTCTGTAGTCATGCCGTTGCGAAGTGCTTGCGTAGAGCTTTCTTGTATGGTGGGACCATCTGCTAATGGATCAGAAAAAGGCAAACCCAATTCTATCATATCAACACCTTCCGCTTCGAGTTGTTTTAATATGGAAACGGTATCGTTGAGGTTTGGAAACCCAGCAGTAAAATAAATAGACAGCAGTTTTTTGTCTTGCCCGAGTACAGATTGAATGCGATTCATATAATAAAGTGTAACTTTATTTAAGCACAAAAATACTCTTTTAAAAAAGGTCAAGCAACAAAAAGTTCCTGCCTATTTTTTTTTGAGCAAGTCTCTGATTTCCGTCAGTAACACTTCTTCTTTGGATGGCGCAGGCGGGGCAGCTGGCGCTTCTTTTTCCTCTGCTGCTAATTTTTCTTTTATGTTGTTGTATAATCTCACCACCAAAAAGATAGAAAATGAGACAATGAGAAAGGTTATTATGGTATTGATAAACATGCCATATCTAACGGCAATTTCACTAATTCCTTCTGCCTTGTTAGCAGTTTGAATGACGTATTTGAATGAGGCAAAGTCAACACCTCCAATGAGCTTTCCCACAGGCGGCATAATGATGTCATTGACTAATG
>CBFHOG010000024.1:0-6242 GCA_965657545.1 Flavobacteriaceae bacterium | reverse complement strand
TCAGGAACAAATCCACATCAAAGTAATGTAAACGGGCTTACAACTAATGCACTTGATTATTTGAAATCACAAACTTTGGGTGTAAGTGTTATTAAATCACTTGAATTGACAATATATCCAAATCCTGTTCAAAATACTTTGTTTATTTCAGGGCTTGATAATGTTGCTTCTTATAGCGTTTATGATATCACTGGCAAGGAATTAATTCGTGGTAACACTACAAATTCAGTAGACGTTCAGGCGTTAAATAGCGGGCTATATTTATTGAAAGTATATGCTAATGATGAAACATCAACAGTTAAATTTTTAAAGCGCTAATCAATTAACGCTTATAAATAAAAATCCAAGCCCTCGTTAGAGGGCTTTTTTTATCATGCTAAATAAACTTATTATCAGTGCCTTAACACTTATAATTGTAGCGGACACCCCTCAGTTTAAGCCGTCTATTCACTATAGCGCAAGTAGTAATTGGATAAATGATCCAAATGGCTTGGTGTATTACCAAGGAGAATACCATCTGTTCTACCAGTACAATCCCTATGGAAATCAATGGGGCAATATGAGTTGGGGGCATGCTGTCAGCACTGACCTTATAAAATGGGAAGAATTAGAGGTTGCTATTCCATATCAAAATAATATTATGGCATTTTCTGGAAGTGCTGTTATTGATTGGGAAAACTCTTCAGGTTTTGGTGACAACAACAACCCGCCAATGGTAGCTGTTTATACAGGCTATAACCCAAACACCAGAATTCAAGACCAACGAATTGCATACAGTTTGGATAACGGAAGAACATTTACTGAGTATAGTCAAAATCCAGTTATTGATTTACAGAGTACGGAATTTCGTGATCCAAAAGTTTTTTGGCATGCAGATTCTCAGAAATGGGTAATGGTAGTTGCGCTTGCTACTGAGCGAAAAATAAGTTTCTATACTTCCAATAATTTAAAAGACTGGATGCATACACAAGACTTTTCTCCATTTGGGGATATCAGCGGGGTTTGGGAATGTCCAGATTTATTTCAATTAGATGTAAAAGATAGTACAGAAAAAAAATGGATGCTTATGGTAAGCATGGCTCCAGGAAAGGCACAGTATTTTATAGGGGAATTTGATGGTGTGAATTTTGTGTTAGATGAAGAATCATTAGCAGAGACGGATAATTTGATAAGAAATTTCGAACAAAATAATTATGCAGGATGGATAAAATCAGGAACTGCTTTTGGTACTGAACCCGCCTTAGGAACTTTACAAAATCAACAATTGGTTTCAGGATATCTTGGCAACGGGCTTGTGAATACTTTTCTTAATGGTGACGGCACAACAGGGAGTTTGACTTCTCCTGATTTTATCATTGAAAGAGATTTTTTAAATTTTTTAGTTGGAGGGGGTAATCATACTAATGACACGTATGTAAGCTTAGAAATTGAAGGGACTGAGGTATATCGTATTAGTGGTAAAAATAGTGAACAAATGGAGTGGGTTTCATGGGACACCACTGCTTACATTGGGCAAAATGGAAGATTAAAAATTATTGACACTGCAACAGGGGGCTGGGGTCATATTTTAGCTGACCACTTTGTTCAAAGTAATACTGCAAAAGAAAATTACGGACCAAATTTTGTTGATTATGGCATGGATTTTTACGCTGCACAATCTTTTTCTGATATACCAGACCAAGATAATAGAAGGATATGGTTAGCTTGGATGGCGAACTGGGACTATGCAGGGGTACTTCCTACTTCCCCATGGCGAGGAAGCATGACAATTCCTAGAAAACTTTCGCTTATTAAAATAAATAACAGATATCGGCTAAGTCAACAACCTGTTGATGAGTTATTAAAAAAGCGAGAAGATAAAACCACCTTAACAGACTTCAATATTGAGGATTTAAATTCTTTTTTTCAAGGAAAAAATCATGATGTATATGAATTGAATTTAGAACTTGATATTTCTAACACTGAAATTTTTGAAATAAACATTTTTACAAGCGAGAACAATGAATCCAAACTAACAATAAATAGAGTATCCAATACCATTTCTTTTGATCGTTCAAAATCTGGGCTTTTGGTTGACAACAATACCTTTAGTCAAATCCAAGAGGTCTATTTTGAACCCTCTAATTTTTTAGATATTACCCTAATTGCGGATAAATCTTCTATTGAAATATTTGCTCAAAATGGAACTATCGTTTTATCGAATGTGGTTTTCCCAAATGGCAATGGATTAAATTTTAAAGATTTCACTGGCAATACGCACATTATTAAAGCTGTTTATAGCGAAATAAATCCCAGTTTATCAAGTAATTCTATTGAAAAAAATGTTTTAGTTTTTCCTACTTTAATCCAAAGCGACACTTCACACCTCAATGTTAGCCTTAAGGGATCAAATGTTGATGATATTTCAATTTTTGATATTAACGGAAAACGTTTAGCAAAAATTTCTACTATTGGAACGAATGGGAATTCAATAAGAATAACTACAGAATATTTTACGCAATCTGGTGTCTATATTCTGAAAGTAAGGTCTAAAACCAATTTTTACACTCAGAAGATTGTAAAACTTTAAACCGCATTAGGCCATAAAATCGAGAACGTCTTGGACTTGAATGGTCGGATTAGGCCCTTCACTTTGCGCCACAAGTGCTCCCATGGAACAGGCAAAGTCAATAGCATATTGTGGGCTTTCGCCAAGTAGAAGTTTTGCTATTAATGAAGCCAAAAAAGAATCTCCTGCTCCAACCGTGTCTAAAACATCTATTTTGAACCCGCTGTTATAATACATTTTTCCATTATCAAAATATACTGCACCATGACGACCTTTGGTAACACAAATTTGTTTTGTTTTGGTTTTCTTAGCAACATAGCGGATATTTTGTTCCAAATAATTGTGGGGCGAGCCCATATAAGCTGCAATTTCAAAAAGCTCATCATCATTAAACTTGATAAAATCTGCCTTTTTCATTAAAGCTTCTAGTAATTCAGGGCTATAATGCGGTGGACGTAAATTAACATCAAAAACGCTAAAAGAAGATTGTCCTATCAATTCAAACAGGGCAGTTCGTGAAACCTCATCTCTACAAACCAAACTTCCAAAAACAAACACATCTGCTGATGCAACCGCTTTTTTATTTTGAGCTGTTGCCACTATTTTATCCCAAGTGACAGGGTATTTTATATCATATGACGCGGAACCTTTATCGTTTAGCATTACGTTTACTTGCCCTGTAGGGTAAATAGCTCCGGTTTGAATAAGGTGTGGCTCAATGCCGTGCTGTTCAATGAACGAAATAATTTCATCTCCCAGTGAATCGTTACCTACCTTACTAATAATTTGGGTGTCTATTTCTAACGATTTCATTCGAAGTGCCACGTTAAGAGGTGCGCCACCAATTTTTTTGTATTTCGGGAAAACATCCCAAAGTACTTCTCCAAAACAAACTGCTTTTTTCATAGTAAACTAAGATTCACTTTCAGTTGCGTTAATTTAGCTAATATATGATTAAGAAGAAGCGAGGTACACGCTTTGGGGTGCACCTCGCCTCAAAATCAACTTAAAAATAATACTATTTTGCCATCAAATAGTCAATAGCATTTCTGTATATGGTACGTACGTTTTCGGCATAGGCATTTGTTCGACCATCGTTCATATTCCATTCCATACCACCAATTCCAAGCGCAAGAAAATGCCCTTTAAATCGGCCGCTTGGATTGAATAGTACAATTCCACCAAAACCTTGACCATCTATAGCCCAATCCCATGCAGCAACTACCTCTGCATCATAATTAGAAGCAAATGTTGCAAATTTAGGGTCGTCAAGTGAACCCAAATTCCATAGGGCATTATGGTCTTCTTTGTACCCTCCGTCAATTACAAATACATTTCCAGAATCATTTAAAGTACACCCGGAAGAAAGCGAGTTTCCAAGGTCTGTATTGGCAAATCCTATACCCCAATCGTCAGGATTATCGCCTCCAGCACCAGTCCCAATAATAGTTCTGAGACCTGATGTATCGCGCCCTAATTCTTCAACGAGACCGGTTCCATGTGAGCCAGCAACAATTTTACCACCTAGCACAAAGAACTTTGAAATCACATTAAGACGGTCAAGCAATGCTTGTGGTTGATCAGATGTTCCAACAGCGTCATGCATATAAAATAAAACATTTACTTCATCCAAAGAACCCTCAACCAATTGGTCGTACGGAATATAAACAAAGTTTGCACCGTAGTGCTGAGAAGCCCAAAGACCTGCCTCACGTACATCGTCATCTGAAATTTCAGTTATTGTGGCACCATCACCAACAAATGCAATTTTAGAAGGTAATAATGTTGCACCTATAGTGTACACTTTTTGTGAGCCAGCGTTACTTACAATAAGCTCGTTGCCGTTGCTTAGGTCTATGGTGCTGCCACTTGCAGGGTTTAAAGTAATCCCTTCTGGGGCTTTAGCTTCAAAACTCAATGCACCCAAGTTTGTTCCACCAGCTAGACTAACATTTATTTCTCCCGCTAAATGGTCTATTTCGGCCACTTTTCCAGCAATACGCACAGACTCTACAATGGCTAAGGTGCTTTCTCCATCGGTGTAGTTTGAGCGCTCCTCACAGGAAATAAATCCTGTGAGCATCGCTAAAAAGAATATTTTTTTGAATGTTTTCATAAAATTAAATTTTATTGATTGAGGTGATTGATAATGTTACTTGTCAATTGCTCAATATTACCTTGATAGTCGTTTGGACGACCTTCATTTGAGTTAAACTCATACCCAATAATAGTATTTGCTAGAACAATTACAGATCCTCCAAAATCAGTTGGTATGTTTGTGTCAAAATTGGAATGATTTGTTCCATTTGTAGGGAGATACTCCACTGCACCATACCCAAAAGCATCGCCAATCCATCTAAGTGTGCCCAGCTTTATAGCAGTTGTTGTTTGCTCAAATAAAAGTGCGGCATCTTGACCACAACATCCTGGTGACAATACGCCATCCATATGCTGGTGCCAAACAAGTCTAGCCTCGCGAGTTCCAGAGTTTGATAACGGTAATTCTCCATCTCCGTTAAATGTTAATCCATCAAATATTGGGTGTGTTCTTCTGTTTCCTGAGTTGTTCGCATCTCTAACACCTAATCCCCAAATATCATCCGCTGGCTTGTCAAAGTCAACACATCCTCCAGGTCCAGCACATCCAAACTCTGTAAAGCGATAGTTTCCGAGAGCTCTTGGTGCTGAGTAATCCGCCGGCATTCTTCCCATCACATGAATAAATGGTGTTGGGTCTCCTGCAAGGAACATATTCCCGCCTGCTTTTGCCCAATTGGTAATCGCGGTAGCTTGAGCTGCTCCAGGCTGTAATTCAGCAGGTAGCATTGTCATCACATTATCTGGAGTTGCAGCGTATTGTACTCCGTCAGTTACAGGAGTTAAATAATACAACATAACAACATTTGTATTCGCCAATGCAGCTTCAGTTACATCAGCAATTTTCATGTATGCGAAATCTGATGGATATTGTGCCTTCAGGTATTCAGCGGCTGCTTTAGCATCGTCATCTAAAAGTGTATTCACACAATCTGCCTCTCCCAAGAAAACTACTTTATTTGTAGAATCTAAATTTTGAACAGTAACCGAATATTCAGTAGTAATTTCTTCGCTATTTGTAACAGCATATGTTACTGCGCCCTGTGAAAAATCTTGCGCCTCTCCAGATGCAGGTGAAATTGTACAACCATCTGGAACAACAATTATTGGTGCTACCGCGGATAAACTTGACCCAGCGGGTAAATTCATCTTAACAGTTAGTGCGTCATTGTCAATTACTCCAGTAATGGAACATGCGTCTTCACTTGATTTAAATTCAGAGATTTCTGCTTTTTCATACTGATCTACATGAACTGTATAGGTTTTTCCAGTAAATCCGTCGTCTGAAGTAATCTTGTAACGGAATGGATTAGAAAAATCTTGAATAATTCCAGATTTTGGTGAAGCTGTAGCTCCAGCAGGAATGGTAAAAAGTGGAGTCAGACTTCTGATATCTGCCAAACTTGTTACTTTAATCGTTATATCTCCTGTTTGCTGGTCAATAGTCCCAGTCGTTTCTCCAATTGAGAAAGACGTCATTTCAGGTGTTCCATATGCATTTATAGTAGCTGTGTATTCTCGTGAGACCCCATTATTGCTAACTGTAAAAATTACAGGCCCGTTAGTAAAGTCAACAGAAGATCCCGATGAAGGGTCA
>CBFHOG010000023.1:0-7736 GCA_965657545.1 Flavobacteriaceae bacterium | reverse complement strand
ATATCGCGCTGGGTCTTCAGAAATTGATTCACCCAAGACTTCGGCTTCCTGCAAAATATCAGAAAATTCAATACCAACACTCAAAATCCGATCATGCAACGACGCGTATGCTGCTCCAAAAGGAGCGATTCTAGACATAAGTTGTGAAAGTGAGTTTAGTTGATCTTGTATTCCAATGTTTTCACTAGAACCAATACGCACAGCCTCAGAAAGTGTTTCACGCAAATCTTTGGCATTTTTTAGTGTCGTCACTTCTTCTTCGAGAGTTTCAATACAACCAACGCTCATAGAAACCTGCTCGAGTTCTTGCAGTAAAAATTGATGATAATCTAAGGTTTCGGCAGATTGGCGCTGCCGTTCTTGAAGAACAGAAAGGGCTTTGGTGCATTTTTTCCATGATGCATATTTCGCCTTATACGCACTTAATAAAGCATAATCGCTTGAAAAAGCGTCAATAAGTCTAAGGTAAAACGCAGGATCTGTGAGTTGAATGGTTTGCCTTTGTGTATGGATATCTACCAAAGACGTCCCAACTGTTCTGAGCGTATCCAAAGTGACGGGTGTATCATTTATAAAAGCTCTTGACTTACCGTTTGCACTTAATTCACGACGAATAATCGTACGTGGCTCTTCGTCTAAATCTGCCATTTTAAACAATTCGCTTATGTCGTGATTAGAAATATCAAAAGTGGCTTCTACGATGCATTTCGTTGTGTTTTTACGAATCGTGGTCAAATCAGCTCTTTGTCCCAAAATAAGCGATAAGGCCTCCAAAAGAATAGACTTTCCAGAACCTGTCTCACCTGTCAAAATACATAATCCAGAGGCAAAAGAAACCTCAAGATCTTCTATCAAAGAAAAGTTTTTAATGGATAATGAAGTGAGCACAGCTATAAAATCTCGTTAACCCAAATATAGTGTGTTTATGTGATTTGAAAACACGAAGTTATCAACGAGCAATCATCGCCCAATAAGATGCGTTACTAGAGGCAAATCGATTTAAAAACCGCAACAAAGATTCAGTTTCCACTTCAGGCCCGTCGCTAAACAATTGACCTATTTCTTCCCCTTTAGCATCAAAAAAAGCACGCAACAAGTATGCATTAGGCTGACGGCGCATCAGGTTTTGTAAGCTTAATAATTCCTCTTTAATACGTTCTTTAGCCTCGCCAGGAGATGAAACCATAAGATCTAAACCTTCCCTATGGTAGGAGTAAATTACATTTCTAAAATCGTTGAAAGCAGGTGAAATAATTTGATCTATAAGTTCATACCGTCCATTGCGATTTTGAGTAACCGCCCACCCTTGCGCATTGCTTGCCTGAGCTGCATTGGCAATGATTCGAGCCCGCTCAAAATAAGCAGTTCCACCAAGGGGTGAAAAACTATCTAACTCCATGCCAAGAGCCAAATAAATATAGTATGAAAACACAGAAATAATATTGTTGCTGTACCGATTAACATCAAAGTAGAAAGGCTGAAATTCTTGATAAGTGAAACCAAAGTTGTCATCTAAAAAAGTAACCAAGGGTGAAGTGTAACTACTCCCATAAACCAATCTACCAGATTGCACCTGCAAAGTTCCCCCATACGAATTGTCATTTACACTAGAAATGGTAAGCAACATAGAAACGGAAACTGCTGCATTTTTATTTGTCGTTTCAGACGTCCATTTTGTGTTATTTAAAAAATCTCGAAGCGATTTTTCCAACGTTTTAATCGGGGTAATATTCGTTTGATTAACTAGTTCTGTGTTCAACGTCAAATCCACCTGAACGGATTGCGCCAAAACCATAGCATGAAAACCTAAAACGAGTAGAATGATATTATTGCGCATCAAATATATTTTTTAGTTGAAACAACACGTCTTTGGCAACTTCCTCTTTAGATTTTAATGGGTAATTTACTGGATCTTTGTCGCGCTGTAAAAATGTAATTTTATTGGTATCATAACCAAAACCTGCACCCACATCTGTAAGTGAATTCACAACGATGGCATCTAGATTTTTACGAATCATTTTATCTTGAGCGTTAGCAATTGCATTGTCAGACTCCAAAGCAAAACCAATCAAAACTTGATGTTTTTTTTCTTTGCCCAAGTAAGCAAGAATGTCCGTTGTGGGCGTAAGTGAAATCACATCTAGGCCATCTCGCTTTTTTATCTTTTGATTCGCTTTATTCGATGGTTTAAAATCGGCAACAGCCGCAGACATGATTACGGCATCGGCTGCATCATACACATCAGTGCAAGCCTCGAGCATTTCTTCTGCCGTTGTAACGGCTAAAACATGAACGTTAGGATGCGTTTTATTGCCAGCAGTTGGACCGCTAACAAGTGTTACTTTGGCACCCAAATGTGCAGCACAATTTGCTAAAGCATAACCCATTTTCCCAGAAGAATGATTACCTATAAAACGCACGGGGTCTATAGGTTCGTATGTAGGACCAGCAGTAATCACTATTTTCTTTCCAGACATTGGGGATTTTTCCAAAAAGTAAGTTTCTAGCGCAGCAATTATTTGTTCAGGCTCCTCCATTCTCCCCTCTCCTTCTAAACCACTTGCAAGTGCGCCTGAGGTTGCAGGTATCAGGATATTTCCATTATCAATAAGCTTTTCTATATTGGATTTATTTGCAGGATGTTTATGCATATCCAAATCCATCGCAGGCGCAAAAAAAACAGGGCATTTTGCCGACAAGTACGTAGCGACAAGTAAATTATCAGCGTTTGCTTGTGACATTTTAGAAAGCGTATTAGCCGAAGCAGGTGCTATAAGCATGGCATCAGCCCACAGTCCTAAATCAACGTGATTATTCCAGACCGCGTTTTCGTTTTCTTCGTTTGCAAAAGAGCTGAGCACCTCTCTGTTGGATACTGTTGAGAGAGTTAATGGTGTCACAAAAGTCTTTGCGCTATCGGTCATAACAACCTGAACAGCAGCACCTGCTTTGACAAGTAGTCGGACAATAAGTGGCGTTTTATACGCGGCTATACTACCCGAAATTCCTAGTAGAATTTTCTTGTCATGCAAAACCGACATGGCTATGCTTCTGAGTCGGAATCGGTGTGACGGTAATAAATTTTATCCTGTAACCATTGCTCAATAGCGATGGCGTGAGGTTTAGGAAGTTTTTCGTAGAATTTTGAAACTTCTATTTGTTCTTTGTTTTCAAAAATCTCCTCTAAGTTTTCAGTTGGAGTCGCAAACTCTTCAAGCTTTTCAAACAATTCAGTCT
The DNA here is from genome assembly GCA_965657545.1 of Flavobacteriaceae bacterium. Classification (GTDB taxonomy): domain Bacteria; phylum Bacteroidota; class Bacteroidia; order Flavobacteriales; family Flavobacteriaceae; genus UBA7446. The sequence continues at coordinate 4,499 of CBFHOG010000023.1, read as the reverse complement.
TAATGTCTTCATTGATTTGCACAGCGCGTTTAGATAAAATAGATATGGTTTCATAGATGTTACCTGTGCTATCATCTAATGCGTTACGATCGTATGTCTTTGTGGTTTCTGAGGCCTGTGTGCGTTTTAAATCCATGAGTTGAAATTAATTGGATGCAAAAGTAAGGATTTCTTCCTCAATATCTTCCATCATTTTTAATGCGTCTGGCATATGTTCAGAATTGGGATACAAACGCTTAAAGTTTTCAAATTTAGATTTGGCATCATCAAGGCGTTTTTGCTTCTTGTATGCAACACTATTGATGGCCAATGTGGTTGCAGCAGAAAACTGCACAAATAGCGCTCCTTCTCTGTATGTTGTACCCGGATTATCTGCTATAAAGTTATCGAGTGAAGTCAATGCAGCTTTATAATCTCGAATCGTGTTGTACTGCTTTGAAGTTTCAAAGCCCTTTTTTTCTGTTTTTTCTCTTAATTCTTTTGCCATTGCGTTGGCTTCTGCCATGCGTTCGCTGGCTGGATATCGATTTATAAACTCCTGGATTTTGTCAAGAGCTTCATACGTATCCGTTTGGTCTAGGCTAAAATTTGGTGAGGTATTGTAGTATGCATATGCCATCAAAAAATAGGCCTCCTCCGCCTTTTGGCTTTTTGGATATGCTTTAATAAAAGTTTCAAACTCGTAGGCAGCCAATATATAGTTGCGTGTATTTAGCAATGAATTGGCATAAAAAAACACAATGCGTTCCGCTTGTGGCTTGCCTCTATAAATTTCTTTAAGCTGTACAAAAAGTTGTGCCGCTTTTCGATATTTCCCTTGCTCGTATAGCTCAAGAGCTAAATCATTCTTGAATTTAACTTCTTCGGATTTTAAGGCCTTTTGAAAATCGCTACATCCAACAATGAAAACGAATATTGCAATGAGTAAATAATTTGGTATTTTCATACCCACAAACTTAACGAAAACCAATAACATTCCTGCAACTTCCATGCGCATCTATTTTATCTTTTTTTTATGTTTGATTTTAACAAAAATATCAGCTCAAAATAAAGAAAAAAACAAGCCGTGGGGGCTTCATTTTGGGTATAGTACACAGCAAATAGCCCCTTTTAACCTTCCTGACTATGAATTTACTCAAGGACATATTTTAGGTCAATTCTCGCTTAAAAAATACACCTACAAAAAGCTGGACATCCATCTAATGCTAGAAGGAGGATATTACCATGCCCAGCATCAGCTTATTAATAAGTGGTTTACCTCAACAGTATATTTTGATCATTTCCCAGATGCTTTTCATGAAGAAATGTTACAAAACAAATCCATTCACCAAGTTGTATTGCATGCGGGTATAGAGATAGCACATTTCCTAAATCCAAAAACACAACTATTTGGTTATGTAGCTATTGGCCCTATGTGGACGTCACAGCAGACAGAACGCCTTGCTAGTGGATTTGCATTCTCAGACAATTTTGGATTGGGCGCAAAATTTAAATTGAATAAAAACACCTGGCTCAGTAGCCTTCTAGTAATACGACATGAATCTAATGGAAATCTTACATTTCCAAACTCAGGACACAATACTTTAGGGATGCGTTTGGGTGTGGTGTTTAATCTAATTGCTCCACAAAAGGACGTAGTGCAGCCGTCAAGTCTTTCGAAGCCTTAACGAGCGGAAGTCGAACAACATCATTAGATAAATTTTTGAGCGAAGAAACCGCTTTAATCCCAGCTGGGTTCCCCTCTTTAAATAACAAATCTATAACGGGCAAAAGTTGATTTGTAATTTGATTTGCCTTTTCTGTATCATTAGCAATAGCGGCTCGAATACCAGTTACAAAGGTTTTTGGAAAACCACCTGCTGCAACCGAAATCACACCTGCTCCTCCTAACAGTGTAAGTGGAATAGCCGTTTCGTCATCGCCAGAAAAGACTAAAAAGTTTTTAGGGGCATTGGCAATAATTTCTTCCCCTTGTTGTAAATCGCCACTTGCGTCTTTAACGCCCACAATATGCTGCGCGTCTTTCGCAATTCTGAGTGTGGTTTCAGCAGTCATATTAACACCTGTTCTGCCAGGCACGTTATACAAAATCAAAGGCAAAGGGGTAACCGCATCTAGTGCCATATAGTGCTGGTAGAGACCTTCTTGAGATGGGCGGTTGTAATAAGGAGTAACAGATAAAATAGCATCAAATCCTTCAGTATTCACTTGCTTAAATTCTTGAACAAGGGCGGCAGTATTATTGCCTCCAAGACCCATCACCAAAGGAACACGCCCGTTGACTTCTTTTACAAATGTAGAAAACACCGCTTTTTTTTCGTCGGCAGAAAGTGTTACAGATTCACCTGTAGTTCCCAAAGCCACTAAAAAATCGATTCCTTGTTCTATCAAAAAATGAATGATTCGTGATAACGCATCAAAATCAACATCACCCGAATTGGTGAATGGTGTGATTACTGCAACCCCCGTTGATGCACCTTTAAGTACGCTCATTTGGATGAATTTTATTAAAATATAGTTTCACATTAGACAAAAACTCGCCGAAATCTCTTGTTGGTGGAAGCACCAAATCGTTCAATCTGTTGTCTAAAGAAGATGGGCCAATACGAAATGATGCATGAAGTTGCGCAGAAAACGAAATCAATGGCAAAGTAATTTGGTCCACAAAATGAACAACCAAGTCGTATTGTTGTGTTATGGAGTAACGCAAATCGTCAGAGATAAGACGTCCGCGCCAATCTAAACTTTGAGGATGTAAATGTGGCTTCGCAACTCCCTCCAACATTTTTTTATTTATGTTGTACTGAATACGTTCTACAGCACTTAATTCAGGGGAAAAAAAACGACACATATCGTCAAATTGAGCCTCAGTAATATTTAAGTCCGTGTCGTGAATAAATACCAAACGTCGAATCGACTTCGGCCTATAAGCCGTGCGATTTTTAATTGCATTAAGCTGTTGTGAAACAGAACGTTTAGCAAATAATTTCATAGGTCTGCAAAAATAGTATTTTAAAAGGACCTAAAAGTTTTAAGGCACATTAAATTATAAAAAATTAACGTATTGTTACAAATACAACAATTAAGGCTTTAACATCAGAACCAACTCTTGTTCTGAAATAATAGGAATACCCAATGTTGTTGCTTTGGTCTTTTTGGAAGGCCCCATATTGTCACCTGCTACCAAGTAGGACGTTTTAGAAGAAATTGAGGAAGCTATTTTCCCCCCGTTTTGCTCTATAAGAGTCTTTAATTCATCACGTGAAAAGTCTGTAAAAACACCCGATACTACAAAACGCAAATCAGCTAAAGCATTAGAAACAGGGCTTTCACTTTTATCTTGTTCTAATTGTAGGCCAGCAGTACGTAATTGCTCTATAATTTGACGGTTTTCAGCTAAGGCAAAAAAACCACGTACGCTCTCGGCAATCCGTACTCCAATTTCATCTACCGTTTCCAATTCCTCTATTGAAGCATTTGCCAATGCATCTATAGAACCAAAGTGTTGCGCTAACTTTTTGGCAACCGTTTGCCCAACATAACGAATACCCAAAGCAAACAATACTCTGGCAAAGGGAACCGCCGTAGATGCAGCAATTGCTTTTACAATATTTTGCGCCGACTTTTCAGCAAGGCGCTCTAGAGGAATCAAATCTGCTGCTGTAATGTTGTATAAATCAGCATAAGAAAAGAGTAAATTGTTTTGTGTCATCAGCTGAATGGTTTCAGCTCCAAGACCGTCAATATCCATAGCCTTTCGCGAAATAAAATGCGCCACCCGCCCTACGCGTTGTGGCATACACCCATTGGCGTTTGGACAGTAATGTTGTGCTTCATCTTTATTGCGCTCCAAAGGAGTATTGCACTCTGGACAGTTGGTTGCATAAAGAATTGGTGTGCTGTTTTGCTGTCTCTTATTTTTGTTGACAGCTGTGATTTTTGGAATAATCTCACCTCCTTTTTCTACAGATACTGTGTCAGAAAAATGTAAATCAAGCCCAGCAATAAAATCTGCATTATGCAGCGATGCGCGTTTTACTATTGTACCCCCTAACAATACTGGTGTGAGCTGAGCAACAGGGGTAATGGCACCTGTTCTTCCAACCTGATACACAACATCTTCTAGCTGTGTTTCTACCGCTTCTGCTTTAAATTTATAAGCCATCGCCCAACGCGGCGACTTGGACGTATAACCCAATTCTTCTTGATAGTTTAATTGATTTACTTTAATTACAACACCATCAATTTCATAAGGCAAAGAACTGCGTTTTTCTTCCCATTCTTCTAGATACGAAAAAACAGCTTCCATATTGCGGGCGTGTATATAGTGCTTTGGCACATAGAAACCCCAACGGTTAGCGGCTTCTAACGCGGCTAACTGTGTTTTAAAAAGGGATTGATTACTCACAATTTGATACAAAAAACAATCCAATGGACGAGCTGCAACCAAATTACTATCCTGAAGTTTTAAACTTCCAGAAGCCGTATTTCTTGGATTC
>CBFHOG010000022.1:0-13165 GCA_965657545.1 Flavobacteriaceae bacterium | reverse complement strand
ATAACATTACAGCAGATTCATTGCGATGGAGCCCCGTTAGAATGACTACTGTAATTCCACTACTAGACAATAAACTTAACATAAACTTAGGGGCTACATTTGATCCTTACGCCATTGACGATTCTGGTAAACGAATCAATACCTTTAACATAGAAAATGGAGGTCCACTATTCAGAATGACAAGTGCCAATATCAACTGGGGGCATACCTTTAAAAGCAAGGGCAATTCAAGTTCAAAAAATGAAAACCAAAACAGTATTCCAGGTCTAGACAACAACCTAGGGATTGATGAACAGGCAGGTCGAGTTGGTATGAACAAAGACGAAGAAAAAAGCGAATCTGATACTAAAAAAGCCGGGTTTTACACCACCAATATACCCTGGAGTATAAATTTAAGACATAGCTTGACTTACTCGAACAGAACACAAGAACGGCAAATAAGTAACAATTCTCTTATGGCATCTGCCAATGTATCGCTCACACCCAAATGGAAGGTAAATGTTTCGTCAGGGTATGATTTTAAGAATAAAGGGGTGACATTTACCAATTTAGGCATTGATCGTGATTTAGATAGCTGGAATATGAATATTTCGTGGACGCCGTTTGGTTACCGCCAATCGTGGTATTTCTTTATTGGTGTTAAATCGGGGATGTTACGTGATTTAAAATACGACAAGCGTCGGGAACCAGATAAAAGACTTTAATTTAATACGAATGAAAAAAATAATCAAAACAGCTAACGCCCCGCTTCCTATAGGCCCATACAACCAAGCGGTATTGAAAGGGAACACGCTTTATGCAAGTGGTCAAATTGCTATAGATCCAAATACAAATGAATTAATTCATGGAGATATCAAAGCAGAGACCAAGCAAGTAATGGAAAATCTGGCTGCTGTACTTCGTGCTGCAGATATGGATTTTTCACAAGTGGTGAAATGCAGTATTTTTATATCAGATATGAATGATTTTAGTGAAATTAACCAAGTATATGGGTCGTATTTTGATGACGAAACAGCACCAGCAAGGGAAACCGTTCAAGTTTCTATATTACCCAAAAACGTAAATGTTGAAATTTCGCTAATTGCGATTGCTTAAATATTGCTTTTGTGGTGTTCCACCAAACCTTCAATGGGCTTCTTAAGTATTTTACCTAACGAGAGCCCTAGGTTCTCTAGCACTTCTCGCAACTCGTCTTGAAGGTAAAAAGCGATAGATCCAATAAAATGAATCTGAAGATTTTTTGCATTTTCAAATTGTAAAATTTGATGTCTTGCAAACAAATCGAATCCTTTTTTAATAAGGTTTTGACTGTAATCATTTTCTTTATTTTCAATAAGAAAACGTGCAAATTTTGCTAAATAGGTGTTAGGATTTGGCTTTTTGTACAAGTTTGTTTTTATCGTCTCAGAAGATAAATCAAAAGACTTTTCAAAAATTTCCGCTAAATCAGATGGGATCTTATTAAAATAATAATCACGGAGTAATTGCCTTCCGTAATAATTTCCACTACCATCGTCCATTAATATATAACCCAAAGAAGTGATACGTTGTTCTATCGCTACCCCATCGAAATAACTGCAATTCGAGCCTGTTCCTAAAATACAAACAATACTTTCTTCGCCAGGGTTTGTTGCAGCATATACAGCAGCATACGTATCTTCCTTTACGTCAATTTGCGCTTTTGTGAAAATACCTTGCAAAAGATGACTTAAAATTTCACGGGGTGGACGTGTGCCACATCCAGCCCCGTAGAAATAAACTTTTTCAATCGCCTCTCGATGACGATATAAATCGTAATTGTTAACAATACGTTCTTCAATGATTTGCTCTGATAAAACCTGTGGATTTAAACCCTGTGTTTGGGTCTCAAAAGACACATTGTTATTTTCATCAAGAGCAATCCAGTCTGTTTTGGTTGAACCACTGTCAACAATAAGTCTCATGGATACTAAAGTTGGCTTACGTGAAGTGCAAGGTCAAGTAACTTATTAGAATAGCCTGCTTCATTATCATACCAAGAAACGATTTTAAAGAAGGAACCATTGAGTTCAATTCCTGCATTAGCATCTACAATAGACGTACGAGCATCACCAATAAAATCTTGCGATACTACAAGTTCTTCCGTATATCCTAAAACACCTGCCAAAGCACCTTCAGAAGCTTCTTTTATGGCTTTCATAACGCCATCATAACTTGTTTCAGAAGCCAACTTAACTGTTAAGTCAACAACAGAAACGTCTGCAGTAGGCACTCGGAAAGCCATGCCTGTAATTTTACCTTCTAGCGATGGAATAACTTTAGTAACAGCTTTTGCAGCACCTGTAGATGCAGGAATGATGTTAAGCATTGAAGAACGACCACCGCGGTAATCTTTTCTTGATGGACCATCAACAGTCATTTGTGTCGCGGTAACTGCATGTACTGTTGTCATTAGGGCTTCTTCAATACCAAAAGTATCGTTTAAGACTTTAGCAAGAGGAGCCAAACAGTTTGTGGTACAAGACGCGTTTGAAACAATAAGATTATCAGCTTTAGCATCCTCGTGGTTTACACCCATTACAAACATAGGCGCATCTTTTGATGGCGCAGAGATTACTACTTTCTTAGCACCTCCGTCAATATGCGATTGCGCCATATCTAATGTGGTGAATATACCAGTACATTCAGCAACAATTGTTGCACCAATGGCGTCCCATTGCAAATTTTTAGGATCACGTTCAGCAGTAATGCGAACGGGCTTTCCGTCAACAACCAATTGACCATCAGCTACCTCAATGGAAGCGTCAACAGTTCCGTGTACGGAGTCGTATTTTAAAAGGTATGCAAGGTGCTCCACATCCAGTAAGTCATTGATGGCTACTACTTCAATATCATCTCTGTTAAGTGATGCACGAAAGACCATACGGCCAATTCGACCAAATCCGTTAATTCCAATTTTTAGGGTTGACATAGTGTTTATAATTTATAGTTTAAAGTCTCATTATTTCTGATACCCGAACGAGCTCGGTATCAATTTTCGATTCTCCTTTAATTGCTTTTTCTAAAGGAGTAAAAATCATTTTACCATCGGACATTCCAACCATGTTTCCTGACACTCCATCACGAAGTGCCTCCACAGCTTTTAGCCCCATACGGCTTGCTAATACACGGTCAAAACAACTAGGTGCTCCACCGCGTTGCATATGTCCTAAAACAGACACTCGCACTTCATAATCGGGAAGATTTTCCTCGATGTGTTCAGCAAGTTCAAATACGTTTTTTCCAATTTTATCGCCTTCGGCTACCATGACTATACTAGAAAGTTTCCCTGATTTTTTAGAGCGCTTTAATGAATCCAATAAACGGTCTAAACCCATATCTTCTTCAGGAATGAGAATTTCTTCTGCTCCAGCACCAATACCTGTATTTAAGGCAATATGACCTGCATCACGACCCATAACTTCAACAAAAAACAAGCGATTGTGTGAAATGGCAGTATCACGAATTTTATCAACGGCCTCAACGACAGTATTCATTGCAGTATCATAACCGATGGTATGTGAAGTTCCGAAAATATCATTGTCAATAGTTCCAGGAATACCAATCACGGGAATACCAAATTCTTGTTGAAAAATTAGTCCACCAGTAAAGCTACCATCACCACCGATAACAATAAGTGCGTCGATACCATTTTTCTTAAGGTTTTCATAAGCTTTTTGGCGACCTTCTTTAGTTCGAAAATCATCTGATCTAGCAGATTTAAGAATCGTTCCGCCTTTGTTAATGATATTATTTACAGATCGTGCCCCTAATGATTTAATATCGTTTTCAATCATCCCTTGATATCCACGCTTAATTCCAAAACATGGTATCTTGTAATAAGCACAAGAACGAACAACCGAACGAAGAGCAGCATTCATGCCTGGGGCATCGCCCCCAGAAGTGAGAACGCCAATTTTATGAATAGGTTTTAAAGCGGTTTGATTTGTATTCATGAAGATAAATTGCGGTGCAAAATTATGAAATAACTTAGACAATAGCTTAAGTTTTTCAATCTTAGCGTCAATTTTTATTTGTTTCGTATTTTTCGAAGAAGTTCGTTAAAGGAATCAAATCGAACTTGGTAATTAACACCAAATCCTTGTGTATATCCCAATTCATCGCCAAAATATTGAAATTCATTCTCTTTATTGAAAACACGCCCTCGTAAAGTTCCTTTTTTGTTAAGTAAAAACTCAATGGTCACATCTCCAATAATAGTCGTTTCTTCTTCACTACCCACAGGTACCCCTACTTTGCCGTCAATAATGATTCGTTCACTGATATTGGTCGATAGACTTACCCCTAGCCTATCTCTGTTTTGTATTGATGCGGCGGCATTTCGATCGCCTTGCAAATAGTCCAGACTTAAATTCAATTTATCATTTTCACTATAAAATATATTGTCAAAAACTCCTGAGGCTTTTTGAAAAAGATTGTTTGTAAGGGTTTGACTAGAAATTGCTGCTAGCGAAACTTGATTGATGAAAGAACCCTGCGACAATAATGAAATGGCTTGTAATTGAGTGCGCTCTTGATCGTTTAACCTGTAATTTAATTCGTTTTTCATTACGCCTGAAGCATTAGGAAAATCAATTTCAAAGGTGGGCGTTTCGGGGTTCAATAGGTTACCAAACAAGTTGATGGTTACTTCTGTTGGGATTTTTTGACTCATCATATCTCCTTCTAACAATATGGATGGGTTTGCTCCTCCAGGAACTTCATATTCAGCTTGCATATTAATTTGTGCACCATAAGGATCACCTTCCCAAACAATGGTTCCACCAGGGCGAAGACGGAATGTTTTATCAATAAGTCCCAGGTTTTTAAAATTATAAATTCCCTCGTAAGCAATAAAATCTCCCCACATGGCAAAAGAACCTGCCGTATCTATCTCTAAAAGTAAGTTTCCAGCGCCTATACCCCTCAAAAAACTCTTGGTTTCTGGATCAACCACAATTTCTACTTGCGCATCTGGAGTAATGTCAAGATCAAAATTCATTTTCAATCCTTTGACCGCATCAATGGTATTATTTTTTTGGAAATCTTGAGCATCCTTTTCTACAAAATTGATAAATGAAACATCTCCAATGGCTGTATCGTATTGTATGGGTATAAATAAGCTTGTTCCTTTAGCCGTTTGTCCAATAACATCGATTTCCATATCAGAAAACAAACCATGAAAATGCGTGTTTCCAGTAAAAAATGCATTTCCATAATAGAGCGCATCCTCAGAAAAATCAGTGTCTAAAACGGATAAATTTTCAGTTTTTACACGCATATCAAGACCCCAGTCGGAGAAAGATTGATGGCTTAAAACTCCATCTATCAACCCTGTGTTTTTTGCTTGGTCGGAGAATAAGGCATTTTGAATTGAAATTTCATCATTTCCAAATACAAAAGGAACAGTAGATGAAAAGGAATACATTGTATTTAAATACGGAATTCCCAAACGAAGTGCATCCACTTCAAGAGTCCCTGTAGAGTAAATTTTATTATTCTCTGAACGCAATTGAATATCCCCATTGGCATTTCCATTAAATGGGGTAAAAACAGCATGTGTTAAGCCAGCAAGGGCAGATAAATTATAGTCTGAAAAAGATGCATCTATATTCCAAATCGGTATATCGTTCATTAATCCAATATTTCCCGAAGCTGAAATTACTTCCGCTCCATTTTCTTCCAATCTGAAATTTAAATCGTAAGATTTACGCGCTGATTCTGAATTTAATGTCAAAAAACCATCACCAAGAGGACTGCTGTTTAATTTCATTTTAGAGAATGCAAGGTTTGAATTTCCACCAAATCCATTTGAAGTTTGTTCAATATTTAAAAATCCATCCACGACACCTTCCCATTTGTTGTCTTCAAAAGGTAAAATATCAGACAATGCTACTTGTTCCAAATCTAAAGCGAGTGAAAAAGAATCTTTTCCATTTTGAGAGGCTGAAAGTGAAATTTTAGAGTTATTGCTGCCTAGTGTAATGGTTGACAAAGAAAAATCTTTTATACTTTTTGCAATAAGTTGGGGAGGTGTATTTTCTGGGTTCAGTTTCCATTGTTTGTTATTAAAGTAAAAGTCAGCATTTTGAATACCCAAAACAGCGTGGGAATTTTCATTTATCGTAAATGAAGTATTCAATTGGTTCAATTTGTTTGGGCTTGTGTTAGATGCAAACTCTACCCTTCCGTATAGCTTGTCTTTAATTCTTGAATTAATCCAGTTTAGATTCAATAATATTCCTTGCGCACTTTCTAATTTTTCTAAAGATAGATAAGAGTGATACAAAGGGTTTTGTGTATCAATTTGGAGTTCTAGCTTATTTAATGTTGTTTCATTGATTGACCATTTGGGAGCACGAATATTAAGTTGGAAAAGTTTTTCGCTTGGCTTTATACTTCCTTTAATAAAAGTATTGTCGTCCAAAGTCATTCCGTCACCAAAAAGTGCAGATGCAATTTTTCCACGTAAATTAAAATTAAAATCAACGTATTGATTTGGAGTAATCTTGTGAGGGGCATAATTGCCGTATTGGTTTCCCAAGGCATTTTGCGTCAATTTAACAAGTTCTGTGGGTTTAAAATCACCAATCATCAATCCGGTTGCAACGTCCTCAGAGTTAATATTTATTACGCGTAACTTATTTGAAAGTCGTGACTGAGCAGCAAAAGATGAAAATGAATAGGTTTTGTTTGGCGTTTCTAGTTTTCCTTGCTCAATATACAAGTCACCAATCATTTCGTCAATGGTATTCCCTTGAAGTGCCAAGTCAACAGATCCGGAAAAAACTCCAGGAATGGTTTCAGGAATCCATCCTAAAGCAGCAAAATTAGCTTTATTGATATTTGATGAAAATGAAAAGTTTCGCGTAGCTGAAGCAAAATCTATCTCACCCTCTAAATTTAAATCGAGTGCCGCATCTGAAATATACATTTTTCCTTGAAATTGCTCAGGACTTAAATTTCCTTCCAATTCAACTTTATCATAGACGTAATCACGATAAGATAAATTCAAAAGGGAACCGCTTGCATTTACATTAAGCTTATTAGCATCCAACCCATTTCCTGAAAGCAATATATCAAATCCAGTGGTTTTTAGTGTTGGGACATCCAATAATTCACCCACATTAAATAATTCCGTATTCAATTTAATTGTATAGGCGGGTATATTCAAAGCAATATCATAGGTTGCGTCTATTTGCAGGGCACCAAGTTCAGAATCAAGAGAATTTTTTAAATTAAAAACATGATTTGAATACGTCATATTTCCGCTAGTAGAAACAGCACCCAGTCCAGCAATGAAGTCACTTTGTTCTTTGGATAATAAGGAATTAAAAACAAGGTCTAATTTTTCAGAATCAAGCGTCCAATTACTAGAAATATGGCGTTTGTTGGAATTGAGTAATTGTTTTGTTTCTAATGAAAAATATAAAAGCGCTTTTTCATTTGTAATTTTTCCCTTTGTAATGCTTAAATTTTGTACCGTTCCACCAATAACCCCACTGAAATCAATATTGCCCAAACTCCAATTTGGAATTGCTTTTTTTAAATCCAAATCGCCAAGAACTGCTTTATTTATTTTAACATCCAGTTGAACTGCATCTGCGAAATTCTTAAGCCCTTTTTTTGGGTATTGTAAAACAATATTTGACTCTATAAAACTAGCATTTGTTTGAAGAGTAGCATTTACAAGTTTCATTTCCGTTGACGAATAAACATAGGTGCCAGCAAGAGAAGTAATCTGGGTGTTTTTCCAATTTGTTTTGGTGTCTAGCTGGTTTATTTTTGCTTTTACAATTGTATCTACAACGCTGAAATTTTCAATATCAGCATGCATAGACGTAAAACGTATTGGAATACTTTCTTGCTCGTTCTCGTTATGTATAATCAAATCTGCAGACATTAAATCAATGGCCGAAACATAAAAAGCAGCATTGTTATTTTTCGGCTTTTTTGAGTTGAATCGGTCAAAAAATAAATCAATATTAGAATTTTCATCACCCATATAGGTAATGATGTTGCACCCTACATCTTGAAGAAAAACAGATCCTAAGTTATTATCCCCTTGCAACACGGCCCAAAGCCTAACTGCATTCATACGCGCAAATCCAACGCGAATCATCGTAGCGTTTTTATGATCTATAGCCACAATATTTTTGAGCGTTACATCCCCAAAAGGAGAAATGCGAATATGATCAACGGTAAGTGTTGTACCAAAACGATTATCTAAATTTTTGGTAAGACGCTGTCCTAAATATGTTTGGGTGGCAGGAAGCAACAATGAGGTAAAAAACAAAACGCAAACAAAAGCCAAAATGGCAAGTACCCGTAAAATTTTGCGAGTTAACTTAGGTTTCTGTTTCAAAGTCTTAATTTTGTATATAATTTAATACGTGGCAACAATCATACTCGGAATCGAAACTTCCTGCGACGACACTGCGGCAGCTGTGCTCATTGATGGCAAATTATATGCCAACATCGTTTCACAACAGCTGGAGCATCAAACACATGGTGGTGTAATTCCAGAACTGGCATCACGAGCACATGTACAGCGCGTCATTCCAGTTGTTGAAGCTGCACTCTCAAAAGCAAATATCGACAAAAAAGACCTAACTGCGATTGCTTACACACAAGGTCCTGGTCTTTTGGGGTCGCTGTTGGTTGGTAATGCATTTGCTAAATCTTTGTCCTTAGCGCTAGATATTCCACTTATTGCGGTGCATCATATGCAAGCGCATTTATTGGTTCATTTTATTGATGATGAATTCCCAACCCCTGCATTCCCCTTTTTGGGGTTGACAGTTTCGGGAGGGCATACACAGCTTGTTCGGGTAAACAGTGCAGCGTCGTTTACTGTATTGGGTGAAACCAAAGACGACGCCGCTGGTGAATCCTTTGACAAAACAGGAAAAATGCTTGGTCTTCCCTATCCAGCAGGACCAATCATGGATAAATATGCAAGAAAAGGAACTGCAAAATTTAAATTTGGGGAACCAAAAGTTGATGGGCTAAATTTTAGTTTCAGCGGACTCAAAACTAGTGTGTTGTATTTTTTGCGCGAGCAACAAGACAAGGATCCAAAATTTATTGAAAAAAACATCTATGATTTATGTGCTTCTATACAGAAAGCCATTGTCAATATTCTCATGGAAAAAATAGAAATTGCTATAACAGAAACTGGACTAGATCAATTGGTTTTAGGGGGTGGCGTTTCAGCAAATAGCGGTTTGCGAGAGGCACTTAAAAATACAAATTCTAATGTGTTTTTACCACCGCTCCCCTACACTACCGATAACGCAGCAATGATTGCAATGGCAGGGTATTTAAAATTAAAAGAAAATAAAACAGATTCATTTCACAGCGAACCTAAAGCACGATTAACAATCTGATGCAACAATTTTTTACTCCAGAATTAACATCCAAAGACAAACAATATGTCTTTGAAGAACAAGAAAGCAAACACATTGCTCGTGTGCTTAGAAAAAAATCTGGTGACCAAATTCGCTTAACCAATGGAAAAGGAAATTTATTTTGGGGAAGTCTTGAGGTACTAAGTCCAAAAAAATGTATGGTTACCATTTTAAAGTGTGAATATATTGACCCTCCAAAAGTAACTGTTCATATAGCCGTAGCTCCAACCAAAAATATGGATAGGTTTGAGTGGTTTTTGGAAAAAGCAACGGAACTTGGTGTGCATAGAATTACTCCTATTATTTGTAATAGAAGTGAGCGAAAGCAACTCAAAATTGAACGTTGCAACAAAATAATTGCATCGGCAGTAAAGCAGTCGTTACGGGTATATACTCCTGTTTTAGACCCGCTCACACCATTAAAAGATCTCAAAACGGAAGCTTCAATTATTTGTATGGCGCATTGTGATAATGGTTCAAAAACACCTCTTAAACAAACGCTAAAAAATCAAAGTAATTCTTGTATTCTGATAGGACCTGAAGGAGATTTTACGAAAGATGAAATTGACTGGGCTAAAGAAAATAAGATGAAAATGACACATTTGGGAGACGCACGATTGCGAACAGAAACAGCGGCTTTGGTTTCATTGCATACGGCCTTATTACTTAACCCTTAACAAAAAGAAGTATATTTAAACTATGAATGCAAATACACTTACGCGCGGCATCGTACAAGCCTTTCTAATCATTGTTGGCATTATTGCTCTTTTTGAACTTCTGGTGATGTCTAAATCATTATTAGGCTATGTATTTTTAGCAATCGTTGTTTCTCTTATTGGAAAACCTGTAAAAGAGTTTTTGATGCGCCGACTCAAATTCAAAAACACCTTAGCGACTATTACTACATTAATTATGTTGCTGTTTCTTTTGTTTGGATTGGGGTCATTAATTGTTCCTGTAATTGCTACGCAAGCGCAAAACCTATCGTTGTTGCAAATTGATCAATGGGAGTCCGATTTACTTGTTCTTGTTAGTGATTTGGATGCTTATTTTGGTAAATATGATATTAATCTTACCGATCGAATCACAGCCCTGTTTTCTAAAGTTGATTTTGCCTTTCTTCCAAATTTCATCAATGGTTTTTTAGGATTTGTAGGTGGATTTACGATTGCCTTATTTTCTGTTTTATTTATTAGCTTTTTCCTTTTAAAAGACAGTTCACTTTTGCTCAGAAGTATTCTTCTTTTATTTGCAGCTGACCAAAAAGAGCGAATTGAACGTTCCTTTACACAAATTGTATCATTACTTTCCAGATATTTCAGCGGAATATTATTACAAATAACCATATTGTTTTTATTTTATTCTGGTGTATTGCTTGTGATTGGTATTCCAAACGCATTAACGATAGCACTTATTTGTGCGCTATTTAATATCATTCCATACATTGGGCCTTTAATAGGCGGTTTATTTATGGTAGTACTCACCATGACCAGTAATTTGGGTACTGACGTAGCAACAGTTATTGTCCCTAAAACCATATATGTGCTTATCGGATTCATTGTTGGACAAATGATTGATAATTTCTTTTCTCAACCTTTTATTTTTTCTAACAGCGTCAAGTCACATCCTTTGGAAATTTTCTTGGTTATTATTTTGGCAGGATTGCTTGCTGGGCCTTTAGGTATGCTTTTAGCTGTACCTTTTTATACCGTTATAAAAGTAGTTTTGGGAGAATTTTTAAGCAATAACCGACTTGTACGTGCACTAACTAAAAATATGTAATTATGCTTTTTGTATCAACTGAAACCATCGCTGGTAAAACCATTACAGAATCCTTGGGAGTTGCCCGAGGCAGCACTGTTAGATCTCGTAACATTGGTCGAGATATTTTTGCTTCCATCAAAAATATTGTTGGGGGTGAAATTGAAGAATACACCAAACTACAAGCTGATGCCAGAGAACAAGCATTACAACGCATGCTTGCAGATGCTGTACGTTTGGGTGCTGATGCTATTGTCGGAGTGCGATTTACAACTTCTGTAGTCACGCAAGGAGCCTCTGAAATCCTAGCATTTGGAACAGCTGTAAAATTAAAATAGGATGGGTATTCTCATTTGGATAGCGATTGGTATAGGGCTATTAATAGCCATTTTGAATAGATTTCAACAGAGAAAAAATGAAGATTTTGACCAACGTAATAATTAGTTGGCGAATTCCTTTTGAAAACGTATTTTTGCCCCCGCATTAGGGCTCAAATTGGAGAGGTGCCAGAGTGGTAATGGAGCAGATTGCTAATCTGTCAACGCGTAAGTGTTGCCTGGGTTCGAATCCCAGTCTCTCCGCTTTTTTTTGTCTTATTTACTTGAGGCAATTTTACTCTGCTGGATTAGCGCATTCCGATTTTCAATCGGAACGGTCAAAATCCACTAAGTAAGTGAAAAAAAAGGTCGCGTACCTGCCTGACGGTAGGCAGGGCTCAGCTGGATTAGCGCATTCCGATTTTCAATCGGAACGGTCAAAATCCACTAAGTAAGTGAAAAAAAAGGTCGCGTAGCTCAGCTGGATAGAGCATCTGCCTTCTAAGCAGACGGTCATAGGTTCGAATCCTATCGCGATCACAAGCCTCCCCCATTTCATGTTTTTCGTTTATATACTTTACTCAAAATCTTTAGATCGGTATTACACAGGACACACGCACTGTATTATAGATAGGTTAAATAGACACAACTCTGGAAGAAGCAAGGCCACTAAGGGAGGGATTCCTTGGGAAATAATGCACACTGAAAGTTTCGAAAGCAAATCGGATGCTTATAAAAGAGAGCACGCAATCAAAGCGAAAAAGTCGAGAAAATATATTGAAAAGCTAATTGCTGGATAGCGCATTCCGATTTCAAATCGGAACGGTCATAAGTTCGAATCCTATCGCGATCACGCAATCGGAGAATTGATTCACAGGAATTGGTTCTCCTTTTTTTATGTTTGAAATTTCCTTCGATAAAATCGGAATTGAGCCAAAAATAGCATTCACTTTTGGGGTTCGAACTCGGTCGTTTGACTTATCGTAACCCAATCCGGATGGAAAGACTAAATTTTGTAGTTTTTGTCTTTGTTTTAAATTCCCATCTTCCCAAATCTTCTCGAGAGATTCGGATAATGTAAGGGCTTTATCAATAGCCAACTCAAGGTTCGAACTACTAAGTGATGGATTTTCAATTTTTGACTGTAATTCTTCTTTTCGAGTTTCATACTTGTCTTTAAACTTTTTGTAGATAGAGCTGTCTAATTCGCCAAGTGCATACCGCTCTTCAATTGATTCTATTTTTGTATTGAGCTCCGTAATTATTTTTTTAATAGACTTTTTTTGAATTCTCAATTCTTTGGTGATGTTGTCGTAAGTATATGTCATCACTTCTTTTACAATATCCTTGTATTTAGGATCTAACTGATAGGTTTTTAAATCCTCAGTAAAGGTAGTGTGAAGTGTTTTAGCAGATTTGTTGCACGAGCACCCTTTAGTTCTACATTTATAGTAGTAGAGTCCTTTTTTCTTAACAAGGTATCCAGTAAGTGGAAGTTTACAGCTATCGCAATATATAAACTGCTTTAAAGGAAGGTTTTCATTGGCTGCCTTATGATGTTTTGGATGATGCGTTTCAATAGCATTAATCTTTAAAAAATCTTCTTTTGAAACAAGTGGTTTGTGTTTTCCTTCAATGATTTCACCTGGTATCATTTTA
>CBFHOG010000021.1:0-19143 GCA_965657545.1 Flavobacteriaceae bacterium | reverse complement strand
ATTCGACCACTCTGCCATTTCTCCAATGGCTGCAAATATAGGCTCTTTTTTTATTTCTGAAAACGCATTTCTTGCTTGTTTCTTTGAATGCCTACATTTGCCTTATGATAGACTTCCCATACGATTTACTTTTACTTGTTGGCGCAGGACTCTTTGCAGGATTTATAAACACCATGGCAGGCGGTGGTTCGTTACTTACCCTGCCATTACTTATTTTTTTGGGATTACCTTCAGCAACTGCAAATGGTACCAATCGCGTGGCTATTCTGGTTGCGACTAGCTCGGCAACCCTAGGGTTTCGAAGTAAAAAAATAAATTCGTTCCCTTTCAGTTTATACTTGGGGGGAGTAGCACTATTAGGCGCCCTTATAGGCGCGCGAATTGCCATTGATATAGATGGAAATGTATTCAATAGAATTTTAGCTATAATCATGCTTGTGGTTGTGGTACTGATGGTTTTTAAACCCAAATACAATGCGATTTCTACCTCAGCAAAAACATCGGGTAAAACACTTATTTGGTCTATGGTCGCTTTCTTTTTTATTGGGATTTATGGCGGTTTTATCAATGCGGGTATTGGATTTATCATGATGCTGTTTATGAATTATGTAAACCGTATGGATCTGATTCGTGTAAACGCCACGAAAGTGGTGGTAGCTTTTATATATACCACAGGCGCATTGGCGACTTTCGCACTTTCTGGTCATATCAATTGGAAATATGGCGTTGCCTTGGCAGTAGGAAATGCGGCAGGAGCGTTTTTTGCTTCGCGTTATTCAGTTAAGAAAGGTGAGGGTGTAATCAAAGCTGTGATGATGGTAATGGTGGTTGCCATGTCAATTAAGCTCTGGTTCTTTTGATATTTGGAAGCGTAACATTTTTCTTGTTTTGACGTTATTAAACAAAACCTAAATCACTCAACCAATCATCTAAAATATGTTACGTCAAAGCTTCACCACATTTCTATGTGCCTTATTTTTATTTTTCACATCATTTACAACAACTGCTACTACGCCTAAAACAGGGACTGTTTCGGGGTTGGTATTCGATAATTCTCTAAACCAGCCATTACCTTATGTAAGCGTGGTGCTAAGCAATACCAAAGGCGAAACGATAACAGGTACTATCACAGACGAAAAAGGGTACTTTAAATTAGATAAAATTGCAGCGGGTACCTATACACTTATCATCCAATTTATAGGGTATGAAAAAGTAAAACAAAACGTAACTATTGGCAAGGGAAATTATACCATTGATGTGGGAAGAATTTCATTAACAGAATCGGCAACCCAACTTGACGCTGTAGAAGTCATAGGGGAGGTTTCTACGATTCAGCAAAAGGTTGACCGAAAAGTGATTACGATTGGAAAAGACTTAGCAGCTGCAGGAACGGCATCGGAGCTCATGGTAGGAATTCCGTCTGTGGGTGTTGATCCACAAACAGGCGCTATTAGCCTTCGTGGCAATGAAAATGTTCCTGTAATGGTAGATGGAAAGCTGTCTAATATTCCTGCCGCTCAATTGCTCAAGCAAATTCCGTCATCGGCAATTAAGGCCGTGGAGCTTATTACAAATCCATCAGCAAAATATAATCCAGACGGAATGACGGGTATTATTAATATTGTTTTACACAAAAATCAACTCACAGGATTTAACGGTTCGTTGAGTGCCAATTGGAGTAAGGAAATTAACCCAAAATTTAATAGCGGTTTAAACCTAAATTACCGCACTGGAAAATTTAATGTATATGGAAATTACAACAATAATATTTCCGAAAATGCCAATAATGGTCATATAGAACGCACCCAAGATTTATCTGAGCAGAACTTTAAGTTTTTTGATAAGCGCGAATCGCATATTTTTAAAGTAGGTATAGATATATATGTAAACGATAAAAACACACTCTCAATATTTACAAGCCAAAACCCGGCTGACAACAGTACTATAGGCGATACGGAAACCATATCCTATAAAGATAATATCCGCTTTATTGAATATCAAAATTTTGATGCGAATGCAAATAATAACTCGGCCCAATATAATTTTAATTACAAACACGATTTTGATAAAGAGGGCAGCAACATTGAACTAGAGGTAGATCATAATATTTTTGATTCTGATAATCCTGTGGCATTTACTTACCCATCTCCCGATGACTCAAAAAATCACAACGATAAAAATCAAACAGATAGAAAGCGAACAACCATCAACTTGGATTATGTTAACCCTTTAACAGAAAAAACCAAATTAGAAGTAGGAGCGGAGGCACGTTTATTCAATACCTTAATTTTATTTTCTTCTACAGGTGAATCTATTGACAGTAGGGGAAATTTTGGACCTGCGCCAGACACTGCGTTTGACTATACCCGAGATATTTATTCCCTTTATGCCACCTATGGTAAAAAATTAGACAAATGGTCCTATCAAGTGGGTGTTAGGGCAGAGACTGTTGAGGTCACTGCTCAGGCCAAAGAGACCTTTACCGAAAACAATTCAAAACGAACAAGCTTAAATCCTTTTTCAAATTCCTATACGGAGTTGTACCCCTCATTTTATTTGACCTATTCACAGAGCGAAAAAAAATCCTATCAGTTTAGTTATAGCCGCCGTATTGATCGACCAGGTATTGGTCAGGTTAACCCCATAAAAGAGTGGTCTACGCCCATGGTTTCTTCCTATGGAAATCAAAAATTATTACCCCAATTCACCAATTCGTTCGAGATAAATCATACGCGAAGGGTAAAAAAAGGGTCCATTACAGCGGGTGTTTTTTACCGTGCTATTTCAAACGAAATAAATCGTGCGCTTTATGTAGATGAAAGCGATATACAGTCGGGTAAGGTAATTTTAACGCACGATAATTTTGACAATACTTCGGCATATGGCATGGAGCTTTCATCCAATTATAAGCCTACAAAATGGTGGTCATTTAATACGAGTTTTGATTTGTTTTCACAAAAACAAAAAGGCATAGCAGAATACCTTAACGTTCCTTTAAAAGATGCCACAAAAGACAATATCGTAAGAGATGTAAATGTTGTAGATAATGTAGCATGGAATTTTAGAATGTATAACAGTTTAAGCGCAAGCAAAAGGCTGACATTTACGGTATTTATGTTTTACAGAGGAAAAAACAAAAACCTACAATTTGACATGCTTCCTATGTATTTTATGAACTTGGGCGCAAGGCTAAGCGTACTCAAAGAAAAAGGTACAGTAAATATTGGGCTAAACGATGTTTTCGATACCATGAGATTCCGATTTAGCGCACACAAACCATTTCCTACAAAGGGAGCGTTTCAGTGGGAGAGCCGCACAGTACAACTAGGATTTAACTACCGTTTTGGTAGTGGTAAATACCGCGCAAAATCCAGGCGGCAACGTGAAAACGACGAGAAAAATGACAGTGGAGGCGTGTTTTAATAAATTAAAAAAGTATTTTTTATAACCAATGGAATGTAGCTTTTCGACAAATATTTTTTGAACTCCTACCAGCTTAATCAGATATTTTTAAACCCATTTTTGTTCAAATAAATGCTTATTCAAGAGAATTTCTACTAGCCGTTGTTTCTAAAAGGATTTGTCTAAGAAGTGCCAAAAGCGCTATTTGATTCTCACCTGTTGCACCTTGACCGATATTTGTTATTGTGAGTGTTCCATTAAATGATGGTGTCACTCCATTTATTTTGTTATTTATTCCTTCTGTTTTTTGAAGTAATTTCTGGGCTAAAAAGATCATTTCATTTTGTCTGGCTTCACTTGCATCTAGTGTAACGTCTTTACGGATAAAAGTCAAATCATCTTCTGGAATAATTTCCTGATAAACCGAATATCCACTTCCATTTGTAATATTAACCCTAATACCCTCTGTAGGAGAGGGATTTGGAAACAGAAAATGGCCTTTATAAGTTTGTGTCGCACTATCATTGGTAATTGCCGTATTCGTATCCAAATTTTTAATTTCTACATCTAAAGTGATTGTGCTTTTCCAATCTAAAAAAACAAATTTATTTATCCCTGTAGAGTCTTCATAACCACCAAAAATTGTTGCACCATTACTTAGTGTTAGCGTACCTGATGTTTTAATATTACCGACAAATTCTGTTGCTTTTATTGTAATGGTATTGTTGCTAAAGGCAAAAGCACTATTTGCTGATGCGTCTATTACGACGTTGTGACTCCCTGCATTTATTTCATTCCCTGTACGAGTTACGATTGTGGCTGTTTCTCCGGTGAAATTATTCATGAGAAACGCCTTGGCTCTGTCGTAGAATTGTTCACTAGTCTCTATTTCTGTATAAGCATCTACAGTTGTCTTATTTTGCTCGGAAATATTTGGATCGGTAAGTAATTTGTATTCTAAAGATAACACACCATTTCCTTTGAGTGTTAATTCTGTGGTTTGTGGTAGGTGATTGTAATTAAAAATAAAAACATCAAAGATGTCAGAGTCGTCCATATTTTTCCCGCGGTATGATTTTTTATTGTCGCCTGAGTCGTTGGTTCCTTCTGCTGACCCTGAATTTCTTACTGCTGAAGCAAGCAAAATACTTTGAACGTCCGTTTTACCAGTAGCGCCAGTCGTAAATAGATAGTTATTATCATCCAGATAATTTATTGCTTCTGTCGTGAGGTTATCGTTTTTTCTGAAGCCATCATTATTGTTGTCAGGGATATATATTTTAGCCCCACTAATGGGGTTGCTGTTAATATCAGTTAAAGTGATTTCAATTTCTTTTCTTGCTTCCCAAACACCCCTATTTAAAGAGTTTGAAATAGACCCCCCAACAACTACCATGTCGCTTCCATTAGCAGAATTGATAAACCGCATCATTACATTAGACCAAAACCCTCCCCCTCTGATTTCATTAAAAGCGGAATAATCTCTATATTCATGCCAATCATTATCGTACTGACCTCCTGATAATCCAAAGCCATAAGCATGATTAAATTCAAAACCTTTAATAGATTTACCAGCTAAAGGTTTTTTCATATCTACCCAAGAACCACCATTGATAAACTTAAAGCCATCCACGGAAATATCGTTATTGTACTGACGCACCATTGCTGCGTAAGTTGTTTTTAAACCAAGTGCATTCCACCCCGCTTTTTTAATTTCAACAGTTGCAGATGGGGCAGCGGTAGTGCCAAATACTATGGGTTGCGCAGCTTGAACATAGCCTCCTTTCCAAGTAATTCTCCCGCCTTGCTTAACATAAATACAGGCATAAGCCTCGCTATAAGTTCCATTTACCCCTGTGTTTTTATAGCTGGATATTAAAAAGTAGCTCTCGCTATATGACGTTTGTCCTCCAACTATGATTTCTCCATTAATTATAAGATGACCACCATTATTAACAACAATTCCCTGAGCAGATGATGATAACAGTTGTTCTTTTTCTGGAGAGATCGTTAACGTTCCGTTAATTTCCAATCTATTTCCTGTTTTATTATAGACGCTAAAATTTGAGCTTACGTTTGTTTTTGTTGCTCCATTACCTTCAATTCCAGATAAATCCGTATCGGTGCCTGTTTGGGTAATTGTTGTATTTGATAGGTTAAAATCTGCTAAAGCATATTGTGTTGTGGTTACAAAAAACAGTAAAAAAAGAATGGTTGTTTTTTTCATGATAGCGGTGGCTTATAAATTAAAAGGTTAATGCAGCACAGGCTGCAAGAGTAGTAGGTTGTGCGGTCACGCTAGCGTTATTATTTGTGTCTGCAGTGGCTTCATCATTCACATCTGTTTTGTTATATCGGACAACTTTCCAACTGTCATTTATGACAAAAGACACGTAATAAAAATTGTCGTTAGTGGAGTCTGAATCATCATCACCATCAAAAATAAGTTCATTGCTTACACTATTGTATGCAATGGGTTTCCATGCATTATCGGTTCTTAAATAAGCGTTTGTTCTATTTCTTGCATAAACGATCATCCCATCTGCAGGATTAGAGATGTCTGTAGGTTCATCTTCAGACGGTAACATTAATGCTCTTTGGTCTGAATTACTTAAATCTAAAACCGCACTGGCATTTGGTGATATATTTCCAATTCCAACATTTCCCTGCCCATTAATAACCATGCGGATTCCTTGTGTATTACCGTCTTCGTTTCCCCAAAAAGTAATGGCGTTGGTTGTCCCAGAAGCGACACTTCCGCCAACAAGGTCTATCCGGCCTTTATTTGCACCTGTTGTATTCCCAAACAAATCAATACTTGCACCCTGGATATCGCTTTGCGTGTCGGAATTTCCAGAAGTTATTCTTAATCGCTGGTCAAATACTGTTGTATTTATGCCAATAAGGTTCCCGGTCCCTGGTTGTCCAGACCAGCTGTTTGCTGGGTTCAATAAAAATCTAGAATTAAACCCAGGAGTTTCAGATGAAAAACGAGCTGCCTCTACATTATTTGTTCTTATCACCAAGTCTTGATTGTCTGTTGTTCCTAAAAAATGTGTATTGTCATCATTCGTGTTTGCATTTCCCACTACATTCCAAGTTGTTCCCGTGGAAATAGTTATCCATTCATCTGTAGGGTCCTTATAGATTTTGGTTACAATATTGTTTGGGTCAGAATTATCAAACCAAACATCCCCTTCTAATGGAGTTGTGGGGGCTGTAGATGAACTTGAAACTCGGTTGTTTTTAACGTCAATAATACTTCCCTTGCTGTTAATTACTTTTTCTAATTGTGCATGCGCTTGAAGACCAAAAAAGGAAATAACCAGTAAAACAGTTATTTTATGCTTAAGACGTTTTCGTTTAAAATTATTCATCAATATGCGTTGTTTGTTAAAGATTTGATTGAGCGAAATATGAAACAACAGTCAATATTTTTTAGGTACTGACCAGATTGTTTTTGTTGTACTTATTTAGATTACCGAACTTAGAAAATACCTCCTGTAAAAGAGTTCAATCATTAGGAGCTGTTGTATTATGTGCCAATGTTACCACTGATGAACTCTCAGTAATGGTGTAATCTTCGTTTTTTAGCAGTGCAATATAATTAAGACGCTGTTTTTCAATAGGTTAGGGTTTTATGATTGAATACAACAAATTTCCTTACTTATGATAGTGTTAAAAAAAAAACTCTACTAACAACCTCGTTTTATAGACAAACAACACAAATAAGCTGTTTAAGTGAATATTATATTATAATAATTTAACATATTTTAGTGATTTTCTAAATTATTTTTGTTAAAATTGCTCAGTAAATACCATAACAAATTGTTGTATGTTTTGATTTAAAAATTTCAAATCGAGTTAATTTTATGCTTGAAAGGAGTAAAACTTGTATCGAGAATAAGATTTTTAAAATAGTTCTCGCTACAATTTTTTTCCCGTAAAATCACTCGATCAGACATTTTTGCTAATTTTTATATTAAAATGTATAACGGTTTTAAAATAAATGAAAATATATTTTTTGACTGCTTAAAATTATGTTGTCATAAATTTTAAACACCCCGATGCAAATCCATGAAAATTAAAGGGCTACTTGTTGATAATGATTCCTATGCAGCAGGCCGTTTAAAAAATCAGCTAAAAAGCTTTGAATTAATAGAAGTTTTGGGAGTTTTAAGTGATTTAGAAAAAGCTTTTACTTTTGTTAAAAATATAAACGTAGATATCGTTTTTATAGATGTAAACATTGATGTTTCACTAAGTTTTGATTGGATAGCACAAATCAATCGAACTCACATGGTTGTCATTTATACATCTCAAGAACAATATGCCCTAAAAAGCTTTGAGTTTAATACATTGGATTATTTAATTAAACCGATTTCGTTTGACCGTTTACTAAAGACGATGAATAAAGTGTATCATTTAGTACTTGCGAAAAAATCAAATCCTAATATATTTACACCGCAAGCCCATATGTTTTTGAAGGTTAATAAAAAGTTTCTGAAAGTCAATCTCAATGATGTGTTGTATATTGAAAGTTTGAAAGATTACATAAGGGTATTTACCATTGAAGGAAGGCATGTTGTACACAAATCACTGACAGCAATTTCAGAAGAGTTGCCACAGTCAGATTTTATTCGTGTACATCGTTCTTATGTTATATCCATTGGAAAAATTACCGCTTTAGAAGGAAATTTTATTGAAATTTCAAAAAAAAGAATTCCAATTGGGCGACATTATATCAAAGAAGTTAAAAAAAGAATTTTTGACCAATCATTAACTTTTAACAATAAATAAGTACAGTCGAATCAACCAAAAAACATGCTGTTACCCATAGCTATTATAGCGGGTTTGTTTTTTATTTTTGGCTTTGTCACATGGATCAATGGGGCGCTGATACCATTTATGAAAACCATACATGAGCTAACAGATGCTCAATCGTATTTGGTAGCCTCAGCTTCGTATATTTCTTTTGTTGTTATGGCACTCCCATCTGCCTATATACTTAAAAAAACAGGCTATAGAAAAGGCATGTCTTTGGGGCTTTTCATCATGGCTATCGGGGCATTGATTTTTATACCGGCTGCTCAAGCAAGAACGTATTGGATTTTTTTGCTTGCTATTTTTATTCAAGGAACCGGTATGACATTACTTCAAACCGCCTCAAACCCGTACATAACAATTTTAGGCCCTATAGATCGTGCGGCAAAACGGATTGCCATCATGGGTATTGCCAACAAAGTGGCTGGAGGTTTAGGATCTGTTATTTTTGGGGCGCTGCTTTTAACAGGTATCGATGAGGTGCAAAATCAATTGGCAGTAGTTTCGAATGCCGAAAAAGACGTATTGTTAGATACCCTAGCGAATGGCGTAAAAGTACCCTATATTGTTATGACTGGCGTTCTTATCCTTTTAGGGTTGCTTATTCGAAAAGCCCCGCTTCCACATGTAGAGGCATCCGCCGAAACGCACAGCAGTGCTGATCTTAATGCCAAAACTTCCATTTTTAATTTCCCACATTTGTGGTTAGGCGTACTTACCTTGTTTGCCTATGTAGGTGCTGAAGTCATCGCTGGGGATACGATCATAGCTTACGGAATTTCATTGGGCTTTCCTGTTGCAGAGGCTAAGTTTTTCACCATGTACACACTCTTAGCCATGGTTTTTACATACGCCTTAGGCATTCTGCTTATACCAAAATATATAAGCCAAGACGATGCTTTAAAAATAAGTGCAGTTTTGGGGATTGTCTTTTCGTTATGTATTATGAATACGCACGGTAGCACTTCGGTGTTTTTTGTTGCCGCCTTAGGATTTGCAAATGCCTTGGTTTGGCCTGCTGTATGGCCTCTGACACTAAGAGGGTTGGGTAGCTTTACAAAAACAGCCTCAGCATTGCTCGTTATGGCAATTTCGGGAGGTGCTATCATTCCACCTTTGTATGGAAGACTTGTAGATAGAAAAAAAGTAGATTTACTAACAACAGCTTTGTCTGAACCCGAAGCCTTGGCACAGGCTTCAACCAGTGGCTATTGGATTTTACTTCCGTGTTATGGGCTGATATTATACTACGCACTAAAAGGGCATAAACTTGGTAGGCGTAATTTGAATTAAAAGAATGTTATTGGTAGGAGACGTATTCAACAATTTCCAGTCCATACCCTGACATCCCTACGCGTTTTATTTTGGTACTGTTTGAGAGTAATTTAATCTTACTAATTCCAACAGCATGAATCATTTGAGCGCCAATTCCAAAGTCTTTTTCATCCATTGCGCGTCTGTTCTCTGTTTGGTTTTGAATGGACTTTAAATCTTCCAATAATCGATCTGCAGGTTGTAATTGATTGATAAAAATCACAGCTCCTTTGCTTTCTTTTTCGATGTATTTAAAGATAGCGTCGAGAGAACTTGTCTTATTTTGATTTAAAATCCGTAATAGTTCACTGTTCAATTGTTGGGTGTGAACACGTGTAAGCACGGCTTCGTCCTCTTGCCAATTCCCTTTTGTTAGGGCAATATGAATTTGGTTATTGGTGTTTTGGTGAAAGGCCCGAAGTCTAAACATCCCATAAGCGGTTTCAACTTCAAAATCTTCTTTTACTTCAATCAAACTATCGTGTTTCATACGATAGCTTACCAAATCTTCAATTGAAACCAATTTTAGATCAAAGGTGTCGGCAACCTTACGGAGTTGTGGTAATCGTGCCATGGTGCCATCTTCATTCATGATTTCAACGATTACTCCAGCAGGTTGAAAACCCGCCAAACGGGCAAAATCAATAGCCGCTTCTGTGTGCCCGGTGCGTCTCAATACGCCCCCTTTTTTAGCAACCAAAGGAAAAATATGTCCAGGTCTTAAAAAATCATGTGCTTTTGCATCAGCGCTGATTAGTTTTCGAACTGTTTTTGATCGGTCTGCTACTGAAATACCAGAAGTCACACCATCTCCTTTTAGATCGATAGAAACCGTAAAAGCCGTTCCCATTGGGTCGGTATTGTTACTTGCCATGGGGTAAAGGTCTAATTCTTGACAGCGTTCTTCCGTGATAGGAGTGCAGATTAGTCCACGACCTTCTTTAGCCATAAAATTTATCATCTCTGGAGTAACCATTTCGGCCGCACCAACAAAATCTCCTTCATTTTCACGGTTTTCATCATCCACTACAATAATTATTTTTCCGTTTCGGATATCTTCAATAGCATCCTCAATTCGGTCTAAACGAATATCTTTTGTCATCTTTTAATTTTTTTAACGATAAAATTTAGGGGTAAATTTATATGTAGCCTCAATCGCTCAATATCAAAAACCGACTTGTCTTTACTTGCACGAATCGTTGCAACCAATCCCACCACGGTTAGTACAATAGAAATAAGCCATGCCCCCCAAAAAGGGTGAAGGCTACCATCCTCAGCACTGTTTTTAAATAGTGTACCTGCAAAATGATAGGAAAAAAATATGGTTAATACCACAACAATTGGCAACCCAAAACCTCCTTTTCTAATAATGGCACCTAATGGAGCTCCTACAAAGAACAAAAGTAGTGTGGCGTACGCATTTACAAACTTATCATCGCGCCAAAGGCGGTGTAGATTGATGACTTTTTCGCGAATAAAAAACAACTGTTTTTGATTGTTGAAATTGCTAAGCTGAATATCAACATTGTTTTTTGCAGCACTTAAAATCTGTTCTTTTTGTTTTCTTGTGAATACACCCAAATAGCTATTTCTGCCGCTGAAGCTTTCATTTGTATGTGTTTTTTTCAACCTATTAACAGATTTAATCCCTGTTCTTAGATATACGGTGTTCGCAAAACCCTCAATTTCTGAAACATAACCCTTCGTAAGCGAGTCAATGCTTTGACTCAGCTCATTAATATTTTGCATTTTAAAGGTATTGCTATAGCTGGTTTCATCTAAGTCCACATTGTTAAATGCTCTTAAATCAATATTCATTGTATATTGTTTAAAAGCAATTCGGTTATGGGG
The DNA here is from genome assembly GCA_965657545.1 of Flavobacteriaceae bacterium. Taxonomy (GTDB): domain Bacteria; phylum Bacteroidota; class Bacteroidia; order Flavobacteriales; family Flavobacteriaceae; genus UBA7446. Next base: position 7,752 of record CBFHOG010000021.1, on the reverse strand, counting down.
GTCATTTTTTTTGCGTTTATTTTTTTGGACAACTTCCTCATAGCGATATCCGTCATATAAAACCAATTGTAACCCTTCTTGTAGTTCTTCACTTTTAAGTTCACCTCTAGCGGCCTTTATTACCACATTATTGACTTGGTTTGGTGATTTTTCGTGTATGATGACGTTTTCAAGTAATTTGTCGTTCTCCCCATATTTTCTAGCTACCTTGATATTGCTTTCTCCAATATCGTTAAACATTCCCTCTGTGATAGCCAAAGCAGGGCGCATTTTGGAAAGGTTTTTTCTTAGATTATAGGTTTTAAATTCCGCTAATGGGATTACTGTATTCGCCACATAAAACGTGGCCAGACAAGCAATGCTATTTACAACAATCAAAGGGCGCATAGCACGCGTTAAAGAAATTCCAGCAGATTTCATTGCGGCAAACTCATAACGTTCTGCAAAATTCCCAAACGTCATGATGGAAGCCAAAAGAATGGTTAGTGGCAATACCAACGGAATTAATTTTGGAGAATAATAGAGTAAAAACCGAAGCAATACAGTCACATCCAATCCCTTACCAGCAAATTCATCAATAAAAACCCAGACCGTTTGTATGATGAATATAAACATCAAAATAAAAAAGAAACTCACTAAAACGGTGAGGTAACTTTTTAAAATATACCGATCTATTAGGGGAAGCTTCATTAAAATCTGTCAATATAATAATTGGGATAATTTGCTTCAGAAAAGACAAAGGTATTTTCAGAAATAGCCTTGTTTGGCGTGAATTTTCTTACGGTTAGCGTGGTTTCTGTTCCGTTATCACCAACTTCAATGAGTTTGTAAATATGCTTGGTTTTGGTATCAATACCCAGGAGTAAATACGCTGCTTGTGCATAGGTGTCAATTGGGGTGAGTTTTACAAATTGAATGGTTCTACCACCATACAAGGGTTGGGTAATGTCCCAAGAAAACAGGTATCCCTCTTTATAAAATGAAAACAATTTGGAAGGATTTAATCCTTCACTTAAATCTGTATCAACAGGCTCAATCAGTATTTCTTCATTTTCTTTGTTGATGGTGTGTACATTTTTCCCGTCGCTTAGTTGCTGAATCCCCATCAAATGGAGCAGATACTTATTGTCTTGTACGACCAAAGTTCCTTGTTCTTTTTGTTTTATGTATTCTTTTCTGTTTACCAATTCGTAGCTAAAATCAATAGCGATGTTGGTATAATCGGCAAGAGTTTCAGAAACTTCTTCCAATAATTTTTCTGCTCGCTTATCTTGATTTTGCGCTAGCATAATTCCAGCACAAAGTAGGCTAATACATACAAGTTTAATTTTCATTTTCTTTTGATAAAAATTCATGTAATGAAATCACGTCTCTAAACATGACCTCCCGGGCTTTACTTCCTTCAAATGGACCTACAATTCCAGCTGCTTCCAATTGGTCTATGATGCGTCCTGCACGATTGTATCCTAATTTCAGCTTGCGTTGCAAAAGCGATGCCGAACCTTGTTGCGCATTGACCACTACTTCTGCCGCCTCTTTAAATAGGGCATCTCGATCCGCAATATTGTTCTCTTTTGTTGAAATACTTTCTTCAGAGACGTACTCGGGTAATAGGTGTGCATCTGGATAAGCACGTTGCGATCCAATAAAATCGGTAATTTTTTCTACCTCAGGTGTGTCCACAAAAGCGCATTGTAGCCTAATGAGGTTGTTTCCTTGTGTAAATAACATATCACCACGACCAATCAACTGATCTGCGCCTCCGCTATCTAAAATAGTTCTAGAATCCACTTTTGAGGTAACACGAAAAGCAATCCGCGCAGGGAAATTCGCCTTAATAAGTCCTGTAATGACATTTACCGATGGTCGTTGCGTGGCAATAATCAAGTGAATTCCTATAGCCCGAGCCAACTGTGCAAGTCGCGCAATAGGCGTTTCTACTTCTTTGCCTGCGGTCATGATAAGATCTGCAAACTCGTCAATTACCAAAACAATGTAGGGTAAAAATGTATGTCCGTCATGTGGGTTTAGCCTACGTTCTTTAAACTTGGTATTGTATTCTTTGATATTGCGACACATCGCATTTTTTAGCAAGTCATACCGATTGTCCATCTCAATACATAACGAATTCAGTGTATTGATGACCTGTTTGTTATCCGTTATGATAGCTTCATCAGTATCAGGGAGTTTTGCCAAATAGTGTCTCTCAATTTTGTTGAAAAGAGTAAGCTCAACTTTCTTTGGATCGACTAGCACCAATTTGATTTCAGCAGGGTGTTTTTTGTAAAGCAGCGAAGTTAAAATCGCATTTAGCCCAACCGATTTCCCTTGTCCCGTAGCTCCTGCCATAAGCAAGTGTGGCATTTTGGCTAGGTCCACTACAAAGGTTTCGTTGCTGATGGTTTTTCCAAGAGCCAGCGGAAGTTCCATTTCAGCCTCTTGAAACTTTTTCGCCAATATCACAGAACGCATCGATACAATGGTTGCATTTTTGTTAGGCACTTCAATTCCCACCGTTCCTTTTCCTGGAATGGGTGCAATGATTCGAATACCCAACGCAGCTAGTGACAGCGCTATGTCGTCCTCTAAGTTCTTGATTTTTGAGATACGAACGCCTGCTGCTGGTACAATTTCATAGAGTGTAACTGTTGGGCCAATAGTAGCTTTGATGTCTGCGATACCAATCTGATAGTTTTTTAGCGTATCCACAATACGCTCTTTGTTTTCTTCGAGTTCTTGCTCATTTATTGTAATCCCTTCGTGAGGATAACTTTTTAGCAGCGACTCTGTGGGAGAGCGGAAATTTTTTAATTCTAGTGTGGGGTCAACCTCTCCAAAATCTGAAACCAATTTTTTTGCCTTCTTTACAATTTCGTCTTCTTCGGTTTCTGTAACAGATAGTTCAACATCATTCTCAATTTTTGGAGTACTCTCTTTTTTTGATATTGTAGCTTTTTTAGCAACACTGGACGTTTCCTCAATGATAGGTGGTTCAAAAGAAACTTCAGTTACTTCATCTTCAACTACACTAGTTTTGGATGTTTTTTTTGATTTAAATTTTATATTTTCAGGTTTCCACTTCAATTGATACACCAAAAAAGCAATAGCAATAAGCAACAATAAACTTGCTACCCCCAATGGGCCAATGTAGTGTACCAGTAATGCATTTGTTTCATATCCTGTTACACCACTTAGCAAAAAAGAATTTGGTAAAATGAGTGCAAAAACGATAGATAGCCATAGGGAAAGTAGCAACGTCCAAATCCAGCGCACGCCTAATTTATTAGTGCCCATGTTTATAAAATGACTGAGCCCTGTAACCAATACCATAAAGGCAATTAAAAATGCACCCACGCCAATTCCTTGATAAATAAGGATATAGCTAAGTGACGCCCCTAATTTTCGGATACTGTTTTCTACAGGTATTTCTCTATTGCTTAGTTCACCCAAAGCACTTTGATCTACTTTCCAAGTTTGGAAAAAGGAAATAAAGGCAGCAAATAGTAAAATGGAAATCAGTACACAAAACGCACCCCATACAATTTGCTGTTGGCGGTTGAGTCCTTTTACGCGTAATTTCTCTTTAATACCCATTGTTTAACAGTCAAAAATACAACAAAAAAACCCGATGATGTCATCGGGTTTTATGTCGTAAACAAAAAGTGTTTATTTGTCTATAGATCCAAGTACGCGCTTCATGAAATCATTGAGCGCTTGTTTGGGTGCAACACCCTCTTGTATCATTTTATGAACTTCAAGTGCTCCATACATATTTGAAATGAGTTCACCAATTACGTCAAGCTCTTCTTCTTTTAAGGAAGGAACTTCAGTAAGTGCTTCCAACGTCTCGGCAGCTTCGACAACAAAATCTTCATCGTTTTGCTGTATAAACTCCGTAAGGTGTTTAATTATTGGTAATTTCATTTACAAATGATTGTAGTACATCAAGTTTGTTGGTCTGTACCTGGTTTACAATAGCACCGTTTTTAAAACCTGCAAATGTAGGGAGGTTGTCCACGTTTGCGAGTTTCCGTGAAGCTGGATTTTTTTCAGCATCAACCAAAACAAAAAATGCACCTGGATTTTCGGATGCCATTTTTTTAAACTTTGGCTTCATGATACGGCAATTGCCACACCAACCTGCAGAGTATTGTACCAACACAGTGTCGTGCTGAGACAGCAGTTCTTGCAAATTATCTCCACTTAGTTCCGTTACCATCTTATTTCTTACTTAAATAGTCAGCAACACTTTCACTAGTAGCGTTAATAGCTTCGCTACCTTCTTCCCAGTTAGCAGGACAAACCTCGCCGTGTTTTTGGTTGTGTGCAAGTGCATCTACAATACGAATAAACTCATCTACATTACGTCCGATAGGTTTATTGTTGATACTTTCGTGTTGTACAATTCCATCTTCATCAATGAGGAACGTAGCACGGTTTGGCACATTGTCGCCTTCCATCAAAACAGTATCGTATTCTTCGTTATATTGATGATTGTCACCGTCTAGCACGCCAAGAATTGTAGAAAGATTACGGTTGCTATCTGCCAGGATATTATATGTTACTCCTTCGATACCTCCGTTATCTTTAGAGGTGCTTAGCCAAGCAAAGTGCACTTCTGCAGTGTCGCAAGATGCACCAATCACTATGGTATTTCTTTTTTCAAATTCTGGAAGTGCCGCTTGAAATGCGTGTAATTCTGTTGGACATACATAAGTAAAGTCTTTTGGATACCAAAACAACAATACTTTTTTCTTGTTATTAACCGCTTCTTCAAGAACATTAATTTGAATGGTGTCACCCATTTCGTTCATTGCGTTCACTGTTACGTCTGGGAATTTTTTTCCTACAATAGCCATATTTTTTGTTTTAATTATGAGGTTCAAAACTAAACAAATTTGTATGAATTCTTGGCGATACAAATTTTAATTTTCTATGAGAAGATAAGCATCATCAATACTATGATTTTAGCTTCTTTATTTTATATCCAATGGCTGCAAAAAGTAAGGTAGTGAATGGACTCAGCCAATTAAAAATAGCATACACAAAATATTCTGCCACTGAAACGCCAAGTACACCCGACTGATATGCACCACAGGTATTCCACGGCACCAGAACAGATGTTACGGTTCCCGAATCTTCCAGTGTACGGCTTAAGTTTTCCGGCGCCAACCCGCGATCTTTATAGGCTTTATCAAACATTTTTCCAGGTACCACAATGGAAAGATACTGATCTGATGCTGTAATATTTATGGCCAAACAGGACGCAACCGTACTGGCAAATAATTGAAAGGTACTTTTTGCCCAGCGTAATAATGCCGCACTGATTGCCTCAAGCGCACCTATAGCATCCATAATACCTCCAAAAACCATCGCACAGATAATAAGCCAAATGGTGCCCAACATTCCTGCCATGCCTCCCGATTGGAATAAATCGTTTAACAATGGATTACTGGTTTCTATTGTGGTAGAAACTGTAATGGCATCCATAACAACTTTGTATGTTCCTGACCAAGATATGTCTTGATTAGCTAACAACGCAATTAAAGGTTGTTGGAAAATAAGGGCAAACAACACACCCAAAAGTGTTCCGATAAGCAGTGCAACCAAAGGTGGTGTCTTTTTTGCAATCATGACCACCACGATAATAGGTACTGTAAAAAGTAACGGGTTTACAGTAAACCGTTCTTTTATTGCCACCAATAAGGATTCTGTTTGCATAACACTTTCTGGTTGTTGCGTAAATCCAATAACAAGAAATACCAAAAGTGTAACCAAAATGGTAGGTACCGTTGTAAGGGTCATATACCGAATGTGCGAAAACAATTCTCCGCCAGCCATAGCAGGCGCAAGGTTTGTCGTATCGCTTAGCGGTGACATTTTATCACCAAAATACGCCCCAGAAATAACTGCCCCCGCAATCATACCCACAGGAATTCCCATGGCTTTTCCAATGCCAATAAGCGCAATACCAACCGTTGCCGAAGTAGTCCAGCTGCTTCCTGTTGCAATGGATATTAAGGCACATATAATGATACATGCAGCCAAAAAATAGGTGGGGTGTAGTATTTGCAACCCATAATAAATCATGGCAGGAATAATCCCGCTGAGCAACCACGTGCCCGCCAAAGCGCCAACAAAAAGTAAAATAAGAATAGCACCCGTTACCGATTTTAGATTTTCCGCTACTTGCGTTAACATTTCTTTGTACGAAATATTTTGTCTAAAGCCAATAAGCGCAGCAACAGCACCCCCCAAAAGGAGTATAAACTGATTAGAACCACTTAATGCATCATCCCCATAAATACCCACATTAACGGAAAGCAACAGGACTAAAACAAGTACGGGGAGGAGGGCAATGCCAAGTGATAATGTAGGTTTTTGTTTCATTTATCTCGTAATATTACAAATTTGTGTGTATAACTAAAAAGGATATGCAACGATTGCTCGCTTCATTGTACATTTGTAAAACTAAACCAAAAAAATGAATCAATTTGATGTTGCCATAATTGGCTCGGGACCTGGAGGATATGTTGCAGCTATTCGTTGCGCGCAACTCGGCATGAAAACCGTACTCATTGAAAAAGAACCAACGCTTGGCGGAACTTGCCTTAACGTAGGTTGTATCCCTTCAAAATCTTTGTTGGACTCTTCGCATCACTACGAAACGGCAACCAAAGATTTTAAAACGCATGGCATTGATGTAGCCGGTGCCATTGAAGTCAATTTTCCTCAAATGATTGCGCGTAAGCGTGAAGTGGTTTCTACTACGATTAAGGGTATTGATTTTTTGATGGATAAAAACAAGATTACCGTTTTGCGTGGTTTGGGTTCGTTTGAAGATGCAACGCATATTAAGATTACAGGCGAAGACGCACAAACCATAGAAGCAAAAAACACGATTATTGCAACAGGTTCAACGCCGGGGAGTTTGCCGTTTATTGATTTGGATAAAGAGCGAATTATTACTTCTACAGAAGCATTGGAACTAAGCGAAATCCCAAAACAACTAGTGGTGATTGGCGGTGGCGTTATCGGATTGGAATTGGGTCAGGTGTATAGAAGGTTGGGCGCAGAAGTGAGCGTGATTGAATACGCTGACCGCATTAGTCCGGTGTTAGACGCTGCGCTTTCTAAAGAATTGATGAAAGTAATGAAAAAGCAAGGGGTGAAATTTCACCTTTCGCATCAAGTAACGGCCGTTGACCGCAACGGCGATACCGTAACCGTAACCGCAAACAACAAAAAGGGCGAAGCCCTAACTTTTGAAGGGGATTATTGTTTGGTTTCTGTAGGAAGAAGACCTTATACCAACGGCCTAAATGCCGAAGCTGCAGGGATTACCCTTAACGACCGTGGACAGGTTGAAGTAAACGAAAAACTACAAACTACAGCAACCAACATTTATGCTATTGGCGATGTGGTGCGTGGTGCCATGTTGGCCCACAAAGCCGAAGAAGAAGGTGTATTGGTGGCTGAGTTTTTGGCTGGTCAAAAACCGCATATTGATTACAACCTAATTCCGAATGTGATTTATACCTGGCCTGAAGTGGCTTCTGTTGGAAAAACAGAGGAGGAGCTAAAAGAAAGCGCCGTGCCGTTTAAAAAAGTACAGTTTCCCATGCGTGCTCTTGGACGCTCACGCGCCAGTATGGATACGGACGGATTTGTAAAGATTTTGGCACATGCCGAAACGGATGAAATTTTGGGTGTACATATGATAGGTGCTCGTGCCGCCGACTTGATTACAGA
>CBFHOG010000020.1:0-24907 GCA_965657545.1 Flavobacteriaceae bacterium | reverse complement strand
TAAATCGCACGCATTGTCACATAAGCTCGCCATGCAATAAGAAGCAGTTGCCCTTTGGAAGCTTTAGCCAAATCCACGCGCTTTTTAGTTAAGCTGGGTAAAAGAAGCTGATTACATTTTGCCAAAAACTGAAACCCTTTTTTTTGCATAACGCAAAGGTACAAAACCTTCTGCATCGTATCTTCGCCACAAATCATGAATACGCTACTACTTGCTGGAGGTCTTACGTTGCTACTTTTGGGTGGCGAATGGCTACTGCGTGCCGCTGTGGCAACCGCTGCAAGGTGGCAAGTTCCTAAAGTGGTGGTAGGGATGACCATAGTGTCTTTTGCAACTTCTTTGCCCGAACTTATTACCAGTATTCGCGCAGCGTTAGAGGGGTATCCCGATTTGTCGCTTGGTAATGTTGTGGGATCAAATATTGCCAATCTTGGATTTGTACTTGGTGTTATATTACTTTTTAGTCGCATTCAAGTCCAAAAAAGTTTTTACCAATTTGACTGGCCTATGATTTTTGGCGTTTCACTACTGCTATTGTTTCTGCTTTACAATGGGACAATTACTCAACTTGAAGGTGTACTCTTACTTGGTGTTCTTGTTGCGGTAATGACGTATTTGATTAAATTTCAACCCACCGTAGTGGTACAAGAAACACCCGATGAAGTCCCATTCAAATCATGGGTTTGGATTGTTTTTTTTATGGTACTCGGCTCGTTAGGGCTTGCATTTGGATCGCAATGGTTGGTGCAGGGTGCAGTGGGCTTGGCGCGTGCATATGATGTGAGTGAGCGTGTCATTGGAATTACATTGGTTTCCATAGGTACAAGTCTGCCTGAATTGGTAGCGTCTGGAATGGCCATTATCAAAAAAGAACAGGGCATTTCAATAGGGAATTTAATTGGTTCAAACCTCTTTAATATACTTACTGTATTGGGTATTACGGCGGTTATTCATCCGCTGCAAGTAGGAGATGCGCAACTTTTGACATTTGATATTTGGGTCATGATTGGCTTTGCCGTAATCTTGCTGCCACTGGTATTGTTTTCCAAAAATTTACAGCTTTCTTGGCGACAAGGGCTTGTCTTGTTGCTTTGTTATGTGGCTTATATGGTGCAGACTTTGGCGTAAATTTGTGCTTTTTTATAGTAACTAAATTTTCGTCTTTTTCTCCATTTTTTGACTCTTCTTGATAAAAAACATGTGTTTTTTAACACTTTTTTCTTGTTTCCCTTGTTTTTTATATAAAACTTGTGGCTTAAATTAATTCCGTCATAATGCGATAATAGTCTTACAAAACCTAAATCGAAAACATAAAAATGAGATCCCATGAAATACTTAACCTACTCCAAATTATTTGCGCTTGCGTTGGTAATAACACTACTTTTTTCTTGTCAGAAAGATGAATTCTTAGATGTTGATAAACCCAATAAACCAACCTATCAAGAGGAACCAGACAACAGATTTAAGTTGGGGAAGCAGTTAGAAAACCCATATTCTGTTACCAATATGAAAAAAGCATTACAACGTTTAAAAGACAGGCAGAATGATGCCTCTGCTACGAACACACGTAATTTGAGCACTTCTTCTAAGGCTGTTAATTTTGATATTGACATTAAAGCAACACATCTTTATGTTAAGTTCATTCCAAAAAACGAAGAGGAATTGTCCATACTTCAAGCCGATTCAACATTAATTCTCTATGATCACCCCTTAGATTATGAAATTTTAGAGAGTAGTGGCGATTACAGAGATCCAGATGTGCCAGAGGGCCAACCGACGTATCAATACTGTGCCGTAAAAGTGGATAAAGTACTCCCCTCAGAAGTAGAATCTGAAATTCTCGAAACACTTTTTATCCCTGATGAGGATGAAGACTTGACTTCTGGTACAACAAGGAAATACAGTGCTTTTGGGCTTGGTGCTGATGATAACAGCATACATGCACTTGTGGAGGAAGCCCTCAAAATAACGAATAACCTGGATGAAAAAAACCAAGATTCAGATGATATTACAGATGAAGAATTGAAGAATCAAGAAAGAGGTTTTTTTAGAAGGAGGCGTAAATGGCGACCTGCCGGAACTATAAAGGTTTGGGATGATGATGTTGTAACGACCAGGACTCGAAGGGTATTTAGCCATTGGGAATATTACAATTGTGGTTGGCCAGATGAATATGAAAAGATGCCTAGGTTACCACAAAGAGATACGTGTAAAAGACCTGTTTATAAAAATGAGACTGTTAGAGTCAGTGGAGGATACGTTCCTGTTGAGGGGGTGCGAGTACGAGCAAGACGCTGGTTTACTACCCATACGGGAATTAGCAATGCGCAAGGACGCTACTCTTGTAGTGGAAGATTTAGAAGACCAGCAAAATATTTTATTAAATGGAAAAGACACCAATTTTCCATTTGGTGGTCATCGTGGTCTGCAGCAAAATACCGTGGACCAAAGAAAACGGGAGATTGGAATCTAAATATCAGAGGCGGTACTCAGGAGTATTATGCTACTATATTTAGGGCGGCGCACTTATATTGGTATGGAAACATTTATGGCTTACACAGACCTCCGGAACGCACATTTTTTGGTGGTCGAGTTGAAATTAACGCCAAGCTAAAAAATAACAAATCAAGTTATGTGCATTCAAGAGGTATTGTTTTCGGCTCTGATATTCACCTTAAAGAGTACGGTAGTCGAACATCGCGAGTTTTTGGGGTACTATACACGAGTTAGCACATGCAGCCCATAGGCGTATGGATAGGGCTGCATATGGAGACTTGGTGTGGAAAGGGTATATTGTTCCATGGAATTCATCTTCCGAAACTGTGAATAATCCCGGACCAAGAGCATCAAATGCACAGCGCACCATGGAAACCTTGGCAACTACGGTTGAACATTATTTAACCACAAGGTACTACAGAGAAGCTCTTGGCGTAAACGATTTTACTTATGAAGATAATTTTCAATACCAAACAATACGTAGCGAAAATATTTACACCTCTTGTGGTATTGATTTAATGGATGATATAAATCAAAGGGACGATCCGAATTTTGGTAATAGAAATGTATCTTACCCAATTGATAAAGTTAAGGGCTATAATATCTTACAGTTGCAAGAAGCCTTACGAGGCGTTCGCACATGGAAAGAATGGCAAAACAATATTATAAAAAACTATGACAACGATACTTCTAAACATGTAGAAGAACTTTTTGATAATTGGACAAGATAAAATTATGAACATGAAAAAAATAATGGTGTTAGCACTACTACCTTTAATAACAATAGGTTGCTGGGGTACAGACAAAGGACCAACTAGAACATATAGCTATAAAGTGAAAAATGAAAGTGGATATGCTATTTCTATACTTAGCTATAAAAGTAATTATCCAGATATTGTCCCAATAAAAACGACTTTATTAAATGGTGAGGAAAAGACGAAAGTTTACAAAGATTTTAACCCTCCAAGTGGATATAATTTCCGACATTTTTTTGGCAATGGTGACAACCAAAGAGATTCAATAGTTGTAATATACGGTAGCAAAAAGTTTAGCAGCTTTAAAAGTGAAGGATGTAGCGGTGGTTTAAGAAACCCTTTAAATTTCTGTGAATACAGAGAATTACAAGAAACTTTTGTTTTTAGTAAAGAAGACTATGAAACTGCTGAGCCATGTAATGGCAATTGTGATTAAATATTAAAAGCACCCCATCTGGCGTGTCTGCGTGCTAATAGCCTTGTAAAATCTAAATTAAAAAATATAGAAATGAAAATAAAACCTATAAATGTATTATTCATTATTTACTTTGTCCCATTACTAATGGCAACTCACTGCGGGGACTGCGCCTGCGATGAATACAAAGCATATAATATTGTGTATAAAGGTGTAGATTTTTCCGTTTGGGACACTTCAAAGTTTGAAGCTAAAGCCGTTGATGGAGCGATAAGCAAAAATGCCTTTGGAATTAAGGTTTATGTAAAATATGACCGAAATGGAATTGCGTTTCATCACAAAACCAAAAGTACTTCTTATGCAAGTTTTGGAATCGCCTATGCGAGGTCTTGTAGCTGTATTCCTCCCAAATATCATTTTCCTGACCCTGTAAAATCCATTCAAATTACAGCCACAGATACTGCCAATCAAAATGATATAAACGTAACAGAAAAATTCAGCACAAAAAATAATGGCGGTAAAGATGTTACCATTTCCGAGTTATTGGAAGACTATAAAAATAAGAAAAAGGAGTATTTAAGTTGGGAATTAGATCTTACCGATACCACCGAAATTCCATCTGCTGCTATTTTTACGTTAACGGTAACCTTAGATTCGGGTAAAACCTTTACCCAACAAACAGAAGAAATCAGTTTTAAAAATTAAAGTAGCGCATAAAAAAAAACCTGTTTTTCAAAGTGCTTGAAAAACAGGTTTTACAATGTGTTAAAATCGATTAGACTATACGTCAGCTGATTTTACAGTTTTAATAATACGTGCCGCAATTTTATACGGATCTCCGTTTGAAGCTGGACGACGGTCTTCCAACCAACCTTTCCAACCTTTTTCAACTGTCATAATCGGAATACGAATAGACGCTCCACGGTCAGATACACCGAAACTAAACTCATGGATAGACTGTGTTTCGTGATCTCCTGTAAGACGTTGATCGTTATACGCACCATACACTTCAATGTGCTCTTTTACTACCGGACGGAAAGCTTCACAAATTTTCTCATACGTTTCTTTAGAGCCACATGTTCTAAGTACAGAGTTAGAGAAGTTCGCGTGCATACCAGAACCGTTCCAGTCTGTAGCACCAAGTGGTTTTGGGTGGTAATCAATAGCCAATCCATAGTCCTCAGCCAAACGCTCTAGGATATAGCGTGCAATCCAAATTTGGTCTCCTGCTTCAGCAGCACCTTTAGCGAAAATTTGGAATTCCCACTGACCTGGCGCAACTTCACCGTTTGTACCTTCAACGTTTAAACCTGCCTCTAGACAAATGTCTAAGTGACGGTCCATGATTTCACGACCAAAAGAATTTTTCGCACCTACTGAGCAGTAGAATTGTCCTTGTGGTGTTTGGTCTTTTGGGAAACCTAATGGAAGATTTGTTTCTGGATCCCAAAGGAAATACTCTTGTTCAAATCCAAACCAAAAGTCATCATCGTCATCCTCAATGGTAGCACGGCCGTTAGAAACGTGTGCTGTTCCATCTGCGTTAAGCACCTCAGTCATTACCAAGTATGCGTTTTTACGAACAGGGTCTGGATAAATAGCAACAGGTTTTAAAAGGCAGTCTGAAGAACCTCCCTCTGCTTGAAGGGTAGAGCTACCGTCAAAAGACCACATATCAACATCAGCTAGTTTTCCAGAAAAGTCGCTTACTACTTTTGTTTTACTTCTTAGATTGGCAGTCGGTTTATAACCGTCCAACCATATGTATTCAAGTTTTGATTTATTCATGATTTCTTAAAAATGTTAAACAAAAATAAAATTTTATAGCACCCCACTGCATTTGTGGGGGTTTTTTTATAAACAATGCATGTGTTTTTGCACACCCCCTAATTTTATAGAGTATTTATTATTAAAATAAAAAAAATAACGAAATATATAGGCAAAACCTAAATCCATAATTTTAAATGTAATCACTAGATTTAACTTATATTTGTTTTTTACCTTAATTCCTTTATATCATGAACAAACTGCGTTTTCAAGCCATACAGGACGCGGTAAACCGCCGCCCTGTTTCATTTCACTCTGATCAAAAAAAATCACTCCTTTTTGCAAGTCACGTCTTTAATAAAAAGGCCATGCGTACATTCCTTACAAAGCAAGCGTTTAAGGATGTTGATCAAGCCATAGAAAAAGGAACAAAAATCAGTCGTTCGGTAGCAGACCATGTGGCGGCTTCCATGAAAGATTGGGCAATTTCTATGGGTGCAACACACTATACCCATTGGTTTCAACCTCTAACTGGCGCCACTGCCGAAAAGCACGATGCTTTTTTTGATATTGATTCTAACGGAGATAGTCTAGAATATTTCGACGGTTCACAGTTGGTTCAGCAAGAACCCGATGCATCGAGTTTTCCTAGCGGCGGTATTCGTAACACTTTTGAAGCCAGAGGCTATACGGCATGGGATCCGTCTTCTCCCGCATTTATTTATGGCGCTACGCTTTGTGTTCCAACCATATTTGTCTCTTATACCGGTCAGGCATTAGACAATAAAACACCCCTTTTACGTGCCCTTAGTGCTATTGACGATGCAGCAACTCAAGTAGCGAAATATTTTGATAAGAATGTATCACACGTCCAAGCTACTCTAGGTTGGGAACAAGAATATTTTTTGGTAGATAAAGCCTTGGCAGCATCACGACCAGATATTATGCTTGCAGGTCGAACTTTAGTTGGGCACCCACCACCAAAAGGACAACAACTAGATGATCACTATTTTGGCTCTATTCCCACTCGTGCGATTAATTTTATGCGAGAATTAGAGTATGAATGCATGCTTTTAGGAATTCCAGTAAAAACGCGTCATAACGAAGTTGCACCAAATCAATTTGAGCTGGCACCCATCTTTGAAGAAGCGAACCTTGCTGTTGATCACAATGCCTTACTCATGGACATCATGGGTAAGATTGCCAGTAAACACCAGTTTAAGGTGCTTTTGCATGAAAAACCTTTTTCGGGCATTAATGGTTCTGGAAAACACAACAATTGGTCATTGCAGACAGACACGGGTGTGAATTTGCTCAGCCCCGGAAAGACTCCCATGAGTAATTTACAATTTTTGACATTTTTTGTAACCACAATAAAGGCGGTACAGAATTATGAATCACTTATCCGTTCTTCTGTTGCCAGTGCAGGAAACGATCATAGGTTAGGTGCAAACGAAGCACCTCCTGCAATAATTTCTGTATTTATAGGTTCACAGCTTTCTGCTGTTTTGGAAAACCTAGAAAAAGTTTCGAAAGGAAAACTGTCACCACAAGAAAAAACAGATTTGAAGCTTAATGTTGTAGGTAAAATCCCAGATGTACTTCTTGATAATACCGACAGAAATAGAACATCACCATTTGCTTTTACAGGCAATAAATTTGAATTTCGTGCCGTTGGGTCTAACCAAAACTGCGCCATTCCCATGACGGTACTCAATACCATAGTTGCCAAGCAATTATGCGACTTTAAACAAAAGGTAGATGAATTAGTTAAATCTAAAAAACTTAAAAAAGACGATGCTATTTTTAATGTACTGCGTGAGTATATTAAAACAACAAAAAATATCTTGTTTGATGGAGATGGTTATAGCAATTCGTGGGAAAAAGAAGCTGCACGAAGAGGCTTGTCTAATCTTAAAAAAACACCAGAAGCCCTTTCTGTTTGGATGCAAGACAATATAATGGAGTTATTTGACGGCATGGATGTGATGAACCCAATTGAGCAAAAGGCACGTTATGAAATTCAATTGGAACAGTATGTTCAACGTGTCGAAATTGAAAGTCTTGTACTTGAGAATATGGCAAATAATCAAATTTTGCCAACAGCATTCAAATACCAACATCTGCTCGTTGAAAATGTAAACGGACTCAAACAAATTTATGGGGATAGTTTTACCAAACACGCGCCCGTTGCTATGGATACTATCGAGAAAATAAGTGCACTTACCGATGCCTTAACCTCTTCTTGCTTGGCTTTGTCAAAAGCAAGAACTAAGGCTAATAGTATGAGTAAGCTTAGTGATAGTGCACAGATGTATGCCAAAAATGTATTACCAATTTTTGATGTTATTAGAAATGCGATAGACGGCTTGGAGCTTATTGTTGATGATTCAACTTGGCCACTTGCCAAATACCGCGAATTATTATTTTTACGTTAGTTATGCCAGAAAACCCTTCACAAGAGCGGTATCAAATGCGCGGTGTTTCCGCAGATAAAGAAGATGTTCACGCAGCAATAAAGCACATAGACAAAGGTGTTTTTCCTAAGGCGTTTTGTAAAATTGTACCGGATTACCTCACTAATGATGAAGATTATTGCTTGGTTATGCATGCCGATGGAGCAGGGACAAAATCATCTTTGGCCTATATGTATTGGAAAAAAACAGGCGACTTATCTGTTTGGAAAGGGATTGCTCAAGATGCGCTTATTATGAATCTTGATGATTTACTTTGTGTAGGTGCCGTTGATGAAATTCTTATCTCCTCTACCATTGGTAGGAACAAAAACCTTATTCCGGGTGAGGTAGTTAAAGCTTTAATTGAAGGAACACAAGAATTGGTTGATGAGCTGAATACACACGGAATGAAATTAACCTTAACAGGTGGCGAAACTGCCGATGTGGGTGATTTGGTGCGCACCATAATTGTTGATTCAACCGTAACCGCAAGATTAAAACGAGATGCGGTCATTGACAACGCCAACATCCAGTCGGGTGATGTTATTGTTGGTCTTGCTTCTTTTGGTCAGGCTACCTATGAATCCGAATACAACGGTGGTATGGGAAGTAACGGACTTACTTCAGCGCGTCATGATGTCTTTCACAAATCATTGGCTACAGAGTTTCCTGAAAGTTACGATCCTTTAGTGCCAGATACACTCGTTTATACAGGAACCAAAAAACTTCAAGATACTGTGGATGGCGTTCCCTTGGACGCTGGAAAATTAGTGCTATCCCCAACAAGAACCTATGCGCCAGTAATGAAAGCTATTCTTAAAAAAATAGGTAGCGCAGCCATTCATGGTGCCGTGCATTGCAGTGGGGGAGCGCAAACAAAAGTGTTACACTTTATTGACAAAGGACATATCATAAAGGATAATATGTTCCCTATACCTCCTTTGTTTGAAATGATTCAATCCGAATCCAAAACAGATTGGCGAGAAATGTATAAAGTATTTAATATGGGACACCGGCTTGAATTATATGTTTCACCTGAACATGCAGCGCATATCGTTGCTGTGGCCAACTCGTTTAATATTGAAGCGCAAATAATAGGACGTGTTGAAGAAAATCCCACAAAAAAACTTACATTAACAACGCCAAACGGAATTTTTGAATATGCGTAAACTAGTTTGTATTTCATTTTTGCTCTTTTCAGTATTTGGATTTTCACAAAAAGATGATTTATTCAACCTGTTAGATAATTCAGTTGAAGAAACACAACTGCTTCCAAAACGCATGGTGTTTACACAAAAACTGCTATGGGGAGAAAAAGGTCTTTTGCGTGCTACAGGAATTGCGCCACTTACAATGGAACAACGCCAGAAAGAGCTAAAGTTACGCCGTGTCATGCTAACAACGCATCAAGTATTGGGCTATGCAACGCTTGCCGCTATGGTAGCACAAGGTATTATTGGTGGGAAATTATACAACGGTGATTATGAACTCTACGAGTTACATAAAAATATGGCAGATGTAGTTAATATTGGATATTTTACTACGGCAGGATTATCATTGTTTACGCCGCCACCACTAATCAATAAAAAAATTAAGGGCTTCTCTTCTATAAAAGCACATAAAACCCTAGCAACCATTCATTTTTCCGCTATGGTAGTAACCAATATCTATAAAGATAAAAACAAAGAAGTTCACAAAACTGCTGCCTATACAGCTTTCGGGAGTTATGCAATGGCAGTTTTAGTATTTAAATTTTAGAATGAATAAAATTCTTTTTTTACTGCTTTTTGTTCCTGTGATACTCACTGCTCAGCAGCTTCGTGTTGATACGTCAAATTCATACATTACTTATGAGGCTTCGCACCCAGTTCACGATTGGTCTGGTACTTCTGATGCTGTTCAAGGCGTTGTGATTGCCAAAAATAATATACCAACTCGAATGGCTATTGCTGCAACTGTTTCTTCTTTTAACTCTAAAAACAGTAATCGCGATGCCCATGCGCTCGAAGTTTTGGACGCATTGCTTTTTCCAAAAGTTTCATTTTATTCGGAGGAAATGGTCTTGAGTAAAGATTCTCTCAACCTTAATGGCGAATTAAAATTTCATGGTGTTTCAATTCCTTTGGAAACTATCGCATCATGGACAAAAAGCGATAACACCTATATTCTTGAAGGTGAATTTAACGTACAACCCTCCAGTTTCAACATCAAACTTCCTTCATTTATGCTGGTAAAAATGCGGGACAATATGCTTATTCGCTTTCGCTTAGAGTTACTTACCTTTGTACCTTAGCATATGTTACAAGAAAAACTACAAATTGTTAAGCAGCGCTTTGATGAAGTTGCTGATCTAATCATCCAACCCGATATTATAGCTGACCAAAAGCGCTATGTAGCCCTCAATAGGGAATACAAGGATTTGAATGCCCTTATGGAAAAGCGTTCGGACTATCTAAGTTTATTGGATAATAAAAATGAAGCACAAGCGCTAATTTCTGAGGAAAAAGATCCTGAAATGTTAGCCATGGCAAAAGAGGAGTTGGAAGAAGCAAGTAAGAAATTAGAGGTATTGGAGGACGAAATCCGATTTATGCTTATTCCCAAAGACCCAGAGGATGCCAAAAACGTAATGATGGAACTTCGTGCCGGAACTGGAGGCGACGAGGCAAGTATTTTTGCTGGCGATTTGTATAGGATGTACACCAAATATTGCGAAAGCAAAGGTTGGAAAGTTAGCGTAGTGGACATGAGCGAAGGAACTTCAGGAGGTTTTAAAGAAGTTATTGTTGAAGTTAGTGGCGAAAATGTATATGGAACCCTAAAGTTCGAATCTGGTGTGCATCGTGTTCAGCGTGTTCCCCAAACCGAAACACAAGGGCGTGTACATACTTCTGCGGCAACTGTTATGGTGCTTCCAGAAGCAGAAGAGTTTGATATCGAATTAGACATGTCTGAAATTCGTATTGAACGCACCACGTCAACTGGACCTGGTGGGCAATCGGTCAATACAACCTATTCTGCTATTAAACTTCACCATGAACCTACAGGAATGATTGTGAGTTGTCAAGACCAAAAATCATCTCATAAAAATTTAGAAAAGGCACTAAAAGTGCTTCGTTCCAGATTGTATGATATGGAGCTTGCTAAAAAGCAAGCAGCAGATTCAGAAAAGCGTAAAAGCATGGTTTCCTCTGGAGATAGATCTGCAAAAATCAGAACTTATAACTACCCGCAGGGACGTGTGACGGATCACCGTATTGGTCTAACACTTTATGATTTGCAAAACATCATCAATGGTGACATTCAAAAACTTATTGATGAAATGCAATTACACCAAAACACCGAAAAGCTTAAATTTTCAGACGAGTTATTTTAGCATGACAACGCAATCCATTTTTAAGCAAATACAACTTAAAAAGTCTTTTTTGTGCCTAGGCTTAGATCCTGATTTGGATAAAATGCCTCCGCATTTAATTTCGTCAAGTCAAGAACCACTTTTTGATTTCTGCAAGACTATTGTTGATCACGTACAGCATCTTTCTGTGGCAGTAAAAATCAATACGGCTTTCTTTGAGGCATATGGTGTACAAGGGTGTGCTGCATTGGATAAATTGATTCATTACATCAAATCGCATTATCCTGAATTGTTTACCATAGCCGATGCCAAACGTGGTGATATTGGAAATACCTCTTTGCGTTACGCCAAGGCATTTTTTGAAGCGATGCCTTTTGACGCCATTACCATTGCGCCCTATATGGGAAAGGACTCTGTCGAACCATTTTTAACGTATCCAGATAAACATGCTGTTTTATTAGCATTAACGTCTAACGAAGGAGCTGAGGATTTTCAGTTAAAATCCAATGATAGTAAAACTTTATACAAGCAAGTACTAAGTCATTCACAAAGTTGGAAAAATGCCTCGCAACTGATGTATGTGGTAGGGGCAACCAAAGCAGAACACCTTACCGAAGTTAGAAAACTAGTTCCGGACTCGTTTTTATTGGTGCCAGGAGTAGGTGCGCAAGGCGGAAGTCTTGAAGATGTATTTAAACACGGTTCAAATGAAAAAGTAGGACTTTTGGTTAACTCATCTCGTGGAATTTTATATGCCGGAAGTGGAGAAGATTTTGCCGAGGCAGCCTTAGAAGCGGCTATTGTCTTGCAACAAGAAATGGAAAATCTTTTATCCAAATGATACACTACACGCTATATCCGCATAAAACCTCAACAGAATGGGTGACATTTGTTCATGGGGCAGGGGGTAGTTCGTCTATTTGGTACAAGCAAATTAGAGCATATACAAAACATTTTAATGTACTGATGTTAGATTTGCGTGGACATGGAAACTCTAAGCCAAGCCTAAAACAGGCCTTTAATCATCGTTACACTTTTGATGTGATTGTTGCTGATATTATTGAAGTATTAGACCATGAAAAAATCGCAACTTCTCATTTTGTGGGTATTTCCTTAGGAACAATTTTAATCCGTCAGTTGGCAGAAACCTATCCCGAAAGAGTACGAAGTATGGTTATGGGTGGTGCTATTGTAAAGCTCAACATCCGCTCTCAGATTTTAATGCGCTTTGGAAATGTAGTTAAATCCGTCATACCATACCTGTGGCTATATCGCTTTTTTGCGTTTATTATCATGCCAAAAAAAAACCATCGCGAATCTAGATTGTTATTTGTTCGAGAGGCAAAAAAACTATACCATAAAGAGTTTTTACGCTGGTATAAGTTGACTACTGAATTAAAACCGTTGTTGCGTCTGTTTCGTCAAGTTGATGTGGGGATTCCTACGCTTTATGTTATGGGAGAGGAAGATTATATGTTTTTACCTAGCATAGAAAAACTAGCCTCTTTGCAGTCTTCGGCACAGCTTACCGTTGTACCACAATGCGGTCATGTGGTTAATGTAGAACAACCCCAGCTGTTTAATACAACTACCCTTACTTTTTTGAATAACGTATAGAAAGTCGCGTAAATTTTGTATAAACGCCCAATACGTTTAAGTAAAAATCACAGTTTTGTTTCCATACACCATAACTTTTTTTGCCACATGGTGTTTTACGGCATTTGCAAGTACAATTTTTTCCAAATCACGACCTTTTGCAATAAGTTGCGACACGCTATGGCTGTGCGACACTTTTGCAACATCTTGTTCAATAATGGGTCCTGCATCGAGTTCTTCTGTTACATAATGACTTGTAGCACCTATGATTTTTACACCACGCTCAAATGCTGAATGGTAGGGTTTTGCACCTGGAAATGCTGGTAAAAATGAATGGTGAATATTGATAATATTACTTGTGTAGGCGTCAATTAGGGCAGGGGGTATAATTTGCATATACCGCGCCAATACAATAAAATCTATGTTATGTTCTTTTAGTAAACGCAGTTGTTCTTGGGTGGCTTTAGCTTTTGTTTCCTTGGAAACTGCAATGTGGTAAAACGGAATTTCAAACGCTTTTGCGATAGGGGCAAGGTCAGGGTGGTTGCTTAGAATAAAAGGAATTTCTACTGCTAGTTCACCAGATTTAAATCTTCCTAATAAATCGTAAAGACAGTGATCGTATTTTGATACAAAAATGGCCATTTTAGGCTTATAAGCAATGGGCTGATGACTCCAGTCCATATTAAAAATGGTTGCTGGTCCTTCTTCAAATGCAGTAGTAAACGCCTGATAGGAGCAAAGTTGCTCGTCTAGTTCTGCTTCCAAACGCATAAAAAACGCACCTTTTTCTCTGTCAACATACTGGTCGATATATTGGATGTTACCCTTATGTTGATACACAAAAGAGGTTACATCTGCAATAATTCCCTTCTTGTCGGGACATTGTATAACAAGTGTGATGGCGTACATAAAATTATTTGGTGCAAACATATACAAAAAAAACCTCCGTTCCTCAGTGTTATTGAAGGAAACGGAGGTTTCGACACTCCTAATTAAACAAATAAATGTTTACTTTTTAGATACGCTAAAGTCTGCATATGCAGCCATGCCATGCTCAGCGTCATCTAGTCCATTAATTTCTTCTTCCTTGGTAACGCGTAGTCCAACAAGTGCTTTAACAATGAACACTAAAATAAGTGTTGAAAGCACACAGAAAGCGCCAACAATACCTACTCCAGCAAGCTGAATCATAAATTGTTCGAATCCAGCCATGGCACCGAAAATACCTACGGCCAAAGTTCCCCACATTCCAGCAAAAAGGTGCACGGCAATAGCACCAACAGGATCGTCTAATTTTAGTTTTTCAAGTAATGCAATAGCAAGTACTACAACAATACCCCCAATACTTCCAACAATCATCGCATCACCAGTTGACATTTGGTCAGCACCTGCTGTAATGGCCACCAAGCCACCCAAAACACCATTCATAAACATGGTGATATCGTAGTTTTTGTAGAGGATATGAGAGAATATTGAAGCAACAACGCCACCTGCTGCGGCTGCTAAACTTGTGGTTACAAGTACCAACGAGGTAGCTTCTGGATCAGCAGAAAGTACAGAACCTCCATTAAATCCAAACCATCCTAACCAAAGGATTAAAACGCCTGCAGCTGCAATTGGGATATTGTGTCCAAAAATTGGATTTGATTTTCCGTCTGCACTAAACTTGCCAATTCGCGCTCCCAAGAAGTAGATTACGACTAAGGCAGCCCAGCCACCAACAGAGTGTACAATTGTAGAACCAGCAAAGTCATAAAAGCCCCAGCTGCTTAAAAATCCACCACCCCATTGCCATGAGCCTACGATTGGGTAAACCAATCCAACATAAAGCACAGCAAAAAGCATAAAGGCTTCTAATTTAATACGCTCTGCTACGGCACCAGAAACAATGGTTGCTGCTGTAGCGGCAAACATTCCTTGAAATAAGAAATCAGTCCACCAAGTATATCCACCATCAGCGTAAGCTGCGGTCATGCCACCTTCTGGCGGGGCAATGCCCCAACCAGCAAATTTAAAAAAGCCAATGGCACCTTCTTCAAATCCTGGATACATAAGGTTGAATCCAGCAAGTGCGTAAAGTAAAAGTCCAGCTGTAATAACAAAGAAGTTTTTAAACAAAATGTTTACAGTGTTTTTTTGACGTGTTAATCCTGCTTCAAGGAAAGAGAATCCCAAGTGCATAAAAAAGACGAGTGCCGTACAGATCATCATCCATACGTTGTTTGCGGTAAATAATGCTTCCATTTTTGTTTAGTTTAAAGTTTCTCCTCCTTTTTCGCCTGTGCGAATTCGGTATGCTTCCTCAACGGGGAGGATGAAAATTTTACCATCGCCGATGTTTCCCGTTCCACCAGCTTCAATAATGGCCTGTACTGCAGGCTCAACAAAATCCTCGTTTACTACAATGGACAACATTCTGCGGTCTATGGCAGATGTGCTGTAAGAAACGCCTCGGTAGACCCTACCGACTTTTTCGTTTCCAATTCCTGTTACATCCCAATAGCTGAAAAACGTAACACCTACTTCATGTAGTTTTTCTTTTACGTCTTCGTATTGAGCTTTTCGAATTAAAGCTTCTATTTTTTTCATTTTTCTATTTTTAAATTATTTGTCTTGTGTAACAACTTAGCGTAAACACTCTAGAAAGAGTAAACAGCCGCTAAAACGAATGAAGACAAGCTATCTGTTCCATCTGCACTCCAGGTAGAAACTGATTTATCAGCACTGTCAATTCTAATTTCAGGCTTAAGTGTGAAGTTACCAGAAGAGTAGCTTCCAGTTAGTGTTAACGAAGTGAATGTGTTATCGTCTTTAATGTCAAATGTTTCTCCTCTAAGACCAATTGCGAAAGAATCAGACAGTGTAACTTGTGGGTATAAAGCTAAACCAGACCACTCGCTTGAGTCATCTTCGTAAGTAGTAGCATTGATTCCAACAAAGAAGCTTTCAGATAAGTCAAACCCACCTGTGTAGTCAAATTGAGTAGCGCCTTGTCCAGTAAGGAAATTGATGTACTGTCCATAAAGGCCTAACTGTGCACCAAACATATAGTCATCGCCAATTGGTTGAGACTCTGTTGCATCAGTAGTGTTAAGTACACCAAGCATTAATGATGCGTTATCAGATAGTGTAAAATCTGCTTTAATCCCAGTGTGTGAGAAAGGTCCATTTGAGAACATATACGAAGTAGAGTAGTTAAAGTTAGCAACAGGTGATATTACTTCATACCCTAAGAAGGTATTGAAGTTACCTAATGTCAACGTAAAGCTATCGCTTACATTATAATAGACGTATAACTGGTTTACGATTGAAGATTGACCGCTTATAATAGTTCCGTCAGCAAGTTCTGTTTGAGAACCAAATACAGCATCTGCACCTCTTGGTCCATACACTAAGTCAGCAACAAAACCAGATTTCTCACCTTCGTAAGAAAGAACAATGTTAGCCATACCTAAAGCAAATCCATTTAGATTGGCGAAAGATGTACCAGGTGCAAACTCGCTGCTGCGATAATATGTATCAATAGAACCAGATACACTAAATGTAGGGTCTTCTTGCGCTTGCATGTTTTGGCTTCCCAAAAGTGTTGCCATAAGTATTGCAAACGTTGTTGTTAAAATTGAATTGATATTATTTTTCATTTTTAAAAGTGTTTAGTTGATTTTTATTTAATTAATCACGTCAAATGTATGATTAATACGCATTAGCCCTATTTATTTTACGGGTTAACATGCATTTTTTGTAATAAAATAAAATTTTACCCCCAAAAAATGTGGGGTTAATATAATTTTAATATGTATTTTGAATATAAAGCCCTTTTGAATACAGGGTATTTTATGAAAAGCGTAAAAAAAGCTTAAAAAATCAAGTCAATTTTATCAAAAAATGACCTAACAGCACAAAACCCAGACAAAGTCCGAAGCTTAAAACGGAATAACCGAAGAAATATAAGAGTTGTCCCCCCTTGATAAAGGCGTAGTTTTCATAAGTAAATGTTGAAAAAGTAGTAAGACCCCCACAAAAACCAGTAACAAGCAAAAGTTTTTGTTGTTCGCTCAAAACACCTAACTCATGAAACCCTCCCATAAGTATCCCAATAACAAAACAGCCAACAGCGTTAGCACAAAGTGTAGCCCATGGAAATTCGATAGAAACTTGATGTAAAAGTTTAGCGATACCGAATCGCGCCATGCTTCCCAATCCGCCACCAACAAAGACGAGTACTATAGATTGCATACTCATTTATACGATGCTCTTTAATCCGACCAAAAGACCAACAAAAATCAAGAATCCAATCAAAACCCAAAAACTCCCCTTAAAATAGGCCTTACTTTTTTGCTTGTCCTTTATATAACTATATATAATGACAGCTGTGAATGCAAAAACAAAAAAAAGTGCAAAAATCAATTGACCCGTGGAGAACATAGCGTTATTTTTAGCGAAACTATAAAAAAATGCAAAAACAATTAGATGCAGTAGCTGCATTTCACAACGCTTTTGGTGTGGGAATGGCAAATACCCCTGTCGGTAACATTTCAAAAGAAATAAATGAATTACGTCATAAACTCATGGCGGAGGAAAATAATGAGTATCTCGACGCTGCAAACGCTAACGACTTGGTAGAAGTGGCAGACGCTCTTGGCGATATGTTATACATATTATGTGGCACCATACTTTCTCACGGCATGCAACATATTATCGAGGAGGTGTTTGATGAAATCCAAGATAGCAATATGAGTAAACTTGGTGCAGATGGAAAACCTATTTACAGAGAAGACGGTAAGGTAATGAAAGGACCAAATTATCGTAAGCCCGACTTAACACAGTTTTTGGATTAGTCACAAACCTTGAAGCGCCAACCAAATGGATCTTCAGCATTGTTGTTCTGAATATCAACCAATGCATTTTTAAGTTTTTCCGCATAGCTGTTTTCGGGTAGGGGTACGTCGAAATCTGTCCCTTTATAACCAAAGCCAATAATGGGTTGAATAACAACTGCTGTTCCACTACCAAATATTTCAAGTAATTCGCCTGATTTTTTGGCTTCGATGAGTTCTGAAACCTTTAGCGCTCGTACTTCAGTTTTAATATCCAAATGCGCAGCTAAATCAAGAATGCTTTTTCGTGTAACACCATCCAGGATACTGTCACTGGTAGGCGCTGTGATTAAAGTGTCTCCAATTCTGAAAAACAAATTCATGGTGCCAGCTTCTTCAATGTGTTCGTGGGTAGCGGCATCTGTCCAAATAACTTGTTGATAGCCTTCAGCCTTAGCAAGTTGGGTAGGATAGAACTGTCCTCCATAATTTCCTGCTGCTTTGGCATAGCCTACTCCCCCTTGAGGAGCACGACTGTAATGATCTGCAATTTTTACACGAACATCACCACCATAATAACTTGCTACAGGAGCACAGATAATCATAAATCGATATTCAGAAGCCGCAGAGGCTTGGACACCTGCCTCAGACGCAAATACAAACGGTCTAACGTAAAGCGATTTTCCTGCACCGGCTTTTATCC
Source organism: Flavobacteriaceae bacterium (assembly GCA_965657545.1). GTDB lineage: Bacteria > Bacteroidota > Bacteroidia > Flavobacteriales > Flavobacteriaceae > UBA7446. The sequence goes on along the minus strand of CBFHOG010000020.1, from coordinate 6,544 downwards.
ATTCTTTATCTAAAGAAATCAGTTTTTTCATTCCTTCCAAAAAAAGTTCTTCAGGGAAGGTTGGAATTGCAAGGCGTTCTGCAGATTTATTTATTCGTTTGGCATTTTCCTCAGGACGGAATAACCATACGCCGCCGTTACTGTCTTTAAACGCTTTCATGCCCTCAAATACGGCTTGACCGTAATGCAACACACTTGCTGCTGGAGAGATCTGCATAGGGGCATAGGGAACTATTTCAGGAACTTCCCATTTACCATCTTTAAAGTCACAGACAAACATATGATCCGTGAATGTTGCACCGAAAGCCAAATGATCAAAATCAACGGCGTCTATTGAGGATACAGACGCAGTTGTGATGTTTATGTGTTGTTCCATAGAACAAAAGTAGGAAAATCTTGGGTGTACTCAGCATCTGATGTACATTTACAAAAAAAAGAATGCGAATTTTAATTTCTGGCGCTAGTGGGCTTGTCGGGAAAGCGCTTATCCCCGTTTTAGAACAGGCTGGTCATCAAATATCTGTACTCTCAACTCGTTCCGATACTACAGCTTTCGCATCACATATCACGGTTTTTCATTGGAATCCTGAAAGAGGAATTATGGATAATGATGCGCTGAGCAATGTAGATGCGATTATTAGTTTGGCAGGAACTAAAATTGCCCAACGCTGGACCTCAAAAACAAAGAAATCTATTCTTGATAGTAGGGTTTTAGGTAATCGAATGCTTGTAAATGCATTAAAAACCAACAAAAATCATTGCGTAAAACATTTTATTTCGGCATCTGCTATAGGTGTTTACCCGTCAAGTCCTACAAAAATTTATACTGAAACAGACACCTATATTTCTAATAGTTTTCCTGCCGAGGTAGTTCGTTCTTGGGAAGCCGAAGTTGATAAAGCAAACGCAGTTGTTGCTCATGTTAGTAAAATTCGAATAGGTTTGGTCCTTGCTAGAGAAGGTGGTGCATTGTTACCGTTGGCTATACCTACTTCTTTTGGGTTGGGTGCATGGTTTGGAAACGGAGCACAATGGCAGTCTTGGATACACATGCAAGATTTGGTTCGTTTGTTTGCTTTTTCATTAGAGTACCCGGATGTTTATAATGGTGTTTCGCCTAACCCTGTAACTCAAAAAGCGTTGGTAAAAGCCATAGCTAAATCCTATGGCGTTCCGCAGTGGTTACCTGGAATCCCAAAGTTTGTGATTAAAACTGCTATGGGAGAAATGGGGGAAGTACTGTTTGATAGTATCAATGCATCATGTGCAAATGCAGAAAATCAAGGTTTTGAATTTGAATATCCTTTAATTAAAGATGCCCTTCATGATTTACTACCATTGCGTAGAAAAAAGTAATGCCATTTTGACATCATATAGGTTTTGGCAGTACTTTTGCCAAAGTCTTAAAAACGAGTTATGGCTACAAAAAAAGAAAAAAAAGAAGTTGAGGAAGAGGTAGTTCAGCAAGAACAAACGCCAAAAGCCGAAGTTGAAAAAGATCCGTTATCAGAAATTCAATCAGCATTAGAAGACGAAAAAAATAAATTTTTACGCTTATTTGCCGAGTTTGAAAACTACAAAAAACGTACAGCAAAAGAGCGGATTGAGTTGTTCAAAACAGCATCTCAAGAAGTAATGGTGGCGCTACTTCCTGTTCTTGACGATTTTGAACGCGCACTTGCTGAGCTTGATGAAAACGATGCTCAATTGGCAGGAATACGCCTTATTCACAACAAACTAGACGACACACTCAAACAACAGGGATTGTCCAAAATGGAAATTGTACCAAAAGCCATTTTTGACGCTGAATTACACGAAGCCATTACCCAACTCCCCGCAACAGACGAACATCCGAAAGGCACTATTATTGACGTAGTTGGAGCTGGGTACAAACTTGGAGATCTAATAATTCGTTACCCTAAAGTTGTGGTAGCTCAGTAAATATGAAAGAAGACTTTTACGACATACTTGGGATTAGCAAATCGGCTTCTGCAGCGGACATCAAGAAAGCATATCGCAAAAAAGCCATTGCCTATCATCCAGATAAAAATCCTGGTGATGCAGAGGCAGAGAAAAAATTTAAACAAGCAGCTGAAGCGTATGAAATCCTTGGTGATGAGAAAAAACGCGCGCAATACGACCAATATGGGCACGCTGCTTTTGATGGAAACCAAGGCTTTGGAGGCGGGGGAATGAATATGGACGACATTTTCAGTCAGTTTGGAGATGTTTTCGGCAGTGCTTTCGGCGGTGGTTTTGGTGGTTTTGGTGGAGGTCAACGCCGTGCAAAAGGAACTAACCTACGTGTGCGTGTTACGCTAACTCTTGAAGAAATAGTTCTGGGCGTTGAGAAAAAAATTAAAGTTAAGCGAAAAAAACAAGCTCCAGGTGTCAGTTATGCAACCTGTAAAACTTGTGGTGGATCTGGACAAACCATGCGCATAACCAATACCATCTTAGGGAGAATGCAATCTGCAACTACCTGTACCACTTGTAATGGCGCTGGACAGAGTTTGCGTCATCGTCCTTCAGGTGCTGATGCTTATGGCATGATTTCTCAAGAGGAAACAGTTTCTATCAAAATCCCTGCTGGTGTAGAAGATGACATGCAGCTTAAAGTATCCGGCAAAGGAAATGAAGCGCCTGGTCAAGGGCTTTCTGGAGATTTGATTGTTCAAATTTCTGTAAAAGAGCATACGCACTTAAAACGAGAAGGCAATAACCTGCATCTAGACCTGTATATTTCTATTTCTGAAGCAGTCCTTGGAACGTATAAGGAAATTGATACCGTAGGAGGTTCTGTTCGTATTAAGTTAGATGCTGGGATTCAGTCAGGTAAAATTTTACGTCTTAAAGGCAAAGGAATACCCAGTTTAAACGGTTATGGAACGGGTGACTTACTTGTTCATGTGAGTGTTTGGACACCTGAGCAACTTACCAAAGAGCAAAAACAATTTTTTGAGCAGCAAAGTGCACATGAAAACTTTAAGCCAAGTCCAAAATCAACGCACAAATCGTTTTTTGACAAAGTAAAAGACATGTTTTCATGATTTTATATCATTTGTAAGCATAAAGTTTATATATTTGGCATAACGATAGATTTATCTATAGTTATTTTTCTTTTTCATAGCAATTTTTTCCCATCCTCTTTTTGAGGGTGGGTTTTCTTTTTCAGCCCATATTTTTTCTATATTCGAATATGGAAAAAATCAAATCTATCTTTCAATATAATATCGGAATTGGTGATGCTCAAATGAGCCTTGGTTCATTCTTGATTTGGATTTTTGTCATTGTTGCAATATCATTTTCATTGCGCATAGCCCGCAAAATCTTAAGCCGTAAACTCTCTCCAGATCGTAGGGGGAAGTTCAAACCCGTTTTTTCGTTTTTCAACTATTCGGTCTATACCGTTGTCTTTTTATTGGCCTTGCAAAATGCTGGTGTTAATCTAACTGCGCTTTTAGCCGCATCTGCTGCCTTATTGGTTGGTGTTGGTTTTGCGTTGCAAACTTTTTTTCAGGATATCATTTCTGGAATTTTTATTTTGATTGATCAAACGGTGCATGTAGGTGATATTATTGAGCTTAATGACAAGGTCGGTCGTGTTGAGAAAATTACACTTCGTACTACCCGAGCGGTAACCCGTGACAACAAAGTACTTATTATACCAAATCACAAATACCTGACCACAACGCTTTTCAATTGGACAGAGAATAATAAGGTCACAGGAGAAGCCATAGACATAGGCGTTGCCTACGGTACAGATGTGGATAAATTCAAAGAAGTAATTTTAGAAACGGCAAAAAATCACCCCGATGTCATAAAAAGCAAAGATCCTGTGTTGTTATTTCAAAATTTTGGTGACAGCAGTCTTGACTTTACGCTCATTGTATTTACAGATGATGCATTTAAAGGGGCAATAATTAAAAGTGATTTGAGATTTGCCATTGAAAAGACACTGCGTCAACACAATATTGAAATTCCGTTTCCCCAACGAGTTATTCATAAAGTAAATTAAATGGCACATATTCTAATTGTAGAAGACGAAGCAAACATCCGCCGTGTATTGCGAAAAGTTCTTGTAGAAGAAAATAAAACACTCATTATTAGTGAAGCTGAAGATGGTGTTTCTGCCATTTCATCTATTTCAAAATTGGCTTTTGATCTTATTTTATGTGATATTAAAATGCCAAAAAAAGATGGTATTGAGGTATTGGCTTTTGTTCAAGAACACGCACCCCAAACGCCTGTCGTGATGATTTCAGGTCACGGCGATTTGGAAACTGCTGTTCAAGCTATGCGATTGGGTGCCTATGACTATATTGCCAAACCACCAGATTTAAATCATTTGCTCCAAACAGTACGTTCTGCATTAGACGTACAGAAAAAACCAGAAAAATCTATTTCTAAAAGGACACCAAAAAAATACACCATGATTGGTGAGTCCGAAGAAATCCAAGCCATTCACCGCATGATTGACAAAGTGGCCCCTACTATGGCTCGCGTTTTTATTCAAGGACCTAATGGTAGTGGGAAAGAGTTGGTTGCCCGTGCTTTACATCATAAAAGTAGCCGTTCAGCTGCCCCTTTTGTTGAAGTGAACTGTGCTGCTATTCCGTCAGAACTTATAGAAAGTGAACTTTTTGGTCACATGAAAGGTTCCTTTACTTCTGCACACAAAGACCGAAAAGGAACTTTTGAACAAGCCCATGGTGGCACCCTTTTTTTAGATGAAATTGGAGATATGAGTTTGGCTGCTCAAGCCAAAGTATTACGTGCGCTCGAGGAGCATAAAATTCAACGTGTGGGTAGCGAAAAGTCTATTTCGGTTGATGTGCGTGTTGTAGCCGCAACAAACAAAAACATCAAAGAAGAAATTGCTCATAATCGTTTTCGTGAAGATTTGTATCATCGCCTTGCCGTTATTGAACTTTACGTTCCACCACTGAACGATAGAAAAGATGATATTCCACTTCTGGCTCAACATTTTTTAGCTGCTTTGAGTCCTCAAAAAGAACTACATCCCGATGCCATAAAAGCCTTGCAAACAATTGACTGGACTGGTAATATCAGACAATTACGAAACGTTATGGAACGATTGCATATCCTTAGCGAGCATCAAATTACTGCCCATGACGTTAATTTATATACAACATTAAATGTAAACCCATGATTCGATTAACTCTTCTTCTATTTTGCGGTGCTTTGCTTTGTGCGCAGCCTAATGCAGCTGATAAAAATCAGCTGAAACAGTTTTACGATTTAGCATTACTAGAAGGACATTCTTATGAATGGCTAGACTATTTATCAAATCGAATTGGTAGTCGTTTGTCAGGTTCTTTGGGAGCAGAACGTGCAGTGGCATGGACAAAATCAGAACTCGACTCTTTAGGCCTTGATCGAGTGTACCTGCAACCTGTTAAGGTACCAAAATGGGTACGTGGAGCCAAAGAATTTGCTCTTATAGAAACAGCACCTGGTGTTACTTTTAATGTACCCATTACAGCACTTGGTGGCTCAGTTGCCACTCCCTCTGTTGGGCTAAAAGCTAGAGTTGTTGAAGTTCAAGGTATTGAAGATTTAACCAAATTAGGACGTAAAAACATTGAAGGCAAAATAGTTTTCTTTAATCGTCCAATGCAAGCTAATCTTATCAGCACTTTTCAAGCTTATTCGGGTTGTGTAGATCAACGTTACGATGGTGCTCGGGAGGCAAGTGAACTTGGTGCCGTGGGGGTAATTGTTCGTTCTATGAATTTACGTTTAGATGATTTTCCACACACTGGCGCCATGAGTTATGGAGATCAATCCGTATCAAAACGCATCCCTGCAGCAGCGATAAGCACCAATGCTGCTGAAAAATTAAGCTATTTGCTAAAGCTTGAACCTAAATTAAAATTTCTTTTTCGCCAGCAGTGTAAAACCTTTGCAGATGTTTGGTCTCACAATGTGATAGGTGAAATCAAGGGCAGTGAATTTCCAGATCAAATTATCGTAGTAGGCGGGCATTTAGATTCTTGGGATTTGGGTGATGGCGCTCACGACGATGGCGCTGGCGTAGTACAGTCTATGGAGGTGCTGCGGTTATTTAAGGAGTCAGGGTATCGTCCAAAACGCACCATCAGAGTGGTGTTATTTATGAATGAAGAAAATGGATTACGTGGCGGTAATGCATATGCCAATAGTGCACTTGCAAATAATGAGAAGCATATTTTTGCACTAGAGTCAGACGCAGGTGGATTTACCCCTCGTGGTTTTTCATTTAATAGCTCAGATGAAGAATTTGCACAAGTTGAATCATGGAAGCCTCTCTTTAAACCCTATCTAATTCATTATTTTGAACAGGGTGGAAGCGGTGCTGACATTCGTCCACTTAAAAACAAATACAATGTTTTGGCAGGTCTCCGACCTGATTCCCAACGCTATTTTGACCACCACCATGCCGAAAATGATACTTTTGACGCAGTAAACAAACGCGAATTAGAATTAGGAGCAGCTACCATGACATCCTTAATTTACCTGTATGATAAATACGGTTTGGTTA
>CBFHOG010000019.1:0-25870 GCA_965657545.1 Flavobacteriaceae bacterium | reverse complement strand
ACCATTGATGCTGCAGAAGCAATTAAAAAATACAATGTTGGAATCAAATGTGCTACCATTACGCCAGATGAAAACCGGGTAGAAGAATTTAAGCTAAAAGAAATGTGGCGTTCGCCAAACGGTACCATTCGTAATATAGTAGGCGGAACCGTATTCCGTGAGCCTATTATTATGAGTAATGTGCCACGATATGTACAAGGCTGGACCCAGCCTATATGTATTGGACGTCATGCGTTTGGGGATCAATACCGTGCTACCGATACCGTAATCAAAGGTAAAGGGAAACTCACCATGACTTTTACTCCTGAAGATGGCAGCGAGACCAAAACATGGGAAGTGTATGATTTCCAAGAAGGAGGCGTAGCCATGAGCATGTACAACATAGACTCTTCTATATATGGATTTGCACGTTCGTGTATGAACAGAGCCATCAGCAAAAGATGGCCGCTGTATCTTTCTACAAAGAACACCATCATGAAGGCATATGATGGACGCTTTAAAGATATTTTCCAAGAAGTATTCGAAAATGAATTTATTGATCAGTTTGAGGCGTTGGGTATTACCTATGAGCACCGCTTGATTGACGATATGGTTGCCGCTGCCATGAAATGGAGTGGCGGATTTGTATGGGCTTGTAAAAATTACGACGGCGATGTACAGTCTGATACTGTGGCACAAGGATTTGGCTCGTTAGGGTTAATGACTTCTACTTTGGTAACGCCAGATGGAAAAACTTTAGAGGCTGAAGCGGCACACGGTACTGTAACCCGTCATTATCGCCAACACCAACAAGGAAAAGAAACCTCAACAAATCCCATTGCATCTATTTTTGCTTGGACACGTGGATTAGCACACCGTGCTAAACTAGACAACAACCGTGACTTGGCTGAATTTTGTAGTACTTTGGAAGAGGTGTGTATTCAAACGGTAGAAGGAGGTCAAATGACCAAAGACTTGGCGATGCTTATTCACAAAGAAGAAATGACCCGTGAGAACTACCTGACCACACAAGAATTTCTTGCTGCTATTAAAGAAAATTTAGACAAGTCTTTAACTGCATAAATTTGGATGCGTATCTTTGCAAAAAATTGCTTTGCTACGCTATCTATTATTTATTTTAATAAGTGTAGGATTCACTTCCTATTCACAGTCCTACACACTGAGCGGCTCCATTACAGCAGCCGACACACAAGAAACCTTACTGGGTGTAACCGTTTATGCCCAATCCACAACCTCAGGAACGGTTTCCAACAACTATGGCGTGTATTCACTTACACTGCCAAAAGGGAATTACCGTATTATATTTCAAAACCTTGGCTTTAAAACAAATATTATTGAGGTTACTTTAAACCGCGACCAAGTGCTCAATGTTTCGCTGGAACCACAATCGGAGGAGCTCGATGAAGTAGTGGTAACCGAAGACGTGGAGCGCATTAGATTACGCGCACCCGAAATGAGTGTCAATCGCCTTTCCTCTAACAGCATCAAACAAACGCCTGTAGTATTGGGCGAATCCGATATCCTTAAAGTAATTCAACTTTTACCTGGGGTTACAAGTGCTGGTGAGGGCGCATCGGGTTTTAATGTGCGTGGTGGTGGCGCAGACCAAAATCTAATTCTATTGGACGAGGCAACCGTTTTTAACTCCTCTCACCTGTTTGGATTTTTCTCTGTTTTTAACACAGATGCCATAAAAGATGTACAACTTTACAAAGGGGGCATCCCTGCCTCTTATGGTGGAAGAACCGCTTCTGTATTGCGTATAGATCAAAAAGAAGGGGCTAAAGACCGTGTGCGTTTTAACGGGGGCATGGGGGTGGTTTCTAGCCGAGGACTTCTGGAGGGTCCACTTGGAAAAGGATCGTTTTTGGTGGCGGGCCGAGGCACCTATGCCCATCTATTTTTAGACGCATTTGATATTTCAAACATTGCCTATTTCTACGACCTGAACACGAAAATCACACTCCCTATTAACGACAAAAACCGCTTGTTGATGTCGGGTTATTTTGGTAGAGATGTGGTGGCATTTGACAACACTTTCGAAAACACCTATGGCAACACCGTTGTAAATCTGCGCTGGAATACGCTTTTCTCAAACCGAATGTTTGGTAATCTATCCCTTATTTACAGCGATTACTACTACGGCTTAGCCTTGGATTTTGTTGGATTTGATTGGGACTCTGGTATTCAAAACCTGAACTTAAAATACGATTTAAGCTACAATGTTTCTGAGAAACTATCACTGGAGACAGGATTACAAACCACATACTACAATTTCAACCCGGGCTTTATTAGGCCGCTTACGGAAAGTTCGGGCTTTAACGACAGGCAGCTTCAACAAAAATTTGCAGCTGAGGCGGCTGTTTATATAGGGGCGGAACATGAGCTATCGCCAGCACTAGCACTGCGATACGGTTTGCGTTTAAATCAATTTAACAGATTGGCGCAATCCGGACTGGAGCGTTATGCCAACGATCAACCCATCACTTACAACAGCACACTTGGAATTTATCAAGAAGCAACGCCTATTGGCACCTATTCCAAGGCAGAAAGTACCGCATCTTTTACAAACATAGAGCCTAGGTTCACCCTTGCCTATCGCACCAAAAAAAGCGCGTGGAAAGCAAGTTATCAGCGGATACATCAATACTTACATTTAATATCAAACACTTCCTCACCTACCCCGCTTGATGTATGGACCACCAGCGGCAAGTACCTAAAACCACAGCGCGGAGACCAATGGGCCATTGGCTATGCCACCGAGCGCGACAATGGAAATTCGTTTGAAGTAGAGAGTTTTTATAAAATCACCCAAAACCGCTACGACTACATTGACGGAGCAGAACTGGTAGCAAACGAAGCCTTAGAACGGATTTTATTGGCAGGAAAAGGGCGCGCATACGGACTAGAAGTGCTCTTCAAAAAAACACAAGGCCAACTTACTGGGCTTGTTGCTTACACCCTATCCAAAGCAGAACAACAAACAAAAGGTCTTGGACAAAACGACCCTGGTATCAACAAGGGAGATTGGTATAATGCACCCTATGACAAAACCCATGATTTGAGTTTGAGTGTGACCTACACACCCTCAAAAAAATGGCAGTGGAACGCCAACTTTATAGCACAAACAGGACAACCAGTAACCTATCCCATTGGACAGTACGAATTTATGGGAACCCGTGTGCCGAACTACGGAAAACGGAATGCGCAACGACTGCCTTTTTATCATCGCTTGGATATTGCTGCCACCTTAACCCCAAAAAAGAACAGTGCAAGAAAATTACAAGGAAGTTGGGTGTTTGGTATTTACAACATATACAACCGTAGAAATGCTGCAACCATTAGTTTTAAGGAAGACCGAGAAACGGGGAACAATCAAGCGTATAGGCTATCCATATTTGGTATTGTCCCATCTGTAACATATAATATTCAATTCTAATGAAAAAGTTAATTTTTATTTTAGGACTAAGCTTATTTTGGAGTTGTGAAGACCCCATTGACGTTGAACTCCCAAATACCGAACAAAATGTGGTCATCGATGCCATGCTTTGGCGACCTGTTGCAGGGACACAAGGCACACTTGAAGTTGTACTGACTGAAACTGCAGCATTTTATTCAAATACAATACCGCATATTTCAGGAGCAAATGTTTCGCTACACTATGATAATAATAGCATTCAAGCGGTTGAGGGTGATGCTGGACACTATCGTGCTGAAAATATACAAATATCTGAAAATGATGTGTTTACACTCAAAGTTATGGTTGATGGTGTTGTTTATACTGCCTCCGAAAAGCTTGTACTATCCACCACCATTGACAACATAACACAAGGACAAAACACGGTGTTTTCAGATGAGGAAGTAGAAGCTATTGTACAATTTACAGACCGGCCCGAATTAGGAAATTATTACGTTATGGACTTTGGTTACAATAATTTGTTTGTAACAAGAGATGTGTTTTACAACGGAAATCAGCTCACATTTTCTTTCTATTACGATAAATTTTTTCCAAAAAACACCCCTACTCCAGTATATTTAATGGGTGCAGATAAAGATTTTTACACGTATATGCAGGTGCTTATTTCACATGCAGGCCAAGACGGCGGTGGTCCTTTTGCGACGGCAAAATCTACTTTACGTGGAAATTTCCAAAACGCTACTGACCCAGATGCATTTCCATTGGGTTATTTTAGGGTTGTTGAACGAGATAGCTTTATATTTACTGCTTCAGAAAACTGATGAATAAAAGAAATCTATTTCGAGGACTACGTGCCATGGCTTATGCCATTGTCCTGGCTTTTATTGGGCCAACTGTAATGACTTCTGCATTTAAAAATCAAGACCATGCGCTGTATATCCCTGTTTTGGGTGTTGCCATTTTGATGTGCGCTGCAGCCATTGCACTAGGTTTTTGGGGTATTAAACTCATGGTAAAAGGCTTGTTTAATGAAGAGTAATTCTATTTCACGATTATCCTTTAAAAAGTTCTTGAACACTTCCACAATCCGTTTATCTTTGCCAACTATATGAGTACTGTAATTGACATTCGTTTGCCCGACGGCGCCGTAAAGCAAATGCCCACCGGCAGCACCCCTTTTGATGTAGCGCAATCCATAAGTGAGGGATTGGCGCGAGCAGTAATCTCAGCGTCCTTTAATGGAACTACCATTGAAGCCACTACACCACTTCAGAAAGATGGTGATTTGGTATTGTTTACATGGAATAATGACGAAGGTAAAAAAGCCTTTTGGCACTCCAGTGCACACCTTTTGGCACAAGCCCTAGAGCACATGTATCCAGGAATCAAACTGACTATTGGTCCTGCTATTGACAGTGGCTTTTATTACGATATCGATGCTGGAGAACACAGCATTTCAGAAAAAGACCTGCCCGCGATAGAAAAACGTATGATAGAACTCGCAAGAGGAAAACACGACTTTACCTTGCGATCTGTTGCAAAATCCGAAGCCCTAGCATTTTACAAAAAAGCAGGTAACGAGTACAAAACTGAACTAATAGAAGCCTTAGAAGACGGTACCATTACCTTTTGTGATCATGACGATTTTACAGATTTGTGTCGTGGTGGACACATTCCAAACACAGGAATTGTAAAAGCCGTAAAACTAACCAATATTGCAGGTGCTTACTGGCGTGGCGATGAAAACAACAAACAACTTACCCGTATTTACGGAGTATCTTTTCCCAAGCAAAAATTACTTACCGAACATCTTGAACTTTTAGAAGAAGCTAAAAAGAGAGATCACAGAAAATTAGGCGCAGAATTAGGTCTTTTTACGTTTTCACAAAAAGTAGGTCAGGGTTTACCGCTTTGGCTGCCCAAAGGGGCAGCACTGCGCGAGCGCCTCGAGCAGTTTTTGCGCAAAGCGCAAAACAAAGCGGGATACGAACAAGTTGTCACCCCTCATATTGGGCAAAAAGAACTTTATGTAACCTCTGGACATTACGAAAAATACGGTGCTGATAGCTTTCAACCTATAAATACACCCGCAGAAGGGGAAGAGTTTTTACTGAAGCCTATGAACTGCCCGCACCACTGCGAAATCTATAACGCTTCTCCTTGGAGCTATCGTGATCTACCTATTCGATTGGCAGAGTTTGGGACGGTTTATCGCTATGAACAAAGTGGCGAGTTACACGGACTCACGCGGGTACGGGGTTTCACACAAGACGATGCACATATTTTCTGTACCCCCGAACAACTCAACGATGAGTTTATGGGAGTTATTGATTTGGTGCTTTATGTATTCAATGCGCTAGGATTTAAAGATTTTAAAACACAGGTTTCTGTGCGTGACCCTGAAAAACCAGAAAAGTATATTGGCGATACCGCACTTTGGGAAAAAGCAGAGCAAGCCATTATTGACGCTGCTGAGCAGAAAGGACTTGACTATGTTGTTGAAACCGGCGAAGCCGCATTTTATGGCCCTAAGCTTGACTTTATGGTGAAAGATGCATTAGGGAGAAGCTGGCAGTTAGGAACCATTCAAGTAGATTACAATTTACCTAAGCGTTTTGACCTCAGTTATAAAGGAAGTGATAACGAAATGCACCGCCCGGTGATGATTCACCGCGCCCCATTTGGAAGTATGGAACGTTTTGTTGCTATTTTAATTGAACATACAGGCGGAAATTTCCCCTTATGGCTCACGCCCACACAGGTACAATTGCTCTGTGTGAGTGAAAAGCATGAAAAATACGCTAAAAAAGTTTCAAAATTCTTAGAAAATAACGAAATTCGCGCCCTCGTGGATGATAGAAGTGAGACTATTGGTAAAAAAATCCGCGAAGCTGAAATGAGCAAGGTGCCCTACATGGTCATCATAGGCGAACAAGAAGCTGCGCAAGAAACCGTCTCAGTTCGACAACACGGAGGAAACGACCTAGGGGCTATGCCACTAGATACTTTTGCAACGCTGATTAAAAAACGGGCTGCAGAAGAAATTGAAATATTTACAACCAACTAAATTCGTTTGTTATAGCGATAAGAAGAAGAAGAAGCAGAGGCCCTGCTCGGATCATAAAAGAAGATAAACACCGAATCAATCAAAAGATTCGGGTGCCTGAAGTACGTTTGGTTGGTGACAACGTTGAAATGGGTGTATATCCATTACAAAAAGCCTTGCAAAAAGCAAGTGAATTGGAGTTGGACTTGGTTGAAATTTCACCAAATGCTGCTCCCCCGGTGTGTAAAATCATCGATTATAAAAAGTTCCTTTACGAGCAAAAAAAGCGCGAAAAGGTAATGAAAGCAAACGCCTCAAAGGTGGTGCTAAAAGAAATTAGGTTTGGACCACAAACCGACGAGCATGATTACGAGTTTAAAAAGAAACACGCAATCAAGTTTTTAGAAGAAGGCGCAAAGCTTAAAGCATTTGTGTTTTTTAAAGGACGCTCGATTATTTTTAAAGAACAAGGCCACATCTTGTTGCTGCGATTGGCGCAAGATTTGGAAGATTACGGCAAGGTTGAACAATTGCCAAAATTAGAAGGTAAGCGGATGATTATGTTAATCAATCCGAAAAAATAAAAAAGGAAGTAGTATGCCTAAGATGAAAACCAAGTCGAGTGCCAAAAAACGCTTTAAGCTAACAGGCACAGGGAAAATCAAACGCAAGCACGCGTTCAAGAGTCACATTTTGACTAAGAAATCTAAAAAGCGTAAGCTAAAACTTACCCATAGTGGTTTGGTTCACGAAAGCGACGCCGACAATATCAAGGAACAACTTCGTTTAAAATAAAAATAACCTGAAGTCGGCTTTAAAAGTGAGTCTCTCCGCCTGCTTCACAATTTGTAAATCATGCCAAGATCAGTAAACTCTGTAGCTTCTAGAGCAAGAAGAAAGAAAATTTTAAAACAAGCCAAGGGATACTTTGGAAGAAGAAAAAATGTTTGGACAGTTGCTAAAAACGCTGTTGAAAAAGCACTGCTTTACGCATACCGCGACCGTAGAAATAAAAAACGCAGCTTCCGTGCATTGTGGATTACACGTATCAATGCTGGCGCACGTATTCACGGGATGTCATACTCGCAATTTATGGGTAAAGTAAATGCCAATAACATTGCGCTTAACAGAAAAGTATTGGCTGACTTAGCCATGAACCACCCAGAAGCATTCAAAGCGGTGGTTGATAAAGTAAAATAAAGAACTAGAACGGCATATCGTCATCAGACGAAGAATCAAAGGCATCGTTTGGATCTATCCGAGGCGTTTGAAATGGTTCATCCGAGTTTATTTTGGATTGGAACTCTGTTGGCGCGTCAAAACTATCTAAGTTATCAAACTTACCTAAGGCACCGATGAATTTCAATCGGATACTGTCCAGACCTCCGTTTCGGTGTTTGGCAATAATAAACTCTGCCTGACCAGCAGCTGGCGTACGTTCCTCATCGTCCCACTCATCTATTTTGTAATATTCAGGACGATAAATAAATGTTACCAAATCGGCATCTTGCTCAATAGCACCAGATTCGCGTAAATCTGAAATTTGCGGGCGCTTACTGCCCCCTCTAGTTTCAACGGCACGAGAAAGTTGGGAAAGGGCAATTACAGGAATTTCCAATTCTTTAGCCAAAGCTTTAAGATTACGAGAAATAGTCGAAATTTCTTGCTCACGATTCCCCGCCTTACTGCTGCCACCTGGCGTCATAAGTTGCAAGTAATCAATCATAATCATTCGAATACCAAACTGTGACGATAAGCGTCGTGCTTTAGCGCGAAGATCAAAAATAGATAGCGAAGGGGTATCATCGATATATAAGGGTGCATTTTCTAAATCAGATACCTTTACGTTGAGTTGCTTCCATTCGTGATCTTCAAGTTTGCCTGTACGCAGTTTTTCAGATGAAAGACCTGTTTCCGAAGAAATTAATCTCGTAATCAATTGTACCGATGACATTTCCAGAGAGAAAAAAGCAACAGGAATATTTTGCTCAACAGCAATATTACGTGCCATAGACAAGGTAAACGCTGTTTTACCCATACCCGGACGTGCAGCAACAATAATCAGATCACTGTTTTGCCACCCTGAAGTAAGTTTGTCCACCCCAAAAAATCCGGATGGTACACCACTCATTCCCTCTTGATTGGCAATTTCTTCAATTTTTTTCTTGGCTTGAATCACAAGATTTTGCGCCGTTGTGGTTGATGATTTTAAATTTCCTTGCGATACTTCATATAATTTTGATTCTGCTTTGTCAAGCATATCAAAAACATCTTTGGTTTCGTCGTAAGCTTCCTCAATAATTTCGTTTGAGATTTTAATTAAGCTGCGTTGAATATATTTCTGAAGAATAATACGTGCGTGATATTCAATATGGGCAGAGGAAGATACTTTTTTGGAAAGCTGAATCAAATAAAAATCGCCACCAACTTGATTTAGTTTTGCTTCTTTTTTAAGCTGTGCTGATACGGTTAGCAAGTCAATCGGTTCTGAATTTTCGAACAACTTGACCATAGCAGTGAAAATAATTTGGTGCGCTTCGCGATAAAATGCATCTGGAAGTAAAATATCAATTACCTCATCCACCCCTTTTTTATCTATCATCATGGCGCCAAGCACCACTTCTTCAAAGTCGATTACCTGTGGTGGCAGCTTTCCTCGCTCTAGAGGCACTACTGTTGCAGGAGAAACTACAGACGGATTAGGATTCATTTTTTCCATGACACTAAACTACATGAATTGTATTAGATAGAATGGGGAAATCGCAAAAACTAACGAACAAAAAAGCGGTTAATAACACCCACGATATTGTTCATAAGCCAAACATTATTCGTCGTAAACCCCCATGGCGAAGAACTTCTCCATACGCTCTTGCACCAATTCTTTTGCAGGTTTGTCTTTAAGCTCTGCAAAAGCTTTGCTAATGGTTTTTCGAACGGTCTCAAACATGGCATCGCGATTTGTGTGGGCTCCGCCTAAGGGTTCTTTGACAATTGTGTCAATCAACTTTTGACGCTTCATATCTTTGGCCGTAAGTTTTAAGGCTTCAGCTGCCTGCTCTTTGTATTCCCAACTGCGCCATAAAATAGAAGAACAAGATTCAGGAGAAATTACAGAATACCACGTGTTTTCGAGCATAAACACACGGTCACCAACGCCTATTCCAAGTGCACCCCCAGAAGCACCCTCGCCAATAATAACGACAATGATAGGCACTTTAAGTCGAGACATTTCTAGAATATTACGCGCTATGGCTTCACCCTGTCCGCGTTCCTCAGCTTCCAATCCAGGATATGCTCCCGGTGTATCTACAAAACATACGACAGGAATGTTAAATTTTTCAGCAGACTTCATTAAGCGAAGTGCCTTACGATACCCCTCTGGATTCGCCATACCGAAATTTCGGTATTGTCGGGTTTTTGTGTTATATCCCTTTTGCTGACCTATAAACATAAAGCTTTGATCCCCAATTTTTCCCAAACCTCCAATCATAGCCTTATCGTCCTTGACCGTTCTGTCTCCGTGAAGTTCCAAGAAACTGCCTTTTGTAAGGGCATTTATATAGTCTAAGGTATAAGGCCTAGATGGGTGTCGTGAAACTTGTACACGTTGCCATGCGGTAAGGTTACCGTAAATTTCTTTTTTTAAATCAACAAGACGCTCCGAAATTTTTGCGCAAGTATCCGTAACGTCAACATCGCTTTCGTTACCAATGAGCTCGCATTTCTGTAGTTGATCTTCTAACTCTTTTATAGGTTGCTCAAAGTCCAAATACTCCATAGTGTGGTTGTTATACAAAAGCAAATATACTTAATTTGATATCTGACTACCTACTTGTTTTGCTTTTTTTGTGCGTCTTAGCTTGAGTATCCCATTTGCAATCACAGCGGATAAAATACATAAAACGCCTATGTAAAAGGAAGTTGACATGGCTTCTTTTTCACCAAAAACCACATAAGCCAAAGCAATCCCATAAACAGGTTCCATGTTTATGCCAAGCATGATAGAATAAGGGGAAAGATGTCGCATAACCACTATGGAAACCACAAAAGCATAAGAAGTACAAACAAAAGCAAGTAGTGATAACCAAAAAAAATCTAGTGTGGAGAGAACAAAAAAAGAGGGGGTAAATGCACCTTGCGCAGCTAAAAGAACGCTGACCACCAACGCACCAACCAGAAGCTCATAAAATGACAATACATAAGGATTTGTTTTACTGACAAATTTGCCATTTACCAGCGTAAATACCACAGCTAAAACAGTGGAAATCCCAGCATACAGAAACCCTTTTACATTTACATCATCAGCTCCCAAAACCAAAACCAACCCAACAATAACAAGCAAGCCAAATAGAACTTCGTAACCAATGACTTTTCGTTTGTAAAAAATGGGTTCCAAAAGCGATGTAAGAAATGCTCCAGAGGAAAGTACAGAAAGTGTAACAGAAACATTTGAAACCTTAACCGCCCCAAAAAATGTAATCCAGTGAAAGGCAATGAGAATACCACTGATAATAGCAACCCAAGCAATGGTTTTTGAAACTCGAAACGAATGTTTGCGCATCCATAAAACAACACCCAGTCCAATAGTAGCAAGTGTCATCCGATACCAAACCAATGGAATTGCAGAGATACTGATAAGTGCACCCAATATCGCTGTAAATCCAAAAATAATGACGATAAAATGAAAGTGTATGGTACTTAAAAATTTATCTTTTTGCATAACGAAGCAAATAAACAGATAAAATAGCAAATAAGGCATTTGGAATCCATGCGGCAATCCAAGGAGTAAAGTTTGATTTTTCTACCATCACCTCAAAAATTTTATCAAAAAATATGTACAAAAATGCCAAAATGATACCCATAGCAAGATTGACTCCCATACCGCCACGTTTTTTAAACGATGCAACCGCTACGGCAATCAATGTTAGAATAAAAGCAGAAATAGGAATCGTCCAGCGTTTATGACGAACAAGCAAGTGGTGGTTGATAAGCGGACTACCGTTTTCTTGCTCTACCTTAATATAATCGTTCAGTTCGAAAAAATTAAGGGTCTGTGCTTTGTATGTAATAGGAACCAATTCATCTAAATCAAAATTGAAGAGTGTATCCAAACGAGATTCTTTTCGAATGATTTCTGTGTCCTCTACAATACTCCGTTGAAAAAACTGCGAAAGTCTGTACAGACTATCCTTTTCTACCCATCTGATATTTTGCGCTTTGATTTTGTATTGTAACTGATCACCATCAAAATGCTCCCATGTAAAATTGTATCCAATTTTTCTGTTGGCATTATAGTTACTCAAATAAACAAAGTCGTTTTCACTCAACTGCTTATAGATATTATCCGTGAGCCTAACTTTTTGACTTTTATTAATATAAGTGTATTCAAACTCGTTGTAACGCTCACTAGCATTTGGCACCCAAAACATACTTGCTCCAAACGCCAAGAGGGCAATAAAAGCAGCAGCAAGAACAAAAGGGCGTAAATATCTATAAAACGATACACCAGAAGAAAGAATAGCAATAACTTCTGTATTACTAGCCAATTTTGATGTAAACCAAATTACAGACAAAAATAAAAATATGGGAAAAAGCATATAACCAAACACCCAAACAAAATCGTAATAATGCGATAAAATTTCAGATTGTGTGAGTTCGTACTGCTTGAATTTATCAATTTTTTGAGATAAATCCACCAACACACTTATTGGAATAAACATACCAAGCATGACAACAAAAGTGCTTAAGTACTTTAAAATTATGTAGCGGTCTAATAGCTTCATGATTAGAGACGTTTGTCCATTTGACGCACCATATTATTTTTCCACGATGCAAAATCACCCGCTAAAATATGTTTTCTTGCCTCACGAACCAACCACAAATAAAATGACAAATTATGCAGGGTTGCCAATTGTTTTCCTAATAATTCGTTTGCAGCAAATAGGTGACGCAGATAAGCCTTACTATAAGCTGTATCTACAAAACTTGCACCGTTTGGGTCGATAGGTGAAAAGTCATTTTCCCATTTTTTATTTTTAATATTTATGGTTCCCTCAGAAGTAAAAAGCATACCGTTACGGGCATTTCGAGACGGCATAACGCAATCAAACATATCAACTCCTAAAGCAATATTTTCCAAAATATTAATAGGGGTTCCTACACCCATGAGATAACGAGGCTTTTCTTTGGGTAAAATGGCACAAACGGCATCTGCCATAGCATACATTTCGTCGGCGGGCTCACCCACTGACAAGCCCCCAATGGCATTTCCAGGGGCATTGGTATTGGCAATAAATTCCGCAGATTGTTCGCGTAAATCAGTATAAACACTTCCCTGGACTATGGGGAAAAGGGTTTGCTGATACCCATATTTAGGTTCCGTTTTGGAAAAATGCTCTTGACAACGTATCAACCAACGATGCGTCAAATGCATGGAATTTTTGGCATATTCATATGGACAAGGATAGGGTGTACACTCATCAAATGCCATGATGATATCTGCTCCAATAGTACGCTGAATATCAATCGCGTACTCAGGTGTAAATACATGCTTTGAACCGTCTATATGCGATTTAAACGTAACGCCTTTTTCCGTAATTTTTCTGTTGTCTGACAAGGAATAAACCTGATAACCTCCGCTGTCTGTAAGCACAGGCCTGTTCCAATGCATAAAGGAATGAATACCTCCAGCCTGCTCTAAAATTGAAGTGGTAGGTCTTAAATACAAATGATATGTATTGGCCAATATGATATCAGGATTTACGTCTTGCGCCAAGTCCTGCTGATGCACACCTTTTACAGTAGCCGCAGTACCAACCGGCATAAAGATTGGCGTTTCGATTGTTCCGTGATCTGTGGTAAGCACCCCTGCCCTCGCTTTAGAGCCTAAATCTGTTTTTTCTAATGAAAATTTCACCTGCCAAATATACGCAACCCTTTGCGGTTAGATGCAGCACATTTTTTTGATTATTGATTCATAATTAATTTAAATTTATAATGATTGCTTGACTACAATCGTATATTTTTGTGCAAAATTATTTCAATGGCTTCATTAGAGACGCTTCAACAACTTGTACCGCAAGTTCGCCGCGATATTTTACGCATGGTTCATCAAGTTAATTCCGGTCACCCTGGCGGTTCGTTAGGATGTGTAGAGTTTTTTGTTACACTTTACAACCATGTGATGGAGTATTCCACAGATTTTGACATGGATGGAAAGAATGAAGATCTCTTTTTTTTATCAAACGGACACATATCTCCCGTCTTTTATAGCACGCTAGCACGAAGTGGTTTTTTTCCCGTTGCTGAGCTTGCTACGTTTAGAAAATTAGACTCAAGACTGCAAGGACACCCTACTACTCACGAAGGTCTACCAGGCGTTCGCATTGCCTCAGGATCACTAGGTCAAGGCATGTCTGTTGCCATTGGTGCTGCTGAAACAAAAAAATTGAATGGGGATGCGCATACGGTTTACAGCCTCCACGGAGATGGTGAGTTACAAGAAGGGCAAAATTGGGAAGCAATAATGTATGCAGGATCGAAAGGGATTGATAATCTTATTTCTACAATTGACTACAACAAACAACAAATTGATGGAAGTACTGACGATGTACTACCACTAGGCGACTTACGCCAAAAACTTGAAACATTTGGTTGGATTGTTATTGAAGTAGAAAAAGGAAATGACCTTGAATCCATCATAGAAGGAATAGAAGCTGCAAAAGCGGCTAGCGGAAAGCAAAAACCTGTAGCCATACTGTTACACACTGTAATGGGTAATGGTGTAGATTTTATGATGCACACGCATGCATGGCATGGCAAAGCACCAAACGACGAACAATTAGCAACTGGACTAGCACAAAACGAAGAAACTTTAGGGGATTATTAAGATGGGATTAAAAGAATATACATTTACTGAAAAAATTGATACACGTTCAGGCTTTGGCGTTGGACTTGCCGAGTTAGGAGAAACAAATCCAGATGTGGTTGCACTTTGCGCTGACCTTACCGGTTCCTTAAAAATGAATGCATTTAAAGATGCGCATCCCGAGCGCTTTTTTCAAATTGGAATTGCAGAAGCCAATATGATGGGGATTGCCGCAGGTATGACAATTGGTGGGAAAATTCCTTTTACAGGGACTTTTGCCAACTTCTCCACAGGGCGTGTGTATGACCAAATTCGCCAATCGATTGCATACTCGCACAAAAATGTAAAAATATGTGCTTCTCATGCTGGTGTAACTTTAGGTGAGGATGGTGCAACACACCAAATTCTTGAAGACCTAGGATTGATGAAAATGCTTCCTGGGATGACAGTAATCAATACCTGTGACTTTGAACAGACACGCAAAGCCACTCACGCTATTGCTGCACACAACGGTCCTGTATATTTACGCTTTGGACGACCTGCTGTTCCAAATTTCACGAGCGATTTACCTTTTGAAATTGGAAAAGGAATTGTGCTTCAAGAAGGAACTGACGTAACAATAGTAGCTACAGGTCATTTGGTTTGGGAGGCTTTAGAAGCAGCTAAAATTCTGCACCAGCAGGGCATCAGCGCTGAAGTGATAAACATCCATACCATTAAGCCACTAGATGATGCGCTGATATTAAAATCGGTTAGAAAAACAGGTGCTGTGGTAAGCTGTGAAGAACATAATTACCTCGGTGGACTTGGAGAAAGTATTGCCCGTATATTGGCAACCCAACATCCTACACCACAGGAATTTGTTGCTACACAAGATACATTTGGTGAATCTGGAACACCAGCGCAACTGATGGAAAAATATGGATTAAACACCGCAGCTATTGTACAAAAATCAGAAGCTGTTATAGCCAGAAAAGCTTAGTCTTTATCTAAATAATCCGGAGTACCGTCGTTATCGGTATCGTCAGGTGTTCCGTCGCTGTTCGCATCATACTCATTACGCGTTAAAACCTTGTCGTTGTCGTCATCGATGTCACGGTAGTTGGGCACACCGTCACTATCTGTATCATCATCAAAATACCCATCTCTATTTACATCTTCTAAGTACGTCGGTACTGAATCTCCATCATGGTCTGTGGTATTGTAAGTGTATAAATCAACAGCAAAAATTAAAGGGGAGTATTGAGGAATTGAAGAAGTTTGTGAATTGTTATAATACCCTAGCGCAGAGGGCATAAACACCGCTGCAGATCCAAATCCATCAAAAGAGTAGGTACCATCGAGGTTTACTGTGGGCACCGATGCTTTTTTAATATAGGGCATTAAAGCACCAAAACCCCTAACCACGCTCAAAGATTCAAACCAAATGGGAGAAGTTCTTTCATCAAATTTTTTCAAATTCAACAACATGCCTTTATAAGTGACAAATACGCTATCTGCTATTGTTGGAGATGTACCAACCCCTTCTCTTAACGGGAGGATATAGGCGGTATGATCGTGATATACATCGTCACTATCTTTTACTTGTATTGTAATTTCATCTACTTGATTAATCAAAGGGATTTTATTCGCATTTTCTCCTTTTATGGTGTCAATTGTAAAAGTGACCAATTCGTTACTCGCTGCGGTTTGATATTCATCGTAGTTATAAAAACGATTTTGCAAAAAAGTCAAGAGCGAATCGTTATCAACTGCCCTTTGGTCTTGATAATCTCTAGCAGGTATATTTAAACCGCGTCGTTCGGGTTCACAAGAAGTTAAACCAATGATTATTATAAAAATTCCTGAAAAAAGCGTTAGTTTGTTCATCGATAAGATTTAAGGTGCAAGATACAATTTTCGTGCATTTTTTTATGTTAAACCACAAACCATGCGAATAGATAAATATCTGTGGGCAGTACGGCTTTTCAAATCCAGGAATGCAGCAAGCGTTGCTTGTAAAAAAGGCTATGTTCAAGTGCAAGGTCAAAACGCAAAACCCTCTAGAGAAATTTATATCTCAGATAATATTTCAGTGCGGAAGAATCAACTTGTAAAACAGCTCTATGTATTGGATTTACCGAAAAGTCGTGTGGGAGCAAAATTAGCCTCCCAATACTGCAAAGACGTCACACCGCAAGAGGCATTGGATCTTAAGAACGCTGCAGATGAGAATCAACGTTTATCGAGAGTTAAAGGCACTGGCAGACCCAGCAAAAAAGACCGTAGAGATTTAGAAGATTTTTTGGATGAGGATGCCTAGCAGATAATGCGTATTTTTGTAGTATGAGTGACGTAATTTTAACTGCTAAACAGATAGATCAAAAACTTGAACGCATTGCGTATCAAATATTAGAAGCAAATAGCACAAACAACACCATAGTGATTGCTGGGATTATGAAAAACGGCTATGCAGTAGCGGCGCGTATTTCAGATTTTCTGGAACAAATTTCCTCAAAAAAAATAGTGCGTTGCCAAATTACAATTGACAAAAAAAATCCGCTGATGCCCGTAACCACCTCGTTGCATGAAAATGAATATGCAGACGAATCAGTAACCATTGTTGATGATGTGCTCCACTCAGGAACCACCTTGATTTATGCCGTACGTCATTTTTTAAGTGTTCCATTAAAACAATGTAAAACTGCCGTTCTAGTTGACCGTAACCACAAAAAATTTCCTATCAAAGCTGATTTTAAAGGGGTGTCCCTTTCAACTTCTATCAACGAAAATGTAGTGGTTGAAGTAAGCAATGGAACGTTTACAGCATCCCTAATATAGGCTGACAATAGCATTGACAACCTCTTGAACCGAAGTATTGTCAACAGAAATACGATGGTTTGCCTGCCTGTAAAAATGCTGCCGTTCAAAGAGATGTTTGGCAACAAATTCTTTTAACTCGCTTTGTGTTTTCGTATGCGAAATCAAAGGACGGTTTTCACGATGCGGGAAAAGACGTGCAGCCAAAGAAACAGCTGTTGCTTCAAGATAAAAAACATGCGGTGTAGCGGCATTTACACAATCCATATTTCCGTGATAACACGGCGTTCCGCCGCCCAAAGAAAGTATTCTTCTCGTGGGGTTGCCCAAAGTTTTAAGTAACATTTGATGTTCTATCTCCCTAAACCCTTTCGCTCCTTTTTTTTGATATAATTCAGCGATAGAGGACTTGTATGTCGATGTAATTTGATTATCTAAATCCTCAAAAGGCATCTGAAGTTGCTTGGCAAGAGCAGCACCCACGGTAGATTTTCCGCTCCCCATATAACCTATCAATATGATAGTCTTTTGATTCGTAAAATCGTTTTGCATCTTCCGTGAATTATGTCTTGCAAATTTAGCAGAATTTAATCTTTGAATTATCATGAAAATGCGCCTATATTTGCACCTCCAAAAAATGACTTGGTAGCTCAGCTGGTAGAGCATCTCCCTTTTAAGGAGAGGGTCCTGGGTTCGAACCCCAGCCAAGTCACTTCTTTCCAAAAGCGCACGTGGCGGAACTGGTAGACGCGCTAGGTTGAGGGCCTAGTGGGAGTTATATCCCGTGGAGGTTCGATTCCTCTCGTGCGCACGTTATTTGCAACATTTTCAATGTTTTATATCATTTTTTTTTGTAATTTTGTTTAAAATTGTTTTAAAAAGATTAAACAAATGAATCGCGTAAAAAATAGTTTCACTATAAAAAACCTAGAGCACCTCTCTGGAATTAAGGCACACACGATTCGCATTTGGGAAAAGCGGTACAACCTCTTTGAGCCTGAGCGTACTGATACCAACATCAGGATGTATGACTTGGAAAACCTACAAAAGCTTTTAAACGTTACCTTACTTTACAATAACGGTTACAAGATTTCTAAAATCGCACGACTATCGCCGCAAGAAGTGGCCGAAAACGTACATAATCTGACTATTAACAAGTCAGCAGATGATTGGTCGATTGGTTTATTCAAGCTTGCGATGATTAACTTTGATCAGCGATTGTTCACCAAAACATTTAACGAACTCCTTGAACAGTTTTCGTTCAGGGAAATTTTCAAAAATGTTTTTGTTCCCTTAATGAATGAACTAGGTGTATTGTGGCAAACAAATTCCATCAGCCCATCGCATGAACATTTTATTACCAGTTTGGTAAAGCAGAAAATTCACTCGATGTGTGAAGAACTTCAATTGCAAGACAACAAAAGAAAAGACAGACGTTTTGTCTTATATCTGCCAGATAACGAAATTCACGAACTTGGTTTGTTATACCTTCAATACGAAGTACTAAACAACGGTTTTCAATGTGTTTTCCTTGGACAGTCTGTTCCACTTGAAAGTCTTAAAAATCTTGTAGACATTGGAGAACCTATTACGTTTTTATCCTATTTTACCGTCGAACCAGGTCAAGATAAAATCAATAATTATTTAAATACTTTTTCATCTGAAATTATTGAAAACATTGATTGTGATTTATGGATATTAGGATACCAAGTTCAGTTTATCAAAGAAGAAATTCCAAATAAAATTCGAACTTTCAACTCCATAGATGATGTAATCAAAATGTTGAGTTTTATCTAAATAAAATTAAACATTTTTTAAGTGCAAATGAGAAGTATATAAT
Source organism: Flavobacteriaceae bacterium (assembly GCA_965657545.1). Classification (GTDB taxonomy): domain Bacteria; phylum Bacteroidota; class Bacteroidia; order Flavobacteriales; family Flavobacteriaceae; genus UBA7446. The sequence goes on along the minus strand of CBFHOG010000019.1, from coordinate 6,900 downwards.
TTTTCTGTTATATTTACACTTAACAAAATTTTTCAAATGAAAACGCTTTTTGATCAGGTGTCCCACCAATGTAGCAAACTTGTTACGGAGTCATACAGCACTTCATTTTCCCTAGCTACGCGTATGCTATCTAACGAAATACGACAGGATATTTACAATATATACGGATTTGTACGCTTTGCTGATGAAATCGTAGATACATTTCACCAATACAACAAAGCTGAATTATTTGAGCGTTTTGAACAAGATCTAGAACATGCGCTTCATGATAAAATCAGCTTAAACCCCATCCTTAATAGCTTTCAAGAAACAGTACACAAATACAGCATCAATCGCGAACACATAAACGCTTTTATGCAAAGTATGGAATGGGATTTGTCCAAAAAAGTGTATGACTCTGATAAAGATTACAAACAATACATTTATGGATCTGCAGATGTGGTTGGTTTGATGTGCTTAAAAGTTTTTGTCAAAGGAGATCAATTGCTATTTGACACACTTAAAGAGTCTGCCATGGCACTAGGATCTGCCTTTCAAAAAGTTAATTTTTTACGTGATTTAAAGGCCGATTACGATCACCTTGAACGCACTTATTTCCCCAATGTTGACATGAATTGTTTTGATGAAAAATCAAAGCAACTGATTATTTCAGAAATTGAAGCGGATTTTAAGAATGGACTCTCTGGTATTTTCAAACTCCCAGATGATGCCAAATTTGGCGTATATACCGCATACAAATATTATATGCGTTTACTGAAAAAACTCAAAAAAGTACCATCAACTCAAATAAAATCGAAGCGTATTAGAGTACCAAACTACCAAAAAGCAGATGTACTTGCACGCTCATTTATTCGTTATCAATTTAATGTACTTTAAAAAACATACATGAGTATTGTTGCCCAAATTTTAGTGTTCTTCTTCACGTTTTTTGCAATGGAGTTTATGGCATGGTTTACACACAAATACGTCATGCACGGGTTCCTATGGTCGTTACACAAAGACCACCATCACAAAGACCACGATTCTTGGTTTGAGCGCAACGATTTGTTTTTTATTTTTTATGCTGTTGTCAGTGCAGGATGCGTTATTCTTTGGGGCGAATATAACTTTGCGCCAGGGCTTGCCATTGGTATTGGAATATTCGCCTATGGCCTAGCCTATTTTTTGGTGCATGATATTTTTATTCATCAGCGATTTAAAATATGGCGTAATGCAAACAACCGCTATGCGCGAGGCGTACGACGAGCGCACAAAATCCATCACAAACATCTTGGTAAAAACAAAGGAGAATGCTTTGGTATGCTGTGGGTTCCAATAAAGTATTTTAAATAGAAAGATGCGCCATTTCGATGGCAGCTGCTGCTGCCTCAGCACCTTTATTTCCTAATGTACCTCCACTCCTAGCTTGAGCTTGTTCAAAAGTATCGTCTGTTAAAACCCCGAAAATCACAGGCGCAATACCCAAAAGATTCAATTCTTTAATACCATTAGAAACCGACTGGCACACATAGTCAAAATGCGCTGTTTCTCCTCTAATCACACTTCCCAGTGCGACAACAGCATCAAAACCTCCATGTAGCGCTTTTTTGCATCCGTAAATCAACTCAAAACTTCCTGGTACGTCAATGCGATGCACTTTGGTACATCCTTTTTGCTCTAATACTTGAAGAGCGCCTTTATAGAGATTTTCAGTGATAGATGTATTCCAAGCAGACACAACCACAGCAACACGAAGTTTTTTCGCACTAGGAAGAGACTCCAAATCTAATGTGCCATGCTGTGCAGTAGCCATATATTAATTATTTGCTTGTGCTGACAGAACAGCTACCTTAGAAGCCTCTGGTGCGGAAGCGTAATTGTCTTTAAGATTGTCTAAGAGCTCGAGGGCTACATTATTTTTGTTAATTGCCAACGCCACCTGAGCGCCTTTTAATAAAAAGCGGGGTGTAGTTAAATCATTTTCAGCAAAAGAAGCCGCTTTTTGATAGTAGCCTAGTGCGTCTTCTAATTGATTTAGCTCAGCAAAAGCATCTCCAATACCACCCAAAGCAAGTGCTCCAAGTACAGGGTCACTAGATGAGAAATTATCCAAATATGCAATAGCTTGATCAAAATCGCCTTGTTGTAGAGAAATCATACCAGCATTGTATGTAGCCAATTGACCTGCATCTGAGCTACCATAATTTTCAATGATTTCGATAAATCCGGGTGCCACTCCATCACCCTCAAGTGCAAGTGTATAGAGTGAATCTTGAAGTGTAGGGTCCTGCATTCCTTGTTTGAAGTAAGACTGCGCTTGCGCAATCGCATCTGTAGATTCCTCATTAAGAGGTTTTAAAACAAAATTCATGTACGCCAAATAACCCAGCACAATAAGCACAACAGCGCCAATTCCTGTTAGGATGTAGTTTTGATTTCGTGCAACCCATGCCTCTGCGCGTCCTGCAGAAGTGTCAAGAGTTGTGAACACTTCAGCTGTAACACTGTCTTGTTCTGGGGCTTGTTGTTGTGCCGCTTTATTTTTACCTCCGCGTTTTTTGTACGTCGCCATGTTGAAAATGTTATGAAGGCAAAAATAAAATTTTTATTCAATACACCCTGCCACTAAATTGTTTATTTTGGTAGCTATATTCGCATCTTTCTTTTTGGCATGAATAGTTTACGGCTAAACGCCCTCCATATCACCCATTATAAAAATGTTTCATCTGCGGAATACCAGTTTGAAAAACCCATTCATTGCTTTGTTGGAAACAATGGAAAAGGCAAAACAAATACCTTAGATGCCATTTATCATTTGGCCATGGGCAGGAGTTATTTTTCTTCCATAAATGCCCATACCATTAATCATGATGAAGATTTTATGCGAATAGAAGGGCACTTTATTCGTGAAAATAATAACGAACGCATTGAATGTCAACTGAAGCGTGACGCGTCTAAAGTATTTATTCGAAATGGAAAAAAATACAATCGTCTCTCAGCGCATATCGGTTTACTCCCAACAGTCATGATTTCTCCCGCTGACGTTGATTTAATAAACGAAGGAAGTCAAACACGAAGAAGTTTTATTGATAGACTTATTGGACAAGCAGATAAAACATACCTACAGCAGCTTATCCAATATCAAAAAATACTACAACAACGTAACGCCCTGCTAAAGCAAATGGGACGATTTGCACAAAATGCACAGGAAACACTTAGTATTTATAATGATCAGTTGGTGCAACTTGGAACTCCAATCCACCATGCTCGAATTGATTATTTAACCGCTTTTGAACCGCTTTTTCAAAAGCGATACGCCACAATAAGCAGAGGAAACGAAAGCGCTACCCTAGTTTATGAAAGCCAGTTAAAAGATGGTGATTTTAGTGCATTGCTAGAAGCTGCTGCTGTTAGAGATCAACAAGCGCAATTTTCTACCGTAGGTATTCATAAAGATGATTTGGCTTTTGAAATTGACGGCTATCCAATTAAAAAATTTGGAAGCCAAGGGCAACGGAAATCTTTCCTTATTGCACTTAAATTGGCGCAATTTGATATGCTAAAAAAATCAACTGCCGTTACACCGCTCTTACTTTTAGACGATATTTTTGACAAGCTTGACGAACAACGCGTTGCCGAAATCATTAACTTGGTTCACGAATCATCTTTTGGCCAGCTATTTATCACAGATACCCACCCCGAACGAACTGCAGATGTCATCAAACAAACAAAACAACCCTTTGAACTTCATCAGTTATGAAAATCTATTACTGTGTTGTTTTTGCCTTGCTTTTGGGATGCACACCCAAAGTAACGAAAGAAAATCTGGACTTGCTTAAAGGCTATTGGGTCATTACAGAGGCTAAAGCACCGAATGGTGAAAGCAGACCCTATATAGGTGCTGTCGAAGTAGATTTTTTTGAATTAAATGAAAAAAAGGGATTTAGAAAAAAATTAAAGCCACTTCTGAACAATCAATTTAACAAGACAAACGACAAAGTTGATTTCACCATTTCATTCAAAGAAAAAATATGTTTCATTACTTATATTCGACAAGAGCACAGTTGGCAAGAAGAAGTTGTACATTTAAACGAAAACGAACTCCAACTAAAAGATAGTAGAGGGGTTATTTTTCATTACAAAAGATTTGAGCCATGAACACAAGAAAAGACGAACCGCAAGGAATTGGAGAGGTGTTACAACAGTTTACAAAAGCCAATAAATTAGAATCGGGCTTGGATAACGCAAAGCTTGAAACCCTTTGGTCAGAGCTTTTAGGCCCTGGCGTACAAGCTTATACCGAATCCGTACGTCTTTCTGGCGACACACTTTATGTGGGGCTTACCTCATCGGTTCTTCGGGAAGAACTCAGCTATGGCAAGGACAATATTATAGCCATGCTAAACGAAGGGCTTCAAAAAAATTGTATCAAAAAACTGGTATTGCGCTAAAACTGCTCTCTCCCCGAAAAGTGAAAGGCAATTTCGATAGCTGCATTTTCATCACTATCCGAGCCATGTACTGCATTCTCTCCCATTGAAGTAGCATACAGCTTACGAATCGTACCCTCAGCAGCTTCTGCTGGGTTAGTGGCTCCTATCAACGTACGAAAATCGTTTACTGCATTTTCTTTTTCAAGTACCGCAGCAACAATGGGTCCACTTGTCATAAACGATACAAGCTCTCCAAAAAACGGTCTTTCATTGTGAACTGCATAAAAAGCTTCTGCATCGGCTGTTGTTAATTGTGTCATTCTCAGGGCTGAAATACGAAAGCCAGCAGCTGTTATTTTATTTAGAATTGCACCGATGTGGCCATTGGCAACCGCATCTGGTTTTATCATCGTGAACGTCTGGTTTGTTTTCATGAGCATAATTTTGTGCAAACCTAATGAAATTAGAGGAACACACGTTTAAGTATTTACTTATTTGTAATTTTGAGCCATGATGCGAATAGCACTTATCGGCACGGGAAACCTTGCCCTTCATTTGGTTCATGCCTTCGAGACGTGCAATACCACCCAACTCGTACAATGGATTGGCAGAAAAAAAACACCTCCAAAACAAAACTTAAACATACCTTATTACACAGAGTACCAACAAAGTATAGATGTTGATTTGTGCCTTATTGCTATTACCGATGATGCCATTTCATATGTTGCAGAACAACTCAAAAACACAGATGTGCTGGTAGCGCATACTGCAGGTGCAGTATCTATGGATCAATTAAATCCTATAAAACGCATTGGCGTTTTTTATCCATTGCAAAGTTTTAAAAGTACTATTCCTGCGGATTGGAGTAATATTCCCATTTGCATCGAAGCAAAACATAAAAAAGATATAAAACTCCTCGAAAAAATAGCGTCTCAACTAAGCGAAAGCGTACATCAAATTTCTGAAAGTCAACGGTTACAACTACACACAGCTGCTGTATTTGCCAATAATTTCTGTAATCATCTAATAGGAGTAAGTCAAAGCATTACAGCAAAAGCAGCACTCCCCTTTTCTATACTGCAGCCACTCATTAGAGAAACCTTTGAACGCAGCTTTTCAAATCAGGCAACAGCATTACAAACTGGCCCAGCCAAACGAAATGACGCGATTACGCAAAAAAAACATCTTTCTGTTTTGTCTGAAGAGGACGCTAAACTCTATCGCATTTTAAGTCAATCCATTTTTAACACACATAACACATGAGCTATAAAAAAGAATTTCGTCACATCACCACTTTTGTTTTCGATGTTGATGGCGTATTTACAGACGGCGGAATTACCATACTCCCTGATGGAGAAATGGTACGGACCATGAACACCAAAGACGGCTATGCCGTAAAAGCAGCACTACATGCAGGCTTCCGAGTTGCTATAATTTCGGGAGGTACTAATGAAGCTGTTCGACTTCGGTTACAGCAACTTGGCGTTGGTGATGTGTATTTAGGCGCACATCTAAAAGGACCTGTATTAAAAGAATATGCTGAGAAACACAATATCTCATATGACGAAATACTTTTTATGGGTGATGATATTCCAGATATAGCTGCGATGAATTTGGCGCGTATTGGATGTTGTCCAAACGATGCGGTCCCTGAAGTTTTGGATGCAGCAGCTTATGTTTCTCATAAAGATGGTGGAAAAGGCTGTGTGCGCGATGTTATTGAACAAGTGTTAAAAGTGCAAGGAAAATGGGGAACACTAACAAACGCTCGCAACGATAGCAAATGAGCCATAAACTGTATTTAGGTTCAGGATCGCCAAGGCGTGTGGAATTACTCAAGCAGATGAATGTTCCATTTGAACAACGCGTCATTGATGTTGATGAAGTGTATTCTCAAGATTTGAAAGGAGCAGCAATCCCTGATTTTTTGGCAAAACTAAAAGGGCAAACGCATCAAAAAAAATTGATGCCCAACGAACTTGTGCTAACGGCTGATACCATTGTATGGCACGAGGGTACAGCGCTTGGCAAACCAAAAAACGAATCTGATGCCATACAAATGCTATCTTCACTTTCGGGGAAAACACATGAAGTTATTAGCTCGGTGTGTTTAAGTAATATTAGCAGCCAAAAGTGTATTAACGACACCACAAAAGTGACCTTACGAAAACTCACTTTGGATGAAATTAATCATTATGTACAAGTCTATAAACCAGTCGATAAAGCTGGCGCTTATGGCATTCAAGAGTGGATAGGACTTGTTGGTATTACAAAAATTGAAGGATCATACACCAATGTTGTTGGGTTGCCCACACACAAAACCTTTGAGTTGCTTTCTACTTTCCAAATAACATAACATTAAGCTAAAGTTTAATGCGCTAATTTTGTCATATGCAAAAATTTTCAGCTATATACGCCGAATTTATTGGAACATTTGCCATGGTGTTTTGTGGCACAGCAGCTATGGCGGTTAACGAAACCACAGGAG
>CBFHOG010000018.1:0-26084 GCA_965657545.1 Flavobacteriaceae bacterium | reverse complement strand
AATGAGAACAACTATTTGTACTTTAAGTCTATTTATAACCATAGAGACGATTGGGAAAACCGTTTTCGTTGGAGAGCTATTTATGAAGATGAAGAGCTTACGATTCGCAAGCAAACCAAAGGAGGTATTGATAACGAAGAAAACGATGCACGTCGTTTAGAAGATCAACGCCTTGAAAAGTATAGCCTTGGTGGTGAGCACCAAGCTGGAAACTTAGCTATTGATTGGAAAATTTCTACAGCCAAAGCAAGTGAGCACCGTCCTGATGAGCGTTATACACGTTTTCAATATGACCCTGTACCTTATACTGCAAATGCAAATGGAACTCCGTGGGATATTTCTAATATTGAGCGTCCATACCTAAACTTTGACGGTGATGCATGGAATGATGACAGTAATTTTGAATATAAATGGACGCAAGACGCGCAAAAATTAACTGAGGAAGACAATACCCAGTTTAAAATCAATTTTGAACTTCCTTATGCTGAAAGTTCAACATTAAAGTTTGGTGCTGCGTATAAAGACCAATCCAAAATGCGTGATGACGTTTGGTTTGAATATGATAATAATCTTGGAAACTTAAACACTGTTCCTACATTTAATGCAAATATTGATAGCTATGAGCCTGGAAATAAATATGTGTTAGGTAATTTCATGGATGCGCGTTACTTAGGGCGACTTGAACTTGGAGGTGCAGATGGAGCTGATTTTAAAGAGTACGTTATGGACGAATTTGCAGGTGCAAACTACAATGCAGACGAAACCATTACTGCTGGTTACATCATGACAACCAATAATCTTGGGCCAAATACAATTCTTGTTGCTGGTTTCAGGGTAGAAAAAACAGATATAAACTACATCGGACAAATATTTGATGAGGACTTACACAGTAAGCCTGCAGACATTACAGAAACTACTGGCGAAAAAGATTACACGAATTTTCTTCCAAGTATTAACCTTAGACATAATTTCTCTGACAGTTTTAATGTAACGGTTGCCTATTCTAAATCATTGGCTCGTCCTGACTATTTTGATCTTGTCCCATTTGAATATGTTGAAAATGATAGCCAAAGAATAGAAGTTGGAAACTCAAACCTAGAAGCTACAACTTCAAACAATTTTGATATTATGGCGGAAAAGTATGTGGGTAACACAGGAATCTTTTCTGGAGGTTTATTCTATAAATCATTAGATAATTGGATTTACACATTTAGAGATTCTGATTTTACGTACAACGGCACAACATATGAGCGTTTTACACAAAGAAGAAATGGTTCTGAAGCAAGTGTTTTTGGATTTGAATTAGCTGCTCAAACACAATTATTGGATAACCTTAACCTTGCAGCAAATTATACGTTTACAGATTCATCAACAGATAATATCTTAGAAGGAAGAAATGATGTGCCGCTTGCAGGTGCTGTTGAGAACATGTACAACCTTTCTTTGGCTTATGAAACAGATAAGATTTTTGCTAGAATTTCTTACAACTACGCTGGTGAGCAACTTGATGAGCTAGGTGGAGCTGCTTGGGAAGATCGTTACTATGACGAGCAAAAGTTCTTAGACCTTAACGCTTCATACAACCTAACGGATAAAATTCGTTTATTTGCTGAGGCTAAAAACCTAACAAACCAACCATTGCGTTACTACCAAGGAAGCAAAGAAAAAACGATGCAACTTGAGTACTACCAAATGAGCTGGAACTTAGGTCTTAAAATAGATTTATAATGAAACATCTCACCGGAATCTTCACGCTTTTTGTGGGTTTCACGGTAATGGCACAAGAGCGGACTTCGGTTCGCTCTTTTGCTTTTCCCCAAGTTGAAGCCACACTAGAAACCGAAGCTGTTGTGTCTTATGACGACGCCGCAGACGATATCTGTATTTGGGAAAACCCAAATGACGCTACTAATTCCATTGTGGTGGCTACAGATAAAAAATATGGCCTAATCACCTACAATCTACAGGGCAAAAAACTACACCAATATCCAGTAGGCAGACCGAATAATGTAGCGCATTTTGTCGCAAACGACATACTCAAAAACGACTTACCACTGATTTGTGCATCTAATCGAACTGCAGAAACCATAACCTTTGCGTTTCTAAATCCTGATGGTTCTCTTACCGAAATTCAAGATATTGAGGTACCACTTAAAGAAGTGTATGGCATTACTACCTACCTAGACGAGCAGCCTTATATAATTGTAAGCACAAAAAAGGGAAAGGTTTGGCAATATCAAATTGGATTACAAGATAAAAAAGTACGCATGGCATTGGTCCGCAAACTAAAATTTGGCAAAACCGTAGAAGGACTTGTAGTCGATCCAATGAATAAAAAATTATATGTCGCTGAGGAGGAAAAAGGTCTTTGGCAACTAAACGCTTTGCCCTGGCAAGTGGATGAAAAAACCATGATTTTAAAGGTGGATAAAAATAAACTAAAACCCGATTTTGAAGGACTTGCACTTCGCGAAAATGAAGATGGAAGTGGTTGGATTGTTATGTCTGTGCAAGGATCAAATGCCTATGCGTTTATTGATAGAAAAAGTCTGAAATTAAAAAATATCATTCAGATAAAAGACGGGCTTGTAGATGGGGTTCAAGAAACCGACGGACTTGAAGTTTCTAGCCTGAAAACACCTATATTTCCAAATGGACTACTCATTGTGCAAGACGGCGAAAACGGTAACGAACCGCAAAATTTTAAATACGTAAATTGGTCTGTTATTCAACCGCACTTAATTCCATGAGAATACTATTTGCTTTTTTCGTTTATATTGCAATCACTAGCTGCGAATCTGGAAATAATTCTGGAAACGAAGAACGTACAGAAATGACTGTAGAAAGATTCGATCTACCTGAAATTCTGGAGGAAACCTCGGGACTTGCTTCCCTTAATGATACGCTTTGGACACTCAATGATTCTGGAAACGAAGCCGTACTATATGCCATAAGCACCAAAGGAAAACTCCTTGAAGAAAGAGCAACAAACAAAACAAATATTGACTGGGAGGACATGACAATTGTCAACGGTAATATGATTGTTGCCGATATGGGAAATAATTTTGGAACCCGAAAAAACTTATACCTATTGGAAATAGACTTGAGGAATGGAGGTGCTACTCCGTTAGATTCTATTCCATTTCATTATCCAGAACAAGATAAATTTGGTTTTCAACAAGCAACACCTTTTGACGCTGAAGGCATTGTTTATGTAGAAGATAAAATAGTGGTTTTTACCAAGAATAGGAGTACACTTACTTCCGAAGTTTATGTGATTCCAGCAATGGGAGGAGCTGCAACAAAAATGGGGTCTTTGCCTGTTGGCTCGCTAATCACAGGAGCAGATTACCACCAAGAGAGTAAAACATTGGCACTAACTGGGTATCAAAAAAACGAAAACCAACATTTATACGTTATCAACAACTTTTCGCTCTCTGCCATAGCCGATGCAGAAATCAAGCAATATGACCTTGATTTTAATGGTGCACAAATTGAGGCCGTTTCCATAATCGACGGAAAAACGTTTTGGGTTACATCTGAAAAAACACGAAAGTACGCTGCGTTTTTGGCTAAGGTCAGCATAAATTGAGTGTCATTGACCTTACCGTTTATTTGAAGCAAGGGAGCAAAAATGAAAAAGTAATTCTTGAACCCCTTTTAAAAACTTATACTCCTTATGAATTAGCCGCAAAGCTTCTACAATATATTGGTGAAGACGACATTTTGTGCTCCTTTAAATCAGCAGATGCACTGAATCAGCTTATTCAGCGCAAATACATCATGGTAGATGTTTTTAAAACTGAACTTATTGTATTACTTCAGCAAAACCCAAAAAACCTTCCCTTTCAATTTCCACTTTTTATTGGTCATTTGACATTAGATCAAAAAGCATTAGGGTTTGTATGGGCTAGATTGTCGAAGTGGGTTTCTCAACAACACACTTCACGTATTTTTAGGGTAAATTGCTTACAAGCATTACATGACCTAAAAACTTCTGCGCTACAAAAGGATTACGATTTGATTGTATCCAGTTTAGCTCACGTTCCTATTGCATCGCTTCAAGCTAGGATACGTATCTTAGCCAAAAATAAAGCTATGCCTAACATCGTTGCCTTTGGCGCAAGTTCAAGCCTAAACTCTATCAATAAAAAGTTGGCGCATTTTGCTGCGCAAAATGTTCCCAACGCAACCGTGAACCTCTTAGATTTAAACGATTTTGAAATGCCTTTATACAGCACAGATCGTGAAAAAGAAGGCATTCCTCAAAAAGCGCACGACTTTAAAGCAGCATTAAAAGCAGCTGATGGTATCGTCATTTCATTCGCAGAACATAACGGGGCTTATACCACAGCTTTTAAAAATATTTTTGATTGGATTTCTAGGTTAGAGAAGCCGATTTGGTGTGGTAAACCCATGTTTTTGCTCTCCACCTCAACAGGTGCCCGTGGCGCGATTACCGTTTTAGAACTTGCACACTTGCGATTGTCCCGTGACAATCCCAATATTCCCACTTTTTCCCTGCCTTCATTTAACGAAACTTTTGATGATAACGATGGCATCATCAATACAGAACTTCGTGCAGGTTTTGATAAAGCTTTAGCCGCTTTTGTCGCGCAACTAGGTTAAAAGACTCACCGCCATAACAAGCATAATGGCGTTTTCAATAAACGTAGCTTCCGTCATGGGGAGGTTGAGTACGCTACCCAAGCAAGCGCACTGGATGTTTTGTTTTTTGAGTAAAACCCGAATCACACCCACAGTTGTAATCCCAAGAGCGATTATTGTGGTTATTAAAACAGATGGAGGAACAAAATCGATGAGATAGCAAATTCCGAGCGCTACTTCTATAAAAGGGTATATCCAACCGTAAATAGGCCATACAGCAGCAAGGGGGTCATAGGTCTTAAACATCGATTGAAATCCGCTTAAATCCAATAACTTAAAAAATGAAAATACCATAAAAAACATGGCCATAAAGTCGTGCATCATCATATTCGTTTCTAAAGATTCTCGGTGAATCGTCAGAACAGTCAGCACTATAAATCCAAAAATCAAAAACAACGGGAAAAGTTGCTTGAGCTTAGAAGGTTGTTTTGGCGTTTTATCTATTAAAGTAAATTTTTTAGGTAGGATCGCCGTAATCTCAGCGGAAGTAATATGCTGATTTGTATTAATTTCTACTTCTCCTGTTTGATGATTTGGAATGACATTAGCAACATACGTAAGGCTTTCAATAGCTTTCTTGACAGATTTTTCACAACCCGTACAAGTCATGCCAGAAATAAAAATAGTTTGTTTTTGCATTTGGGTGGATTTAGTGCACCACCATAGGCACTTCAATCAATAGAATTTGCGCATCTTGGTGGGCGGTTATCTCAAAGGTAGCGGTTTCTGTAATACCCAGCGCATCACGTTTTCCTAATAGCTGTTCTCCAATTTCTGCCTCGCCTTCAATGACAAAGGCATATACGCCGTTTCCCTCTGCTTTGAGGTCGTAATAAACAGCTTCTGATTCGTCTAAATCCAACATATGAAACCATGCGTTTTGGTGAATCCAAACCCCCTGGTCATCAGCATTGGGAGATAGAATTTGAAACGGCTCATTTTTTTTATGAAGCGTATCAATAGGAATTTGCGCATAGCGTGGCTCCACATTTCGCTTATTTGGGAAAATCCACAACTGCAACAGGTTAATTTCTTTGTCAGTATTTTTATTGTACTCGCTGTGGTGCACGCCTGTTCCGGCACTCATCACCTGAATTTCTCCCTCCCGAATAACTTCGGTATTTCCCATACTGTCTTTGTGCTCCAAATCGCCACGAAGGGGAATGGTAATGATTTCCATATTGTCGTGGGGATGTGTCCCAAAGCCCATACCACCTTGAATAATATCGTCGTTTAGCACACGCAATGCCCCAAACTGAACGCGTTCTGGATTAAACCAGCTTGCGAAACTAAAACTGTGTTTTGCATTAAGCCAACCATGGTTGGCACTTCCTCTGGAATCGGCGGAATGAAAGATTGTTTGCATGGCTCTTTTTTTTGTAAAAATAAGGGTTTATTGGGATTCTCTCACCAATGAAAGGGCATATTCAATTGCTGGAATCGTGTCGTCAGAATACGCCATTTCGACCACTTCTGTTTGATCTACCCAACGTATTAATTCAGGTATGTATTTGGTGGAAAGTTTAGGCAATACTGGAATCCCCAAGGCAGCCAATCCAGCAGCGTTGTAGTGCTGTTCGTATTGATCTCGCATTGGAATTACCAGTAGCTTTTTCTTTAGGAATAAGGCCTCTGCAGGAGTTTCAAAACCCGCCCCACACAACACGCCTGTTGCTTTTGCCATGCTTTTTTGAAATAAGGTCCCGCTTGGGGGTTGAACAGCAACATTTTTGATGGTATAAGCAGCCGTGCAATGCTTAGAAAAAACCTCCCAATTGGTCTGTGGAATTTTTGTGAGGACAGAACAGATATAAGTATCCGAGACCGCTGGCAAATAAACGGTGTAACAATTCGTTGTTGCGGTTTTTTGATTGCGAATGGTATCTCTAATGATGGGAAAAAATATATTTGGCGCGTAGCGTTGAAAGTGAAAACCTACCCCTTTGGTTGCCGGTGCATATCGATGTAAAATCCAACGAGCAATTGCGGGTACAAAAGCAGGTTTTGGTACATCAAAGAGCAATGCAAACTGGTGGCTCATAGCCACACACGCTAGCTGTTGACGTTTACACGCCCATGCCGTAACCGGCTCAAAATCATTAATGACTAAATCATATTTTGAAACAGGTACCGTTTTAATTTCTCTAAAAAGACGAAAAAAGTTATTTCTAAAAATAGACTGAAACCATTGGATACCTCCTTGTTTGCCAAACACAAAGCTAAATCCTGCGTACTTATACGTTACAGGAAAACCAAGGCTTATATCCGATTCGGTACCACTTGTGAGTATGTCCACATCGGCAAATTGCCGAAGCGCAGGCACCATTTTTTGCGCACGACAAATATGCCCATTTCCAGTAGCCTGCAATGCGTACAGTATTCTCATCCAATAAACTCCGAAACTATTTTACCCGAAATAAGTGCAGGTGGTACTCCAGGGCCCGGAACGGTCAATTGCCCTGTAAAATATAAATTATCAACGGTTTTACTTTTCATTTTTGGACGCAAAAATGCCGTTTGTAGCAATGTATTTGCCATACCGTAAGCATTGCCTTTATACGAATTATACACTTCTTTAAACTCCTTAACACAAAACGATTCATTGAATAAAATGTGCGACTTGATTTCGGTATCGGTGAGTTGTTCCATACGTTCCAATACAATATCAAAATATTGCTGGCGTAACGCTGGTGTGTCTTCTAAGTTAGGTGCAATAGGGATCAAAATAAAGCAAGCCTCTTTACCTTCTGGCGCCATTAACGGATCACTTTGTGAGGGAAGATTCACATAAAATAGTGGCTCGTCTGGCCATTCGGGTGTGTCGTAAATACTGTTGGCATGTGCATCAAAATCCACATCAAAAAACAGATTGTGGTGCGCTAAAGTGTCGAGTTTTTTATCTAACCCAATGTAAAACAACAAAGAAGATGGTGCAAAAGTTTTCTTATCCCAATAGGCTTCACTGTAGGCACGCTTTTCTTTTGGTAAAAGAGTTTCAGTATGGTGGTAATCTGCACCAGAAATAACAATATCGGCATCAAAAGTAGTAGTGCCAACACGCACCCCGCATGCTTTACCGTTGTTCAGTAAAATTTCATCTACCCCATGGCTGGTATGATAGGTAACGCCTAACGATTTTCCAAGTGTAACCATGCCATCCACAATTTGATACATACCGCCTTTTGGGTGCCAAGTGCCTAAGCCAAAATCGGCATAATTCATAAAGTTGTAAAAGGCAGGTGTGCTTTCGGGTTTTGCGCCCAAGAACAATACAGGAAATTGCAATAACGAACGCAGCTTAGGGTTTTTAAACTGCTGCTCTACTTGCTTGCGAATATTGGTAAAAAACAATCCCACTTTACGGACGGTTTGTGGCGTCACAAGTTCAAGAGGCGATACGCCAGGACGATAAACCAAATCTTTTACGGCAATGTCGTAATTATTGCGGGCTTTGGTTAGAAATCGTTCTAATTTGGCTCCACTTCCAGGTTCAATTTCGTCGAATCTTGCTGCAATTTTAGCAATGCTGTCCTCAACGGGAAACACATCGTCTTTACCAAAAACAACTTGATATCCCGGGGATAATCGGTCTAATTGATAATAATCGGAAACCTGCTTGCCAAAATCTGCAAAGAAAGATTCAAACACATCGGGCATCCAATACCACGAAGGCCCCATATCAAAAGTGAATCCGTCTTTTTTAAACTGGCGTGCTCGCCCGCCTAAGGAGTCGTTCTTTTCTAGTACTTGTACTTTATGCCCTTTTTTTGCCAAATAGCATGCTGCGGATAGGGAGGAAAATCCTGAGCCAACAATA
This sequence comes from Flavobacteriaceae bacterium, assembly GCA_965657545.1. GTDB lineage: Bacteria > Bacteroidota > Bacteroidia > Flavobacteriales > Flavobacteriaceae > UBA7446. The sequence continues at coordinate 17,599 of CBFHOG010000018.1, read as the reverse complement.
ATGATCTTTTTCATAGAGGTACAAATTTACAGTATAATTTGATGCTATATTTGCAACAATGCAATTTATACGCCTTCTTTCTGCACAGCGTTCGTCCAAATATTTGTTTTTTTTTGGAGTGCTGCACATGCTGCTGTTGCCTTTGGCGTTTGCAGGTAGAGGGACATTAGAACTTCCTTTTAATTTATTTGTTGCTCCAGAACTTTTCCCTCTTTTTAACGTCATTACATTTATGGGTGATGGTTGGTTTGCACTAATCATTTTTGGTTTGGTATGGGTTATTGCTGTCAAAAAAAATCTACTTATAAAACCAGAGCTCATCAACTTTTTGATTGTTTCTGCGCTTATGGGCATCGGGATATATGTATTTAAGCAACTTATTTTTCCAGATGTGACCAGACCCATTACGCATTTTACCACACTACCTGAAGGTTGGAATCCGGATAATTTTTCCTTGTCATTTCATCGATTTCGTTCCTTCCCATCTGGGCATACGGCATCTGCAGCAACCTATGGTTTTTTCCTGATGCGCTATGTTCAAAAACCCTATAAACGCATATTACTTTATGCGGTTGTATTGCTGGTGGGTTATTCTCGTGTATTTTTGTTTCAGCATTTTGTAGCCGATATTTTTGCTGGAGTACTATTAGGCTTAGTTTGCGTTTGGGGTGGTGATTGGATTTCGAATCGGATTTTCCATAAACAGAAAAAATGAATGGATAAAATTTTAGTTACCGGCGCGGCCGGATTTATAGGGTATCACGTGAGTAAATTGCTCGTTGAAAACGGCTATGAGGTTGTAGGAATTGACAATATGAACAGCTACTACTCGGTAAGTTTAAAAGAAGCGCGGCTAAACCAGTTAGACCAATTAAGCCCTGCACTGCAAGGAAGCTTTCGTTTTGAACGAATGGACATTGTCAATTCAAAAAAAATCAACCGCCTCTTTGAACAGGAGCAGTTTAACAAGGTTATCCATTTGGCGGCACAGGCGGGTGTTCGGTATTCGTTAAAGCATCCTGAACCCTATATATCAACCAATATAAATGGATTTTTTAATGTGCTTGAAGCCAGTAGAAAGTACAATATCAAACAATTATATTACGCTTCGAGTAGTTCTGTATATGGGAATCAAACCAAAGTGCCTTACAGCGAAAATGACCGTGTAGATCATCCCATTAGCATGTATGCAGCAACAAAAAAAGCCAATGAGCTTATGGCGCATACCTACAGCCATTTGCACGGACTAAACACCACGGGCTTACGCTTTTTTACTGTTTATGGGCCTTGGGGAAGACCTGACATGGCACCCATGTTGTTTTTGAATGCCTTACTTTCAGATAAGCCCATTCAAGTATTTAACAACGGGGACTTACAACGTGATTTTACCTATGTGGGCGATATTGCGGCTGCTATTTTAAAATTGCTTGAAAAAGATAACGAAGCGCTTTGTCCAAACTATCGTCTATATAATATCGGAAATGCACAACCCATTATTTTGGAGGAATTTATCCAATTAATGGAAGAGATTGCTGGGAAAAAGTTTATGCGTCAAAATAGACCTATGCAACCCGGCGATGTGTATAGAACACACGCAGATGTAAGTACATTAGAGGAACATATTGGTACTATTGGACATACCCCGCTTAAGAAGGGTTTGCGTCATTTTGTGGCGTGGTTTCATGAGTACTACCACGAGTAAGGCGAAGCCGTTTGTCAAAAAACATATAGTAAATTCCCGAAAAAGATACCACTGCGGTAAGTAGTGTAAACCAAACACCAACCGCCGCGCTTAGCTCAGGAGATATGGCAAGCCAGCTGCCACTTTGTAAAAACAAAAATTCTCTAACCCCAAGTCCGGCAAAGGACACGATAGAAGCTACTGCGGAAAGCAAGAAAACCAGCAGCAAAGGTTGAATCAATGCAACCTCAACGCCCAAGGCCAAAACAATACAGGCAACACTTAGCATTTGCATCAACTGTACTGCAAAACTCCATAACAAGGTTTTCCTGTAAATAGCTTTGCTCCTAAAAATAAACTCCGTTGCATAATACCCCATAAAAATGAAGACGAAAAAAATCAATATGCGCCAGCCAAAATCAATGGGCAGTATGCGTTTTGGATCAAGGAGTAGCGCGCAACACAATAGCGCACCCAAACCTATTGCCCGGTCTAACACCAACGCCTTACCCGTTTTTTTCCAAGACCAGTTAAATGTTTTGTGAAGCTTTAATGCCTTATAAGCATCGCCACCAATACCGCCCGGCAGGAAGAAATTATAAAACATCCCCAACAAGTAAAGTCGGTGGTTTGAACTGGGTTGCAACCCAAATGAAAAGTGATTAAAAACCCCCAACAAACGCCACGAAGACAGGTATTGAGACAATACAAAAAACACCAAAGCCAAAATCACAAACCCCCAATGCACATCAAAAATGACCGTTGCCAATGCGCTTAAATCGAGCTGATTGATAAATAAAAATACAAATAGGGCACTTACGCCTAATTGTATCCATTTAAGTAGTTGCTTACGCATCGAAGCGAGAAACTTTACGCACCCGAAACGGCTTTTTGTCTTGCGACTCAAAGTACGTTTTCATCAGCAAATCATATAAAATACCTATACTAAAAAACTGTACGCCTACTACAATAAGCAATACCGCCAAAATAAGTAGCGGACGTCCCCAAATATCTTCGCCCATTAGTTTTAGTGCTACAAAATACAGCCCCAATAAAGATCCAGAACCAAACAATGCCAGTCCGATATTTCCAAAAAAGTAAATGGGTTTTTGTAAGAATTTACGTTGAAATAAGATGAGAAGTAAGTCGTTGACTACTTTAAAGGTCCTGCCTAATCCGTATTTGGAAACGCCAAATTGCCTTGCGTGGTGTCGCACAGGAACTTCGGAAATTCTCGCGCCATCCAAAAATGCTGCAAGGTTGATAAAGCGGTGCATTTCACCGTACAAGTTTAAGTTTTTGGCAGTTTCTTTGGTGAATACTTTTAGGGCACAGCCTTGATCTTGAATGTTGAGTTTGGTCGTGCTGCGAATAATCAAATTCGCAATTCTAGAGGGAATGGTTTTGAGTTTAGAGTCTTGTCTTTTTTGACGAACGCCAGTAACCACATCCCAATCTTCGTCAATCAATTTTGTGAGCATGGCGGGAATATCGTCTGGGTCGTTTTGCAAGTCGCCATCCAAAGTAACGACATACTCGCCTTGCGCCACGTCAAATCCTGCTGCCATGGCAAGGCTTTGCCCGTAGTTTTTTTTCAATTCTACCAAAACTACTTTCGGATTGTTCACTTTTTTTATCGCTGCTCGTGTGGCATCTGTGGAGCAATCATCAACATAAATTAACTCAAACGTATATCCGTTGAGAGCTGTACAAATTCGATCTGTTAGCAAAGGAATATTTTCCTCCTCGTTAAAGACAGGAACAACAAGTGAAAGCAAAGCGGTTGTATTCGACATTTATGCGCTATTTTTACAAAGGTACTAAGAACCCAATGAGTTGATGAAATTCTCTTTAGAAAACAACCAAAAAGCCTGGATTTTTGCCGTATTTGTGGCAGCATTAGTCAGTTTTACCTTTATAAACGCCTATCCTATTAGTATTTTGGATGAGGCTAAAAATGCAGAAGCTGCGAGAGAAATGTGGGCAAGTGAGGATTATTGGGTGCCTAAATTTAATGGCGAACTCCGCACAGACAAACCGCCCCTACACTATTATTTTATGCTGTTGGGATTCAAATTGTTTGGCACTACCGTTTTGGGCGCACGGTTTTTTTCGGCGGTAATGGGCTTTATAACACTGTTGGCAACGTTTGGATTCGCGCGCAAACACTTAGGAAAGGCTGTGGCACAAACGACTATGGTCATTTTGGTGGGGGCCTTTTTCTTTATGCAAGAGTTTCACCTCGCTGTCCCAGACCCCTATTTGATTGCTTTTGTAACTCTTGGTCTATTTAGCTTTTATCATTTTTATGCAACCAAAAAGCACCTGTATTTGGTGTTGTTTTATTTCTTTTTGGCATTGGGAGCCCTTAGCAAAGGGCCTGTTGCTATTGCTTTACCCGGGCTTTCGGTTGGCTTGTTTTTGGTGTTACAGAAAGAGTTGAAAAATACGTTCCGTTACTATCCTGTATTGGGGCTTTTGGGCATAGCATTTATGGTAGTGCCATGGTTTTGGCAGGTACATCTCAAAACCGATGGGCTATGGACGCAAGGCTTCTTTTTTGACCACAATATCAGTCGGTTCTCTGCGCCGATGGAAGGGCATGGCGGTAGCTTTTTGGTTACTTGGGGATTTGTACTTCTAGGCCTATTGCCTTTTTCCTTTTTTATTCCACAAGCGTTTCGTCATGCATGGCGAGAACGCACAAATAGCGCGTTGGTTTTTGCAGCCTGCGTAGCAGCGGTATTCATCTTATTTTTTAGCATTTCGTCCACCAAATTGCCTAATTACACCATGCCTTGTTATGCATTTTTGGCACTGCTTTTAGGGTCGTTTTTTACCAAAAAAATGGCTGTCGGTTTTACCAAATGGAGTTGGGTTAGCATGATATTGCTTGCACTTATTGGCGTCGCATTGCCCGTAGCGGCGTTTATCGGCTTAGGGATAGAAAAGGCCCTACAGCCCTATCAGTACTTGTCCTTTGGATTGGTACCGACGGCAGTTGGCTCATTGTTTGGCTTGTTGCTTTATATGCGAAAAAAAATTGCTGCTTTTTTACTTACCATTGCATTTTCGTGGGGTATATTACTCTTTGTTTTACACGGATTTATCTATCCCCAACTTACAAATGCCTTACCCACAACCGTAGTTGATAAGGCCTTACCAAAAAATGGAAAAGTGGTTGTCTATAAACGCATGGACGCTGCCTTTCCGTTTGCTTTTCAGCAGACTTTCGACGTCATAGACAACCTGAACGATACCGCTATCTTGCAAGGTTTTTATCTTTTAACCAATCATCCCGAAGGACAAGATTTAGATGAATTTGAAAACATACAAAAAGTGACAAGCCAAAAGGCACTTTTCGAAAACCATACGACTGTTTTATATCGTATTGAAGAGTAAAATTGTATCTTTATATGCTAATAGCATAACAAAAATATTATGATTACATACGAATGCAACCAATGCGGCATGGCCGTAAAAGCCACTTGTGGAAAATGTGATGTGCCTTTAGAAAATGGATTTTTATCCTTAGAAGATGGCACTGAAGTACAAATTTCACAATGTCCTTCTTGCGAGGGTAAAATCAAATCACCGCAATGCTGTGGCGCGGATATGAGCTGTGAAATGTAATGTCACACTACACCGCTGAAAACTTTTCTGATGCACTAGGAAGTGTCGGTTCAGATTGGAAATGGCAGTCCGATGCCCTCGAGGCTACTTTTATTTTTTCTGACTTTAAAACCGCTTTTGCTTTTATGACACAGGTCGCAGAAGTGGCAGAGCGTTTACATCATCACCCCGATTGGCAGAACAGCTACAATACGGTTAAAGTCCGTTTGCTCACACACGATCACAATGCCGTCACTGACCTTGACATTGCGCTTGCTAAAGAAATAAGTGCTTTGGTTAACGATTTTATTTAAGCAGCAAACAAAACCCTATACAATTAGCGATTATTTTGTTTTATGAAGGCTCTACGTTTTCATGCAGTTACCCCCAGTAATGATTGGATATCAGATTAGTAATACCAATAGCGCTTTATTACCATGTAGATATTATGTAGAGATATAATTTCTTGATTTGATAAATTACAAGTATATATTTGAATAAATTTAAATTTATGAAACAATTATATACATTAATAGTAATACTTCTTATTACTTCCTTTTCGTATGCTCAAACTCATGTAACCGCCGACCCAGCTGCTAATTGGTCTGGGTACATGGCTTGGTTTAACCATACTAATGGAGTAAAAGGCGATAATAATATGGGTGGAGATAACTGGGGGCTTGCAGATCTTAAAACCACAGTTACTGCTTCAGGTGATACGACCTATTCGGATGGCGCTATAACCTTACAACCTAACTTTAATCTTTATGGTGACGGTACTGACTCTTACTGGGCAGATGGTGCTAATGGTAATAAATTTATGGAAGGTACAAGTAAAGTAGAAATCGCTGCAGGTGATTTTACTGATGGAGCTTTATCTTTTGCTGGCTCTGTAGCGTCTAATACCATTGACGCTGGGTATACTGTAGTAGCCTTTATTAAAACGCTTGATCCTAGTGCTGGTTATGCTACTATCATTAATCAATCCGTTACTTTAGGTGCAACTGGAACTAATTTTGCTGTTTCTGCAAATGATATTAATTCATCTCACATTGTCCAATATGGATTTACTGTAAGCGGTATGAATGCAAACCCTGCAGAGGAAACTGCTCTTGGTAGCGTTATAATAACACCAACAAACTTTGGTAGTGGTGATAATAACTCTGGAGGTGGTGATAGCGGCACTGGCCCTGACACTGCTGAGTGGGATTTTGAAAATGCTGCTGACGTAACCGATTTCCCAGGCGTAGGTGATGGAACTCATACATCAGCAACTGTTGAACACGTTACCACTGGCGGTAACACTGGCGGAGCACTACGGTTTGGCGGAGCTAACGATGTTGACACAGTTGGAAAAGCGTACCAAGTACAATATTCAAACGGTAGCTTTGACTATGGTTCTGCCGCAAGTGCTAAACTTACTTTTGATATGAAAATTGACGGAAGTTTGTCAGCAGCGGCTGTTTTTAATCACTTTGAAACTAAAGGTGGGGGCACTAAGACAACCAACAACCTGGAAGCCCCTGATAAAGGAGTAGGCTCTACTACATTAAATAATTCAACCTATACTTCATTTGAAGTTGAAGCTACCGGTCTAACTGGAGGTACGGGAATTTTAAGAATTAATTTTCAGATTAGTGCTGGTGCTGTCATTGGTGGTGGGGGTATTCTCCTTGTCGACAATGTAAAAGTGGAGCTTTTTGACTCTAATGGTGATACACTCGGCTTTGTTGACTTGTCAGATTCAACATTTGTAGCATACCCTAACCCCGTTCAAAACACGCTTAACGTAAGTGCTGGTGTTTCAGTTGACCAAGTAAGTATTTTTGACCTTACAGGACGCGAAGTAATGCGTGCTACGCCTAATGCTTCTGCATTTAGTTTAGATGTAACAAACCTAAACAAAGGTCTTTACCTTGTTTCACTAAAAGCTGGTGACCAAGAAATGACTACCAAGTTAGTGAAGTAAGTACACAACCACGTTTACTAACTATTTAAAACCCCGCCAAATGGCGGGGTTTTTTTATACCCAAAACCAAAGCCAAACGGCCCTTTTCAAAAATTATGGGTAATTTAAATAAATTAGCTTATTTATTGAATTGTTATTATTTAAATAATTTTATAGGGTTTTTATTGAAAATGTATAGATGATGTATGGTTTTTAATTATAATATCATAATGTGAAAGTGCCTACATTGCTGATATAATAATTTTAAACCCTATTTATCATGAAATATATTTTTACTTTTTTATTGGCGCTTTGCGCTTCGTTTGCTGTTGGGCAACCTACAACCGATGCACCAACACCAACTAAAGCATCAGCAGATATAATTTCTGTTTACAGTGATGCATACACAGACGTTGCCACAAACTATAATCCTGGTTGGGGTCAATCTGGAGCTGTAAACACAACTTATGATCCTACAGGTGGCGGGACAAACCACGTTTTGGCTTACACAAATTTCAATTATCAAGGGACAGAACTAACAACACAAAATGCAGCTACGATGGAGTATCTCCATGTAGACTTATGGACAGCTGCAGATCCTGCAAATACCGATATTCAAATCAGTCCTATTAATAATGGTTCTGGGGCTGGAGAAACACTTGTATCCATAACATACACTTCAGGTACATGGATTAGCGTTGATATTCCTAAATCAAGTTTTACTGGAATGACTTGGGATAGTGTTCATCAGTTAAAAGTTGCGGCTAATGGAGCTGGTAGTGCCGTTCCTGTGGATGTATATTTGGATAATATATACTTTTGGAAAAAACCATTAAGCACAAATACGGATGCAACCCTTAGTGATTTACAAGTTGATAACAAAACAGTCACCGGGTTTTCAGGAGCCACAACAACTTATACGTACGAGCTTCCAGACGGGACTACTACTGTTCCGCAAATTACGTCTGCAAAAGCCACACAAGCAGCGGGTGGAGCAACCACAACAATTACACAAGCAACAGCTATTCCTGGCAATGCTACAGTAGTAGTTACTGCCATTGATGGAACAACAAAGAAAACATATAAGGTTTCTTATACAGATAACTTACCCAGTAAAGCAGCACCTACACCCCCAGCTAGAGCCGCGGCTGATGTTATTTCGTTATACAGTGATGCTTATACGGATGTTGCTAGTAATTTTGATGCTGGTTGGTGTAGTGCAAATTCAGTTAAAGAAATTACGGTTGCAGGAAATGCCACAATGGCTTACGCAGGAAATACTTGTCAAGGAATTGTGTTAAATGCTGGTGTTGATGCTAGCAAATTTACAAATTTACATGTTGATATATATATCGAGGATGGAACAGACCTGACTTCTTCTGTGTTTAACTTAAAGTTTGTACAACAACTCGGAGGCGCTGCTTTGGAAATAAATCTAAACGCTGCCTCTTCTCCTGCACTTGTAGCTGGAAAGTGGCTTTCCGTTGATGTAACAGTAGACTTAACAACTTTCACTGGTTTTAAGGAGTTTGGAATTACATCAAACCTAAACAACAAGGTGTGGTATGATAACTTATATGTACATAAAAACACCACGCTAAGCATAGGGGAAACAGACAACGGTATTTCCATCTACCCCAATCCTTTTGCCAATCACATTGAAATTGAGGCGGCACATGAAGTAAGCCAAGTACGTGTATATAACATTACGGGGCAAGAAATATTACGAGATACGCCCAACAAAGCGCGTTTTACCTTAGATACCACACACCTTAGCAAAGGCGTGTATTTGTTGTCTTTGGAGTCTAATGGAAAAAGTACCACGGCAAAAATGGTAAAGTAGCTTAACCGCTATTTGTTTCTCGTTTTCATGGCGAGATTTTTATGATCCGAAGTAGTCCTTCGGACGATTTAACCAAGAAAACCCTTTCGCTTTGGCGAGGGGGTTTTTTAGTGGATACCCATATAATGTCAGTTTGAGTGGTTTTTCCCAAAAAAATTGTATCGAGAACCCTGTCAGTTCGAGCCTGCCTGTCGCCCGCCTGAACGGAACGGGCAGGGCAGACAGGTGGTTTTCGACAGAAAATTGTATCGAGAACTATTTAAAAATTCTATTGCTCCCTTTTAACCTTTTAGCAAGTCTTTTTACTAAACAGAATTTTGGTTTCTTTAGAAAAATCAAAGTACATGGCGTTTTGTTTTGAGATGATAAAAGACCTAAAATTGGTCTTTATTATGCAAGAAAAAAGATGCGAAAGCACCCAAAAGTTGGAGCTTTGATTGTTTGTATAATTGATTTTGTAAATTTGTAAATGTAAAGACACTTAATTATGAAGGTAATGTTAGACATCAAAGACGAAAAGGTTTCTTTTGTAATGGAGGTGCTTAAGAATTTCAAATTTGTAAAGGTAGAGCCTTTGACACCCTATAAAGCAGAAGTTTTTAGAGGGATACAAAAGGGATATGAAGAAGTGCAGCAAATAAGAGCAGGAAAGCTAAAGGGAGTCCCTGCTAAAGAGTTGCTAAATGAAATTTGATGTAATTGCTACTACAAACTTTAAAAGAGAAATCAAAAAACTTTTAAAGAAATACCCCTCATTACATAACGAGTATTTGAGCCTTGTTGAAAATTTAGAGCATAGCCCAAAACAAGGAACATCAATTGGAAGGAATTGTTTTAAAATACGCTTATCCATAAAATCCAAAGGAAAAGGGAAGTCTGGTGGAGCAAGGGTTATCACTTGCTTTGTATTGGTTGAAAATTCTGTTTACTTGTTAAGTATTTATGATAAATCCATGAAAGAAAACATAACTGATAAGCAGTTGGGCGATTTTCTGGATGGAATATCTGATGGATAAAAAACTACTGGTAGCCATTTGATAACGGTAAGCTATATATGGGTATTTACACCAACTCCTGCTGTGCCCTTCTAAAATTATCTATAGCCACAAAGTAGTCGGGGTCTTCCAGTACATTAACATCACAGATTTTTTCAGCTTTTTTAATCAGCTTTACACAATCAGAAGACAAATGGCGCAAGTGAATGTTTTTGCCGTTTTTGAGATACCGCTCGGTCAGTTTATTAATACATTCAATCGCAGACTGGTCCACAATACGGGATTCTTTAAAGTCAATAATCACCTCATCGGGGTCGTCTTGAACATCAAACTTACTGTTAAACAATTCAATAGAACCAAAAAACAAGGGGCCGTAAATTTCGTAATGTTTTACCCCGTGTTCATCGGTGCGTTTTCGCGCTCGAATACGCTTCGCGTTTTCCCATGCGAACACCAGTGAGGAAACCACCACGCCTGCCAACACGGCAATAGCCAAATCAAACAGTACGGTAAGTCCCGTCACCAGAACAATCACAATAATATCTGCCTTAGGCACTTTATTCCAAATACGGAAAGTACTCCACGCAAACGTACCGATAACGACCATAAACATCACCCCTACCAAAGCCGCAATAGGAACCTGTTCGATGTAGTTCGCGCCAAATAAAATAAAGCCCAATAGTGCCACCGCAGCCGTAATCCCAGAGAGGCGGCCGCGTCCTCCAGATTTAATATTTATAATACTTTGTCCAATCATGGCGCAACCACCCATTCCGCCAAAAAAGCCATTTACGATATTTCCCAGTCCTTGTGCAGCGCACTCACGGTTACCGCTACCATGTGAGTCGGTAAGTTCGTCAATAAGGTTTAGCGTCATTAAAGACTCTATCAATCCGATAGCTGCCAAAATACACGCATAAGGAAGTATAAACAATAGGTTTGCATAAGAAACCTCCACAAAAGGAACATTAAAACTTGGGAAGCCCGCCTGAATACCAGTACCGCCATTGGCTACCACAAACGAACGTACTGTTTCAGTCTCCAATCCGCCAAAAATAACCAAAACCGATACCACCACAATAGCCGTAAGTGCCGCAGGGACTTTTTTGGTGAGGTAAGGCAAGCCAACCATGATGCCCATGGTCAATCCAACAAGCCCTATCATGGTGAAAAGCGATGTGCCGGAGAGCCATTCGCCCTGGCTTTTAAACATACCTAATTGCGATAAGAAAATGACAATCGCTAAGCCGTTCACAAAGCCCATCATTACCGAATGTGGAATCATACGTACAAATTTCCCCAAACGCAATACGCCTGCAGCTACTTGAATCAAGCCCGCTAAAATGAGGGTTACAAATAAAAATTGGAGTCCGGCGGTATCGTTACCGCCAATTGCATTTCCTTCGCTCACCAAATGCACCATAACGACTGCCATAGCACCCGTTGCACCGGAAATCATGCCTGGTCTGCCACCAAAAATTGAGGTGATAAGTCCCATCATAAAAGCGCCATAGAGTCCCACTACCGGAGAAACACCTGCTACAAAAGCAAAAGCAACCGCCTCTGGCACAAGTGCTAAAGCTACCGTTAGTCCAGAAAGGATATCGTTTTTGACGCTTCCACCATTGGTGGTGTCTATAAGTTTAAATGGCTTCATTAGAGAAATTTAAGCGGCAAAAGTAGGGGAATTAAGATAAAATACTTTGTCTTAGCACAATTAACCCCATTTTTCAATAAACAGTACTTTAGCAAAAATTAATACGGATGAATCTACTAACGGTAGAAGGCATTTCAAAAGCATATGGCGAACGGGTCATTTTTGAACCCCTTTCCTTTGGTGTTAGCAAAGGACAAAAAATTGCATTAATTGCCAAAAACGGAAGTGGAAAGACCACCATTTTAAAAATTATTGCGCAGCAAGACACCCCAGATTCGGGTCAGGTCAACTTCCGAAAAGGAACGCAAATATCTTACCTTCCCCAAGACCCCGCCTTAGATCCTGAAAAAACCGTGGAGGAAATTATCTTAGAATCAGGAAATCAAGTTTTGGAGGTTATTGCTGACTACGAAGAGGCCTTGCAAAACCCCGAAGATACCGAGCGCTATCAAAAGGCCTTTGAAGCCATGGAGCAACACCAGGCCTGGGATTTTGAAAGCCAATACAAACAACTGTTGAGTAAACTAAAATTAGACAACCTGAGCCTTAAAGCAAGTGCCTTGTCTGGGGGGCAAAAAAAGCGGGTTGCGCTTTGTATTGCGTTGCTTGAAAAACCAGATTTACTTATTCTTGATGAGCCGACCAACCACTTAGACTTGGAGATGATCGAGTGGCTTGAAGCCTATTTTATCAAAGAAAAACTAACGCTGTTGATGGTCACACACGACCGTTATTTTCTTGAACGGGTATGCAATGAAATCATTGAGCTTGATAATGGAAAACTGTTTAGTTACAAAGGAAGCTATTCCTGTTTTTTAGAAAAACGCGCCGCACGCATAGAGCAACTTGAAACCGAAGCGCACAAAGCAAAGCGCCATTTCACCAAAGAACTGGAATGGATGCGTCGTCAACCGAAAGCGCGAACCACCAAGTCCAAATCTAGAATTGACGATTTCAAAAAAATCAAAGCGAAAGCTCAACAGCGAAGAAACGAACATGAAGTGCAATTGGAAATCAATATGGAGCGTTTGGGCGCCAAAATGATTGAAATGCATCGAGTATCCAAGGCCTTTGATGAGAAAGTTATTCTCCAAGGATTTGATTATAACTTTCAACGCAATGATCGGATTGGGATTATTGGCAACAACGGAACAGGCAAATCTACCTTTCTTAAACTCCTCACCAATACCATCAAACCTGATAGCGGAAAAATGGTTTGGGGTGACACCCTTAAGTTTGGCTATTATACGCAGGAGGGAATAGACGTTAAACCCGATCAAAAGGTCATTGAAGTCATTCAAGAGTTTGGCGAATTTATACCCTTAAAAAAAGGCCGTAAAATTTCCGCACAGCAGCTACTCGAACGCTTTTTATTTGACCGCAAAAAACAATACGACTTTGTAGAAAAGCTCAGTGGAGGAGAACGCAAACGGCTGTATTTGTGTACAGTACTAATCCAAAACCCCAATTTTATCATATTGGATGAACCCACAAACGATTTGGATATTGTTACTCTAAATGTATTGGAAAATTTTCTCCTCGATTTTCCTGGATGCTTGATTGTTGTTTCCCACGACCGTTATTTTATGGATAAAATTGTGGATCATCTTTTTGTATTTAGAGGGAATGGAGAAATTGAAGATTTTCCTGGAAACTATTCCGACTTTAGAGCCTATGATGGGCTTACAACAACCCCAGAAACTCCAAAGAAAAAACTGAAAACGGACAGGGAAAACAAAACAGAAAACAAGCCAAATATCGAAGAAAAACGCGCTTTAAAAAAACTAGAAAAAGAAATAGCTTCACTAGATGCGCAAAAAGAAAGCATACAACAGCAATTCAATGACGACGCGCTAACACCCGAAGACATCAAGACCCTTTCGATTGAACTAACAGCAGTTGAAAAAGCCTTGGAAGCCAAATCGGATGAATGGCTAGAGCGCTCCCTTGCTCTCGAATAATACAACTCCCTTTTTTAAAGAGCACTTTTACAGGGTATTCGCCTATTGACTTATACAATCTTAATTATATTACTTTTGTAATGAATATGATAAAGCGGTTATTTCCCATTCTTTCTTGGTTGCCAAACTACAAAAAAGCTTTTTTTGCCGGAGACCTTTCGGCTGGAGTTACGGTTGGTATTATGCTTATTCCACAAAGTATGGCGTACGCTATGCTTGCAGGGCTTCCACCTGTTTACGGTCTTTATGCTGCGTTAATGCCGCAATTGGTTTATGCACTTATGGGTACTTCTCCTCAGTTAAATGTAGGCCCCGTAGCGATGGATTCCCTTTTGGTAGCTGCAGGTTTAGGCGCGCTATCCATTTCGGGGATAGACACCTATATTGCTATGGCAATTGTGTTAGCCTTATTTGTGGGGTGTATTCAAGTAGTGCTTGGCATACTCAAAATGGGGTTTTTAGTCAATTTTTTATCCACACCCGTCATTAGTGGATTTACATCTGGAGCGGCACTTATTATTGGGTCTAGCCAGCTCAATCATTTATTGGGTATTGAAATAGAAAGAAGTAGCAAAATACAACATATCCTTGGAGAAATTGCCAAGGAGTTTCATCAACTTAACCTCTACGCATTTGGTATTGGAATCGTTGCCATAGCACTTATATATATCATGCGAAAAATCAACAAGCGGATTCCTGCTGCTTTGGTGGTTGTCGTGTTGAGTATTGTAGCGGTAATGGCTTTAAAACTCCACACCAAAGGCGTGGAAATTGTTGCCGAAATCCCAAAAGGACTGCCTTCTTTTACGCTGCCAGAAGTGGACTTTTTAACGTTAAAAGAGCTTTTCCCCATTGCGCTAACCTTAGCACTTATTGCGTTTATGGAAGCTATATCTGTAGCCAAAGTTATGGAGCGTAAACACAAAAATCCGCTAAGGGCTAATCAGGAATTGATTGCATTAGGGACGGCAAATATTATTGGGGCTTTCTTTAAATCGTATCCAACTACCGGAGGGTTTACACGATCCGCTTTAAACGATTTAAACGGGGCCAAAACAGGGCTTGCAAACCTAATAAGTAGTGCTTTGGTTTTGCTTACCTTATTGTTTTTAACACCCCTTTTTTATTACCTGCCAAACGCAGTGTTGGCTGCCATTATTTTGGTTGCTGTTTTTGGATTGATTGACGTGCAGTACCCGATACAACTTTTTAAAACAAGGAAAGATGAGTTTGTATTACTCCATGTAACATTTTTACTAACGCTTTTTGTGGGTATTACAGAGGGTATTTTATTTGGAACCTTATTGGCTTTGCTGCTTATGGTGTACCGAACTTCTAAACCGCATGTTGCTGTATTGGGAAAGATAAAAGGCACGTCATATTTTAGAAATATCAATAGGTTTAAAGAAGATATAGAGCATACCCCTGAAGTGCTTGTGTTTCGCTTTGATGCGCAATTGTACTTTGGTAATAAAGACTATTTTAAATCTGAATTATTAGTTGCCATAGCGGAGCAGCAAACACCCCCAACAACAATCATTATCAAATCGGATCCTATCATTTATATGGACAGTAGTGCCGTGTTTATGCTTGAAAATCTGATTACAGAACTGCAACAACAAGGGATTGAGGTATTGTTTTCGGAGCTGATTGGACCAACCCGAGATATCATCAAAAAATCTAAACTCATTGACTTAGTTGGACAGGAAAATTTCTTTGTCAGCACCCATGAAGCCTACGAGTATGCGACCAAGAGAACCCCAAAAACACAACTCCAACAAAAAATTTCGCTTCAGACCAAAAGTGATGCTTAATAAAATATAAAATGATAATTTTACACAAATAATCAGGACCAATGAAAGTAGAACAGTTATACACAGGATGCTTGGCGCAAGGCGCGTATTATATTGAAAGTGAGGGCGAAGTGGCTATCATTGACCCGCTACGAGAAACTGCACCCTATTTGGAACGTGCCGAAAGAGATAATGCAAAAGTTAAATATGTTTTTGAAACACATTTTCATGCTGATTTTGTGAGTGGCCACCTAACGCTTGCAAAGCAAACGGGAGCGCCCATCATTTTTGGCCCAAACGCCAATCCTAGTTTTGATGCTGTTATTGCCACCGACGGGCAAGAATTCCCGTTGGGTAAGGCAACTATTGTTGTGGTTCATACGCCCGGGCATACCATGGAAAGTACCACCTATTTACTTCGTGATGCTGACGGAAAAGACCATGCTATTTTTACAGGTGACACACTGTTCTTGGGAGATGTAGGACGACCAGATTTGGCACAAAAAGCGGCGCACATGACCCAAGAAGAACTAGCGGGAACCCTTTTTGAAAGTCTGCGCACTAAACTTATGCCTTTGGCAGACGATGTGATTGTATATCCCGCACACGGAGCCGGTTCTGCTTGTGGTAAAAATATGATGAAAGAAACGGTTGATACGCTCGGAAATCAGAAAAAAATGAACTACGCGCTTCGTGCTGATATGACCAAAGACGAATTCATTAAAGAAGTTACAGACGGCTTGCTACCGCCTCCGCAATATTTTCCACTTAATGTGAAAATGAATAAAGAAGGCTATGCCGATTTGGACGAAATAATTGCACAAGGAACACATGCACTTTCAGCAGAAGCTTTTGAAGTTGCTGCTAACGAAACAGGAGCGGTGGTATTAGACGTGAGACATCAAAACGATTTTGCAAAAGGACACATTCCACGCTCTATTTTTATTGGGCTGGATGGTGGATTTGCTCCATGGGTAGGTGCGCTTATTGCAGACGTAAAACAACCCATACTGTTGGTAACTCCAGAAGGCAGAGAAGAAGAAGCGGTTACCCGGCTTTCTCGTGTTGGTTTTGACAATACGCTTGGCTATCTCAAAGGTGGATTTGAGGCGTGGCAAGCTGCCAAAAAAGAAGTGGACACCATAACGTCTGTTGAAGCAACAGAACTAAAAGACGTTTTGAAAAACAAAAGTGTAGCTGTGTTTGATGTGCGAAAAGAAACGGAATATATTTCAGAGCATATCCCAACAGCACAAAATACGCCGTTGAGTTTTCTAAATAATCACTTGGCTGAATTTCCTGCCAAAGAAACGTTTTTTGTTCATTGTGCGGGAGGTTATCGAAGTATGATAGCAATTTCCATATTAAAGAGTAGAGGAATTCACAATTTGGTTGATGTTGCAGGTGGATTTAAAGCCATAAAAGAAGCTCATATTGAAGTGACGGACTACGTCTGTCCTTCCACTTTATAGGGCTATATTTACGGAGACAGATTTTAATATTCCGACTCCTTTAATCAATGAAATACGCTATCGTTTTCTTGATGATTTTTGTTGTAAATCATCACACAAATGCCCAACTAACAGGAATTATTACCGACTCACAAAATAACCCGCTGGAATATGCTACTGTTGTGGTCTTTGACGTAAATACCGAGGCCTTTGTTTCGGGGGTTGTTACCAATGCTGAGGGGGTGTTCAATTTTGATAAAGTCAAAAGCGGTATATATCGCGTGGAAAGTTCGTTTTTAGGCTATAAAACGGAAATCGTTCAAAATGTCCGAGTTACTGGTACTGCGAAAACAAATTTGGGGACTATTGCACTTCAATTGGGAAATACACTCAATGAAGTAACGGTAACTGGAGAAACGGCAACGGTGCTTAACAAAATTGACCGTCAGGTTTTCTTGGCCGATGCTTTTAAAAGCGCCCAAGGCGGAACAGCTGTAGATGTTACACGCCAACTTCCATCGGTTAGTGTTGATGCGCAAGGCCACATTAGTGTAAGAGGAAACTCGGGGTTTTTGGTACTCCTAAACGGAAAGCCTGTTCAAGGAAATGCGAGTAGTTTGATGGCGCAACTTCCTGCAAATGCCATACAATCGGTTGA
>CBFHOG010000017.1:0-28055 GCA_965657545.1 Flavobacteriaceae bacterium | reverse complement strand
CCAGCCCCTTCAAAGGCCTTGGCCACTTCCACAGGCGATTCGTTATATACTTTTTTGGCGTCATAATCACCTTTGGTAAGGCGAACACATTGTCCATTGATGATATCTATTGCTGGTACGAGAATCATAGGTTTAAAAAATTTTGTAGTAGTTGTGCGCCCGCAGCACCACTTTTTTCAGGGTGAAATTGGGTGCCGTAAAAATTGTCACGTGCCAATGCCGCACTAAACGGCAGGTCATACGTACAGCTTGCATTGGTGTCATTACAGCACTTGGCATAATAACTGTGTACCAAATAAAAATGACTGTTTTGTGGAATATTGGAAAATAGCTTTCCTGTGCCATTAACCGTATTCCATCCCATATGAGGCACGTTTAAAATGGTATTAAAACGCACTACTTCTGTATCAAAAATCCCCAAGCCTTTTGTATTCCCTTCTTCCGAAGTGTTACACATCAATTGCATACCCAAGCATATGCCCAATACAGGTTGTTTTAAGGTCGGGATAACAGTATCCAATCCTGTGTCTTGCAATTTTTTCATTGCAGTACTCGCCTCGCCCACTCCTGGAAAAATAACATGAGAGGCCTTGCGAATTACATCAGCATCATGGGATAATAAAGCTGTAGCACCCAAACGCTCCAATGCAAAACGAATACTCTGGATATTGCCTGCGCCGTAATCAATAATGACTACTTTCATAGCTGCCCTTTGGTTGATGGTAATACTAATTTTTCAGCATCGCGTTTGATGGCCATTTTTATCGCTTTGGCAAAGGCCTTGAAAATCGCTTCAATTTTATGGTGTTCGTTATGTCCTTCCGCCTTGATATTAAGGTTGGCTTTGGCACCGTCTGCAAAGGATTTAAAGAAGTGGAAAAACATTTCTGTAGGCATTTTTCCAATCATTTCACGTTTGAATTTTGCATCCCACATGAGCCATGCGCGTCCGCCAAAATCAATGGCAACTTGCGACAAACAATCGTCCATAGGCAAACAAAAACCATAGCGCTCTATGCCAAGCTTATTTCCTATCGCTTGTGCAAAGGCCTCACCTAAGGCAATGGCTGTATCTTCAATCGTGTGGTGCTCATCGACTTCCAAATCGCCTTTGGTTGTAAGTGCAATATCTACACCGCCGTGACGTGCCAACTGATCTAACATATGGTCAAAAAAGACAATGCCTGTATCGATAGTACTTTGTCCAGTACCGTCCAAATTGAGTTCTATTTGGATATCCGTTTCTTTTGTAGTGCGTATATGTGTAGCACGTCTCTCCCCTGCTTTTAAAAGAGTATAAACTCCATCCCAGGATTGGGTTTGCAATGCAATTACCGATTGTAGCTCCGCAGGAATTTCTTCTGCCATACGTGAATCGTATTGCAATAAAATCCCTTTTGCACCAAGATTTTGTGCCAATTCCATATCGCTCATTCTATCTCCAATCACAAAGGAATTTGCCAAATCATATTCAGTATTGTCCAAATATGCCGTAAGCATGCCTGTTTTGGGCTTACGTGTGGGTGCATTGTCCTCGGGCATACTTTTATCGATAAAGATTTGATCAAATAAAATGCCTTCATTTTTGAGAGACGTTAGCATAAAATCATGTGTGGGCCAAAACGTATCTTCAGGAAAACTTGCTGTTCCCAGCCCGTCCTGATTGGTAACCATAACCAATTCGAAGTCCATTTCTTTGGCAATACGTCCCAAATACTGAAACACACCCGGATAAAATTCGAGTTTGTTTAATGCGTCTAATTGATAGTCTTTTGGCTCTAATGCCAAGGTCCCATCTCTATCTATAAATAATACTTTTTTCATTTGGATAATGATTTACATGCAGCAATAAGCTTATCATTTTCTTGTGGTGTACCCACGCTAATTCGGATGCAGTTTCCGCAATTCTCCTGCGAAGAACGATCCCGTGCAACAATGTGTTGATCTAATAATTCAGTATATCGTCTTGAAGCATCATCAACTTGAATGAGTAAAAAATTGGCATCTGATGGGTATATTGTATCTACCCACGAAAAAACATTTAATTCTTGTGCTAATCGTTTCCGTTCTGCAATACTTTCTGCAATTTGTGCATTTACTGTTTTTGTATCACGAAGGACTGTTATGGCATGTTGCTGACTATGCGTATTGATGTTATATGGTGGTTTGATGCGTTTTAACAAGGCTATAATTTCAGGGTTGGCAATGGCAATTCCCAAACGCAAACCCGCTAAGCCAAAAGCTTTAGACAGTGTTTGTGTTACGATTAGGTTTGGATACTCGGATAGTTTTTCTGACCAACTGGGGATTTCAGTAAAATCGATATAGGCTTCATCAATAACAATAATTCCGTCAAAATTATGCAACAACGTTTTAATATCATCAGCGTTAAATGCATTTCCGCTTGGATTGTTAGGACTGCAAAAGAAGATCGCTTTCGTATTTGGTGTAACTGCGGCAAGAACTTCTTTAGGTCTAAGCTGAAAAGTAGCGTCAAGAGGTACTTTAATTATACCCACACTGTTGATATTTGCCAACACGGAATACATACCGTATGTTGGGGGCATGATAATCATATCGTCTTTATATGGCGTGCAAAACGCTCGAACAATAAGATCTAAAACTTCATCGCTCCCGTTACCGATTAAAAGCTGGTCTTCGTCGCAACCACGAAGATTGGCAATCACTTTTTTCAGTTCCGTTTGATTCGGATCTGGATAACGATTTACAGCTGTGGCATTGGGGTTTTCATTGGCGTCTAAAAACGTCCACTCCCCCTCCGTAGCGGTAAAGGTATCTCGTGCCGAAGTATAGGGCTTTAATGCCAACATTTCAGGACGTGCCCATTGCGATAAATCGAAATTCTTAGCCATTGTTTAAATCATTTAAACGAAGGGTTACGGCGTTTTTGTGCGCAAATAGCCCTTCCGCCTCTGCCATGGCTTCAATACTTGGACCCAATTTTCGAATACCATCTGCACTAATCCGCTGATAGGTAATTGCTTTGGTAAATGCATCGAGATTTACGCCGCTGTATTGTTTGGTATAGCCATTGGTAGGAAGGGTGTGATTCGTGCCAGATGCGTAATCACCAGCACTTTCAGGCGTGTAATTTCCAATAAATACCGAACCTGCATTTAGAATACCGTCAACAAAAACTGTTTCATTTTGTGTGCAAACAATATAGTGTTCAGGTCCATACGTATTGATAAAATCCAAGGCCGCCAATTCGTCATCAAAATATACCGCTAACGAATTGTCAAGTGCCTTTTCTGCGATTTCCTTTCGTGGTAAGCGCTGTAATTGTTTTTGTAATTCCTCTTGTACAGATTCAATTAAAGGTTTATCTGTTGCAACCAAAATAACTTGACTGTCAACGCCGTGTTCGGCTTGCGAAAGCAAGTCTGCTGCTACATAAGCAGGATTTGCTGAAGTATCTGCAACAACCAAGAGTTCTGATGGCCCAGCCGGCATATCGATTGCAGTTTGATATTGCGTCGCTTTTTGTTTTGCAACAGTGACAAATTGATTTCCAGGACCAAAAATTTTATACACTTTCGGAATAGATGCTGTTCCGAATGTCATGGCTGCAATGGCTTGAATACCCCCTACTTGTGCCACTATCGTAACACCACACTTAAATGCTGCATAACGAATTGCTGCAGGAATACCAGAATTACCTGGAGGAGTGCACAGTACAATTTGTTGGCAGCCTGCAATCTGCGCAGGAATGGCAAGCATGAGTACTGTTGAAAATAATGGCGCAGTACCACCTGGAATATAGATCCCCACTTTTTCAATAGGCTTTTTGGCCTGCCAACACGAAACACCATCCATAGTCTCAACGCGTATGGGAGTTGTTTCTTGTGCTTTGTGAAAAGCATAAATATTGTCATATGCAACGTCAATGGCACTGACAAGTTCAGAAGCCAATTCGCTTTTTGCCTTTGATAAATCTTCTTGTGGCGTAATAAAATCAGCTACCTCAACCTTATCAAATTTTTGACTGTATGTGCGAACAGCTTCATCGCCTTTTGCTTTTACTGCAGCAAAAACCTCGTCCACAATAGGTTCAACTGCTGTAAAATCTGCCGTTGGGCGTTTTGTCAACGATTCCCAATTATTCCGATTTGGATTACTAACAATACGCATTACTGAATCATTCGTTCGATTGGACATACTAGAATATCACGAGCTCCGGCCGCTTTTAACTCATCTACCATTTCCCAAAATGTATTTTTGTTCACTACAGAATGCAACGAACTCCATCCTTCTTCCACTAATGGCATCACGGTTGGGCTTTTGAGTACAGGTAGCATATTAGAAACATGTGAAATGGCATCGTTTGGAACGTTCATAATTACATAGCGTGAGTTTTTACCTGCCAGCACCGCACGAATACGAAACAAAAGGGTTTCAAGAAGATCCTTTTTTACTTCAGACAAGTCGTTGCCACTAACCAAAACAGCTTCAGATTTAAACATGACTTCAACCTCCTTAAGGTTGTTTTTAAACAAGGTAGAACCGCTAGAAACAATATCACAAATAGCATCTGAAAGTCCGATGTTTGGTGCAATTTCTACCGAGCCGTTGATGATGTGTAAATCAGCTTCGATACCCCATTGCTTGAGGTATTTTTGCACCGTTTTTGGATACGAGGTAGCAATGCGCTTTCCTGCTAAATCTTCAACACCTTTATATGCAGCCTCTTTAGGAACAGCCATAGAAACACGGCATTTTGAAAAACCTAAACTTTCCAATACGTTAATATCCTCCCCTTTTTCAATTAACAGGTTTTCTCCAACAATAGCCAAATCTACTACCCCGTCCCGAAGATATTGTGGAATATCTCCATTGCGTAAATAGTAAATTTCCATTGGGAAATTTGACGCTGTAGTTTTGAGTTGGTCTTTTCCATTATTGATGGAAATACCGCAATCCTTGAGTAATTTCAAAGAATCTTCATTAAGTCTTCCTGACTTTTGAATGGCAATACGTATGTTTTCTTTCTTCATCATTGATACAAAAAAACCCGTTTGAGTTGCTTCAAACGGGTTATTCGGTTATGGATACACCTCACCTAGTTCGTTTGAAACGATGACTTTTCGTGGTGATGTGTATGTGTTGTTTTCATTTGAGTGCAAATATCGAACTTTTTTTTAAAATCTTATTGATTTCCTAAAATAAGTGGTAAACCATCTTTTCCATTACCTATAATCACTACTTTAGAATTTGGTGATTCAGCAAGTTTTAGCGTGGCTTCGATTCCTTTTTCTCTAAGAATGTTTGGTGTAAGCGATGCAGCTAAAATACGGTTTGCTATTGCCTTTCCTTCTGCATCAATACGTACTTTCTCAGCTTCCTGACGTGCTTTTTCTAATCGGAATTCATATTCCAATGATTCTTGCTCTTGTGTAAGCTTACGCTGAATGGCTTCTTTTATCGAATTAGGAAGTGTAACATCACGGACTAAAACTGAATTTAGCTGTACATGCTGTTGTTCCACCTTTCGCTTGGTTTCTTCAAAAATTTCATTTTGAATGGCATCTCGTTTTGTGGAGTATAATTGCTCTGGAGTATATCGTCCAATTACCGAACGTGCAACCGCACGGATTTCAGGTGCAATAACAATATTCAGATAATTTTCTCCTTTTGTTTTGTGTAACAAGCCCAACTCGTCAAGTTTTGGCTGATACAACACGGAAACATCTAACGAAATTTCTAATCCGTTAGAAGAAAGTACACGCATGCCGCTTTCAAATTCTTCTTGCTGTTTGATATTGTAAATATAAACCCGATTCCAAGGGGCAATGATGTGGAAACCTTCACTTAAGGGCGCTTCGTCAGTAACAACTCCCCCTCCGAAAGTTTTAAATAATACTCCTGCTTCACCGGAACCGATATTCACAGAAGATTTTGAAATAAAAATAATACTTACTAAAATAATGACTATTACTGGTAGTCCGAGTTTTGGAATTTTATTCATGATATAAAAATTAGGTTAACATACCGCCGTCAACGTTTAAGACTTGTCCCGTAATATACGCAGATAAATCGGAGGCTAAAAATAAACAAGCGTTGGCAACATCATCAGGAGAACCGCCACGCTTTAACGGAATACCAGCACGCCATTGTGCAACTACATCTTCAGGAAGTTTTCCTGTCATTTCTGTTTCTATAAAACCTGGCGCAATTACGTTTGAACGAATATTTCTTGACCCTAGCTCCAAAGCAACTGATTTTGAAAAACCAATAATACCCGCTTTAGAGGCTGCATAATTTGACTGACCAGCATTTCCTTTTACACCCACCACAGAACTCATATGAATAAGACTTCCGTGACGTTGCTTAAGCATGGTGCGCTGTACCGCTTTAGTCATATTAAAAACAGATTTCAAGTTTACTTCAATAACTTTATCAAAATCTTCTTCAGAAATACGCATCAATAGATTGTCTTTGGTAATACCCGCATTATTGATAAGCACGTCTATACTTCCAAATTCTTTTAAAACATCTGCTGCTAATTGCTGTGCTGATTCAAAATCGGCGGCATTAGACTGATAAGCTTTTGCTTTTACGCCAAATGACGTTAATTCCTGTTCCAATTCCTCAGCAGGACCTGCAGACGAGCTGTAAGTAAAAGCAACATTTGCACCATGTTGCGCGAAAGCTTGTGCAATTCCTTTTCCAATACCTCTACTGGCACCTGTAATAAGAACGTTTTTTCCTTTGACTAACTCCATAATTATGCTAATGCTTTAGCAACTGTTTTTCCAATAGCTGCAGGTGAATCTACCACGTGAATTCCACAGGCTTTCATAATTGCTTTTTTGGCTTCGGCAGTATCTTCAGCACCACCAACAATAGCCCCAGCGTGTCCCATTGTACGCCCCTTAGGTGCTGTTTCACCAGCAATAAAACCAACAACAGGCTTAGGGTTACCTTGCGCTTTTATCCAATTTGCCGCATCGGCTTCTAGTTGTCCGCCAATTTCGCCAATCATTACAATACATTCAGTTTCGTCGTCTTCCATAAGTAACTGGACTGCGTCTTTTGTAGTTGTACCAATAATAGGGTCACCACCAATTCCAATAGCTGTTGTAATACCAAAACCTTCTTTTACCACTTGATCAGCAGCTTCATACGTAAGGGTTCCCGATTTTGAAACAATTCCAACTTTTCCTTTTTTGAACACAAAGCCAGGCATAATTCCAACTTTTGCTTCTTCGGGAGAAATAACCCCAGGACAATTTGGTCCAACGACACGACAATCTTTGCCTTTGACATACTCCATTACTTTAGCCATGTCATTTACGGGAATGCCTTCAGTAATGGTGATAATTACTTTGATACCTGCTTCGGCAGCCTCCATTACAGCATCCGCTGCAAATGCTGGTGGTACAAAAATAATAGAGGTGTCTGCTTGTACTTTTTTAACTGCCTCTGCAACTGTGTTAAAAACTGGTTTTCCAAGATGTGTTTGACCACCTTTTCCCGGCGTTACGCCACCAACAACGTTGGTGCCGTAATCAATCATTTGACTGGCATGAAAAGTTCCTTCACTTCCTGTGAATCCCTGTACAATTATTTTAGATGATTTATTTACTAATACGCTCATATTATGCTTTAACTCGTTCTATATATGTTCCCTTTTCGGTATCTACTTTAATTTTGTCTCCTTCATTGATAAAAAGAGGTACATTGATTTTGGCACCCGTTTCTGCAGTTGCTGGTTTTGTGGCATTGGTTGCCGTATTCCCCTTTACGCCGGGCTCTGTATGTGTGATTTCTAAAATAACACTGGCTGGCATTTCTACAGAAAGAGGGCTGCTGTCTTCGGTGTTGATCATTACCGTTACGACCTCCCCTTCTTTCATCAATTTCGGTTGGTCTAAAATACTTTCTTGAAGTTCAATTTGATTGTAGTCTTCAGTGTTCATGAAGTGATACATATCTCCCTCAGCATATAAAAACTGATATTTTCGTGTTTCAACACGTACATCCTCAATTTTATGCCCTGCTGAAAAGGTGTTATCTACCACTTTGCCTGACGTAACACTTTTTAATTTTGTACGAACAAAGGCAGGGCCCTTCCCTGGTTTTACATGCAAAAATTCAATGATTTTATAAATATCATTGTTAAAATGAATACAAAGTCCTTTGCGTATGTCTGATGTTGATGCCATAATTAATTTTGTAAATATCCTTTCATAATACCACGTTGTGATTGTCTAATGAACTGTAAGATGTCATCACGCTCAGTTGAAGCTTCCATTTCGGCTTCAATTATTTGTGTGGCTTGAGAGTTGTTAAAATTCTTTTGATATAAAATGCGGTATATACTCTGAATCTCTTTGATTTTATCTGATTCAAATCCTCTTCTTCGTAATCCTACAGAGTTTACGCCAGCATAGGAAAGTGGCTCGCGAGCTGCTTTTACGAACGGCGGAATATCTTTTCTAACCAATGAACCTCCTGCTACAAATGCGTGATCACCAATAGAACAAAACTGGTGGACTGCAGTCATTCCTGCCAAAATAACGTGTGTTCCTACAGTAATATGCCCAGCTAAGGTACTGTTGTTTGAAAAAATACAGTAATCTCCAACGAAGCAATCGTGGGCTACGTGAGAATATGCCATGATAAGGCAATTACTACCGATACTTGTTTTCCCCCTAGAATTTGTTCCACGGTTTATGGTAACACATTCGCGAATGGTTGTATTATCACCAATTTCAGCGGTAGTGTTTTCTCCATTAAATTTTAAATCTTGTGGGACAGCACTAATGACAGCACCAGGGAAAATATTGCAATTCTTTCCAATTCGGGCACCTTCCATAATGGTTACATTTGGACCAATCCATGTACCCTCCCCAATAACAACATTTTTATCTATTGTTGTAAAGGGTTCGATAACCACATTTTTGGCAATTTTGGCATTAGAATGCACATACGCTAACGGCTGATTCATACTTTAACTTGATCTTTTCGCACAATTTGAGCCATCATTTCGGCCTCTGTTGTAATTCTTCCTCTTGAGTAAGCTGTGGCCTGCATATGGCATATTCCACGTCTTATTGGGGATAATAATTCCATTTTAAATACCAAAGTATCACCTGGAACTACGGGTTTTTTGAACTTGGCATTTTCAATTTTCATAAAAAAGGTAAGGTAATTTTCAGGGTCTGGAACCGTACTAAGAACCAAAACACCACCTGCTTGTGCCATTGCTTCTATTTGCAGTACTCCTGGCATAACAGGTTGACCTGGAAAATGCCCCTCAAAATAAGGTTCATTCATGGTGATACTTTTCACACCAACAATGTGCGAGTCACTTAACTCAAGAATTTTATCTACCAATAAAAATGGAGGTCTATGCGGGATAACGTCCATGATGGCATTAACATCCATAAGTGGTTCTGCATTAAGGTCGAATGTTGGAATGCGATTTCTTTTTTCCTGCTTTATAATTTTGGCCAATTTTTTTGCAAAATTGGTGTTTAAAGCGTGACCTGGTTTGTTTGCTATAACCTTTCCTTTAATACGACAACCAACCAAAGCCAAGTCCCCAATAACATCAAGCAGTTTATGCCGTGCAGCCTCGTTTGGGTATTTGAGTGTAAGATTGTCTAAAATACCGTTTGGTTTAACAGCTATTGAATCCCTGTTAAAAGCCATACATAGTTTTTGCATGGTTTCCTCGGAAAGCTCTTTATCAACATACACAATGGCGTTATTCAAGTCACCACCCTTTATGAGTCCTTCTTCCAAAAGCATTTCAATTTCATGTAAAAAACTAAATGTTCTGGCGTGAGCAAAATCATCCTTAAATTCAGAAATATGCTTTAGCGTTGCATTTTGGGTTCCCAAAACTTTAGTGCCAAAATCCACCATGGTAGTAACCTGATAAGATTCGGCAGGAATGACAGTGATTTCACTTCCTGTTTCTTCGTCAACAAAAGAAATATTTTCGTGAACTACATACTCGTAACGTTCGTCGTCTTGCTCCGTAATACCCGCTTGCAATAATGCATCAACAAAAAATTTGGAAGAACCATCCATAATTGGCGGCTCTGATGCATCTAATTCTATTAAAACATTATCAATTTCTAAGCCTACAAGGGCAGCTAAAACGTGTTCTGATGTTTGGATATTAACCCCATTTTTTTGCAAATTGGTACCCCTTTGGGTATTTACAACAAGATTAGCATCCGCTTCTATAATTGGTTTACCCTCTAGATCAACCCTGCAAAACGCATATCCATGATTTGCAGGAGCAGGTTTAAAGGTTAATGTGACTTCTTTTCCCGTGTGAATACCTACGCCATTTAAAGAAATGGGCTTTGTGATCGTGGTTTGTTTACTCATGGTCAAGCTTCTTTTTTAGGGTTTGTAAATCTGAAATATGCGTGTGTAAATTACGAAAATGGACATATGCTTTGCTAAATGCAGCATAATCAAAAGCAGGATATCCCATTACTTTTGAACCATCCTTAATATTTTTTAAAATTCCTGATTTGGCTTGAATACCTACATGGTTTCCTATGGTCAGATGTCCGCTAATACCAACTTGACCACCAATTTGGCAATGCGTTCCAATTTTAGTGGAACCTGCTACACCCGTTTGGGCAGCAATTACAGTATGCGCGCCAATCTCTACATTGTGTCCGATTTGAATCAGGTTATCCAATTTTACCCCTTTTCCAATTTTGGTGGATCCTAATGTTGCGCGGTCAATGGTAGTATTTGCACCCACGTCAACATGATCGCCAAGAATGACATTACCTGTTTGCGGTACCTTTTCATAAGTGCCATTCTCATTTGGCGCCCAACCAAATCCGTCAGCACCAATTACCGCGTTGCTGTGTATAACACAATTTTCTCCGACTATCGTGCCGTCAAGAATTCTCGCACCAGTGTGAATTGTTGTATTTGCGCCAATGAATACGTTATTACCAACATATACGTTTGGTTGTATGATTACTCGGTCTTCAACAGTAGTTTTTGCACCCACTTGCGTATAGTCTCCAATAAATGCAGTTGCCGATACCGTTGCATCTTGTGAAACGATAGCTGTTTGAGCAATACCAGATGGATATTGCTGTTGGATTTGATTATAATGCTCTAATAATTTTGAAAAAGCATCATAAGGGTCCTCCACCCGAATAAGGGTGGTTTTAAATTCTTTTTCAGCCACAAAAGAGTCACGAACCAAAGTTATCGTAGCATCAGTGGTATATAAATGAGAGGTGTATTTTGGATTTGCCAAGAAAGACAAACTGCCTTTCTCACCTTCCTCGATTTTGGAAAGCCTATTGACTTCAGCATTATTGTTTCCCTCAACCGTACCAGATACTAACTCGGCTATTTGAGAGGCTGTGAAATTCATAAGTGCAAAATTAAGAAAAATATCCGTCACCCTTTGGATAAGCCAAGAAGTACTTTGTGTCTTTTTTAGTAAGTGTGTGTAGGTGTGCTGTATCTGGTGAAGTATCAAATAAAGAACACACCCCGTTTTGGCTGTACAATTGAATTGGATTTTCCTTTTGCTTATACCCTTGAATTTCTAAACTCCCAGAGAAAACAAAATAAGAAGCTTCCTCTTTAGATAAACCGTATTTTGTTGAAATTTCAGATCTACGTAAAGCTATTTTTTCATCAGAAAACGGTTCATATCCCAATTTAATTTTTGGAAACTTTCGATTTAAAAGCATTTTGGCTAGGGAGGACAACACTATATCATCATTGAAAACAGCATTTTTTATTAGCATCCAAACATCGGCATCATCTAACTGAATAAATGAATTTATTTTTGCTTTAATGTTTACATCTAGATGATGCAAAAAATAAGCAAGAGCCTCACTCATTTGTATTTTTTTTCCTGATTGAATAAGTTTGGTTGCTCGGTCAAAAAATAGCACCAAAAGCTCCTCTGCTACAAAACTTGTTTTGTGTAAATAAACCGACCAATACATCATTCTTCTTGCCAATAAAAACTTCTCAATTGAATAGACCGCTTTTGTATTAAAAACCAATTGGTTGTCATGCACTTGCATCATAGAAATAAGGCGTTCAGAATTGATATTTCCCTCTGTTACGCCTGAGTAAAAACTATCACGCTTCAAGTAATCTAAACGGTCGAGATCAATGTTTGAGGAAATCAATTGATAAAAAAATTGACGGGGGTATGTATTTGTAAACATCTGCAAGGCCATGTCGAGCTTTCCCTCAAACGCAGCATTTAATTTTTCCATTAATGCTACCGACATATCTTCATGTGTGTTTTTGGGGAACAACACATGTTCCAAGGCATGGGAAAAAGGACCATGACCAAGGTCGTGAAGCAACATACAAGCATATAAAGCCTCTGCCTCCTCGTCGCTGATTTCAACCGCTTGCTGACGTAAGGCAAAAACTGCTTTTGTTGCCAAATGCATGGCTCCTAAAGCATGTTGAAACCTGGTATGTTCCGTTGAGGGAAACACTAAAAACGACAAACCCATTTGTTTGATACGGCGAAGCCGTTGCACATAGGGATGATTGACAAGTTTGGCAATAAAAGGAGTCGGGATTGTAATAAATCCGTAAATTGGGTCGTTGTATTGGGTGAGCTTCAACTTAATAAAATTACGCCCAAAGATAAGCATATGCAGACGATTGAACTTTTATGGATTGATGATGAAATAGATTTACTCCAAGCACACATTCTTTTTCTCTCTCAAAAAGGGTATAACGTCCATAAAGCACACAGTGGCCAAGATGCCATTGCACTCCTTAAAGAGCGTCCTTTTCATATTGTTCTTTTAGACGAAAACATGCCAGGCATGTCAGGACTGGAAGTTTTAGGAGAACTCAAACAACTATCCCCATCACTACCCATCATTATGATTACCAAAAGTGAAGAGGAAAACATCATGGAAGAAGCTATTGGTGCTAAAATTGCCGACTATCTAATTAAGCCTGTTAACCCAAATCAAATCTTGTTATCACTTAAGAAAAACTTAGATGCCACAAAACTGGTAACAGAAAAAACCATTTCAAGTTACCAGCGCTCTTTTCAAGAATTAAACGGCCTGCTCATGCAAGCACACTCATTAGAAGATTGGTGCAAATTATACCAGAAAATTCTTTTTTGGGAAATGGAGTTAGATGCTATTGATTCACCAGAGTTACAAGAAATTTTTCGCTATCAAAAAACAGAAGCCAATTTGACATTCTCTAGGTTTGTTGAAAAGAATTACGCATCGATTCTCTATCAAAATAATGAACGTGTTTTTTCTCATCAGGCGTTTCAGCATTTGGTTGCTCCAAGATTAGAATCAAAACCCACCTTGCTTTTAATGATTGACAACCTTAGATATGATCAGTTTAAATGCATATTGCCAAACATTACGCCTTATTACAGTTTGGACCATGAAACGGAATATTTCAGTATTTTACCCACAGCAACTCAGTATGCACGAAATGCCTTTTTTTCGGGCTTACTTCCCGCTGAAATGGAGTCAAAACATCCAAATTGGTGGAAAAATGACACCGATGAAGGAGGTAAAAATTTATATGAAGCAGATTTTTTATCCGACCAACTTAGACGCTTAAACATCAGCGCACCACACTCCTATCATAAGATTAATCGACCCCATGAGGCAACTAAATTTTTGGATACTCTGAAAGCAGAAAATGCCATGGCACTCAAAGTTGTGGTATATAATTTTGTGGATATGATTTCACATGCCAAAACAGAAATGGAAGTCATCAAAGAGCTTGCAAGTACAGACAAAGCATATCGCTCCCTTACAAAAAGTTGGTTTCAAAATGGCATGCTACTAGAAATCATCAAAGCAGCGCAAAAAAAAGGATATCAACTTATCATTACTACGGACCACGGAACAATTAACGTGGAGCAACCATCCAAAATTATTGGAGATAGGGAAACGAGTAGCAATATTCGATACAAAACAGGAAGAAGACTAAAAACAGACGATGACAAGCATGTTTTTATGGTTTCAGAGCCAAACAGTATTGGCTTACCAACAATTAATATGAGTAGTTCTTTTGCCTTTGCTAAAGACAATTATTACCTCGTTTACCCTAGCCGCTACCACCACTTTGTTAATTATTTTAGAAACACTTATCAGCATGGTGGAATTTCATTAGAAGAGATGTGTATTCCTTTTGCAGTCTTTTCTCCTAAGTAGCGTATTTTTGCTTTATGGTTCAAGAAATAACACTTGATAATATAGATACATTTGCGGAGAAGCTTGCAACTGCTTTTATACATAAAACTGTACTGCTAGAAGGAAATTTGGGGGCTGGAAAGACCACACTTGTAAAAGCTATATTCAAAGCACTTGGCGCAAAAGATACCGTTTCAAGCCCAACTTTTGGCATTGCTAACGAAGTAGAACTACCCACTGAGACCGCATATCATTTAGATTTATATCGCATTGAACATCCAGAAGAATTGGCGCAGTTTGGTTTTGAGGAATATCTTTACTCGAGTGGTTTTTGCTTTATTGAGTGGCCAAAAATTGCCATGGATTACATACCAGAATCTCATCACCTTATTACGCTTAAATCCATTGACGCTACTACACGAAAAATAACATTTATATGAGCTTTTTAAAACGTTTGGGTTATTATTTAGGCGGATTTTCTGTCGGTCTAATTTTTTTGTTTTTCTTTTTCAATGGAAAACGAACGCAGTGCAATTACGCACCATCTGCCAGACTGAAAAATGATATTCAACATAAAAAATGGATGTTTGAAGAGGGCTTTTATGCCATCAATGATACAGTTCAATGGTTTAAAAATACCGATGTACGCTTTAGTGAAAGCGTTATTGGCGTTGATTCTTGTAATGTATATGTGTTGGAGGTTGATGAAAAAGTATTCTCCGTAGAAAACTGTAATGACACTGCTTATTTTAAGCGTTAATTTTTCTAGAAACGAGCTCTTGTTTTAACATTTTTCGTTCTTTTTCGGTTTGTGATTTAACCGAACTATTTTCTAATGCACGCCGCATTAAATAAGGAATGGATTGTCTTAGTGGGCCAAAAGGCACATATTTAAATACATGTGCGCCCTTGGCAGCAAGCGAGAAAGATATATAATCACGCATACCATATAACTGGCTAAACCACAGGTTTTTATCATGTAATGGAATGCCCTTTTGCTTACAAGTTTCTTTAACCCACTGAATATCTGCCTCGTTATGGGTGGCCACAATACATAGCTGTTTTTTTAAATGCTGCAACGCAAATTCAAGTGCTTGTCGAAATTGTTTGTCTGTTTGCATTTTTGTGTTACAAACAGGAGAATCAAGCCCCAAGATTTTAGCTCTATTTCTTTCCTTTTCCATGTAAGCCCCTCTGACAAACTTTACGCCTAAAAAATAATCTTGCGCGTTTTGACTCAGGGTCATGTATTTACTCAATGTGTCTTTGAGATAAAACTGAAGCGTAATAGCCAATACCACATTTTCTTTGTTGTAGCGTTTCATGAGCGGTAAAATCAGTGCATCTACTCTCGGTTGAATCCAACTTTCCTCAGCATCAATCATCAACACAATTTCTGATTGTGCTGCTAATGCTGCACAACGTTCCAAGCGGTTTTTTATTCGCTTCCAAGCAGACATTTCTGTGTTATTTAATTCAAAACCCATTGATTTTTTTTCGAACAGAGAAAATGAACCAATAGCAGTAGGCTTTAATACTGCAAAAGGATACGCATCATTTGTTGCTGCTACACGAATCGTTTCTAAAATAACTTCCAAATTTTGATCAAAATCAGATTCTGAAAGGGCATGCTCATTCGCATAATCCAATACACTTTTCACACGAAAACTTGCCATGTGAGATGTAATAGCGGTACATGTAGCTACATCTTTCCCTGCACAAAATTGGTAGTAACCAGTAAAACGAATGAAAGGCGAGATGGGAAAACGAAAAAAAGTGATGAATCTCCAAAAAACAAATGCGACCCTGACAAGTAAGGGAAAAGAAAGCAATCGAAATAAAACCAATGAAGCGCGTAAATCTTGTGACGATTTATTTGGATAATATGAGGATTTAATCGACAATGACTTACTTTTTTATTTAGGTTCACCCAATCAAAATTAGGAAAATAAAACACAAAAGCAGTACTTTCGTTTTCTCTTATGATATTAAAAACAAAACACAGCGAAATCATTTTTGGGAATGCATGCATGGATGCACTAAATCGTTGGGTAAGCACACAGCACTACTCTACTGTTTTTGTGTTGACGGATGTCAATACACAATCCCATTGTCTCCCGCACTTTAAACAAGAGGCAAATTTTGAATTTACAGCCCTCAATATGCCAGCTGGCGAGGAACACAAACACATCAACACTTGTGTTTCACTTTGGGATTCTCTCTCAGCATTGGGTGCAGACAGAAAGAGTTTACTTATCAATCTTGGAGGTGGTGTAGTTACTGATTTGGGCGGTTTTGTGGCCTGTACATTTAAACGCGGCATAGACTTTATTAACATACCAACCTCTTTGTTGGCCATGGTTGATGCCTCCGTGGGAGGAAAAACTGGGATAGATTTAGGGCCATTAAAAAACCAAGTGGGTGTCATTGAAGAACCCAAAATGGTATTGATTGATACGATTTACTTAGATACGCTTCC
The DNA here is from genome assembly GCA_965657545.1 of Flavobacteriaceae bacterium. GTDB lineage: Bacteria > Bacteroidota > Bacteroidia > Flavobacteriales > Flavobacteriaceae > UBA7446. The sequence goes on along the minus strand of CBFHOG010000017.1, from coordinate 11,402 downwards.
AGAACAGGAATACAGAAGTGGGTATGCAGAAATGTTAAAACACGGTCTTATTCAAGAACCTAAATATTTTGACACGCTTAGCAATTTTTTAGATCGCGATGCAATATTGCCACATATTCACCATTCTGTTGAAGTAAAAGCAAAAGTGGTAAAAGAAGATCCCTATGAACATGGACTCCGAAAAATATTAAATTTTGGGCATACTTTGGGTCATGCAATAGAATCACACTTTTTGGTTTCTCCAAATAAGACAAGATTACTTCACGGCGAAGCTATAGCGATTGGTATGGTATTAGAGGGCTTCTTATCTGCCGAGCTTACGGGCTTGCCGTTAGCAGATGCCCATCGTATAAAATCAGTTTTTGGAAAAATTTACCCAACTATTTCTTTTGATAAAGAAACCATTAGAACAATCATTTCATTGCTTACACATGACAAGAAAAATGAAAATGGAGATGTACTTTTTGTATTGCTAGAGCGTATAGGAAAGCCCGTCTGGAACCAATCGGTTTCGGACGAGCTTATCTTAAAGTCATTTGAATTTTATGCTTCTTAAGCAGAGTTTCGACTCGCATTGATATTTCCAAACAAGGAGCGTGTAACCATTTTTTCCATGACTTCGCGCTCAGCGTCACCCAACTTATTTTCTTGGATATGTAACAATGCGTACTGCTGAATAGTAAGCAGTGGTTGTACAATTTCTTCACGAATTTTAATGGATGCTTTACCAGCAGGTTGATCTTGCATTAAAGTTTCCATTCCCGTTAGCATCAAAATATATTTTTTTGAACGAAGAAATTCTTCATAAATCAATTTCCAAAACGCACCATATTCAGGATCTTGCTCCATATATGCTGTAAGTTTAAAGAATGATTTCTGTAAACTCATCATGGAGTTTGAAATAAGTGCTCTAAAAAAAGCATTGTTTTTATACAATTTCAATGCTTTGTCAAAATCTCCAGCCTTATCTAATGTTTCCAAAGCCGTACCAACGCCATAAAAACCAGGTACATTTTGCTTTAACTGGCTCCAACTACCCACAAACGGAATAGCGCGTAATGCAGAAAAATCCAATGATTTACTTGATTTTCGTTTAGATGGTCTAGAGCCAATATTGGTTTTCGCGTAATATTGCAGTGTACTCATATGCTCCAAATAGGGCAAAAACTTCGGGTGTGCTTTAAAGTCCTTATAGGTGTCGTAACTGATTTCTGCCAACTTGGTCATGGTAGCTCTGTCTTCTTCATCCAAATCAATCGTTCTATCAGAAAATAATCGATTGGAGATACCCGAACTGAGTAACTGTTCTAAGTTATATCGGCATGAATCAAAGGTTCCGAAATTAGAACTAATCGTTTGACCTTGGACGGTTAACTGAATTTCATCAGCTTCTACACCAGAGCCCATAGAGGCATAAAATTGATGCGTATTTCCTCCTCCTCGTGCTGGTGGTCCACCACGTCCGTCAAAAAACGCAACTTTAATTCCATGCTTGCGGGAGATCGCTGTAAGTTCTTCTTTGGCTTTGAAAATGCTCCAGTTTGCCATCAAATAACCACCATCTTTGGTACCGTCAGAGAAACCTAGCATAATGGTTTGTTTATTTCCTCGATTTGCCAAGTGTGCTCTATAAACAGGATTTGAATATACTTTGTCCATTACCTCTAAAGCAATTTCCAAATCTGGGATGGTTTCAAATAAGGGAACTACATCAACCGTTGGGTTTGCCCAATCGCTTAAGCGAATCATAGCAAAAACTTCAAAGATATTTTGCGCAGTTTGGTTGTTACTAATGATATATCGGTTACTACCGGCCTCTCCATTTGTGTGTTGAATCTCTTTCATGGCACGAATAGAACCCAAGGCTTTGCGAACCGTTTCATCTTCAAACGAATCAGGATTGACATCTCCCTGAAGCGAAGTCAAAAATGAAATTTTATCTTCTTCAGAAGCATTTATATAATCAAACGCTGCGTCAGTAATTCCGGTATCATTGGTATGTGCGAGCAACGTTAAGAAAGCATCGTGATGTACCCTCGAATCTTGTCGAATATCAAGACTAGCAAAATGATATCCAAATACATTTACTTTGGCAATAAAGTCTCGCAACTCATTTGCAAAAAGTCCATGATAGTTCGTTTCAACGCTGTCAAGGATACTATTTAATTCCTTTTTTAAATCAGCTAAAGAAATTTCGGGTGCCTCTTCAAGTTTAAAAATACTGTTGTAAAGTTTCTTTTCAACGCTTAACACCTTTTCTTCTACACTAGCAAAGGTTAGTCTTCTTCGGAGTTTTCTAATATCGCGGTAATAATTGCGAATAACGCTGCTGCGAAGTAACTGCGCTGTTTTTCGTGTAATTTCTGTGGTTACAAAGGGGTTGCCATCTCGGTCACCACCAGGCCAAAATCCAAGTTTTACCGTTTCGCTAGACAATACCTCATCTTGAAAAATGTGTCGTTGCACATAGGATTGAATTTCACCAATAGCAGGATAAAAAACATTACTCAAATACCAAATTAAACTACGTGCTTCGTCCAAAGGAGTCGGCTTTTGTTTCTTAAAAAATGGCGTTCGTCCCAACTGGGCAAGCAACTGTTTAATTTCTTGCAGATTGTTATTTTGAATACTTTTCCCCAAATCTGTAATAATTCCCAATACTGATCCAGGGTAGAACTGTGTTGGGTGTGCCGTTAATACCGGACGCACATTAATTTCTTGTAGTAATTGCTTTAGCTCGGAGGTTTTTTGTTTGGCTTGCGCCTCTTCTTTAAGATTTCTAAGGGTACCTATCCCACTCATGTTATTGATGCGGCTATAGGCGGCATCTTCGACAGCATCAAAAAGTACAACCCGGCGTTCTATAAACTGTATAAAACGAAACAATAAATCTATCTGTTCATTTTTATTTAAATCAGGAAAATAACGAGAAAAAAATCCTTCCACTATAGTTTTAGGATCTTGCTCTTCCTCATAACCATCAGCGCAGCTTGACGCAAAAAGCGGCAATAATGTTGCTGTATTTGTGATTTTAGAATAAGGTAAGGTTGAGAATATACTATCGTAAAGTTTAAATTTTGAAAGAACGCTGCTTTCAAAACGTTCCAATTTGGTGCGTGAATTCATAGGTTATTTACAAGTCGTTAAAAATTGTATGCATTAATCTTCTTTTATCATTGATACTTTCTTCGAGTGAAATCATCGTTTCTGTGCGCAAAATACCATCAATGTCATCAATTTTAAAAATAATTTCTTTTGCGTGTTCTGTAGATTTTGCACGAAGCTTACAGTAAATGTTAAATTTACCCGTGGTAATATGAGCAACGGTTACGTAAGGAATTTCACGAAGGCGTTCCAAAACATATTTTGTTTGATGTGTTTTTTCAAGATAAATCCCCACATAAGCAATAAAAGAATAGCCCATTTTGGTGTAATCTAGTGCAAGTGAAGATCCTTTAATGATTCCTGCTTCTTCCATTTTACGCACACGGACATGAACCGTACCTGCAGAAATTAACAAACGTTTTGCTATATCCGTAAAAGGAGTTCGCATGTTATCAATTAGTATATCTAAAATTTGATGATCTATATCGTCTAGCTTAAACTTAGTCATAATTTAAATTTTTAGCAAAGAAACTAAAAAATCGTTGAAAATTATGCGTCTAAATACTAAATTTAATGTGAATATTGTGTTAAATTTAACAAATCAGACAACCAAATTGCACTTGAACCAACTGTTATTTTTTTGGATAACGCAATGTTTTCACCAGAAAAATCCATTGTTCTATGCCCATTTATATCCGCTAACTTTCCCATTTTGTGAACAATAGGAAGAAAATGTATTTTATCATTCTTTAATACTTCAACGTATTGTAGTGCAATGTCAGTAGTTGTTTGATCAACATTTAGGTTTTTAATTAAAACATCAACAAAAGACTTTGCTACTTCTGGAATGTCTTGGTAGGTCGTTGGCATGTGCAGCTTCATAGAAATACATTCTAACGCTTTTAAAATGGAAAAACCATACCATTTTCGTGTTTCAATGCGTCCATAGTCTAATCCTACTTGTCCTGCTTCAAACAATAGCGTTGGCGTGCCCTGCTGAGTAAAAAAATCACCCATGCAATTTGGATTAAAAGTATCGTCATATCGTCCAACCTGTTTTGGAATGTGTTCTTGCAAGGCATTTTGGATATAACCAATAACACCCATCGCCTTTTCGCGTGCAACTGTGTGTTTTTTGGTTTCATCAGCGGCAGGTGATAGAAACGAAAGCATACACGCTATATTATTTACACCAAAAAGCGTTCGCTGATCATGAAGATTAAAGCAATAATGAGGATTAAATTCATGATACAAGTCTATAAGCAACTTTGATTCTGGTTGTGATAGTTCAATCGCATCTCTATTTAAGTCCACTTCATTGGCGTTAAAGCGCGTATAAGCAGCTGCACCGTCCGGATTAAGCATAGGAATCACTTTAAGCGTAAAAGCCGTTAAAAGGGAGGGGTTTTGCTCTACATAACACAAAACGTCTAATAATGCCTTGGTAGCAGTAGATTCATTACCATGCATCTGAGACCAAATCAAAATATTAACAGGACCAGTTCCTATATCAATGGCTTGAATTGGACGAGATTCCACACTTTTTCCAATTGTTTTTACAGAAAATGATTTTATAAATGAATCCATATGCGCCTGGGTTATATAGCGCCCTTGCATTTTTTGTGATTCTAATTTTGGTTGTATGGTTAAATAATCATTCATCGTTTGCAAATGTAAACTTTAACATGTTTACAATTATATACATACAAAAGTTAATGTTGTAAACAATTTCTTCGCGTCAATGTTTACATATGGAAACATTTTTAATTGTTTTTATCCTAAAATCACTTAAGACACTGTAAATGTATATTTTAACGATGGTTATTATGAGTTTTAGTTTAATATTATAGTATCTAAATAAATGCTTACATTTGAAAATACAGGGAGTTTACAAATCTAAATATACAAATGTAACCATGGATTTAATTGAACGTATTAGAAAAGTAATTGACGATAGTGAACTCAGTTCTGCTGCATTTGCAGATAAAATTGGTGTGCAACGATCTTCTATTTCTCATATCCTTTCTGGACGAAATAAGCCAAGCTTAGATTTTATCATGAAAGTACTTCACGCCTTCCCTACCCTTCATTCTGATTGGTTGCTCTTAGGTAAAGATGCTACGCAAACAAAAATTGTAGCTGACACACCCTTATTATTTCCCTCCGAAGAAGATCCACATACAGAGCAACCTAAAATTGAGCAGCCTGAAAAGCTTGTGCAACACAATAGTTCCACACAAAAAACCAGTGATAATTCCCAAGAAGTGGAACGTGTTACGGTTTTCTATTCCGATGGCACTTGTAGTACATACATCAATAAAAAATGATATTTTTGGGGTATGAGAATTGCCACAATTAGTATTTTATTTTTATCTATAACCGCTTGTTTTTCGCCACAGCGCAATTGTAGCGATTTTCACACTGGTACATTTTCCTTTACTTCTATAATTTTGGGTGATACACTGACTACAAAATTTACTCGCACCGACAGCATTGAGGTAGATTATTACCTAAGCAGAGTGGATAGCTCATCTGTACGATGGTTAAATGATTGCGAATGTATTGTGAAAAAATTAAGACCGCTCACGTATCAAGATTCAAAGGCAGTGCACATGAAAATTCTTACGACTAAAGACAACACCTACACCTTTGAGTACAATTTAGTTGGCGATAGTGGTAACAAACAACGTGGTGTGGTAACTAAACTTATTAATTAGATGGATTTTCTTTTTACTACAGAAGCGATTTCATCGTTGCTGACCCTAACCTTTTTGGAAATTATTCTGGGCATAGATAACATCGTTTTTATCTCTATAGTTGTTGGAAAACTTCCAGGAGAAAAACGAAAAAGCGCAACCAATATTGGTCTCTTACTTGCTCTGGTATTACGTATTCTCTTACTTTTTGCTATTTCATGGCTTATCGCCATGCAATCCACACTTTTTGAGATTTCCAATGCAGTCATTCATGCGGCGGTAAATGGGCAATCGCTTATTTTATTTGCAGGCGGACTCTTTTTACTTTACAAAAGCACCAAAGAAATTCATGAAAAAATTGATCATGCCGGAGAAAAAAGCGAACAGATTGAAAACAAATCAGGTAATACAATGGGGAAAATCTTATTGCAAATCATTTTAATTGATGCGGTTTTCTCTGTAGATTCTATTTTGACTGCTGTTGGAATGACCAACGGTATTGATGGTGCACTTTGGATTATGATTATCGCTGTGGTCATTTCTATAGTAGCAATGATGTGGTTTGCACACCCTGTAACGCGTTTTGTACACAAACACCCGTCATTACAGATTTTAGCACTTTCGTTTTTAATATTGATAGGATTTATGCTTATTGCTGAGGGAGCACACCTCTGTCATTTAGAAGTGCTAGGAACAAGTGTTGGTGCTATTCCAAAGGGTTACTTATACTTTGCCATTGCTTTTTCGCTGTTGGTGGAATTTCTGAATATGCGTTTTAGAAAAAGTAAAACAACACATTAAAGTTCTAAACTAATCTGTCCTTCGCTATCGTCGATATCTGGAGGATTTACTTCTTCCACTTCTGCTTCAATATCAACTGCCTCAGTTTCAGGTTCTGGTGTGTATGGCAACGGATCGTTAGCCTCAATGCGTTTTAGCTTTTCTATTGTAAGCTGATTTCCAATGGCTTTTATCCCTTTTGGCGCAATAAAGTCTTCAAACTCCAACTGTTGTGTTTCTTTTGCTTCGCCACCACGTGGCTTTACAAAATGAAGTGTACATACAGGTCGCCAATCGGCAGAAAACCACTCTAATTTGATTTTTGAACCTTCTTGTATAAACTGCTCTTCTTTATCTGGGGATTCAATAAGAAATCGTTTTCCAAAGTAACGATCCTTTGTCCCATCAAAATAAACAGCAGAAAGCGGTTTTTGAGGTTCCCATTTTTCTAGAAACAACATATCAGGGGGGAAATGCATGCTTAAATCTGGAATTTGTGTTTTTACTTTCCCCGATTGCGTTACGATTAGTATTCGATCCTCTCCTCTAAATGCGCCAAGCAAACGTCCACGTTCGTCAGCATTAAGGCGTTGAACGGTTTCGTCAAACCAAATTTTCCTTGGCTTCAGTGTTGACACACCTTCTTCTTTTAGATCTACTCGCTTAATGGCGTATTTGGTTACCGTATTACCACGAACTCCCCTGCCTTTTATAACCAAATCGGCAAAGTCCAAATCCCATTTCAGTTTTTTAATCGAACCACTTTGGCGTAAGTGTATGGTTACGATTTCGGCTTCTCCATTTGGGTTTGCCGAAAAATAATGCACTTTTGATTGGGCATTACCATTGGTTAGGTCGTAGTGTTTATCTCTAGTAACTCCAGTAACCGCAAAGCGTTTTATATACGACGTACCGCCACGACCATCTTGGTAAATCATATTGTAAATGGTACGCTTGTCTTTCTTTTTAAATACCGCAACGTGAATGATATTTTTACCCACAAAGGTTTTGCTATCCACTTTGGTGACCATCATTTTACCATCCTCGGTAAATACAATCACATCGTCAATATCGGCACAATCAGCAACATATTCGTCTTTGCGCAATGACGTCCCCACAAAGCCCTCTTCTCTACTCACATACAGCTTTGTGTTTCGAATAACTACTTTCCGTGCATCTACATCTGCAAAAACGCTAAGTTCTGTTTTGCGTTCTTTTCCTTCTCCATAGGTTTTTTTAAGGCGTTTGAAATACGCAATTGCAAAATCTACCAGATGTGCCAAATCATGCGCTACTTGATTTAATTCTTCTTCAAGGGCTTCAATTTTTTGTTGTGCTTTATCTAAATCAAATTTTGAAATACGCTTGATGCGGATTTCCGTCAAGCGAATAACATCCTCATCAGTAACGACACGCTTTAGGTTTGTGGTATATGGCGCTAGTCCCGCATGAATGGCTTTTAGAACACCCTCCCAGGTTTCTACTTCTTCAATATCTCGATAGATGCGATTTTCAATAAAAATACGCTCTAAGGATGCAAAATGCCATTGTTCTTCTAGTTCCTCTTGTTTAACTTCAAGTTCAGCACGCAGCAATTCAAGTGTGTGGTCGGTGGAACGACGAAGTATTTCGGATACCCCAATAAAATTGGGTTTGTTGTCTTCAATCACACAGCCCAAAGGCGAAATAGAGGTTTCACAAGCCGTAAAAGCAAAAAGAGCATCTATGGTTTTATCGGGAGAAACGTTGGGGGGAAGAATGATTTTAATTTCAACCGCTGCAGCTGTATTATCTTCAATCTTTTTAATCTTAATTTTCCCTTTTTCATTGGCTTTTAGAATGGAATCTATCAGCGAAGACGTGGTGGTAGAAAATGGAATTTCAGATATTATTAGGGTTTGCTTGTCCTGTTGGGTAATCCGTGCACGCACGCGTATTTTACCCCCACGCAAGCCATCGTTATAGTTGTCGGCATCCATAACGCCACCTGTTGGGAAATCGGGAACAAGCGTAAAGCGTTTGCCTTGTAAGTGCTTGATGGAAGCGTCTATAAGTTCATTGAAGTTGTGAGGTAAAATTTTGGTGGAAAGTCCTACTGCAATCCCCTCTCCGCCTTGCGCTAGCAGCATGGGGAATTTTACCGGTAAATGAATCGGTTCTTTTTTACGCCCGTCATACGACAGTTGCCATTGCGTAACTTTTGGGCTATATACCACATCAAGGGCAAATTTGGATAGTCGTGCTTCTATGTATCGGGAGGCTGCTGCTGAATCACCCGTTAGGATATTTCCCCAGTTTCCCTGCATGTCAATGAGCAAATCTTTTTGACCAATCTGCACCATGGCATCGGAAATGGAGGCGTCTCCATGGGGGTGATATTGCATGGTATGCCCCACAACGTTGGCAACCTTGTTATAGCGGCCATCGTCTAAGTCTTTCATGGAATGTAGAATACGACGCTGAACAGGTTTAAAGCCATCTTCAATAGCCGGTACGGCACGTTCCAGAATCACATACGAAGCATAGTCCAAAAACCAATCTTTGTACATGCCGGTAACGCGAATCAACTGATCGTCTGAAGAAAGGTGCTGCTCGTCGTTCATGATTCTACTTTATCTAACTCTACTTTTAGGTTGTCGATGATAAACTCTTGTCGTTTGGGTGTATTTTTACCCATATAAAACGATAACAACTCATCAATCGTCATGTTTTTATCTAACATTACAGGATCAAGGCGAATATCATCGCCAATAAAATGCGTAAACTCATCGGGGGAAATTTCACCTAATCCTTTAAATCGTGTGATTTCGGCTTGTTTTCCCAGTTCCGTTAAGGCATCAACACGCTCTTGCTCTGAGTAACAGTAAATCGTTTTCTTTTTGTTGCGCACACGGAATAATGGTGTTTGCAAAATATATAGATGTCCGTCTTTGATTAGCTCTGGGAAAAACTGTAAAAAGAAGGTTATCAAAAGTAGCCGAATGTGCATCCCATCTACATCCGCATCTGTAGCGATAACGATATTGTTATACCGCAAATCCTCCATGGATTCTTCAATATTCAATGCGGCTTGTAACAGATTGAATTCCTCGTTTTCATAAACGATTTTTTTGGACATGCCATAGGAATTCAACGGCTTTCCACGAAGGCTAAACACCGCTTGCGTATTCACATCTCTAGATTTAGTAATAGAGCCACTTGCCGAGTCGCCCTCCGTAATAAATAGCGTGGATTCCAAACGACGGTCTTTTTTGATGTCGCCCAAATGCACACGACAATCCCGCAGTTTTTTATTGTGTAAGCTCGCTTTTTTAGCACGTTCACGTGCCAACTTACGAATACCCGAGAGTTCTTTGCGTTCTTTCTCGGCTTGTAATATTTTACGTTGCAACGCCTCTGCGGTATCGGCATTTTTATGAAGAAAATTATCTAACTGCTTCCCTACAAAATCATTGATGTAAGTACGTACCGTTGGTAAATCACCACCCATTTCGGTAGAGCCCAATTTGGTTTTTGTTTGCGACTCAAACACAGGTTCCATGACCTTGATGCTAATCGCAGAAATAATGGATTTACGAATATCAGAGGGATCAAATTGTTTGCCGTAAAACTCCCGAATGGTTTTTACTAAGGCTTCCCGAAATGCGGTTTGGTGCGTTCCTCCTTGTGTGGTGTGTTGACCGTTTACAAATGAGTGATATTCTTCGTTGTACTGGGTTTTACTGTGCGTAATGGCCACTTCAATATCGTTGCCTTTGAGGTGAATTACAGGATAGAGAAAATCTTCTGTGTTGTTGTTGTCTTCCAACAGGTCTTTTAGCCCGTTTTTGGAAATAAATTTTTCGCCGTTAAAAACAATGGTTAGCCCAGGGTTTAGATAGACATAGTTTTTGAGCATTTTTGCCACATACTCGTGGCGGTAACGGTATTTTTTAAATATGGACTCATCGGGCATAAATGATACCCCCGTTCCGTTGCGCTTGGAAGAAGTTGTTACTTCGGCGTCTTCCTCCAAGGTTCCTTGGCTAAAACGCGCTAACTTCATCTGACCTTCACGCACCGAATAGACCGAAAAGTCCATGGAAAGGGCATTCACGGCTTTGGTACCTACCCCGTTAAGTCCTACCGATTTTTTAAAGGCACGGGAATCGTATTTTCCACCCGTATTCATTTTAGATACCACATCTACCACTTTACCCAATGGAATACCACGGCCGTAGTCTCGCACCGAAACCTTTCCCTCAGCAATATTGATTTCTATGGTTTTACCAGCGCCCATGACAAACTCATCTATACTGTTGTCTAAGACTTCTTTGAGTAAAATATAAATCCCATCATCGGGAGAAGAACCATCGCCGAGCTTGCCAATATACATCCCCGGACGCATACGAATATGCTCTTTCCAGTCTAAGGAACGGATATTGTCTTCGTTATACTGTGTGGTTTGTGGCATGAGGGCTAATTTAAAACATCAGACAGAAATATAAACAGATGTTACGCTAAAGAAATTAACAAATACGCCGTTGGAATTGTTAAAATAAAATTGAGTCATCGCATGATATTGATTTTTTGTTAACTTAGCGTCAAACAAACCTCCAAATTGTTGACTTTAAAGACTTAGCCTAATTCACTTTTTTTAATTTTTACAGTTTAGGGGAGTTTGACATACCTGCCTGCGGCAGGTAGGCGAAATGTATAAAAGTCGGATACACGACATTCGTACAAATATAAGTTGAAAGCGAAAAAAATATGTTGCGCCTTTTAAACAAATAATAATTAATCATATAATGAACATAAATAAATTAAGATTTCTCGTAAGCT
>CBFHOG010000016.1:0-29351 GCA_965657545.1 Flavobacteriaceae bacterium | reverse complement strand
AAACCAACCTGCGTCTTGCTTGGCCCGTAATGTTGGGTATGGTTGGGCATACCTTGGTACAATTTATCGATAATATCATGGTGGGGCAGTTGGGTACCACCGAACTGGCTGCCATATCACTTGGAAATAGTTTTGTGTTTATTGCTATGGCTATTGGTATTGGGTTTTCTACTGCAATAACACCACTTATTGCAGAAGCAGATACAGCAAAACAACATGGTGTTTCTCAAAAAGTATTGATTGAAGGGCTCCGCTTATGCACAATTTTAGGCATTGTGCTATTTGTGGTGGTATATATTGCAAAACCACTTCTATTTAAAATGGGACAAGAAGCTTCGGTGGTAGCTTTGGCTTTTCCATATTTAAATTGGGTTGCAATTTCGCTTATTCCACTTGTAGTTTTTCAAGCATTTAAACAATTTTCAGATGGTATGTCACTTACTAAATATTCCATGTACGCTACTTTGTTAGCAAATGTGGTAAATGTGATTATCAATTATTTTTTGATTTTCGGAATCTGGATATTCCCTAAATGGGGCGTAACTGGCGCAGCAGTAGGCACGCTAGCATCGCGAGTGGTTATGCTTATTTTCATCTTTTTTCTTCTTTATAAAGACCCAAAGACAGCTTCCTTTATTCGTGGTATTTTACCATTTAAATTGTATAAAAAAGAATTGAAACAAATTTTAAAGCTTGGTTTTCCTTCGTCATTGCAAATGTTTTTCGAAGTTGGATTTTTTACGTTTGCAATATGGGTTTGCGGATTTTTAAGCAAGGACGCACAAGCTGCTAATCAAATTGCACTAAACTTATCTTCCATGACCTTTATGGTTGCTATGGGGCTTAGCGTAGCGGCAACGATCCGTGTTGGGAACCAAAAAGGGTTGGGTGCTTTTAAAGAGCTGAAGCGAATTGCACTATCGGTATTTCTTATTACGTTACTACTCGATATTGCTTTTGCGGCATTGTTTATACTTGGTAATAGTTGGTTTCCGTGGCTGTATTTAGATCCTTCCACAGGACTAGATACTTATGCGGTAGCAGAATTAGCAGCATCATTGCTTTTTATTGCTGCTTTTTTTCAAATCTTTGATGGCGCACAAGTAGTGGCTTTGGGTAGCCTTAGAGGATTACAAGACGTAAAAATACCTACTTGGATTACGTTTTTAGCATATGGGCTTACAGGTGTTCCGCTTATGCTGTATTTGAGCATTACTGCCAATCTTGGCGCAAAGGGGGTTTGGATTGGACTTTGCTTTGGTCTCGTGGTTTCGTCTTTGTTGTTGTATCTTCGCTTTAGGTATTTATCTAATAAACTTATAAGATTGCATGTCTGACGTACTTCCAGAATTTTTACTCGCCGATAACGCTGATTTTCCTGACGCTATTTTTGTGGTACACACACATTTCCCACGCTTTATTTTAAATCTTGCTAATGACGACTTAGAATGGTGGGAAATTTTTTCAAAAGAAGACAAAGAGCAGGCTACCGAAGAAATGGCACTTTGGATTGAGCGTGCTACGGCTTTCTATGATAATGAAATCAATAATTATACGGATTGATGGACTCCTTGCTGCTTTGGGATCAGGATCTTTTTTTGTGGCTAAATAATTTAGGTGTTCCACAGTTTGATGCGTTTTGGTTGGCAATTACAGATAAAAAGCACACCATTGCATTTTATGTTATCGTTACAGCTGTTTGTAGCAAGTGGTTGGGTTGGAAAAATACACTTTGGTTATTGCTTACCATTGCACTCCTTATAACTTTCACGGACCAGATTACGAACGCTTTTAAAAACGGATTCCAACGTTTACGTCCTTGTCATGAAGAATCATTAGATGGATTGATGCGTCTCGTGAAATCTAGTTGTGGGGGGAAGTATGGTTATTTTTCGGGTCATGCGTCCAACTCGTTTGCTATTGCTACCTTTTTTGTGGTACTTTTCGCCAAGCGTTTTCGTGCCATGCGACTTCTTTTTGTGGTGGCCACTTTGGTTGCATATAGCCGAATTTATATCGGAGTTCACTATCCGTTAGATGTGCTTAGCGGTGCTCTTTTTGGTGCTTTTGCAGGCTGGCTGTTTGCTAAAATTTATTTCAGATTTATTCCAAATCCACTTTAACAAGCTCTGGGTATGCTTGTAAAAACCGACTTACTCGTGGCTTAGAAACGGCTCTGATGTATGGATTGTTTGGATTTTTTTCCTCGTAGTCTTGATGATAATCTTCTGCTTGATAAAACGCATCTAACTTCTTTACTTCCGTTACAATTGGATTTTTGTAACGCTTTATTTCTGTAAGTTTTTTTATTGTTTTTTCTATCGTCTTTTTTTCATCTTCAGTTTCGTAAAAGGCAATAGAGCGGTAGTGCGTTCCTTTGTCTGGACCTTGACGGTTGAGTGTGGTAGGATCGTGTGAGCCAAAAAACACCTGCACAAGTGTTTCAAAAGATACTTTTTTTGGATCATAAATAACCTTGATGCTTTCTGCATGCCCTGTTTTTCCAGTAACAACTTGCCTGTAATTTGGATTTATAGTTGATCCTCCAGCATAACCCGAAATGGCCTCTTGTACTCCATCTACATGCTCAAAAACTGCTTCAACACACCAAAAGCAACCCGAAGCAAAATAGGCCGCTTTATATTCTTGAAACATACTATATGTTGTCTTTGCAACTGGAGTTGGATTGTTTACTGGCTTAGGTGCTGCAAGTGTACATGCTGCAATTTGAATACTAACAAGGAATAGTCGCATAGCTTATTTTTTTAAAAATGTATTTGAAAATAATATATAAAAACGGTACCAACTTCTTTCTTTTTTTAGCACCGTAAAAGATGCTTCATCACTAAAGGACTTGGTGTTTTCTAAGGCATGTATTAAACTTTTTGAAAGTGCTGTTGGATTGGCTTCTGAAACGATACCTGTTTTTGAATTTACACTTTCAGCAAGCCCCCCTACATTGGTGACTATTGAAGGCTTGGCAAAATGAATTGCCATAGGAGTGATGCCGCTTTGTGTAGCTGAAATATAGGGTTGAACGACCCAATCACAAGCCGAAAACCACATCGAAATATCAGCTGTGGGTACAAACCGATCATGAAACAAAAGCATGTCATCTACTTTTAAAGTAAACGCCAGTTCTCGATATTTTCTCAAGGATTCGTATGGTTCTCCCACAATCAAAACACGTGCTCGTGGTTTTTTTTGTCGCAATTGCGGTAGGCTTTTTATCAGTATATCCAATCCTTTATAAGGGCGAATCAATCCAAAAAACAATATATATTCAAATGTATCCTCCAACCCCAATGCAACTAATGCCTCAGCTTTTTCCATTGGTTCTGGCAGCTGTGTATTTATGGGATGAAAAAAAGTATGAATAGGCTTTTTTGTATGTTCTTTTAAAGCATTAGAAACCTTTTCAGACATGCACATTACCTCGTCAATTCCTTCTAAAAAAGCGCTGAGTAGCACGGTATCTGCTAATTTTCTTTCGTGCGGTAGTGCATTATCCACCCAGGCGATTTTTTTACATTTAAGTTGACTTGCTATTGTTCGATAACAGAGCGCGAGCCAAGGCGTCCAATACCTAAAAATAACCAAGCTCGGTTGTAGTTTTTTGATGTGTTTTGCTGTCTTCCACCATGTTAGTGGATTAAGCATATTGATTTTTCGATGTGATGTAATATCAAGTTTTGTTGCTGCATCAGAAAATTGCGTTTTTCCTGGGAATAATACTTTAGGATATAGTATTGAAAAAGAAAAAACCACAACTTCTTCACCTTGTGCAATAAGTGTCTGAACAAAGGAATTATTGGTGTCTGCTATACCACCACGAAAAGGAGAAACAGGACCAATTAAAACAACCATTTTAGTTGTCTTCAATAAGCACCCATTCGCCTTTGGCGAGTAGGGGTTCTGCTTGTTTAAACTTTACTGTTTTGCGCTCTCCACTGACTACATGTTGGATGTCAACACGTTCGTTTCGTCCAATTTTTGGACGCTCACGAACAATGGTTTCAGCCTTTTCCATTGGCGCACCACCAGATTGTTGTGAGGCTTGACGCATTGCTTGTTGGTCTTGATTGAGTACTTCTTCTTTCGAAATATTTACGCGCTCTTTACGTCTTGTAGATCGTGCTTCACGTATCGTATTTGGATCTTGAGTGGGTAATTCTCCTTTAAATAAGAAAGAAATAATATCTCGATTGACATTATCCATAAACCCACGGAACAACTCGAACGATTCAAACTTATAAATTAATAGGGGATCTTTTTGCTCGTGTACAGCAAGTTGTACCGATTGCTTGAGCTCATCCATTTTACGAAGGTGGTCTTTCCACGACTCGTCGATAATGGCAAGGCTGATGTTTTTTTCAAAATCACGCACCAAATTTTTGCCCTCACTTTCAAAGGCATCTTCCAAATCACTGACTACATTCAAAGTGCGAATGCCGTCTGTAAAAGGAACTACAATACGTTTGAAGGTATTGCTTGGATTTTGATAAACGTCCTTTATTACAGGGAAGACACGCTTGGCGTTTTCTTCCATTTTTTGTTGATAGTGTGCTAATGCTGCTTGATATACCAATTCCGTAAGCTGTTCAACAGATTGACTTTCAAAATTATCTGCCGTCACAGGACTTGTAAGAGAGAACAATCGAATCAATTCAAATTCAAATTGCTTATAGTCTTTATTTGCCAAATTAGTGGCGCAAATTTGGTCACAAGTATCATAAAGCATATTGGCAATATCTACTTGCAAACGCTCCCCGTTAAGGGCATTATAACGCCTTTTGTATATCACTTCACGTTGCGCGTTCATCACATCGTCATACTCCAATAATCGCTTGCGAATGCCAAAGTTGTTTTCTTCTACTTTCTTTTGTGCTCGCTCTATAGATTTTGTCATCATGCTCGCTTGGATAACTTCTCCTTCTTTGTGTCCCATGCGGTCCATCATTTTGGAGATACGTTCTGATCCAAACAATCGCATTAAATTATCTTCTAGCGATACATAAAACTGTGAACTTCCAGGGTCTCCCTGACGTCCAGAGCGCCCACGCAACTGACGGTCAACTCGCCTGGAATCGTGACGTTCAGTACCCACGATTGCAAGTCCACCTGCTTCTTTGACAGCATCGTTAATTTTGATATCTGTACCACGCCCTGCCATGTTTGTTGCAATTGTTACGATACCTGCTTTTCCTGCTTCAGCAACTACATCCGCCTCTTTTTTATGCAGTTTGGCATTAAGTACGTTATGCGGTACTTTTCGAATGGTGAGCATTCTGCTCAAAAGCTCAGAAATTTCTACCGAAGTAGTACCAATTAGCACGGGTCTTCCCTGTTGTGAAAGGGAAGTAACATGATCAATGACCGCATTATACTTTTCGCGTTTGGTTTTATAAATAAGATCGTTTTCGTCTTTTCGAGCAATAGGTCTGTTGGTTGGTATTTCAACAACGTCTAATTTGTAGATTTCCCAAAACTCTCCAGCTTCAGTGATTGCCGTTCCTGTCATTCCAGCAAGTTTGCGGTACATACGAAAGTAGTTCTGCAATGTGATGGTAGCAAATGTCTGAGTTGCGGCTTCGATTTTTACATTTTCTTTGGCTTCAATGGCTTGGTGCAATCCGTCAGAATAACGACGTCCATCCATGATTCGACCCGTTTGCTCATCCACTATCTTCACCTGATTTTCCATCACCACATAAGCAACATCCTTTTCAAAAAGGGTATATGCTTTCAGCAACTGATTCATGCTGTGAATGCGCTCGCTTTTAATACTGTAATCTTTAAAAAGTATTTCTTTTTCTGCAGCCTCTTCTTCTGGAGTCAATCCCTTTTTTTCAATGACAGATATTGCTCCACCCAAATCAGGAAGTACAAAGAAATTGGGATCATCATCACCTTTAGATAAATATTCAACTCCTTTATCTGTGAGTTCTATTTGGTTGTTTTTTTCATCGATTACAAACAACAAATCGGCATCCACTTTGGGCATTTCTCGGTTGTTGTCTTGCATATAAAAACCTTCAGTTTTTTGCAGTAATTGCCGAATTCCCTCTTGACTCAAAAACTTAATGAGTGCCTTGTTTTTTGGTAATCCACGAAACACCCTTAAAAGCAAAAGTCCACCTTCTTTGGTATCCCCATCACTAATCAGTTTTTTAGCTTCAGCAAGTACAGCTGTAAGGTGTTGTCTTTGTTGCGAAACCAATGCCGAAATTTGTGGTTTAAGCGATTGGAATTCATGCCTATCGCCATCAGGAACTGGACCCGAAATAATAAGTGGTGTACGCGCATCATCTACCAAAACGGAATCTACTTCATCTACAATGGCGTAATTATGCGGTCGTTGCACCAAATCATCTATGGCATGAGCCATGTTATCACGTAGATAATCAAAGCCAAATTCGTTGTTTGTCCCGTACGTAATATCCGCTTTATAAGCATTTCTTCGCGCCTCGGAATTGGGTTGATGATAATCAATGCAATCTACAGTTAATCCGTGAAATTCGAATATGGGAGCCATCCAAGCGCTATCACGTTTTGCCAAATAGTCATTAACGGTTACCAAATGAACACCGGAACCTGAAAGTGCATTTAGATAAACGGGCAGGGTAGCCACCAAAGTTTTTCCTTCACCTGTTTGCATTTCTGCAATTTTACCTTGATGCAATACGATACCACCAACCAATTGCACATCGTAATGTACCATGTCCCAAGTAACCGATTTCCCTGCGGCGTCCCAAGAGTTTGCCCATAAGGCTTTATCGGATTTAATTTTTACATTGGTTTTTGTAGCAGATATGGTGCGGTCAAAAGGGGTTGCTGTAACCTCTATTAGTTCGTTGTCTTTAAATCGTTTTGCGGTTTCTTTAACAACAGCAAATGCCTCAGGAAGAATGCTGTCTAGGTAAGCTGCAACCTCATCGTGTGCTTGGCTTGTAATACGATCAATATCAGCGTAAAGTGACTCTTTTTCGTCAAGATCGGAAAGGGTGTCAATTTTGGTTTTAATCGCTTCAATTTCATCAAAAAGAGGCTTACGAATATCAGCAATATGTTGTTTGAATTCAGTTGTTTTGGCGCGTAACTCGTCATGAGAAAGGGAACTTAATCCCTGTGAGGCTTGATGAATTTTATCCACCAAGGGATACAAACCTTTAAGGTCTTTTTTGGCTTTATCTCCGACAAAAGTTTTTAATATCCCGCTTAATACACTCATAGGAAAGAATCTAGGAATCCAAAAGTAAGGAAAAAACGGCTATCAAAACAACGAAACACTAGTATTCGTCTTCGTTCCACAGATAATCTTCGTCTGTGGGATAATCAGGCCAAATTTCTTGTATGACTTCGTAAATTTCACCTCCTTCGTCTTCAATGGCTTGAAGGTTTTCTACCACCTCAAGTGGTGCGCCTGTACGAATAGCGTAATCAATAAGTTCATCTTTATTTGCTGGCCAAGGGGCGTCACTCAAATAAGATGCAAGTTCTAATGTCCAGTACATAAAGTTTCGTTTTTTAGTCTTGCAAAAATAATTTTTTATCGCAATTGTGCAAGTAAAAAATTAGGCATTTGGAATCCATTTAATTTCTTCCTTTTCTTCCCAAAAAGTAAAGGCTCTAGCAAGGCAAAATAAGTAGTCTGATAACCTGTTGAGATAGACTAAAAGAGTTTTATCTACAAAATCAACACGACTCAGTTGGACCACAATACGCTCTGCTCTACGGCAAACGCAACGCGCAATATGCGTTTGCGAAGAAGCCTTAGAACCGCCAGGAAGAATGAAATGTGTCATTTTGGGAAGCAAAGCTTCGTAATAGTCAATATGTTTTTCTAGTTCTGCAACATCATTTTCAGTAATAACCGAAAAAGGACGTTTCTGTTCGCTAGACTTACTTGCAAGTTGGGCACCTACAGAAAAAAGTTGATGTTGTATGCGTTGGATTTCCGAAAGGCGTTCTTTGGGTAGGTATTCTGCAATGAGTCCTAACCATGAATTTAATTCATCTACTGTGCCGTAGGATTCTATACGTAAGTCGCTTTTTGAGACGCGGTAGCCTCCAATGAGCGATGTGTTTCCTTCATCACCCGTTTTGGTGTAAATTTTCATAGCAAGAAATTTAGCTCATCAAAAGTACACAACTTAAACGATGTGCAAAAACTTTTCTTGGCTAAATCACTCATTTTCAAAACTTTTCAATTTTTCCTGCGAGCAAATGTGAAAAGTAAAATAAAAGCAGTTAGAAATGCACCTAGACGGAAAATATAATCACCATATTGCACATAAATCGTGATTTTTGTTTGTGGAATAATATTTTCAGTAAGGACCCCTTTGGTGTTATATTCAAGTCGAGAGGATACTTTTCCAAGAGGCGTAATAAAGCCAGAAATACCAGTATTGGCTGCCCTAACAATTGGTCTTCTTGTTTCAATAGCCCGCAAGCGGGCATAGGCTAAATGTTGTTTGTGTCCGGGCGTATTTCCCCACCACGCATCGTTTGTCATTATGGCCAATACATTTGCGCCTGCCCTTACATAACCCGTTACAAACGCTCCATATACCGATTCGTAACAAATAATTGGACCAACCTTCATACCGCCGTATAATGGAAAGGCTTCTCTATAATTTTGCGTTGCTCGAACGTAAATTGTTCCTCCAAAATCCAGCATTACATTCCCTAGTAGTGGCTCAACAATGTTGCGATAGGGTAGGGTTTCTACACCCACCACAAGTTTTGATTTGTGATAGACATGAACCCCAGTGCTGTCTGTTAAAAAGGCACTGTTATAAAAATCTGCCCAATTGCCATCCCGTAAATCATTGGCAGTTTTGGTTTTATTTTTATTGTTGTAGATGTTATAAAATTGGATGCCATGCAAAAATTGTGTGTCGTGTTTGGTGGATAACGTAAGTAAATCACGGTACAATTTGCTTTGCTCAAATTTGGATAAATCTTTGCCCGCGCCTTCTGAAAAATACGTTTCTGGCGTAACAATTAGTTTGGGGTTTTTATTTAGTTCGGGTGTTATTTGAGCGAGTAGGTTGTTGTAAAGTTGCTGTTGCGAAAGATCATATTTTTCGTTGTATGGATCAATATTTGGTTGCACAACGGAAACCGTTAGCGCCTTGTTTTGTTCTGATTCAAATTGATAAAAGATGAGATAAGAACATATTAATGGTGTCGCAACAAATAAAATGGGTTTTAAAAAAGAAATAACTTTTTTACTGACCATGTATTTTTTAATGGCGAAATACATCATAATATTGACAATCCAAATCCAAAGTGTTCCACCAAAACTTCCGGTGTATTCGTACCATTGCACCCAGTTGGGCTGTGCTGCAAACCCATTTCCAAGATTTAACCATGGCCAAGAAAAGTCCCAAACCAAATGCATTTTTTCAAAGCAAATCCAAGCAAAAGGTAAAAATATAAATCCTGCTTTTTGTCCTAATTTTCGATCAACACGCCTCCATAATACCATGACAAGTGTCATAAGCAATGAATTGACAATCATGGCGAAAAACATACCGAATATGGTGGAATTCCACAGCCACCAAGTTGTTAGTGCGTTCCAAATAAAAAAACCAAAATAAACACCTCCAGAAAATCTCCAAAAAGAAGTTTTTTTACTTGACTGAAGAAACCACAGCAGCGGAACTAGCGCAATAAAAAGCAAGGGAGCAAATCCCCATGTCGGCCACGCTAACCCTAACAGAGTTCCAAACAGTAGGGCGGCATAAATTTTCTTTGGCATGGGGCGAAATTACAATTATTGTATAAGTTTGCGTAGGCTTAACCAAAACTTTATGTATGAAAATCATTAAATCAATTCCGAATATACTTACGCTACTCAACGGATTTTCTGGTTGCTTGGCACTCGTATCTGCTATTGAAGGGAATTCATTGATGACGCTTATATGGGTTCTGGTTGGTGTATTTTTTGACAGTATTGATGGTATGGTTGCTCGAGCGCTACAAGTAACTTCCGAAATAGGCAAGCAATTAGATTCGCTTTGTGATGTTATTTCTTTTGGTGTAGTTCCAGGATTTATCATATATGAATACTTGAATGAACACCTACCTTATGAATTGACTCCGTTCTCACTGTTGGGTTTTGTCGTTACTTTAGCAGCAGTCTATCGATTAGGACGCTTTAATATCACGTCTTCATCTCAATTGGATTTTGAGGGAATGCCCACTCCTGCTTTTGCCCTTTTTGTGGTGGGAATTCCATTTATCCCTTTCGATATACCCTATTTATTGGTGGTTGGTTTTGTTGGTCTTTTAGCAGTGCTTATGGTTTCTAAATGGATGTTGCCAAGTCAAAAATTAGTCGATGGAAAACCAACTGCTTTTGCAGTTACTTTTGCGATTAGTTCTCTCCCTATTTTGCTTTGGTTTAGGTCAGCGTCTTTGTCTATAATAGTTCTAGCGTATGTTTTTTTTGGGGTAATTTATATGAAGCTTAAAGACTGAGTTTCTTTGTTCTAAGTTCAAAGTTTTGTCCCAAATATACTTTGCGTACCATTTCGTCTTCAGCAAGTTCTTTTGGTTTTCCTGCTTTTAGAATTTTCCCTTCAAACATAAGATATGTTCGGTCGGTAATGGCGAGTGTTTCTTGTACATTATGGTCGGTAATCAAAATACCAATGTTTCGTTTTTTGAGATGTGCCACAATTTTCTGAATGTCTTCTACGGCAACAGGATCTACCCCTGCAAAAGGCTCATCTAATAGTACAAATTTTGGATCTGTAGCCAAGGCGCGTGCAATTTCGGTACGTCTTCTTTCACCACCCGAAAGTAAATCTCCACGACTTTTACGAATATGTTGTAATCCAAATTCATCCAAAAGGGCTTCTGTCTTTTCTTTTTGTTCTGCGACTGACAAATCGGTGAGTTCTAATACGCTTTTGATGTTTTGCTCTACGGTTAGCTTACGAAACACAGAGGCTTCTTGTGCTAAATATCCAATTCCATTTTGCGCACGCTTATACATGGGATAATGCGTTATGTCAGTATTATCCAAATAAATATGCCCAGTCAAAGGTTTAATCAGTCCTACAATCATATAAAAGGAGGTGGTTTTTCCAGCACCATTCGGACCCAATAAACCTACAATTTCTCCTTGTTCAACGGTTACAGAAACTTCGTTTACAACTTTTCTTCCTCGGTAGGTTTTGGTAATGTTGTTTGCGTGTAACTTCATGATTGTGCAGCAGGTGTTTTTGGTTTTTGTTTACTTCTCTTTGTAATAGATTTTGAAATAAATATACTCACTTCATATAAAATCATAATGGGAATAGCGACAATAATTTGACTTGCGATATCTGGTGGTGTTATAATTGCCGAAAGGGTAAGCACAAGCACCAATGAAATTTTGCGATATTTCCGCATAAGTTCAGGCGTGATTAGCCCAATTTTAGTTAGAAAATAAACCAAAATTGGAAGTTCAAAAATAAATCCTGCTGACAAAACAGAAGCTCGGATTAAGGCAGTATAGCTGCTTAAATCAAAATCGTTAAAAATTTCAGCACTGACACTATATGTTCCTAAAAATCGTAAGGAAAGTGGTGTGATGACAAAATATCCAAATAAGACACCTGTGAAAAATAAAAGCGATGAAATAAAAATAAACCCACGTGCTTGACGGCGCTCACTTTTTAATAACCCCGGGCTAATAAACAACCATAATTGGTAAATCACATACGGGAATGCAATAATAAAACCAGCTGTTATAGAAGTCCAAATATGTGCAGAAAATTGCCCTGCTACTGTACGACTTTGTACTCTGAAGGGTAATTCATCTAGACAAAATCCTTCGTCAAAGCCAAGTGTTTGGGCTGCACTACAAAGCCATTTGTAGGTGGGGAAATCTTGTTTTTTTGGACCAAAAAGTAAATAATCAAATATGAAGTCTTTTGCGAGAAATGCCAATCCCCCTGCAATAACAATAGCTAAAATACTCCGAATAAGATGCCAGCGAAGCTCTTCTAAGTGTCCTAAAAAAGACATGCTTTTTTCTTCCATACTAATAAATTCCTTCGTTTAATATATCATGAATATGCACAATACCGCTGTATGTGTCATTTTGGGTTACGATCACTTGACTTATTTCTTTTTGTTGCATTAGACCAAGGGCTTCTTTTGCTAAAGTACTATCTGGCAATAAAATGGGGCTTTTGCTCATGATGTCTATTGCTTTGAGAGCGGCATAATTTCTTTTGCTTTGCATCATACGACGTAGGTCACCATCTGTAATTACTCCGATAATTTTTTCATTTTCCAAAACGGCAGTTGCGCCAACAAGTTTAGCAGAAATTTCTGAAATTACATCTGTAATAGGGGTGTCTTTTTGCACAGCTGGTTTTTTATGATCTTTAAGTAAATGAGTTAACTGCACGTGAAGTGCCTTGCCAAGTGCACCTCCAGGATGCGAGCGTGCAAAATCTTCAGGCTTAAATCCATTTATTTCCATAAGGCAAACAGCAAGCGCATCGCCCATAACAAGTTGGGCTGTTGTACTAGTGGTTGGCGCTAAGTTGTGCGGGTCAGCTTCGGAGGGAACGTTTACGTGTAATACGGCATCAGATTGCGTCGCCAAATATGAATCAGCATGCGCTGTCATGCCTATTAGTTTATTTCCCCTGTTTTTGAGCAATGGAACCAAGGTTTTGATTTCTGGTGTTGTACCGCTTTTGGATAAACAAATGACAATGTCATCGTTGTCTATCATCCCAAGATCACCATGTATCGCATCTGCAGCATGCATAAACATGCTTTTTGTTCCTGTCGAATTCAATGTAGCGCTAATTTTCATGCCAATAATGGCGCTTTTCCCAACGCCAGTAACGACTAATCTTCCGTTACTGTGATGAACCCAACGAACAATTTGATCAAAATCAGAAGTGATTTGTGGGATTAAACCTTCAATGGCTGCTGCTTGTTGCGTTATAACAGCTTTGGCTGTATGTGTCATGGAATTAGAATTATTCAAACTTTATTGATAAATAATCAGTTTTGACGTATATTGTGATTACAAATGTACAAAACCCAACATGAAGCTACAGGTCGGCGATAAACAGTTTAATATAAAGACTGCTTTAAAAAAATATTTTGGTTTTAGCGAATTTCGAGGACTGCAAGAACCTGTTATAAATAGTGTACTGAACAAAGAAAACACTTTTGTTATCATGCCCACGGGCGGCGGAAAATCCCTTTGTTATCAGTTGCCTGCACTTGTACAACCAGGAACAGCAATCGTGGTATCTCCACTAATTGCTTTGATGAAGAACCAAGTTGACGCCATAAGGGGGATTTCTAATAACGACGGCATTGCTCATGTATTAAACTCATCGCTAAGCAAAACACAAATCCAAAATGTAAAAGATGATATTACTTCTGGCGTTACAAAACTACTTTATGTAGCTCCAGAGTCTTTAACTAAAGAGGATAATGTGCAATTTTTGCGCACGGTTACCATTAGTTTTATGGCTATTGATGAGGCGCATTGTATTTCAGAGTGGGGACATGACTTTAGACCAGAATACCGTAACTTAAAGTCCATTGTTGCACGTATTGGAGACGATATCCCTATTATTGGGCTTACTGCAACGGCAACGCCAAAAGTCCAAGAGGATATTTTAAAAAATTTAAATATCACAAGTGCAACAACCTATAAAGCGTCATTTAACAGACCAAACTTATATTACGAAGTACGTCCGAAAACAGCGCAAGTTGACCGAGATATAATTTCTTTTGTTAAGGAGAATTCGGGTAAATCTGGAATTGTGTATTGTTTATCACGAAAGCGTGTTGAGGAACTGGCGCAAGTTTTACAAGTAAATGGCGTTAATGCGCTTCCTTATCATGCAGGTCTTGACAACAAACAACGCGTTTATAATCAAGATAGTTTTTTAAAAGAAGATTGCGATGTAATTGTTGCAACTATCGCTTTTGGTATGGGAATTGACAAACCCGATGTTCGTTTTGTTATTCATCACGATATTCCAAAAAGTATTGAAAGCTATTACCAAGAAACGGGTCGTGCTGGGCGTGATGGTGGTGAAGGGCATTGCTTGGCATTTTATGCCTATAAGGATATAGAAAAACTCGAAAAGTTTATGGCAGGAAAACCGCTGGCTGAACAAGAGGTGGGTTATGCATTACTGCAAGAAATGGTTGCTTATGCCGAAACATCTATGTCAAGGCGAAAATTCATTCTGCATTATTTTGGTGAAGAGTTTGACGAAGTCAACGGCGATGGCGCAGAAATGGATGACAATACAAGAAACCCCAAGCCAAAGGTAGAAGCTCAAAATGAGGTAGGTATGTTGCTTAACCTTGTAAAAGAAACCAATGAGCAATATAAAATCAAAGAGTTAATTCATATTATGGCGGGCCAAGAAACGCCCATATTGGTCTCCCACAGTATTCGTTCAAACCCTCTATTTGGATTGGGGAGTAGTCATGAGATTCCCTACTGGAAAGCATTGCTTACACAGCTTTTAGTTGCTGGCTATTTAATTAAAGAAATAGAGACTTACGGGGTAATCAAACTTAGTAAAATGGGGTTGGATTTTCTTTCGAAACCATGTAGTTTTTTAATGACAGAAAACCATGTTTACGATGATTCTTCTCCTAGTGTTACTCCGATAAAAACGGGTAATTTTGATGTGAAACTCCAAAAAATGTTAATGCAACTTCGTAAAGATGTTGCAGATAAATTTGAAGTACCTCCTTATGCTGTTTTTCAAGAAGCATCCATTGAAGATATGCTTGTCAAGTATCCAATTACAATTGAGGAACTTAAAAATATTCATGGTGTAGGAGAGGGGAAGGCCAATAAATTTGGGAAGCCCTTTGTGGAACTTATTGCAAAATATACAGAAGAGAACGGTATCATTCGACCGGAAGATTTAATTATAAAAAGTACAGGTGCAAACTCTGCTCTCAAACTATTTATCATTCAAAATATAGATAGAAAGTTACCCTTACAGGATATTGCAGATGCCAAAGGCATGGACCTTCCTGCTTTTTTAGAGCAGCTGGAAACCATTGTTTTTTCAGGCACCAAAGTAAACATACAATACGCCATTGATGAACTTTTCGATGAAGATCAACAAGAAGAGTTGCACGAGTATTTTATGGAATCCGATGACGATGATATTCAGGCAGCAGTAGAAGAATTTGATGGCGATTATGAAGATGATGACTTACGCGTTTTCCGAATTAAATTTATAAGTGAGGTGGCAAACTAATCTTTTTATGGTTACTTTCGCAGCTTAATAATTTTGACTTATGAGCGAAGGAATTTACGCTGTATTTACTACACCCAAAGGAACAATCAAAGTCCGTCTAACACACAAAGAAACACCAGGAACGGTAGGTAATTTTGTTGCGTTAGCTGAAGGGAATCTTGAAAACTCCCATAAACCACAAGGTACACCATACTACGATGGCCTTTGTTTCCATCGCGTAATTGCAGACTTTATGATACAAGGGGGTTGTCCACAGCGCACAGGTACTGGTGGTCCAGGATATCAATTTGATGATGAAATTCATCCAGAATTAAAACATGACAGACCGGGCGTATTATCAATGGCAAATGCAGGGCCTGGCACAAATGGAAGTCAATTTTTTATTACACACAACGAAACACCTTGGCTTGATGGCAAACACACCGTTTTTGGCTTTGTTGAAGAAGGACAAGATATTGTAAATGCCATTGCTCAAAACGATGAAATTGAGTCAATCAAAATTGAACGTATTGGTGCATCAGCGGAAGCGTGGAATGCTGTTGAAGCGTTTAGAACTTTTGAAGGAAGTCGTGAGGCACGTTTGCGCGAAGAGCGCGAGCAACAAGAAAAAGCCCTTGACGAAGTTGCTAAAGGATTTGAAAAAACAGCATCAGGTCTTCGGTATCAATTTATACAGCGCGGTGAGGGTGTTGCAGCTGAAAAGGGTAAAACTGTTAGCGTACACTACAAAGGGCAATTACCTGATGGTACCGTTTTTGACTCATCGTACAAACGCAATCAGCCTATTGATTTTGCTTTGGGTGTGGGTCAGGTAATCCCAGGATGGGATGAAGGGATTCAGTTGCTTTCTGTAGGGGATAAGGCACGCTTTGTTATTCCGAGCGATTTAGCCTACGGTTCACAAGGAGCAGGGGGCGTTATTCCACCAAATGCTACTTTGATATTTGATGTTGAGCTGGTAGCCGTTAGCTAACTTTCCACTTAATATTACAGCCCAAACTTGGTTTTTGGAGCGAATCAATCGGACTTTTTGCAACAATTGCATCTAAGGCTGCACGTAAATCTTTTCCAGTAACAGGAATATCGTTTTTGGGTCTTGAGTCGTCCATTTGTCCACGATAAACCAACTCTTGTTGGCCATCAAAAAGATAAAAATCAGGAGTGCAAGCAGCGTCGTAAGCTTTGGCTACTGCTTGGGATTCATCATATAAATACGGAAAATTAAATCTTTGTTCCTCAGCCGTTTTTTTCATCAACTCTGGCGAATCGTCAGGGTAGTTTTCTACATCGTTACTTGAAATGGCTACAAAGCCAAAACCCTGATTGATGTAGTCATTTGCAAGTGAAGCAATCCCATCAAAAACATGCATTACATAAGGGCAATGGTTGCATATAAACATAACCACAGTGCCATGTTCACCTTGCACATCTGAAAAAGAATACCATTTTTCATCTGTAGTATTGGGTAAGTTGAAATGAGGTGCTTTTGTTCCAAGCTCTAACATATTAGAGGGTGTCCGTGCCATACTATTTATTTTAGAGTCCAAAATTAACCATAAAAACACTACCGTAAAACCACACTTCCTTTTTCCTTTTTGATAAAGCTTGTCAGTTCAGCTAACATTTCACTAAATGCTTCAAAGTGTTCTTTATATAAATACAGTCTCTGTTTTTTTAGCAATTTTCCTTCTGAAGATTTTTTGCGTTCCGAAATGATCAAGTAGTAATCATTAGCTTTGGTTTTCTTAACGTCAAAATAATAAGTGCGAGAACCCGCTTGTAGGCACAGCTCTCGAACACTTTGTGAATGTTCGAAAATATCCATCATGTAAGATTTGTTGAAGTGAATATAACAAATCTTAACTATTTACAGGCTTTTTTCCTCTAACCGTTGTTGGGCGTACAAGTCTTTGTAGTATCCTTCAGATTCTGTGAGGGATGCATGCGTTCCAAATTGTGCTACTTCTCCATCTTTAAGAATAAGAATATAATCCGCATTTTTTGCAGATGAAACACGATGACAGACAATTACAGTTGTGGTGTTTTTGTTGTTGGTTTTTAATGATGATAAAATTGCTTCTTCGGTTTCGGTGTCAACGGCAGAAAGGCAATCGTCAAGGAGTAATAGTTTTGGTTGTTTGATTAGTGCGCGTGCAATAGACACGCGCTGCTTTTGTCCACCCGAAAGTGTGATGCCCCGTTCGCCAAGCATGGTGTCGTATTTTGTTTTAAATTCAATAATATTTTCATGTACAGCCGCTTGTTTTGCAGCATTCTCTATTTCTTCTTGCGTAGCATCTTGTTTGCCAAAACGAATATTATTTGCGATAGTATCGGAAAATAAAAAGGCTTGTTGAGGCACTACACCCATCACATCTCGGATATCTTTTTGCGCATACTCATGAAGTGGGTTTTCGCCAAGGGTTACTTCACCAGAATTGGGCAAATAGGTTTTTGAAAGTAATTGCAATAGCGTGGTTTTTCCCGATCCTGTTGGTCCCATGACGGCAAGTGTATTTCCTTCTTTTAATGAAAATGACACACCATTAAGCGCATGAATCCCCGTGTCGTCATAAGTGAAGTGTACATCTTTAAATGCGATATCTACGGAATCTAATTTTTTGTTTGACGCTACATTATCCTGAATGTCGGGCTCTTGTCCTAAAAACTCATTGATGCGTTTTTGTGATGCCTCTGCTTGTTGTATAATTGAGGTAACCCAACCCACAGTTGCTACGGGCCATGTGAGCATATTTACATAAATAATAAACTCTGCCAAAACGCCGAGTTCTATTTGACCATTAATGTATTGGCTTCCGCCGATAAAAATGACTAAAATATTACTGATACCAATAAGGAGTATCATCATGGGGAAAAACCATGCTTGCACTTGCACCAATGACATGTTTTTAATACGACTCTCTTCCGAAATACGGTTCATTTCTGCTATGCGATTGGGTTCTATTGCATAGGATTTTATCACATTAATACCGCTGAATGATTCTTGTGCAAACGTAGAAAGTTGTGATAGCATTTGCTGCACAAGTGTGCTTCGCTCATGTATGGCCTTGCTGAGCCTGTAAATCATAAAGGATAAAACAGGCAACGGGAGAAGTGTGTAAAGGGTTAGTTTGGGTGCAACACTGAACATATAACTGATTACAATGACAAATAATGTGAGCGTATTGACGCTATACATAAGGGCAGGGCCAACATACATGCGTACTCTTGAAACATCTTCACTTATTCGGCTCATTAGATCTCCGGTGCGATTTTGCTTGTAAAAACGTAGCGATAGCTTTTGATAGTGATCGTAAATGGTGTTTTTTAAATCGAATTCTATGTGGCGTGATACATTTATAATGGTTTGACGCATCACAAATGTAAACCCTCCTGAAACGAGTGCCGCGCCAATAATCAGGGCGATATTTGTGAGTAGTATTCTCCTTATGGCACTGATATCGGTTGAGCCACTTTGTATAAACTGCTCTATTTCAGTAATGGAATCTCCTACCAAACTTGGGGCAAGTACTGCAAACACTCTAGATGAGACAGTGAAAAGCAATCCCAATAACAACAGGAGACGGTATTTTTTTAGATATCGGTTTAGGTATTGAAGTGCGCGCAAGCTATTTTTTTACGAAGATAAGTTTTTAGGTGGTTGCGTCAAATCTAAAGTTAAACATCGTATTTTTGCTCTATCAAATACGTTCTGATACATGATTACAAGACGGCATCTTCGCACCAAGGTTATGCAAGCCCTGTACGCGCAACAGCTAGATCCAAACGATAACCTCAAAGCAGGTGAATCTTGGATACTTAAAAGCAGTCAAGACTTTCAACTGCTATATATTACTCTCTTAGATTTGTATGTCGAATTATATGCTTGTGGACATGCACTTTATTTAAAAAACACAAAAAAACATTTGACCCCAGATAAAAATGAGGTGAACCCAAAATTCTTTTCCAATCAAGCTTTAAAGTTGTTGATGGAAAATCCAAGACTTGAAGCCCTACGATCCAAACACAAACTAAAATTTTGGAAAAAACACGATGAATATGTGCGTTTGATTTGGGATGCCATAACGCAAAGCGATGTTTATCATGCTTATTTGTCAGAAGAAACTGCATCTTTGGAATCAGACAAGGCTCTTTTGGTTTCCCTTTTTACTAATGTAATTGCACCATTTGATCGATTGCCTGAATTTATTGAGGAGGTGAATATTTCGTGGATGGACGATATCCCTTTAGTAAACACCATTGTTCGAAACAGTCTCAAACGTATTGACAAGCCTGATGCGATCATATCAATTTTATATAAGGACGAAGAAGATCAGAAATTTTCATTGGAGCTTTTTCGTAAGGTTATGCTCAATAAGCAAGAGCTTCAAAATGAAATTATTGGAAGAACGCCTAATTGGGACCCAGAGCGCATTGCAAGCTTAGATTTTACCTTATTGCTAATGGCATTGGCAGAGTTGTTGTATTTCCCCTCTATCCCTGTAAATGTAACCATAAATGAATATTTAGAAATTGCCAAAGAATACGCCACACCAAAAAGCAGCATATTCATCAATGGTATCTTAGACAAAGTGGTAAAAGAATTTAATGAACAAAAACGCATTCGTAAAAATATACGCGGAATGCAGTAATATGTTTATTTTTGGAAAAATTACAATTTATGAAACCATGGATTTTTGCCCTAATGGGTCTGTTTATTATGAGTTGCTCTGGAAATGCAGCTAAAAAAGTGAAAAAAGAGAATCTTGCGGAAGCAGAAGCACGTCAAGATGCAAATAACAACCTTCCTGTATTAACTTTTGATAAAAAAGAACACGATTTTGGTGTTATTAATGAAGGAGATGTTGTTGAAACTGCTTTTGCGTTTACCAATACGGGAAATAGTGATTTAACAATTTTAGATGCGCGTGGGAGTTGCGGTTGTACTGTGCCTGAGTATCCTAAAAATACACCGATTGCACCTGGAGAAAGCAGAGAGATCAAAGTTAAATTTGATTCCGCAAACAAGCCAGGAAATCAAACCAAAACAGTAACGCTTACTACCAACACCGAACGCGGACGTGAAATTTTGCGTATCAAAACAGTAGTAACGCCCGATCCTGTAAAAGAAAAACAGCGTCAAGCTGCTCGAAACCAAGCTACTAACTAAAATTTATATAATGGGAAACCAATTACCTTTCTTACTACTCATGTTTGCGGTCATGTTTTTGTTTTTAATTCTTCCGCAACAACGCCGTGCCAAAAAAGAACGCACTTTTAAAAACAACCTTAAAAAAGGGGATTTAGTAGTTACAAAAGGCGGTATTCACGGCAAAGTAGTTGAGGTTAATGAGAGCAATGACAGTTGTGTTATTGAAACTATGGCTGGAAAAGTTAAAATGGAGCGAAGCTTTATCTCTCAAGAGATGAGTCAGCGAAGAATAGCTACTCCAAAAAAATAAAATAAAAGCACTTCACCTGAAGTGCTTTTTTTAAATTATGTACAAACGCATCATTCGACCCATACTGTTTTTGTTTGATCCTGAATGGGTGCATTATTTTTCATTTGCAGCCATTGGTTTCTTACACCGTATTCCTTTTATGGGTGCTTTGATTAGAACTTTGTATGTCAGTAAAAAGTCTTCCTTAAAAAGGGAGGTTTTTGGTATTCAATTCCCAAACCCTGTTGGTTTAGCAGCAGGCTTTGATAAAGACGCCAAACGATTTAAAGAACTTTCAAACTTTGGATTTGGTTTTATTGAAATAGGTACGGTAACGCCCAAGCCCCAAGATGGAAATCCAAAACCCAGACTCTTTCGACTAAAAAAAGATAAAGGTATTATCAATCGAATGGGCTTTAATAACGAAGGTGTTGTGGCCGCAGCAAAGCGGTTGCAGCGCAACAAAAATGTAATTATCGGCGGGAATATTGGGAAAAATAAAACAACTCCCAACGAAAATGCTCAGGAAGATTACCTCATTTGCTTCAATGCGTTGTTTGATGTTGTTGATTATTTTGTGGTAAATGTGAGTTCTCCAAACACCCCTAACTTACGCGATTTACAAGAAAAAGAACCCCTCACCGCATTACTGAATACCCTCCAAAAACAAAACAATAGTAAACCCAAACGTAAACCCATTTTATTAAAAATAGCTCCTGACCTTACTGACACCCAGCTTTCTGATATTATAGACATTGTTGAGGCTACTAAAATTGATGGTGTTATTGCAACCAATACAACCCTTTCCCGCGACGGATTGCAAAGTCCAGAGACACTCACCAAACAAGCAGGTGGGTTAAGCGGAAAACCTTTAACGAATCGCAGTACAGAAGTAATCCGTTACTTACATACACAAAGTAAGGGTGCTTTTCCCATTATTGGGGTTGGCGGTATTCATACCCCAGACGACGCAAAAGAAAAACTTAAAGCTGGTGCTTCCTTGATTCAATTATACACTGGCTTTGTTTATGAAGGACCTGCGTCTGTTTCCAAAATCAACAGTTTCTTGTAAAGTTGTCGAATTCATATTTTTTTGTTTGAATACTATTAAACAATTAAAAATTTCTGTACATTAGTTTCATATTTGTTTAACCCTAAATCTAAATAAAATGGACTCAAACTTATTTTGGCTTATTATTATTGGTATTGTAGCTGGTTTCCTTGCTGGAAAACTTATGAAAGGAAAAGGCTTCGGAATTTTTATTAATCTTTTGGTTGGAATTGCGGGAGCAGTTCTTGGCGGTTGGCTTTTTGGTCAACTTGGTTTATCTTTTGGAGATGGTTTAATAGGATCGCTTTTTTCAGCGTTTCTAGGTGCTGTGATTTTACTTTTTTTTATCGGGCTAATGAAAAGGGGCTGATATATACAGCTGGAGAGCGCACACATTGTGTGCGCTTTTTTTTTCAAAACTCACTTTTTTAAATAGTGGTGTTGCATTTGTGTAATTTTAAGTATTTTACACAATACTTTTAAAACTCAATCCTATGAAGACTCCAAACGTAAGTCGTTTAAGCATGGTATTTTTTGCCATTGCCCTAGTTTCTTGTACACAAACGTCATCCTTTACAAATACGTTATTAAAACCTTGGGAAGGTTCATATCAAGGGACGCCTGCATTTGATAAAATGAAAGTGGCAGATGTTAAACCGGCTATGCTCAAAGCCATGGCATTAAACCTTGAAGAAATAGAAGGCATAGCGTCTAATCCAGAGCCGCCAACCTTTGTAAATACAATTGAAGAAATGGAACGTTCAGGAGCTCCACTAGACAGAGCTTTTGCCTATTACGGAATCTTTAGCAGCAATATGTCTTCTCCTGAATTTCGTGAGATACAAACGGAATTAGCTCCCTTGTTTTCTGAATTTCAATCTAAAATTTCCCAAAACGAGTTGCTTTTTAAAAGGATCAAAACCATTTATGAGTCATCACAAAAAAAACCACTACCTCCAGATCAACAGCGTGTGGTAGAACTTACTTATCAAAGTTTTGCCATGAGCGGCGCTGATTTGGATGCGGATAAAAAGAAACGTTACGCAGAAATCAATAAAGAGCTGTCAACCTTATACACAAAGTTTTCTAACAATGTATTACACGATGAGGAAAATTATATAACCTATTTGACTGAAAATCAATTGGATGGATTACCAGATGCCTTTGTTAAATCAGCTGCTCGTATAGCCGAAAGCAAGGGTAGGAAAGGGGAGTATGCGGTAACAAACACCCGGTCATCAATGGATCCTTTTTTGACCTATTCCACCGATCGTGATTTGAGAAAACAAGTGTGGACTCATTATTATTCAAGAGGCGATAATAATGACACTTATGATAATAAGGGTATTATTACACAGATTTTAAAACTTAGAAAAGAACGTGTTGGACTTCTTGGGTATCCCAATTTTGCCGCATGGCGCCTTCAAAATCGTATGGCTAAAAACCCAGAAAATGCATTGGCACTTATGGAAGCGGTTTGGCCTGCAGCCATTGCACGTGTTTCAGAAGAAGTTGCTGATATGCAGGCTGTAGCAGATGCTAATGGAGATAATATAACCATTTCCCCTTGGGATTACCGTTACTATGCTGAAAAGGTGCGAAAAGACAAATACGATTTAGATTCGGATGAAGTGAAACAATACCTTCAAATGGATAAACTTACAGATGCGATGCACTATGTGGCGGGACGTTTATTTGGGTATTCTTTTTCTCCCGTTACCGAGGGTTCTGTTCCTGTTTTTCATGAGGATGTTAAAGTCTGGGAAGTAACACATAAAGATACAGGTGAACATATTGGATTATGGTATTTAGATCCCTATGCTAGAGAAGGGAAACGTTCGGGTGCTTGGGCAACAACATATCGTAGCTTTTCAACTTTTGATGGTAAAACAAATGTATTGGCATCTAATAATTCTAATTTTATTAAACCTGCGCCTGGAGAAGCCTTGTTGATTTCTTGGGACGACGCTACAACGTTTTTCCATGAATTTGGGCATGCCTTACATTTTTTCGCCTCTAATGTCAAATATCCTACACTTAATGGTGGTGTTCGGGACTACACAGAATTTCAGTCACAACTGCTTGAGCGCTGGTTGGCTACAGATGAAGTTATTGATCGCTTTTTGGTACATCAAAAAACAGGCGAACCCATGCCCGAAGCCCTTGTCAAAAAAATCAAAAAAGCAGCCACATTTAATCAAGGATTTGCAACAACAGAGTATTTAGCATCTGCATTAATGGATATGAAACTGCACTTGGCTGATCCAACAGATTTAGATGTTGGTGCTTTTGAACGTGAAACATTAGCTGCACTTAATATGCCTAAAGAACTGCCAATGCGCCACCGCACTCCTCATTTTGGACATGTTTTTTCTGGAGAGGGCTACGCCACAGCTTATTACGGTTATATGTGGGCAGATGTGCTTACCGCTGATGCCTCCGAGGCGTTTAAAGAAGCACCTGGTGGTTTTTATGATGAAGAGACGGCAGATCGGTTAGTAACTTATTTGTTTGCACCTCGTAATTCGATTGACCCTGCTCAGGCATACCTTATGTTTCGTGGACGTGAAGCGAATATTGACGCGTTGATGCGTGCTCGCGGTTTTCCTGTAACAAACTAATGCATCAGTTTTATCAATAGATTTTAGTAAATTAAACCGAAATTTTATTGAATGAAAAATTTGGCTTACCAAACAGCAGATTCTTATCATCAGGCGAAACAACATGCAAACAAAAACCCAGAGGACTTTTGGGCAGATATAGCAGAGAATTTTGAATGGCACAGTTCCTGGGACAAGGTGTTGGAATTCGATTTCCAAACGCCAGAAATAAAGTGGTTTTTAGGTGGAAAACTAAATATCACTGAAAACTGCCTAGATAGACATCTTAAAACCCAACCAGATCAAATTGCCATTATTTTTGAGCCGAATGACCCTAACGAAGCTGCTCAACATATTTCATACAGCGAATTGCACAGCAGGGTTTGTCGCGTAGCCAATATGTTAAAAGCTAACGGTATCAAAAAAGGAGATAGGGTATGTGTTTATATGCCCATGACTCCTGAATTGGCAATTGCCGTGTTGGCATGCGCACGGATTGGCGCCATTCATTCGGTAGTCTTTGCAGGCTTTTCAGCTGCTGCCTTAGCAGCTCGGCTAAATGATGCCGAATGCAGTATGTTACTTACGGCAGATGGTGGCTTTAGAGGAGCTAAAGTTACCCCACTAAAAGACATTGCCGATGAAGCATTGACGTCTTGCTCCACTGTTAAAAAATGTATTGTTTTTAAACGCACAGGACAAGACGTGTCGTGGAACAATATAGATTTGTGGTGGCACGAAGAACTTGAAAAAGTCAACGACGTTTGTCGAGCTGAGGTGATGGACAGCGAAGACCCTCTTTTTATTTTATACACCTCAGGATCTACTGGGAAACCAAAAGGTATGGTTCACTCATGCGGCGGTTATATGGTATATACCGCATATTCGTTTCAAAATGTCTTTCAATACCAAAAAGGCGATGTATATTGGTGCACCGCAGATATCGGTTGGATTACTGGTCATTCCTATATTGTATATGGGCCTTTGGCTGTGGGCGCAACTACAGTTATGTTTGAAGGTGTTCCGTCCTATCCAGATTATGGTCGTTTTTGGGAAGTTTGTGCCAAGCACAAGGTCAATCAATTTTATACCGCGCCAACAGCTATTCGTGCCCTACAAAAACATCCAGTTGAATTGGTAGAACAACACGATTTATCATCATTAAAAGTGTTGGGTTCTGTAGGTGAACCTATCAATGCAGAAGCTTGGCATTGGTATGATAAATATGTAGGGAAACACAATTGTCCTATTGTAGATACTTGGTGGCAAACAGAAACAGGAGGCATTTTGATTAGCTCATTAGCAGGAGTGACGCCTCAAAAACCCACCTATGCCACTTTGCCTATGCCAGGTATTCAAGCCGTACTGCTTGATAACAAAGGCAATGAAATTGAAGGCGAATCAGAAGGGATTTTGGCAATAAAACACCCTTGGCCATCTATTGCACGGACTATTTGGGGTGATCATGAACGGTATAAAAACGTATATTTTTCAGCCTATCCAGGATATTATTTCCCTGGTGATGGCGCACTTCGTGATGCCGAAAGTAATTTCCGAATTACAGGTAGGGTAGATGATGTGGTCATTGTTTCTGGACATAACCTTGGAACGGCACCTATTGAAAATGCATTGAACGAACATCCTCACGTAGTGGAAAGTGCTGTTGTTGGTTTCCCACACGATATAAAAGGAAATGCATTGCACGCTTTTGTCATTTCAAATACAGAAGTCGATACAAACAAATTGGCTGTCGAACTCCGTGCTTTGGTTGCAAAAACCATTGGACCAATCGCAAAGCCCGACCGCATACAAGTAGTAAGCGGATTACCCAAAACAAGAAGTGGTAAAATTATGAGAAGAATTTTACGGAAACTTGCTTCGGGTGAATATGATCAATTGGGCGATGTTTCTACCTTGCTAAACCCTGAAATAATCGAAGAGATTAAGAAAAATAACTAAATGTTTCTCCGTTTTTGATGTTTTGTACCGTTTCAAAAATCAATTTGATAACGTTCTCCACATCCTCTTGATGCACCATTTCTACAGTAGTATGCATGTATTTTAGAGGTAACGATATCAGCGCAGAAGGAACGCCACCATTGCTATACGCAAAAGCGTCCGTATCTGTACCTGTATATCTTGAAGAAGCCAATCGCTGAAATGGAATTTCTTTCGCCTCTGCTGTTTCTATAATTCTATCTCGAAGCAATTGCTGCACTGCAGGCGCATACGATATAACGGGTCCTTTGCCTATGGCATTATCTCCTTGTTTTTTTGGATTTAACATCGGCGTTGTCGTGTCATGGCAAACATCCGTAACTATAGCCACATTTGGTTTTATGGTTTGGGTAATCATTTCTGCTCCGCGTAGTCCAATTTCTTCTTGCACCGAATTGGTTACATATAGTCCAAAAGGAAGTTTGATGTCGTTCTCCTTGAGCAGTCGCGCCACCTCAGCAATCATAAAGCCGCCAATTCTATTATCCAATGCCCTACACACAAACTTATCTTTGTTGAGCACTTGAAATGTGTCTGGATAGGTAATGACACAACCAACATGAATACCTAATTTTTCAACTTCTTCCTTGTTAGAGGCACCAACATCTATGGTAATGTTTTCAATTTTTGGTGTTTCTTCTTTTCCAGCCATTCTGGTATGAATGGCAGGCCATCCAAAAACCCCTTTTACAATGCCGTTTTTGGTATGGATATCCACCCATTTAGATGGCGCAATCATATGGTCACTACCACCATTTCGAATAACCGATATCAACCCTTTGTCCGAAATGTAATTGACATACCATGAAATTTCGTCTGAGTGTGCTTCAATAACCACTTTAAATTCCGCCTCTGGATTGATAACTCCCACTGCAGTACCATACGTATCAGTGATGAACTCATCTACATATGGTTTAAGGTAATCCATCCATATCTTTTGACTTTCCCATTCGTAGCCCGTAGGCGCTGGGTTGTTCAAATATTGCTTTAAAAATGCGTGTGATTTTTTATTTAAAATGCTGCTCATTATGCTTTTTTAATTTAGTAGGCTAATTTACAATATATAGGTAAAACAAACTTAGTACTTTTGAACGGATGCAAAAACGTGTTTTATTGGTTGTGATTATGGCTGTTTGCTGCCTCTATGGACAGCAACAACAACCTATATATATAGTAGAGGGCGATACTTTGGCTAATCCTTTTGTGGATTTGGGTGAAGTAATTGTACTTCCAACGCTAAAATTTGACAACTATAACGACTATTTGATATACTATAGACTGCGTAAAAAAACATTAAAAGTATATCCATATGCTAAAATGGCGTCAGAACGTTTGGTTGTTTTAAACGATCGTTTGTCTAAAATCAAGCGGAAACGTGCTAAAAAACGTTACACCAAACGCGTTGAACGCTACTTAGAAGGCGAATTTAAAGAGGAACTAAAGCGCTTAACGCGCTCTGAGGGTCGTATTTTAGTCAAATTAATACATCGTGAAACGGGTCAAACAACACATAGTTTGATAAAAAAACTCAGAAGTGGGTGGCGTGCTTTTGTTTACCAAACCACCGCAAAATTCTTTGATATTGATCTGAAAACAACATATAACCCCACTGATGCTGAGGAAGATGCTATGATCGAAGGGATTTTGCTCCGCGCTTTTGCTGATGGATCACTAAAACCGCCAGAAGAAAAAATTAGAAAATAAAACGTAAAAATAAGTTTGTAGAAAT
This sequence comes from Flavobacteriaceae bacterium, assembly GCA_965657545.1. Taxonomy (GTDB): domain Bacteria; phylum Bacteroidota; class Bacteroidia; order Flavobacteriales; family Flavobacteriaceae; genus UBA7446. The sequence continues at coordinate 1,263 of CBFHOG010000016.1, read as the reverse complement.
AAAAGGGTTGTATATTTGCCATCCGCAAAAAAAGCTGTGGACCACATCAAATAAAAAAAGTTTAATTTTTTTTTCATGTGGGGTTGTCAAAACCAAAAAGCAGTGTATATTTGCAACCGCTTTCAAAAAGAAAGCAAAAAAGTTCATTGAATTATTGAGAATGACAGCGCGTATACTTCGCTTCGGCGAAGGAAATACGAATAGTAAAACAATCATGAGACAGCTCTAATTTGTCAATTTTTTTGTTGTTAATTTTATTTAAAGTTATACAATGAAGAGTTTGATCCTGGCTCAGGATGAACGCTAGCGGCAGGCTTAACACATGCAAGTCGAACGGTAACATTGGTGCTTGCACCAGATGACGAGTGGCGCACGGGTGCGTAACGCGTATGCAATCTACCTTTTACTGAAGAATAGCCCAGAGAAATTTGGAATAATCCTTCATAATATCATTTATCAGCATTGATATTTGATTAAAGCTCCGGCGGTAAAAGATGAGCATGCGTCCTATTAGTTTGTTGGTGAGGTAACGGCTCACCAAGACTACGATAGGTAGGGGCCCTGAGAGGGGGATCCCCCACACTGGTACTGAGACACGGACCAGACTCCTACGGGAGGCAGCAGTGAGGAATATTGGACAATGGAGGCAACTCTGATCCAGCCATGCCGCGTGCAGGATGACTGCCCTATGGGTTGTAAACTGCTTTTATATAGGAAGAAACACTCCCACGTGTGGGGGCTTGACGGTACTATATGAATAAGGATCGGCTAACTCCGTGCCAGCAGCCGCGGTAATACGGAGGATCCAAGCGTTATCCGGAATCATTGGGTTTAAAGGGTCCGCAGGCGGCCTGTTAAGTCAGAGGTGAAAGCCAACAGCTCAACTGTTGAACTGCCTTTGATACTGATAGGCTTGAGTTATTGTGAAGTGGTTAGAATGTGTGGTGTAGCGGTGAAATGCTTAGATATCACACAGAATACCCATTGCGAAGGCAGATCACTAACAATATACTGACGCTCATGGACGAAAGCGTGGGGAGCGAACGGGATTAGATACCCCGGTAGTCCACGCCGTAAACGATGGATACTAACTGTTCGTCCCGCTTGCGGGATGAGTGGTCAAGCGAAAGTGATAAGTATCCCACCTGGGGAGTACGCTCGCAAGAGTGAAACTCAAAGGAATTGACGGGGGCCCGCACAAGCGGTGGAGCATGTGGTTTAATTCGATGATACGCGAGGAACCTTACCAGGGCTTAAATGTAG
>CBFHOG010000015.1:0-31629 GCA_965657545.1 Flavobacteriaceae bacterium | reverse complement strand
TCCAACAGAAGACACGGATACAGACGGAGACGGCACAGGAAACAATGCCGACACAGACGATGATGGCGATGGCTATTCAGACGCGTATGAGATTGAATCTGGAAGTGATCCTTTAGATTCAAGCAGTATTCCTGACTCTGATAACGACGGCGTTTTGAATGATGTAGACAATTGTCCAGATTTTCCAAATCCTGATCAAGCCGACAACGATAATGATGGCATTGGCGATGTTTGTGACGATGATGATGATAATGACGGGGTTATAGACACCGAGGATAACTGTCCTTTGTTGTACAATCCAGATCAATCCGATAGGGATCAAGACGGTAAAGGGGATGTGTGTGAGCAAGACGAAGTGTATGTGTCACAGGTAATTACAAACAACAATGATGGTGTTAATGATACTTGGATGATCTACAATATTGAATATTATCCCAACAATTATGTTGAGGTATTCAACCGATGGGGCGATAGCGTCTTCCAACGCAAGGGATACAACAATGATTGGAATGGACACTTTGATGTAGGGTCAAAACGAATAACCAACATATCTCTACCGGAGTCTTCGGCCTATTATTATCGTCTAGATAAAGATGGAGACGGTTCAGTTGATCATCAGGGATGGATTTATATCACCAAATAAAATTAGTTAAGATGTTTAAGACAGTAAAAAATATAATTAGCATAGTGTTATTTGGCATGGCAAGTTCACTTAGTGCGCAACAAGAATCGTTATTTACCCATTACAATGAAGTAATAGCTGTTTTTAATCCTGCTGTTTCTGGGATTAATAGCACGACAGAGTTTACAGCACTTCGTCGAACTCAATGGTCTGGTATTTCTATGGCACCAGAGACCTTTGTTTTTGGCGTAAGCATACCAACCAAAGGCAATGTAGGCTTGGGGATTAACCTTGTAAAAGACAAGACCTTTGTAGAGCAAAGTACGTTTGTCGGGATTGATTATTCGTATAAGCTAAAGATAGATGAGCAGACAAATTTATTTTTAGGTTTAAAGGGGGGAGCACATGCCTATGAGGTAAACCCGGGAACCTTAGAAACCTTTAATCCCATATTTGACAGCGCTTTAGAGTCTTTTTCAAAGGTATTGCCCAACCTAGGTGTTGGATTATACCTGACACATAAAAATATATCCATTTCCATGGCTGCACCACGTATGTTTAGTACGGAACGCTTGCAGGAAGAAGATGGTCGTGCGGTATTTGCAAAGGACCGGGTACATTATTATACCTCATTAGACTATCGTATTGATATCAATCCAAAAACGACCCTTAACGCCATTGGTGTAACACGATTTGTACAAGGTGCGCCTATGTCTTTTGATTTTCAGGGCAGGCTTTGGTATGATAGTCTTGTGATGCTAGGCGGATCGTATCGAACGGATAAGTCATTAGCGGGGCTTTTACAGCTACGGGTGACAGAAAATTTTTCTGTTGGATGGGCATATGAATCACATAGCAGGAGTGATTTAGCAAATGTTGGGAGTTCACAAGAATTTGTACTGATGATTTCATTGTAGTATAGATGATACAGCAGCTCTCATTAAAGAGTAAACTATACTAGAGTTATAATTTTAGCCCACAACCTAAAGGTTGTGGGTTTTATTTTTCTTTTAAAAATTAGTTTTGAAAATCAAATGCTAAATCAATTTTTGAACATCCGTGTATTTGGGCCATAGTTTATTCCCAAAAAAAACAAGTTATTCTCGGGAATAAAGTGGAGAAGAAGGGATTCGAACCCTCGACCTCTTGACTGCCAGTCAAGCGCTCTAGCCAACTGAGCTACATCCCCAAATGTTTTTTTCGCCAACGGCGCCCTGCCGCTGATTTCAAGTATTTTTCTCTTTTTCGAGCATCAACTTGAGTTGTGTGTGTTTCAGTATATACTACTTTCCAAGGCACATATGATTTTGTTGAGCGTACTTGACCTCTATTATGTGTTTTAAGGCGTTGTGATACATTCTTCGACATGCCAACATAATAACAAGCTCCTTTTTCGCTGTACAAGATATAAACAAAATACATTTTCACACGATTTCAATGAGCGCTCCCCGCCCGTAACGAACGCTACGTTCGGGCGGGTAGCCAACTGAGCCCCGCCAGAACGACCTGTCGGAATTGTACAGTCTGATAGGGAGGGTAAATTTACTAAAAATCAAGAAGTCTATATGATTTAAATAAAGCGTTAATTTTGAGGCTATGAAACCCAACCCAAAAATTGTCGTTTATACCACCATTCTTGGTCCGTATGATGGACTTCTGCCACAACCAAAATATGAAGGGATAGATTACGTTTGTTTTACCGATCAGAAATTCCGATCTAAAACATGGAACATAGTGCCGCTTAATGCCAAAGATCTCAGTCCAGCACGCACATCAAGGCATCCCAAAATTGCCCCCCATCTTTATTTAAAAGACTACGATTATTCCATTTACATTGATGGGAATATCTTATTGGTTCGTAATCCAATGCCACTGCTTAAAAAAGTTATATCAAACGCGCCTATGGGAATTTTTGACCACAATCAATGTTCCGATGCGCGTGATTGTGTTTATAAAGAACATCAAGCCATTGTTGATTTATACCACGAAAGTGGCGTATTAAAAGATAATTTCGAAGTCATGGAAAACCACATGAAACGCTACCGTGACCAGGGATATCCAGAAAATAATGGACTTATTGCAGCAACAATAATGTTAAGGAACCACCATCATCCAGAAGTCATAAAAACCATGGAAACATGGTGGGATGAATTTTCTAACGGTAGCAAGCGAGATCAACTCAGTTTTAATTACGCTGCTTGGAAAAATAATTTTTCACCATTTATTATTCACGGGGACGTAAGGAACAACCCCTATTTTTATATGATTGGGATTCATCGAAAAAGCTATAAAAGCAAGTATTTCCGTTACAGGCTTAAACGCTTTTTTGGACGTATAACGCATCCAAAGCCAACAGTACTATAAAAATCAATACAACGCTTTAATTTGAAAGCAAATAGGATGGTAGCTCAGCAATAGAGGGTATTATGCCATCTGGACTGATATCACTTTGCTTTACAAGTGCTTCGCGGTATTTCCCTGTTTGCACCAATACGGATTGATATCCTGCATCTTGTGCACCTTGAATATCATTTACCAAGTCATCACCCACCATCAAAAGTTCGTTGGGTTTTGAACCGAGTAGTGAACTTCCCATTTCAAAAAAAGCTTGGCTCGGCTTCCCTACTAACTGTGCTTTTTTTCCAGTTGCGTGTTCTAGCGCAGCTACAAATGCACCGCTGTCCAATTGTAGCCCAGTCTCGGTTTGAAAATATCGCCCTTTGTGAAGCGCAATAAGCTCAGCGCCCCCTAGGATTTGATTCATCAATTCATTGAGTAAATCGTAGTCCCAAGAATTTCCAATATCCCCAATTACAATGGTTTCAGGATCTTTTAGAACATTAGGCGGATAATCTTTTTGTGCGGCTTTCGTGAGAATTAATCGGCAGCGTTTTAACCCCATTTTTTCAAGCTGCAGCACCCCAGCATAATTTGCACTTAGCAGTTCATCTTCTTGAATGTTGAGCCCTAATCCCTTAAGTTTTTCCGTAAGGGCACTTCGTGAAAGTGTGGTATTATTGGTAATAAATTGATATTTAATTCCCTGTTTACGCAGCCAAGCAAGCGTTTCGTTTCCGCCAGAAATTAACTGATTTCCAACGTAAAACACGCCGTCTAAATCAAACAATACACCCGTAATGGATTTCATGACCTATCAATCGTTTATTCCGTATTTTTGCCTCGTTGTATAATAACAAAGATATGGGGAATCAAAAAATATCTGAAGGCGTACATGTGCTAAGCGAAAACGCTGTGGCTGCCATTACCTTTGCGCACCCCAAGCACAATTGTTTTCCACAAGAACAACTAAGCGCTTTAACTGCCGCCATTGATTCCTGTGCGAAAGACAATGCGGTTCACGTTATTTTACTACAGAGTGATCCTAGTAAAGCTTTTTGTGCAGGCGCTTCTTTTGATGAGCTTCTTGCTGTAAAAACACCCGAACAGGGGAAAACTTTTTTTATGGGCTTTGCAAAGCTTATCAATGCCATGCGTGTATGCAGAAAACCGATCGTTGGACGTATTCACGGTAAGGCAATCGGCGGGGGTGTGGGTATCGTTGCAGCTTGTGACTATGCTATCGCAACGCAAACCGCTCAAGTACGTCTGTCCGAATTGGCTATTGGTATTGGACCTTTTGTAATTGCCCCTGCGGTGGAGCGCAAGACCGGTACAGCAGCTTTAGCCTCATTATCCTTACAGCCCAAACAATGGAAATCTGCGGATTGGGCGTTACAAAACGGGCTTTTCACGGATGTTTTCGATGATTTTGATGCAGCAAATAATGCAGCTGTTACAAAAGCTACGCAGTTGGCACGCTTTGCGCCTGAAGCCGTTGCCGAACTCAAAAAAACACTTTGGGCAAATACCGACCATTGGGCAGAACTTCTTCCAAAAAATGCTGAAATCTCAGGGAGACTCTTACTTTTGCCACAAACACAGGCTACACTTAAACAACTTAAATCGAACGGATGAGTAAAATTCGTATTACCAAAAGCTTTTCATTTGAAACCGGGCATGCACTTTACGGCTATGATGGACTTTGCAAAAATGTACATGGCCACAGCTATAAACTTGATGTTACGGTTATTGGCACACCCATAGGAGACTCCAACAATGTTAAATACGGAATGGTTATCGATTTTAAAGACCTCAAAAAAATAGTGAAAGGTGAGATTGTAGATGTCTTTGATCATGCCACCGTTTTTAATCAAAATACACCGCATGTGAATTTGGCAAAAACATTGGAGGAAAGCGGGCATAAAGTATTATTAGTCGATTATCAGCCTACTAGTGAAGAAATGATTATCGATTTTGCCGCGAAAATTCAAGCAAAACTCCCTAAACAAATCAAGCTGCATCACTTGCGATTGCAAGAAACAGCCACCTCCTTTGCCGAGTGGTACGCTGCCGACCAGTAATTCTTATTTTTGTACCATGAACATACCCAAGGGGAAAAAAGTTTATTTCGCTTCTGACAATCATTTGGGCGCACCCAATCTTGAGAAAAGTAAGGTGCGTGAAAAGCAATTTGTGGTTTGGCTCGATAACATCAAAGCGGATGCTGCCGCAATTTATTTAATGGGTGATTTGTTTGATTTATGGATAGAATACAAAAGAGTTGTTCCAAAAGGTTTTGTTCGCGTTTTGGGTAAACTTGCAGAACTATCCGACAGTGGTATTCCAATACACTTTTTTGTAGGTAACCACGACATGTGGATGCAAGACTATTTTGAAACTGAATTGGGAATTCCAGTATATTACGAGCCCCAACAAATCACACTTAATAACGCCTCTTTTCTTATTGGACATGGCGATGGTTTAGGACCCGGCGACAAGGGTTATAAGCGTATGAAAAAAGTATTCCGAAATCCATTTATTCAATGGCTATATCGCCTTATTCACCCCGATTTGGGACTGCGTATTGCACAGCATATGTCTCTAAAAAATCGTTTGATTTCAGGAGACGATGATAAAATTTATAACGGTCCAGACAGCGAGTGGTTGGTGCATTACTGCAAGGAAAAACTAAAAACCCAAAACACCGATTATTTTATTTTTGGACATCGTCACTTACCGTTGGATATTGAACTATCCAAAACATCGCGCTACATCAATTTGGGCGATTGGCTTGAATACAACACCTATGCCGTTTTTGATGGCCATTCGGTTACCCTAAGCAAGTGGGAAACAACATGATAGAAGAAAAAAAACACCACTACGAATACGCAGTACTTGTTGGGATTATCAATCAACAGCAAAACGAGCAACAAGTTCAAGACTATATGGACGAGTTGGCATTTTTAACGCATACGGCAGGTGGCGAGGTTAAAAAACGATTTACCCAAAAACTAGATACACCAAATCCCAAAACTTTTATTGGAAGTGGTAAAATGGATGACGTACTTGCTTTTGTAAAAACACATGACATCAGCACTGTTGTTTTTGATGATGAATTGACCCCTGCCCAACAAGGAAACATTGAAGAACTTTTGAAGTGTAAAATTTTAGACCGTACAGGTCTTATTTTAGATATCTTTGCCCAACGCGCCAAAACCAGTTATGCCAGAACTCAGGTAGAATTGGCACAGTATCAATATCTATTACCAAGACTAAAAGGACTTTGGACGCACTTGGAACGTCAGCGTGGAGGTATTGGAATGCGAGGCCCGGGAGAAACTGAAATTGAAACAGATCGTAGGATTGTTCGCGATAAAATTTCATTGCTAAAAAAGAAACTCACAACCATAGATAGACAAATGGCTACCCAGCGTGGTAATCGTGGCGCACTGGTGCGTGTTGCATTGGTAGGTTATACCAATGTTGGGAAATCCACGCTAATGAATGTGTTGAGTAAAAGCGATGTGTTTGCCGAAAACAAACTCTTTGCTACCCTTGACACTACTGTGCGGAAAGTAGTGGTTGAAAACCTTCCTTTTTTACTCTCTGACACAGTGGGTTTTATTCGGAAGTTACCTACCCAATTGGTAGAAAGTTTTAAAAGCACATTGGACGAAGTTCATGAAGCCGATTTGCTATTACATGTGGTCGATTTGGCACACCCGCAGTTTGAGCAGCATATTGCTTCTGTAAATGAATTACTTGCAGAACTCAAGGTGCAGGACAAACCCACATTGATGGTATTTAATAAAATTGATGCGTATGCTCCAGAGACTTTTGACGAAACTGATTTGATCGCTGTTCGGGGAAGCGAACACTATTCCCTTGAGGAATGGAAAGAAACGTGGATGGCAAAAACCGAAGGCGAAGCTGTATTTATCTCTGCAGCAAAAAAAACCAATTTACAGTACTTTAGGCAACGTCTTTATCAAAGCGTACGAAAGCTTCATATTACCCGATTTCCATATAACCATTTTCTTTACCCCGAAATTGAGGTAGGGGAAGAGTAACTATAACTTCACGTTAACACCAATTCCAAATACTTCGCGTACCTGTAAGTCTTGCACGGCATTGTCGTCATAAACAAGGTGTAAAATTAGATTAGCAGAAATATTTTTATTTACCGTCATATTAACTGTAGCTTGATAATCCAAGTCCACGTTTTGGGGCTTGTCTAAATAATTACTATATAACCCCAAACGCTGCTCAAAAGTTATGTTTTCAAAAAGATGAGCAAGCCAAAATGCGTTTAGCGCAGCACCAAATTCTAGGCGTGAATTTTTTCCTTTTTCAACACCAAAAAAAGTCTCGTCAACGCTTAAATTTTCTGTAAACGATTTATTTACGAGCGTATATCGTGGGCTTACAGGCGAAATATTCATCCATAAGTTGTCATGCTCTTTCCAACTAAGGCCAAGCCCTAACTGCAAATAAGCAGGAGACAAAAATGCTGACTTTTTAGAGCGAATTTCATCTCCTTTTGTTTCTGTGTTGTAGTCGTAGCCGTTAGAAAAAGCAGTTCTAAACCCCAAAAAAGCAGAGTAGCTCCATAGTTTGGATAAGCGTTTTCCAAGCAAAGACTGTACTTCAAAGCGATCACTTGTTTTTTTATAAAAATGGCTGCCACTTGTTTTTGCAAGCCCGTAATCTAACAAAAAAGTGGTGTCCCAATTCCAGGCTTCTTTTTTATAATGGAATGTGTAATTGGCTAAAAAGTTAAGTGATATATTATCTGCTCCACCTGAAACCCAATTGTTAAAAGTAGCATGATTAAATAATAGCGAAGCATTTCCGTTATTGTTCCAATGCTTATTTTTCGTTTCGTTTTGAGCAAAAGTGAAGGTGCCACAAAGTAGGATTATGCGTACTATAAATTTCATGTTGTAATGATTTGGGTTGTCTGACAAATATAGAAAAGAAATGACTTCAACACTTAAGAAAATAAGTGTCCTTTAAAAAAGCATAGTACTTTAAAGATGCTATTTCAGCGTCATCCGCACTCCAACCCCAAAAACCTCACGCACTTGTAAGCGTTGTACGGCGTTATCATCATAAACCAACTGTAGAACAAGGTTGGTAGAAACATATTCGTTTACTTGCAATTCGGCAGCAATTTGGTAATCAATATCTACATTTTCTGCCTTATCTAAATAATCGGAATACAACCCTAGACGCTGTTCAAGGGTCATATTTTCCATGGGAGAAAATTTATATAACGCATTTACAGAAGCACCCAATTCAAAGCGGTGATTATCGCCTTTTTGTACCCCAAAATATTCTTTCCCCTCGGGTAAATCCATCGTGAATTTTCTGCTTACTAATGTCAATCGCTGGGTAAAAGGGGCAATGTTTACCCATAAATTTTTGGATTTTTTCCAATACAAACCCACCCCTAACTGAATATAAACAGGAGAGAAAAAATGGGTTCTAAGGGTTCGGGTTTCATTGCCATTTTCATCTTCGCCGTAAGAGTAGCCACGTGCAAATTGTGTTTTCACCCCAAATACGGTAGAATAGCTCCAAGTAGTGCTAAATTTTTTCCCCAAAAAAGATTGTAAATCAAAGCGGTCATTGGTTTTACGTAAAAATTTTGTGCCGCTGAGTTTCGTTAGTCCAAAATCACCCAAAAATTTGGTGTCCCAGTTCCAGCCATTTTTACTGTAACTAACATCATAATCTGTGTGAAAACTCAGGGAAACACTGTTTTGACCTCCAGAAGCCCATTCGCTAAAGGCTGTTTGATTAAACAAAAGTTTGGCAATACCTCCTTTTTTCCAATCTGTTTCGGGCGTTTGTACAGAGTCAGTTTGAGCATAAAGCATGGCATTTATAAGGATAAAGTATGCCGCGATGCTTTTTTTCATAAATATTTATTTTGGTTTAGAATATAGCGGTACAGAAGAACAGGCTTCTCCGTAAGACAACTTTCGTACCACTGGAATTAGTTTTGCTGTCAATATGCCCATGGCTTGTTGGGGAACGGGTTTGTTTGCACAGCCCTTTATCATCACCAATCCATTTTGGTAAGGCGCGACGTCAAAAACGGATAATTTTTCTGTAAAAAGGAAACGTTCTAAATCATCGATAGTGCCAACAACAACAGCTTTTGTGAGAGGTTGTAAATAACGAATCAAGAGTAATGTAGCCCACTGGGGCACCAGTATATCATCTGGGCAATGCACCGCTACAAAATGATTTTTGTAAGACGTCCAATCGTGGCTTTGCAATCGTTCTCTAAAAGATTGTTCACGTAATAGCACACCATCGTCTAAAAAGTCGGTAATAGAAAGTAATGTTCGTGTTCCTTCAGGGTAAAATTCCTCCAAATCAATCACTTGAAGGACACTATTTGCCACACGATTGATAATCTCTCCTGCCATTAGAGAAACCCGAGTTCAAGTTTGGCTTCTTCGCTCATTAAATCGCGTGTCCACGGTGGGTCAAAAGTAAGTTCTAACTCCACTTCGTTAACCTCGTCCAAAGAGCGTACTTTTTCTTTTACTTCTTGAGGAAGTGATTCCGCCACAGGACAGTTGGGCGTGGTGAGGGTCATCAGTATTTTTACATCGTTATCCTCATTGACAAACACATCATAAATTAGCCCCAATTCATAAATATCCACAGGAATTTCAGGGTCGTAAATGGTCTTTAAGGTCTTGACAATTTTTTCTCCAAGTGCAGCAGTATCCATCATGATGTAAGTTGCGTTTGGTACGCTATGGCGTACATTTTTAATTGTTTAATCATGGAGACTAGACCATTTGCGCGCGTGGGCGAAAGATGCTCTTTTAGTCCAATTTCATCGATAAACCCCGTGTCGGCAGCCAAAATATCTTTAGGATGTTGGTTTGAAAACACACGTATAAGAATAGCAATAATTCCTTTTGTGATGATGGCATCGCTATCGGCTGTAAATGCAATTTTATCTTTTTCGAGTTCTGCGTGTACCCAAACTTTACTCTGACACCCTTTAATAATGTGATCGTCCGTTTTGTATTCGGGGTCAATTAACGGCAATGATTTTCCAAGTTCAATCATATATTCGTAACGTTGCATCCAGTCGTCAAACATGGCAAATTCGGATACAATTTCTGCTTGTTGTGCTGCTATATTCATAGGTTAAAGATACGGATTAACGCAACATGCTAACTGCTTTTTCAACGCCCGCTACAAATCGCTCGACTTCTTCGTGGGTGTTGTAAAAGGCAAACGAAGCGCGTACCGTTCCTGGAATTTGATAAAAATCCATAATGGGTTGGCAGCAATGATGTCCTGTTCTAACGGCAATTCCCATTTTGTCAAGTAGTGTTCCAATATCGTATGGATGCAATCCATCGACATTAAATGAAATTACGGCTACCTTGTTTTGAACATCCCCATAAATACGCAAGCCTTCTATTTTATTTAGCTTTTCTGTAGCGTGTTGTAGCAAGTCGTTTTCGTGGGCTGCAATGGCATCAAAGCCAATACGGTTCATATAATCGACAGCAGCGCCAAAGCCAACACCACCTGCAATATTGGGTGTACCTGCTTCAAATTTATGTGGCAAATCGGCGTAGGTTGTTTTTTCAAAGGTCACTTGATCTATCATTTCACCACCTCCTTGGTAGGGTGGAAGTTTACGTAACCATTCTTCTTTGCCGTATAGCATACCAATCCCTGTTGGACCGCAAATTTTATGTGCAGATGTGGTATAAAAATCTGCGTTTAGTGCTTGCAGATCCGGAACCAAATGCGGTGTGGCTTGAGCACCATCGATAAGTACGGCAGCACCAACCGCATGTGCTTTTTCAATAATATATTCAACGGGATTAATAATGCCCAAAGCGTTTGAAACATGATTTACAAAAACCACTTTGGTACGGTTGTTTACAAGCTGGTCAAAAGCGTCAATATCTAGGATTCCCGCATCTGTCATTGGAATAACCTTGAGCGTTGCGCCTGTGCGCTCGCAAAGCATTTGCCACGGTACAATATTAGCGTGATGTTCTAACGCAGATACAATGAGTTCATCCCCTTGTTTTAGCAAGGGTGCAAATCCATTTGCCACCAAATTAATGGCGTGGGTAGTACCCGAAGTTAAGATAATTTCATGCGCAAGCTTGGCATTAAAATGCTGCTGAATTTTTTGTCTTGCAGCCTCAAACTGATCCGTCGCTTCTTGGCTTAATGCATGAACGCCTCTGTGGATATTGGCGTTGGTGTGCTTGTAATAATCACCAATTGCATCAATGACTGGAAGTGGCGTCTGCGATGTTGCAGCATTATCCAAATACACCAATGGCTGTCCATTTACCTTTCGATGTAATATGGGAAAGTCATTTCTAATTTGTACTAAATCAAGGGAGGTGTTATACATCAAACCCAATATTTACACCTAGTTTATTTGCAATCAATTTATTGATGCGTTTTTTAACTGAATCAATTTGAACACTTTGCAATACATTATTTGCAAAGGCATAGGTGAGCAGCCCGCGTGCTTCTTTTTTGGGAATACCTCGCGATTGAAGATAGAAAAGGGCATCTTCATCCAATTGACCAATGGTACAACCGTGGCTACATTTGACGTCATCGGCAAAAATTTCAAGCTGTGGTTTTGTGTTAATGCTTGCCTTGTCATCCATCAAAATATTATTGTTTTGTTGGAAGGCGTTGGTCTTTTGTGCTTCTTTTTCAACAATAATTTTTCCGTTGAAAACACCCGTTGCATTTTCGGCATAGATGCCTTTGTAGTCCTGATGACTTTCACTGTTAGGCTGCGCGTGATGTACTAGTGTATGATGATCTACAAATTGCTTTCCTTCAATAAGGGTAATGCCCTTCATCGTAGAGTTGATTTCGGGTGCCTTGTGATAGAAATTTAGGTTATTTCGAGTGAGTTTTCCACCAAACGAGAAGGTGTGTACTTTGGCGTGACTGTGTTTTTGTTGCGAAATATAGGTGCTATCTATAAGGGATGCTTCTGTATTATCGTTTTGAATTTTGTAGTAATCCAATTGCGCGTTTTGTTCTGTAAATATTTCAGTAACCACATTGGTAAACGTAGCCTCCGATGTCAAGCTTTGATGCCGCTCCACAATTTGTATTTCAGCATTTTTCTCCAACACAATCAAATTGCGTGGTTGCAGAATCATATTTGGATTTTTGTCCGTAGCAAAATGAATAATTTGCACAGGTTTTTCTACCACCTTTCCTTCGGGGACATAAATATATGCACCTTCTTTTGTAAAGGCCGTATTGAGTGCTGTTAGGGACGCTTCCTTTTCAGCAATTTGGTTAAAGTATTTTTTGATTACAGGAGCAAATTTTCGTTTAGTCAGTGCAGCAGACAACAAACAAATGTCCACTCCATCATGCGTAGTTTCAGATAAATACGCATTGTAAACACCATCTACAAATACAATTTTATAGGTGTCAACGTCTTGTAAAATGTATTGTTTAACCTCTTCGAGTTTTAGGTTTACTTCTTCCTTTGGAAATACAGAATAAAGGGTTTTGGTAAGCGTTCTTAGCGAGGTATATTTCCAATCCTCAAGCTTTTTAGTGGGGAAGCCTTGTTGTTCAAATACTTCAATGGCAGCAGCGCGCTCGTCTTGCAATTTGCGCTGTGGACCGTCTTGAGCATCAAATGCCAAATACGAAGACAATAAGGTTTCTTTTAAATCCATTATGCTCCTTGTTTTATCCAGTCGTAGCCTTTTTCTTCAAGTTCCAAAGCCAATTCTTTGGTTCCAGATTTTACAATTCTCCCTTCGTGCAGTACATGTACAAAATCAGGAACGATATAATCCAACAATCGCTGGTAGTGGGTAATGACTACAATTGCGTTATCCTTTCCTTTAAGTTTGTTTACGCCATTCGCTACAATGCGCAGCGCATCAATATCAAGTCCAGAATCTGTTTCATCTAAAATGGCAAGTTTGGGTTCAAGCATTGCCATTTGAAAAATTTCATTTCGCTTTTTTTCGCCGCCAGAAAACCCTTCGTTAAGCGAGCGAGACAAAAACCGCGAATCGATTTCTAAAAGGGCTGCTTTTTCACGAATTTTCTTTAGCATTTCGTTGGCAGGCATATCGTCAAGCCCTTGTGCTTTACGGTTTTGGTTGATAGCCGTTTTGATAAAATTAGTTACCGATACACCAGGGATTTCTACAGGATATTGAAACGACAAAAAGATACCAAGATGGGCGCGTTCATCTGCGCTAAGTTCGGCAATATCATCGCCATTAAATAAAATGCTTCCTTGCGAAACATCGTATTCTTCGTGTCCAGCTATCACGGTTGACAGGGTGCTTTTTCCAGAGCCGTTAGGACCCATAATGGCATGTACTTCGCCGGGTTTTACGTCCAAATTAATTCCTTGAAGAATGGTTTTGCCTTCGCAACCGGCATGTAAATTATCAATGCTTAGCATGTGTTAGTTGGGTTTGAGAATAGAGTTGTCTTTGGGATTCACTAATGAATCTATAGAGGTGATTTTAATACGTTTGTCCCAACCCTCTTCTTCGGGTTGTTTGTTTTCTACTTTTCCTTTGATGTAAACAGGAATCATGTCGTATTCGTCACGCTTTAATGGTGTGCATAAATCGTGTAACTCATGCATTTTTTCGTCAATAATAACCCCATAAATTTCAGTACCGGTGTTGAGTACTGCTGCATCAGCCAAGTATAAAAACTCGCCGTAAAACTGCGGATTAGTATTTGATTTTTTTGCTGTTTGCGTGCAGGAGGCTGCAAACGCAATTAATAAAATAAAAGGTAATGTTCTCATGATTTAGGATTTATCCAACAGAGCCTTCAAGTGAAATTTCAAGTAATTTTTGTGCTTCCACAGCAAATTCCATTGGAAGTTTATTAAGTACTTCTTTGCTAAAACCATTTACAATAAGCGCAATGGCTTTTTCAGTATCGATGCCTCTTTGGTTACAGTAAAAAATTTGGTCTTCACCAATTTTACTAGTCGTGGCTTCGTGTTCAATTTTTGCCGTTTTACTTTTTGCTTCGATGTACGGGAAGGTATGTGCGCCACATTTATTTCCCATCAACAATGAGTCACATTGCGAAAAGTTTCGGGCATTTTTGGCATTGGCACCTATTTTTACCAAACCGCGGTAGCTATTTTGCGATTGACCCGCAGAAATACCTTTAGAGATGATGGTGCTTTTGGTGCGTTTGCCCAAATGAATCATTTTGGTACCCGTGTCGGCTTGTTGAAAATTGTTCGTAAGTGCAATGGAGTAAAACTCCCCAATGCTATCGTTACCTTTCAAAATACAAGAGGGATATTTCCATGTAACGGCTGAACCTGTTTCGACTTGCGTCCAAGAAATTTTTGAACGTTCGTGGCAAATCCCACGTTTGGTCACAAAATTAAAGACCCCTCCTTTTCCGTCCTTATCGCCTGGAAACCAGTTTTGAACGGTCGAGTATTTTATTTCAGCATCGTCAAGGGCAATGAGTTCTACAACCGCTGCGTGCAACTGATTTTCGTCTCTTGCAGGCGCTGTACAGCCTTCCAAATAACTGACGTAACTGCCTTCGTCTGCAATCACTAATGTGCGCTCAAACTGACCTGTTCCTGCCTGATTAATTCGAAAATAAGTAGAGAGTTCCATCGGGCAATGTACGCCTTTAGGAATATAGCAAAATGATCCATCTGAAAATACAGCTGAGTTTAGTGCTGCGTAGTAATTGTCCGTACGCGGAATTACAGACCCAATATATTTTTGAACCAATTCGGGATGTTCCTGGATGGCTTCTGAAATAGAACAGAAAATAATGCCTTTTTCCGCCAAAGTATCTTTAAAAGTGGTGGCTACTGAAACGGAATCCATTACGATATCAACGGCAACACCAGCTAGTTTTTTTTGTTCCTCAAGTGAAATTCCCAGTTTTTCAAAGGTTTTGAGTAGTTCGGGATCTACCTCGTCTAGGCTATCGTATTTCACTTGTGACTTAGGCGCAGAGTAGTATGCAATACTCTGTAAGTCAGGCTTTTCGTATTTGACATTTGCCCAGTCGGGCTCTTCCATTTGTTGGAATTTTTCAAAGGCTTCTAGGCGCCATTTGGTCATCCAAGCAGGTTCGTTTTTGCGCGCCGAAATGGCACGAACAATATCTTCATTTAACCCAACAGGAAATGTGTCGGATTCAATATCCGTGTAGAAACCGTATTCGTACTCTTTGGTTTCGAGCTCTTTCTTTAATTCTTCTTCCGTGTATGCCATAGCATTTTTTTAAAGTGAAAAACTTTCACCGCACCCACAAGTTCTGTTGGCGTTTGGATTGTTAAACACAAATCCTTTGCCGTTTAATCCTCCCGAATATTCTAGGGTAGTTCCAACAAGATACAAAAAGCTTTTTTTGTCCACTACAATGCGTACTTCATTGTCCTCAAAAATCTTGTCGTTTTCTCCTAAGGCTGCATCAAATGTCAACTCATAAGACAAACCAGAGCATCCGCCACTTTTAACGCCAACGCGTACAAAATGGGTCTGCGAGTCAACACCATCTTGCTGCATCATCTGCACCACTTGGTCTCGGGCTTCTGGAGAAACTTTTATCATAGGCTTATTTGGATTAATTCCAAAGTACAAATATACCACATTTTACTACGATACAATAGCGTTACAATTGACTTTTCAAATAGCACGATAACAGCTTGTTACTGCATTAAAATGAATCATCGTAAAATACGCTAAGTTTGCAGCATGATTGAAGACCAAAAACCTTCCAAAACCACACTGGAATCGTTGGGCGAATTTGCCCTAATCGAACATCTCACAAAATCCGCAAAAACAACCTTACCTTCTACCAAATTGAGTATTGGTGACGATGCTGCCGTATTAACTCACAACGGCGAAACCGTTATCAGTACAGACATGCTTGTCGAAGGTGTTCACTTTGACTTGGGCTATATGCCGCTTAAGCATTTGGGGTATAAGGCTGTAGTGGTAAACCTGTCGGACATCTATGCGATGAATGCACAAGCAACGCAAGTATTGGTGTCCATTGCGGTTTCCAACCGTTTTACCTTAGAGGCATTGGAAGCATTATATGCAGGGATACATTTGGCATGCAAAACCTATGGTGTTGACCTGGTAGGTGGCGACACCACCTCTTCGAAACAAGGATTACAACTTTCAGTTACGGCAGTAGGTGCGGCATCTAAGACAGGAGTCGTGAAACGCAGCGGTGCTACCGAAAGCGAACTTTTGGTGGTTTCCGGCGATTTGGGAGCCGCCTATATGGGATTGCAAGTTTTGGCACGTGAAAACGAGGTGTTTAAAGCCAACCCGAATCACAAACCCGACTTAGATCCGTACACCTACTTAGTGGAACGTCAACTAAAACCTGAAGCGCGAAAAGATATTGTTTCGCTTTTGGAGGCATTGGAAGTAACGCCCACATCCATGATTGACATCAGTGATGGGTTGTCTTCGGAAGTACTTCATTTATGCAAACAAAGCGAAGTAGGGTGCAAACTCTACGAAGAAAAAATTCCGTTAGATCCGCAGTTTATTGCGGTATGCGAGGAGTTTAACATCGACAGTACGACTATTGCCCTAAGTGGAGGCGAAGACTATGAATTACTCTTTACCATCAAACAAGAGGACTATGACAAAATAAAAGGCAATCCCAATCTTAGCGTGATTGGACATATGACTTCTAAAGAAGAGGGCGCTAATTTGGTTACACGAGGCAATGAGGTGATTCCGCTTAAAGCGCAAGGCTGGAAGGCGTTTTAGGCCTGCATCAACGACTCAATTTCATCGGCTTCTATCGGAATGTTTTCCATTAAATTTAAAGCTGCGCCATTTTCTTGTACTACCACATCGTCTTCAAGGCGTATGCCAAAACCTTCATCGGGGATATAAATGCCGGGTTCTACAGTAAAGACCATATTGGCTTGCATGGGTTTATCCAATAGTCCGTAGTCGTGGGTATCTAAGCCCAAGTGGTGTGAGGTGCCGTGCATAAAATACTTTTTATACGCCTCAGCGTTTTCGGAAACTTCGTTTTTGGTGAGTAGTTTTAAATCTATAAGTGCGCTGCTCATTAGTTTTCCCACTTCTGTGTGGTATTCCTTCCAAAGTGTGCCGGGCACTAATAATTTTGTAGCCTCGTTTTTAACGTTGAGTACGGCATCGTAAACTGCGCGCTGGCGTGTGCTAAATTGTCCAGACACAGGTATGGTTCGAGTCATATCGGAGGAATAATTACCGTATTCAGCACCTACATCTAAGAGTAACATATCGCCTTCTTTACACCTGCGGCAATTTTCTATATAGTGCAATACATTACTATTGGCACCTGAAGCAATTATAGGGGTGTAGGCAAAACCTTTGGAACGGTTACGCAAAAATTCATGTGCAAATTCAGCCTCTATTTCATGCTCCCAAACACCTGGTTTGACAAAGCTTAAAATACGTCTAAATCCTTTTTCAGTAATGTTACAGGCGTGTTGGATTTGCGCAATTTCTTCAAGGTCTTTTACGCCACGTAATCCTTGTAAAATAAAATTACTTTTTTCGTAATGGTGGTTGGGAAACTGTTCTTTACACCACGCAATAAAACGATCTTCTCGCGTTTGGGTTTCTACTTTAGCACGGTAGTGTTCGTTAGTGTTAACATAGATGTTATCTGCACTTTTTGCTAATTCCAAAAACATTTTTTCAAAATTATCCGTCCACAAAACGGTTTTAACACCTGATATTTCTGTCGTTTCTTTTTGGGTGAGTTTATGTCCTTCCCAAACGGCAATATGGGCATTGGTTTCACGGACAAAAACCAGTTCACGCTGGTCAGGATTTTTCGCATCGGGATACAGCACAAGGATGGTTTCTTCTTGGTCTATGCCACTGAGGTAAAACAAATCGCGGTGTTGCGCAAAAGGTAAGGTACTATCAGCACTAATGGGATAAATGTCGTTGGAGTTAAAAACGGCAATGCTATTGGGCTTTAATTGTGACACAAAGCGTTGCCGGTGTTGACTAAAAACAGATGCGGGCAGTGGTGTATATTTCATATCGTAAAGTAAAAAAATTATCTTCACATAAAATTAGAGGCGTGAAACATATCTTATTACTACTTGGACTTTCGATTGCTACAGCACAACCCACTCCAACATCAGCGGATGAAATACGTGAAGATACGGCTGAAATAGATTCATTAATTACCAAATCGCTAGTGGCAAAATTGCCGCTTACGAATATGGGTCCTAGCGTGATGAGTGGCCGTGTTACCGATTTGGCTGTAAACCCAAATGCTACTTATGAGTTTTATGTAGCCTATGCTTCTGGCGGATTGTGGTACACCAATAATAATGGCACGACATTTTCGCCTGTCATGGACAATAGCACTACTCAAAATATCGGAGATATTGCAGTGCATTGGCCCACGCATACCATTTATGTAGGAACAGGGGAAAACAATGCCTCCCGATCATCATATGCGGGAATTGGTATTTTAAAATCTACAGACCGAGGAGCAAGTTGGCAGTATTTAGGTCTGGAAGATGCACACCACATAGGAAAAATTGAAATCAACCCTAATAATCCTAATGAAATAATTGTAGGTGTCACTGGACATTTATATTCAAAAAACCCGACACGTGGTATTTATAAGTCTATTGATGGAGGGCAAACATGGAAGCAAACGTTAGCATTAAACAATACCACTGGAATTATTGAAATTACAGTAGCTCCAGAAAATTTTAATATTCAATATGCAGCGGCGTGGGAAAAAGACCGCAAGGCGTGGCACTTTACCGGCAGCGGGAGTACTTCGGGAATTTATAAAAGTATTGATGGAGGAAATTCATGGCAATGGATTACAACCGCAACCAGTGGCTTTCCACAGGGCAATGGCGTTGGACGTATAGGCTTAGCCGCATTTGATGCCAATACCATTTACGCTATTGTTGACAACCAAGATAGACGACCCAGCAAAAGCGCCGTACAGAAAAAATTGACCAAAAATGATTTTGAGGGGATTTCATTAGAAGCCTTTATGGCAATAGATATCGAGTTGCTCGATCATTTTTTAAAAGACAATCGTTTCCCCAAAAAACATACCGCAAAAAGTATTCGTAAAGCGGTACGTAATGGTACACTTAAACCAGATGATCTTTCGCTATATCTAAGCGATGCAAATGCGGATTTGTTTGACACGCCTGTTGTTGGCGCACAAGTGTTTAAAAGTGAGGACGGGGGACAATCTTGGACAATAACACACCAAGGGTTTTTGGACGATGTGTATTATAGTTATGGTTATTATTTTGGTATGATTCACGTTACTCCTTCCGATAGCAATCGCATTTATATATACGGCGTACCAATGCTTACTTCATCAGATGGCGGAAAAACATTTAGCACTTTAGATGCGCCAAATGCACATGTAGATCATCATGCCCTTTGGATAAACCCCAACAATCCAAAACACCTTATTAACGGAAACGATGGTGGTGTTAATATCAGCTATGATGGCGGTGCAAACTGGATAAAAGCAAATCAGCCATCTGTAGGGCAGTTTTATACGGTTTATGCCGATAGCCAAAAACCCTATCACGTTTATGGTGGCTTACAAGATAACGGAGTATGGGAAGCACCTCATACTTCCAAAGAAAGTGTAGCTTGGCATCAAACTGGACACAATGCTTGGACGCGGATTATGGGCGGCGATGGTATGCAAATTCAGGTGGATAAGCGCAATGCGAATATTGTTTATACAGGGTATCAGTTTGGCAATTATTTTCGAATAAACAGGGAAACAAATAAGCGTACATACATTCAGCCAAAGCATAAACTAGGTGAGGCACCATTGCGGTTTAATTGGCAAACCCCCATTTTATTGTCGCCACATAATAATGACATACTGTATTTGGGAAGTAATAAGCTTCACCGTTCTATGAATAAAGGAGACGATTGGACTGTTATTTCTGACGACCTCACCAAAGGCGGAAAAAAAGGGAACGTGCCTTTCGGTACGATTACTGTCATTGATGAATCGATATTTAATTTTGGACATCTTGCGGTAGGTTCCGATGATGGAAGGATCCACCTTAGTAAAGATAGTGGTGCCACTTGGGAATGCATCAGTAACGATTTGCCTCAAGACTTGTGGGTAAGTAGGCTACAATTTTCAACACACAACCCCTCAACCATTTACGCAACACTAAACGGGTATCGCTGGGATGACTTTACACCATATGTATATGTTTCGGACGATTATGGCAACACTTGGCGTAATATTTCTGCCAACTTACCTAATGCCCCTGTAAATGTTGTTCGTGAAGACCCAGTAAGCAAAAAATCATTGTATGTGGGAACAGATAATGGGTTGTATGTTAGTATAGATAGAGGCGCAAGTTGGCATTTGTTTAACCAAGATATTCCACGAGTAGCGATACATGACTTGTTTATCCAAAAAGAGGAAAATGATTTGCTTGTAGGGACGCACGGACGCTCTATTTATTTGTTGGAACTCGAAGCAGTGCAACAATTACCAAAACTTGTTGAGCAAACGGTCGCCATATTAGATTCCAAGGCAATAAAGCACAACAAAAGATGGGGGCAAAAAAGTAGGGTTTGGTATGATGCATATACACCAAAATTTGACTGGACTGTCTTTGCCCAAGCCCAAACGGATGGTGTTTGGACATTGAGTTCAGAAAAAGGGGTTGTGGTGTATGAACAAGCCATAGAACTTAGTAGAGGGCTTCAAAAAATTCCATATGCATTACACATACAACCCGAAGCGGTTAAATCATACAACAGAAAACACAAAACGAATCTTACCCCAGCAGATGATGGAAACGTTTATTTGCCACAGGGCAATTATACCATTTCTTGGAATGATGAGCCGAAAACCAAGTTGAAAATAGAGTAATTTTGTTTAACACCCCTCAAACATTTCCCTTTCTATTTAAACAAAAAACAGAAAGCTTGTTAGAATTGTCCTAAATAACCTAAATCCTTTGGCATTCAGGCGTTCAGCACCTAATTTTGTACCGAACAAAAGCCAAAATTATGGGAGTTACCTTATCATCAACCATTCTAAGGAAAGTAGCCATGGCAATGTCGGGCATTTTCTTGATGGTCTTTTTGCTACAGCACTTTGTGATTAATATCACTTCTGTTTTTAGTGCAACTATTTTCAATCAATTTTCGCACTTTATGGGTACCAACCCTATAGTGCAGTTTTTATTGCAGCCAGTTCTAATTTTTGGAGTAATATTCCATTTTGTGATGGGGTTTGTCCTTGATATTCAAAATAGACGTGCCCGAGGTACGCGCTATGCCGTTTATAAAGGAAGTGCAAATGCAAGCTGGGTTTCTCGAAATATGATTATTTCTGGTGCCACAGTATTGGCATTTTTAGCACTACACTTTTACGATTTTTGGGTTCCTGAAATGAACTATAAATACGTTGAAGTATTGCCTGAAGACCCAAGCCGCTACTACAAAGAATTGGTACACAAGTTTGAAGACCTAATACGCGTGGTGCTATACGTGGTTTCCTTTTTCTTTCTTTCGCTACACTTGTCACATGGTTTTTCATCGGCATTTCAGTCCATGGGATTCAATAACAAATACACACCTGCAGTAAAATCTTTTGGAAAACTTTATGCTGTTGGAATTCCATTAGGATTTGCATTCATCGCTATTTTTCACTTTTTAAATCACTAATATGGCAACACTAGACGCTAAAATCCCCAAAGGTCCTATTGCCGAAAAGTGGACCAATCATAAAAACAACATCAATCTTGTAAGCCCAGCAAACAAGCGTCTGATTGACGTTATTGTAGTGGGTACCGGACTTGCCGGTGGCTCTGCTGCAGCTACACTAGCTGAGTTAGGCTACAACGTAAAAGCATTCTGTTTTCAAGATTCACCCAGACGTGCGCACTCCATTGCAGCACAGGGGGGAATAAACGCAGCAAAAAATTATCAAGGTGACGGAGATTCTGTTTACCGCTTGTTTTATGATACTGTAAAAGGGGGCGATTACCGTTCCCGCGAAGCCAATGTCCACCGCTTGGCAGAGGTCTCTACCAATATTATCGACCAATGTGTGGCACAAGGCGTTCCTTTTGCTCGTGATTATGGCGGTTTGTTAGACAACCGTTCATTTGGTGGGGTGCTGGTTTCCAGAACATTTTATGCCAAAGGACAAACCGGTCAGCAGTTGTTGTTGGGCGCATATTCAGCGATGAACCGTCAAATTGGACGCGGAAAAATTAAAATGTATAGCCGCCATGAAATGCTAGACCTTGTAAAAGTGGATGGCAAAGCGAGAGGAATTATCACACGTAATTTGGTAACTGGTGAAATCGAACGACATGCTGCGCATGCGGTTGTTATTGCATCGGGCGGATATGGCAACTTGTTTTATTTGTCCACCAATGCTATGGGAAGTAACGTAACAGCAGGATGGAAAATCCACAAACAGGGAGCTCATTTTGCAAATCCGTGTTTTACACAAATCCACCCTACATGTATTCCTGTTTCAGGTGACCACCAATCTAAACTAACTTTGATGTCTGAATCGCTACGTAATGACGGGCGTATTTGGGTACCAAAAAAGAAAGAGGATGCTGCGGCTATTCGCGAAGGACGACTAAAACCCACCGATTTGTCAGAAGAAGACCGCGACTATTATTTGGAGCGTCGTTATCCAGCTTTTGGAAACTTAGTCCCTCGTGATGTAGCATCTCGTGCAGCAAAAGAACGCTGTGATGAAGGCTATGGCGTGAACAAAACAGGAGAGGCCGTATTTCTTGATTTTGCAGCTGCTATTGAACGTTACGGAAAAGAAAAAGCCCATGTAAAAGGCTTGGACGAAAACGACACAGTACTTGTACAAAAACTAGGAAAAGAAGTCGTTAAGGCAAAATATGGAAACTTATTCCAGATGTACGAAAAAATCGTAGATCAAAATCCGTACGAAACGCCTATGATGATTTATCCAGCCGTACACTATACCATGGGTGGCGTATGGGTAGATTATAACCTAATGACCACTATTCCAGGTTGTTTTGCCATTGGCGAAGCCAATTTCTCCGATCACGGGGCAAACCGATTGGGGGCATCGGCTTTGATGCAAGGATTAGCAGATGGTTATTTTGTATTGCCTTATACCATTGGCGATTATTTGGCAGACGATATTCGTACCGGACCAATTTCTACAGCTTCGCCAGAATTTGAAGAAGCGGAACAACGTGTACGGGCTCAAATAGATGCGTTTATCAATAATAAAGGCACTAAAACGGTAGATTATTTTCACCGTAAATTGGGTAAAATCATTTGGAATAAATGTGGAATGTCACGAAATGAGAAAGGGCTTAAAGAAGCCATGGCTGAAGTAAAAGCACTTCGTGAGGAGTTTTACAAAGACGTATTTGTTCCTGGAACAGCAGATTCATTTAACGAGCCATTAGCAAAAGCACTCCGTGTTGCGGACTTTTTAGAATTGGGCGAATTGTTTGCCAAAGACGCTTTAGTGCGAACGGAATCTTGTGGAGGTCACTTTAGAGAAGAATCTCAAACTCCGGAGGGAGAAGCACTTCGTGATGATGAGAATTTTACATTTGTCTCTGCTTGGGAATACAAAGGAGAACCTAGTGATGCGAAACTTCATAAAGAAGCATTGAACTACGAAAATATTGAACTGAAAACACGATCGTATAAATAGGCAATAGGTAATAGTGAATAGGCAATAGGTAATAGTGAATAGGCAATAGTTAAAAAATGACACACATTCAATCATATAAAGATTTGTTGATTTGGCAAAAAGGAATGGCCTTGGTCAAATCTATTTATCTGTTGTGTGAGCAATTACCTAAAGAAGAAGTTTTCGGTTTGCAAAGTCAGATGAAACGTGCGGTTATTTCTATCCCATCTAATATTGCGGAAGGCTATGGGCGAAATTATACGCAAAACTATGTTCAATTTTTACGAATAGCACGTGGCTCATTACTTGAATTGGAAACCCAACTCATTATTTCTAAAGAGCTAAAATTAGTTGGAAACAAATTGTACCAAAAAATACAAGGGTTAATTACAGAAGAAAATAAAATGTTAAATGCCTTTATAAAGTCAATAAGCAAAGAAAGATAATTATTGCCTATTGCCTTTTGGCTAAAAAACTAAAGTATGAAACTGACATTAAAAATTTGGCGTCAAGAAAACGCTACCGCAAAAGGAAGTATGCAAACCTATTCGTTGGACGGAGTTTCTCCAGACATGTCATTTTTGGAAATGATGGATGTGCTCAACGAACAGCTTATGTCGCAGGGTATAGACCCAGTAGCATTCGACCACGATTGTCGCGAAGGCATTTGTGGATCTTGCTCTATGTTTATTAATGGGGAAGCACACGGTCCAGATAGACTCGTTACCACATGCCAACTGCACATGCGTAAATTCAAGGATGGTGACACCATTCACATTGAACCGTTCCGTGCGCAACCGTTTCCCGTAATTAAAGACTTGGTAGTTGATCGTACGGCTTTTGATCGTATTCAACACGCTGGGGGTTTTGTTTCTGTGAACACTTCTGGAAATACCCAAGATGCCAATGCCATTCCAATTGAAAAAGTAGATGCGGATAAGGCTTTTGATGCAGCTACTTGTATTGGTTGTGGTGCTTGTGTCGCAACGTGTAAAAACGCATCTGCTATGCTATTTGTTTCTGCAAAAGTTTCTCAGTATGCACTATTGCCACAAGGTCAAGTAGAAGCTACGGATCGTGTACTTAATATGGTCAAGCAAATGGACGATGAAGGCTTTGGAAATTGTACCAATACAGGTGCTTGCGAAGTAGAGTGTCCAAAAGGAATTTCGCTAGAAAATATTGCCCGTATGAACCGTGAGTATCTCTCGGCAAATGTGAAGGGGTAAAAGCATTCAAAAGATAAACTACCTTTCCTATATAAATCAGTAGTTTTATCTAATGGAAACCTTACACACTGCCTTACTCCAAACCAACTTGCATTGGCACAACCCTGCAGAAAATCAATTTGCATTTGAGCAGCTTATGCAAAAATTACCTAAAGCTGTAAACCTGATTGTACTGCCAGAAATGTGGGCTACAGGTTTTACCATGACACCCAACGAAGTGGCTGAATCTATGAGCGGCAATTCGGTATCGTGGATGCAGCAAATGGCAAAACAATACAACGCAGCCATTTGCGGGAGTCTTGCCATTAAAGAAAAAGATGCCTTTTACAACCGATTTATTTTTGCCCATCCAAATGGTCAAATAGACACCTATGATAAAGCACATCCCTATACGCCATCTGGCGAAGCACGGGTATATAACGCTGGGAAAGGAAGTGTACTGATTGAATATGCTGGTTTTCGCATTCGTCCATTGGTGTGCTACGATTTACGTTTTCCCGTATTTGCACGTAATACGGACCAATACGATTTGCTTATTTGTGTAGCCAATTGGCCTGCAGCGCGTATTCAAGCATGGAACACACTACTTTGTGCACGCGCCATCGAAAACATGGCCTTTTCAGTGGGTGTAAATCGAACGGGAAAAGACGCTTACCGACTGCAATATCCTGGTGCTTCTGCGGCATATAACGCCCTTGGCGATGCGCTTGCTTTTGCCGAAACATCAGCATCTATTGCTTTGGCTAAATTTGATAAAAAGGAACTCTATAAACTGCGCGAAAAACTCCCTTTTTTGGACGACCGAGACCCCTTTACTCTAAAATAAATTGCTCTTGTAATTCCCAGTTGGCGCGTACGTCTAAAAGTGGCGGAAAGTGATAAACAGCTTCTGGCTTTTTACCTTCCAAATAATTTCCAGTATCCCACTTGCCATTAGCGTTTTCGTCTATTCGAATGCGTATGTAGTATTTGTTTGGTAACAGATAAGCAAAACGATATAAACCACGCTCTTCCTTAACATATATGCTGCGAATAATTTCCTCTTTTTCATTTGTTAAGTCAATAAAAATGGGATATAACGGTACATTGGCTAAGCGCAATGAGAGGTTTCCGTAATCCACCCTACTTTTGGTGCTCATTGAAGTAGAAATGCTATCATTTTGGACATCAAAAAAATCTGTTACAGCTCCGGGTAAAAGGTCGAATTGGTATTTTTCGTTTGGAAAAACATCAAACATGACCTGTAGCTCGTGCATGCCTTTTTGGGCGAGCGTGAAAGGCACTAAAGTAGAATCTTTGGCACGCAACTGCATGGAATCTTGTATTAATTGCTTTATGGGAGTATTGGCAATTAGCTTCAAGGTGTCGGTTAGGTGCAACGCTCCTTTTGGTTCAAAGGAAAGCCGTAAAGAATCGGGTTCTGCTTTTCGGATGCGATAAGCATACTCTTTTGATAAGGTATCGTGGCGTAATGTAAAGCGAAGTGAATCGGCATCAATTCCTTTATACCAATAGTATAGAGTATCGCTTTCACGGTCGCGCGACACTACCGAAGCAAAGCTATCGCCCACCTCTTCATTTAGTTCAATGGTAATAACATCACTCCCTTTAAAACCAAATCCCACACGTTGTTTGCCCGCTTGGTAGGCTTTTCCAAAATCAAAATCAATATCTTCTTTAAAAAGCGATAGCTGAAATAGGCTGTCGTTTGGCAATGTAATGACGTGTTGTACAGCGTCTATTTTATCTACCGAAGGATCAAACACATAATTTTTTGACACATCTTTAACCGCAGTCAAAAGATAATTTCCCGCTTTAAGATTGGGCATTGTAAATTCGGTTAGGCTGTCGAGTGTATTGGTGTAATAAAGCGGTTTGTTTTTGAAAATGACCGAGTCATTGTAAGTGCTGTCTATGGGGTAAAGCATAACCGAAACAAAGGATTCTGGTTTGCGAGCAAAGGCATCTGAAATACTTCCTCGTAGTGTAAGGGAATCAATGGTAGATCCTGTAGAAAACACATAAGAGAAAAACGAAAACGGATTACCTTCATTATTGTCCACCACACTTTCGCCAAAATTGAACGTATAGGTAGTATTGGGTGTTAGTGAATCCAAAAATTCAATTTCAATATATTTTGCTGCTAGACTTTGTGGAGAAATTATATATGCGGTTTGCTCCAGTGGAGGTGAAACCACCAATTGATCATTTAATTTATTCAGCTTGATATATTCATCAAAATAAATGCGAATGCGATCTTGCTTAAAATTCACGTTTTGTTGAGGCGGGTCAGCGCGTAAGACTACAGGAGGAATTTCATCTTTTGGTCCGCCTGTTGGTGAACCGCGTCGAGCACATTGCACAAATACGGAGCAAATCATAAATGCAATAAATAGTCGCTTAAGCATAGCACAAAATAACGACTATTTTCTCGCTTACGGAAGGATGTTTTGCGCATATGCCATTCCCATGACAGAAATTTTATCGCAGACGTTGTTTAGTAAGGCGTTCCCACAAGCGGTAAGTGTGGCACCCGTGGTAATCACATCATCAACCAACAACAAGTGTTTGAAATGGGTATTGTTTTGTATATGAAATGCGTTTTTCACCTCTTCCCAGCGTGCTTCACGAGACATGCGCACCAATGTTTTGGTTTGGTTTTTTCGCAACAACAGCTTGTCTAAATAGGGTACATTTAAAAAATTTGCCCAATATTGTCCAAAGCCTGTTACTTGATTGTAGCCTCGTTTTTGTTGTCGAGATAGATGTAATGGAACAGGAACTATTCCGTCACATTGCAATACAAGATGTTTTTTTGGAATAAGTGTAGCACTTTGTTGCGCAATCCAATTGGCTACTTTTTTCTTTCCTTGATATTTTAGTGCATGTATAAGTTTCTGGATGGGCGAATGCTGCAAAAAATAAAATGGTGCATAAGCCCCTTCCAGGGGAAGGAATTGGCGTAACATGATCTTTAGCGCGTTGTTTTCTTCTTGTTCAAAATAGGTTTTTGGGAGTTTAGATGCACATATCAAGCAAAGCCATTTTTGATTTTTTGAGAGCGGCTGCATGCAGTTCCAACAACATTTCGGAAACCAAACGGAAAGCAAATCATTCAACATAGGTTAAGGTTCTGATTTTGGCACGGTGTAAATTAGTAAACTTATCCTATTTTTGCGCCATGGCAGACCAAGATTTGTTTAAAAAAGTATTGTCCCATGCTAAGGAGTATGGGTTTGTATTTCCTTCTAGTGAAATTTATGATGGACTCAGCGCCGTGTATGATTACGGACAGCAAGGCGTTGCCCTGAAAAAAAACTTGCGTGACTATTGGTGGAAAGCCATGGTGCAGCTCAATGAAAATATTGTAGGCTTAGACGCTGCAATTTTGATGCACCCCACTACATGGAAGGCTTCGGGTCATGTAGATGCCTTTAACGACCCACTTATAGACAACAAAGATTCCAAAAAACGCTATCGCGCAGATGTGTTGGTGGAAGATTATGTAGGTAAACTGGACACAAAAATTGAGAAAGAAGTTAAAAAAGCGGCCAAGCGTTTTGGCGATGCATTTGACAAAACCCAATTTTTAAGTACCAATCCTAGAGTAGTTGGCTATAAAGAGAAAGGAGATGCCATTTTAAAACGCTTGGGAAAATCTTTAGAAAACGAAGATTTGGCAGACGTAAAGGCACTCATTGAAGAATTAGAGATTGTGTGTCCTTTGTCAGGATCTAAAAATTGGACAGAAGTCAAGCAATTTAATCTGATGTTTGGCACTAAATTGGGCGCATCTGCCGAAAGTGCTACAGAATTGTATTTACGTCCCGAAACGGCACAAGGAATTTTTGTGAATTTTCTGAATGTGCAAAAAACTGGGCGGATGAAATTGCCGTTTGGTATTGCCCAAACAGGAAAAGCATTCCGCAATGAAATTGTAGCACGCCAGTTTATTTTTCGTATGCGTGAGTTCGAACAAATGGAAATGCAGTTTTTTATTCCACCCGGAACACAAAAAGAATGGTATGCGCATTGGAAAGAAACGCGCCTTAAATGGCACCACTCGCTGGGATTAGGAGTTGATAATTATCGTTTTCATGACCATGAAAAACTGGCACACTACGCCGACGCAGCATGTGACATTGAATTTAAATTTCCATTTGGCTTTAAGGAGTTGGAGGGGATTCATTCTCGAACAGACTTTGACTTGAGTAGTCACGAGGAATTTTCAGGTAAAAAACTTCAATACTTTGATCCAGAGCGACAAGAAAACTACGTGCCCTATGTATTGGAAACTTCAATTGGCTTAGACCGATTATTCTTGGCAGTATTTTCAAATGCCTTGCAAGAAGAAACACTTGAAGATGGTTCTAGCAGAACGGTTTTACGCTTACCTGCTGTAGTAGCACCAACCAAAGTAGCGGTATTGCCTTTGGTAAAAAAAGATGGTTTACCTGCCATTGCAAAAGATATAGTGAATGATTTAAAGTGGGATATGGCAGTTTCCTATGACGAAAAAGATGCTGTAGGTCGTCGTTATCGCAGGCAAGATGCCTTGGGAACGCCTTTTTGCATTACAGTAGATCATCAAACATTAGAAGACCAAACGGTAACCCTTCGTCATCGCGATACTATGGCGCAAGAACGCCTAAGTATAGCTGAAGCAAAAGCAAAAATTAGCGAAGCGACTGCTTTTCAAACATGGCTGGCAAACTGCTAAAAGCGTTTTCCAATAGAAACACTAAATCTAAAGTACGGATCTGGCATATGTTCTGAAAAAAGAGGGCGGCCTAGGGTCAGCGATGTTTCAAATGTAAACCCCGTACGGTTAATCCATTTTCTCCCAATACCTACATCAATAGATAAATCTGTATAAGATCTATCTATTTTTTTGCTGTTGACAAATTGATCATTAAAATTCTCTCCAATGTGAAAAGTGGTTTGTACATCTACAAAAAAACCGCGTGAGCCAAAATCTTTTCGATTTAGAAAATAAAAGCGATAATATGGTGAAATGGAAAATGAATCGGCATAATCAATATCATTTTTACCCAAATCAATAACTGTTGTTACACCAAAACTATTGGAAGGTGAAAGTAAGCGTTCATATGAAACATCAAGTAGCGGACCTGCCAATAGGTAAGCGGCATTAAGCCGAATCTCATTTTTTTCTAAAACTTCGACCTCTTCATATTGATTTACGACTTCAACCCTGGTGACATCTTCCTCATTTTCCTGCGCATACCCACAGAAAATCCCAAGTATGACAAAAGAAATAATAACAGTTTTATTCATAATAATTAGATTTAGATTAATCAAATATACACAAATTTAACCCCTTAGTTTGTATTTTAGCAGTCATGCAAATAATTTCATATAACGTAAACGGAATTCGCGCTGCGCTTAACAAGGGTTTTTTGGATTGGCTAAAAGCGGCCTCCCCCGATGTCCTTTGTTTGCAAGAAACCAAAGCACGACCTGAGCAACTCGATCTTTCGGTTTTTGACAATGCGGGCTATCCGTACCACTACTGGTTTTCGGCACAAAAAAAGGGTTATAGTTCTGTGGCGATTTTATGTAAACAAAAACCAAAGCATATTGAATACGGCACGGGCATTGACTATATGGATTTTGAGGGACGCAATTTACGCGTAGATTTTGATAGCGTTTCTGTGATGAGTTTGTACTTGCCATCTGGAACCAATCCCGCTCGTTTGGAGTATAAGTTTACCTACATGGACGATTTTCAATCTTATATAACAAACCTAAAAAAGGAACTTCCGAATTTGGTCATTTGTGGCGATTACAACATTTGCCATGAAGCCATAGATATTCACGATCCAGTACGTAATGCAAAAGTTTCCGGCTTTTTACCTGAAGAGCGTACGTGGCTAGATGGTTTTATTCAAAGTGGTTTTGTGGATTCGTTCCGACACTTAAACACAGAGCCGCATCAATACAGTTGGTGGAGCTATCGCGCCAATTCCCGCGCCAATAATA
Organism: Flavobacteriaceae bacterium; assembly: GCA_965657545.1. GTDB lineage: Bacteria > Bacteroidota > Bacteroidia > Flavobacteriales > Flavobacteriaceae > UBA7446. Next base: position 705 of record CBFHOG010000015.1, on the reverse strand, counting down.
AAGGCTGGCGGATTGATTATGCCATGGTTTCTGAGCCTTTAAAAAATAATATTGAACGCGCATTTATCCTTCCCCAAGCTATCCATTCTGACCATTGTCCTGTTGGCGTAACACTTGCAATCTGACAAATGAAATACACAACTATTCCGCACACCGATATTCGGGTGAGTAAAATTTGCCTTGGCACCATGACTTGGGGCAATCAAAACACTCAAGAAGAAGCCTTTGAACAAATGGATTATGCCCTAGAAAAAGGAGTAAATTTTATTGATACAGCAGAGCTGTATCCTGTCCCTGCAAATGCGGAAACCTATGCCGATACGGAACGCATTATAGGTCATTGGTTTGCGGAGCGAAAAAATCGTGACAAGGTGGTTTTGGCAACCAAAATTGCGGGCCCGGGTGCTTATACTGCCCATATCCGAACTACGGGTTTTACGCCCGACAGCCTTCGCGAAGCGTTGGAAGGAAGTTTGACACGCTTAAAAACAGATTATATTGATGTGTATCAATTGCATTGGCCCGAACGCAGCACTAATTTTTTTGGCAGGCGCGATTATGTTTTAGATCAAAATGAGGAATGGGAAATCAATTTTCATGAAATTTTAGAAACGCTTGATGACTTTATTAAGGAAGGGAAAATTAGACATATCGGTTTGTCTAATGAAACCCCTTGGGGCGCAATGAAGTATCTGACCCTTTCTG
>CBFHOG010000014.1:0-36431 GCA_965657545.1 Flavobacteriaceae bacterium | reverse complement strand
CCAGGAACAAAAGCGTATGGAATTTTATCTGTTTTGGCACAAGCATTTTATGATGCTGAATATTTGTTTAATGTATCCAGATTTGTATTTGACCCACCGCCAAAAGTAGCTTCTGGTGTTATCCGACTTACGCGAAAACAAGATTTTACCCTACCGTGTAGTGATAAACTTTTTTTCAGAATCGTCAAAACGGCCTTTCAACAACGACGCAAAACTTTGCGAAATAGCCTAAAATCTTTTGGTCTTTCGGCTAGTTTAAAAGAAGATAGTATCTTTGATGAGCGCCCAGAACGCTTGGGTGTTTCGGAGTTTATAGTGCTAACACAAAAAATAGCGGATGACACCCTTTCAACTCAATGACGAATTATTAGCGCAAATAAAAAGCGACATTGAGCAACAAAATAATGTTGCGCTAAAAAAACTTGCTAGCGAATACCATTACGCAGACCTTGCCGAAATCGTTGATGAACTCGCCATTAACGAAGCTATTTATCTTATTAAACTGCTCGATTCTGATAAAACATCGGATGTACTAACCGAAGTTGACGAAGACATCAGAGAATCTATCTTAGAACTGCTTTCTGTTAAGGAGATTGCCGAAGAAGTGGAGGAATTAGACACTGATGATGCGGTGGATTTAATTGCCGAACTTCCCGAAGAAAGACAGGCAGAAGTAATTGCGCAAATAGCGGATGAAGAACACGCCCAAGACATTCAAGAACTGCTTACATACGATGAGGATTCTGCAGGTGGACTTATGGCAAAAGAATTGGTGAAAGTCAACGAAAATTGGACCGTGACCAAGTGCGTTAGAGAAATGCGTGTTCAAGCAACAGAAGTCAAGCGTGTGCATTCCATTTATGTTGTAGATGATAATGATACATTACTGGGTAGGTTGTCACTGAAAGACTTGCTCACCGCTAACGATCGAGCTAAAATTAAATCGGTTTATATTCCAAAAGTGGATTATGTATATGTCAACGAAGAAGGAGAAGAAGTGGCAAAACTCATGGCAAAATATGACCTTGAAGCTGTTCCCGTAGTTAACGATAAGAAAAAGCTATTGGGAAGAATTACAATTGATGATATTGTTGATTTTATTAAAGAAGAAGCTGATAAAGATTACCAATTGGCGGCAGGTATTGCAACAGATGTAGAGGCCGATGACAGTATTATTGATTTGACAAAAGCACGCTTGCCGTGGCTTATTTTAGGGCTTATTGGCGGACTCGGAAGCGTGTATATCCTCGAGGGATTTGAAGAAGTGATGCGCCATCCCACGTATAAAACATTGTTCTTTTTTACCCCGCTGATTGCGGCAATGGCAGGAAATGTTGGGGTACAGTCTTCGGCTATTATTGTTCAAGGTCTCGCAAATGATATTGTGAAAGGTAGTTTGTTCAGCCGCTTACTCAAAGAAGTAGGGCTGAGTCTTATTAACGGAGTTGCATTAGGAGGGTTGCTTGTTGTATTTGGGTATTTTCTAGGAATCGACACCCCGGTAAGTTTTACCATCGCGCTTTCCATGCTTTGTGTTATTGTAGTTTCGGCGCTTGTTGGCACTTTTGTGCCCATTATTTTAGACAAAAATAATATTGACCCCGCCATTGCAACAGGGCCTTTTATTACGACCAGCAATGATATTTTTGGCATTTTCCTCTTCTTTTACATTGCCAAAATTATCTTAGGATTTTAGCATGATACGGATTTTACATGTTGACACAAACCATCCAAGTCTTGTGGAGGGACTTAAGCGTTTAGGGTTTGAAAATAGTATAAATACAACCGCTTCAAAAAAAGAAATTGAAGAAAATATTAGCAGCTTTCACGGTCTTGTAATACGCAGTAGATTTCCCATTGATGACACATTTTTAAGCAAGGCAACGAACCTAAAATTTATTGCGCGTGTTGGTTCAGGTTTAGAAAATATTGATATTCTAGCTGCAAAAAAGATGGGTATTGCCGTATTGTCTGCACCCGAAGGAAACAGTCCTGCGGTGGGCGAGCATGCACTAGGTATGCTATTGAGTTTATTCAATAAAATACCGAAAGCAAATGCCGAAGTACGTGATGGTATTTGGCAGCGAGAGGCCAATCGTGGTGAAGAACTCAATGGAAAAACAATTGGAATTATAGGATATGGTCACACGGGAAAACAGTTTGCAAAAAAACTATCTGGATTTGATGTACAAGTACACTGCCATGATATTATTCCGAATATTGGGGATGCATTTGCCACGCAAGTCTCGCTTGAAACGCTACAACAAAACGCTGATATAATAAGTCTTCATTTGCCATTAGATGCAAGTACCCTGCATTATATAAATCGAGAATTTATTGAAAAAGTGCGCAAACCATTTTGGCTTATTAACACAGCAAGAGGAAACCAAGTGGTCACTTCCGATTTAATTGATGCACTAAAAAACAAGACAATTCGGGGAGCTTGCTTAGACGTGCTTGAGATGGAAACAGCTGCATTCGACGTGTCTGCAACACCACCAAAATCCTGGAACTATTTAACAACACATCCAAATGTTATCTTCACACCACACGTAGCAGGTTGGACAGTTCAGAGTCACGAAAAACTTAGTACTGCAATTCTAGAGAAAATTAAAGCCTTAAATAACAAAGGAATTTTTATGTAATCTTAACATAAAAAAAACATTTATCATTTAAATAAGTTCTTTATTCGTATCCATGAAAAATATTTTAATCCTTTGTACAGGTAATTCGTGTCGCAGTCAAATGGCACATGGATATATGGAGTTTTATGGTGGACAAAAAGTTACTGTTTACAGCGCAGGCATAGAAACCCACGGTCTTAATAAGCGTGCGGTGAGTATTATGCAAGAAGCTGGAATCGATATCAGCAAGCACACATCAAATCACGTGGATGAATACAGCAATATCCAATTCGATCACATCATTACAGTGTGCGATCACGCACAAGAAAACTGCCCCTATATTCCAAGTGAAAAAGCGCAACGTTGGCATAAAAATTTTAGCGATCCTTCAAAACTAAAATCCGAAGACGAAAATGAAATTCACAAAGCCTTTGCTGCCACAAGAGATGAAATCAAGGCGTACTGCAAAAACTTTGTAAAGCTTTATTTACTCGACTGAGTTTTTGCCTCCAAAGAGGCTTCAAATTCCTCCAAAACAGGCTGAACCGTACTGGCAGGAATGTCTTTCACCTTAATGTACATGAGTCCGTCAATGGCATTATTGAACAGCGGATCTACATTAAAAGACACCACGCGTGCGTTTTGCTTAATGTATTTTTTAATTAGTACGGGTAAGCGCAATGCACCCGGCTCTACCTCTTCAATAAGTCGGTCAAATTTATTTAAATCGGCAGCGGTTTCGTCAAAAACAAACTCCTTATCTGCGTCATTTAGTTTGACTTTAAATTCTTTTTTTGGTGTAATATATTGCGCCAAAAATGGGTCGTAATAATGCGAACGCATAAACTCAATCATCAAGGACTTGGTAAACTTTGAAAATTGATTACTTATACTCACGCTTCCCATAAGATAATCATATTCTGGATAGCGCAATGTCGCGTGAATAATCCCTTTCCAAAGCAAGAAGAGTGGCATGGGACGCTGTTGATATTGCTGGGCCACAAATGCCCTTCCGAGTTCAATGGTATTGTTTAGCATAAAATAGATTTCAGCATCAAACTTAAAAAGCTCAGCAAGGTAAAATCCTGAAATCCCATTGGTGTTCATAAGCACTTTGCCAAGGCCTAAGCGATACGCACCAACCAGACTTTTAGCCTTGTGATCCCACAAAAAAAGGTGCAAATAATCTTGATCAAAATGATCGAGATCAAGCGATTTATTGGTCCCCTCACCCACTGCCCTAAAAGCAATTTCACGCTGGCGTCCAATTTCGGTTAGTAGGTTTGGAATTTCGAAAGCAGCGGTCAGAAAAAGCTCATAATCTTTTGATGTCAAAAGTGATTTATTATGCTGCTGTAGCCATGTAATCTCATTTTCGAGTAAAGAAGTAGAAATAGGCGATGCAATGGGTTCCACTTTTTTACTTCTTCTACGGAGCGGTCTTGGCATACGATTCAATAGATGCTTGGGTTCAAAACTATTGGAAAGCATATAAACTTTACGGCGTAAAAATGCCGCATAATCGGCTGTAGAAATATGGGTGCTTTGATCTTTTGTAGAAATGACTTTACCCACACGAACATCAATAGTCCGATTTCTTTGTGTAAGCAATTCAGCGGGAAGTCTTGCCGTGCGCAACAAATCGTGAATTTTAGCCAAACGATAGAAAAGTGGACTGTTGCGGGCATGAAAATAGATGGGAACAACAGGGACATTTGCGCGTTGAATAAGGCGCATGGTGGCTTCGTTCCAGTCTGGGTCTATAGGTACTTGTTTTTTTAATTTGGATGCAACCTCACCAGCAGGGAAAACAGCAAAAAGCCCTTCGCTATCTAAATGTCTTAAGACATTTCTAAAGCCTGCTAAACTCGATTTTGATGATTGTTTTTCGTTAAATGGATTTACTGAAATAATCCATTTTTTTAAAGGGGTTGCGCGTTCCAATAAAAAATTCGCCATCAGTTTTACATCTGGGCGTACTTGCTGCAAAAAGTGCATTAAAATAATACCATCAATTCCACCCAATGGATGATTCGAAACCAATACTACAGGTCCTTTTTTGGGGATGCGTTTTAGCTCATCGGGGTTGATGTGATACTTGATTCCAAAGTGATGTAACAGCGCCTCTAGAAATTGGGCCTCGTCACCATTTGTGATGCTTTTATCGTATATTTTATTGATTTCATCAAGGCTAAGAAACCAAAGAATAAAACGGCCAATAATACGGCCAAACAGACCTGTTTTGGCAAGACCAAGTACAGCGGCTACATCGGTTGAATGTACAAGAGACATTTGGGAAGTTTAGCGTAAATATAGCTATTTCATAACCAATTGAAGCGTAGTCAAAGTACGTTGTTCCAGCACCAATTCGTGCGCCTTTAATATGGCAGCAGCAGAATTTTCTTCAAAATGACGAATGGTATATAACATTACATCGGGGGTGTGTTGGACATCAAATCTAGCGCGTAGGCTATGCAACAAAGTTTCCATATTGTGGTATTTATCGCTGACACAAACCGAAAAACTAATCGCTGAGTTTTGAATCAAATCAACCGACATTTTATGTTCGTGTAACAATTTGAAGATATCGCTGATGTTGTCTTCGACAACAAAAGAAAAGTCACGCGTTGACAGGCGTAACAACGAAAGTCCTTTTTTAACGATATAGCAAGGAACTTCTGGTCGCATACGAACACCTTTTCCAACTTGTGTGCCGCTTTCTGTTGGGTTCAAAAACGACTTGACAAACAATGGAATTTCTTTGCGCTGCAATGGCTGTAAGGTTTTTGGATGAATTACAGATGCGCCGTAAAAAGCCAATTCGATAGCTTCTTGATAGGAAATGTGATGCAGTAATTGGGTTTTATCAAAAACCCTAGGGTCAGCATTTAAAACGCCTGGTACGTCTTTCCAAATGGTAACGTCTGTGGCACCCAAGCAATACGCAAAAATGGCAGCTGAATAATCCGAACCTTCTCTTCCCAGGGTGGTGGTAAAGTTGTTATCGTCAGAGCCAATAAACCCTTGCGTAACTTTTAGCACATTCCCCTGAACTTGGTTTTGAATTGCCAATTGTGTGCGTTCCCAATCTAAGTGAGCACTACGATAAAAGTCATCTGTTTTAATACACGCTCTAGCATCAACCCATTCGGCTGCAATACCAACGTGATTTAGATAAGCACAAACGATTGATGTTGAAATCAATTCGCCAAAACTCACAACCTGATCGTATACAAAAGCCTCGCGAGGCGAGCGGTTGTTAGCTAAAAAAGTATGACACTGATTAAAAAGGTCTTTAACACGTTTGCTAACAGCTGTGTTTGGCGCTTCAAAAAGGGCTTCAATAATATCTTGATGAAAGGCTTCCGTCTCAATTAAGGTACTTTTATACGACTCAGGGCGATTAAAATAGGCATCAACAACGGCTTCAAGCGCATTTGTCGTTTTGCCCATCGCCGAGATAACAACCACCGTGTTTTCATGACCAGTCTCCGAAAGCACATGTACCACATTTTTTACACCCTCTGCATCTTTTACTGATGCTCCTCCAAACTTAAATACTCGCATGATGTTTTGCTATAAATTTTTGCATTGCCCCATTTGTCATTTGGGTAATTTTCCAATCCGAAAATACGGTTGCTCCGTGTTTTTCATAAAAGTCAATGGCAGGGGTATTCCAATCCAATACTGCCCACTGAATGCGACGAACTCCAGAGTCGTGCGCAAAAGAAATAAACTTCTTTAGTAACGCAAACCCAATCCCTTTGCCGCGTTGTGTTTCCGTAACAATCAAATCTTCTAAGTGCCACGACTTGCCTTTCCACGTAGAATAACAACGGTAAAATAAGGCGATGCCCACAATTTTTTGATTTATTTCTGCTACAAAACACTGAAAAAGCGGGTTATCACCAAAACCATCTTGAACAAATTCCGATTCGGTTACAGCAACTGCATCGGGTTCACGTTCAAAGTCTGCCAATTCCTGAATTAACGCAAGAATGGCTGCAGCATCAGTGGCAATAGCTTGACGAATGTTCACTTTTTTCATTGGGGGCAAATGTAATAACTCTATCGTGAATAGACCTATATTAACATCACAGCAAAAAGAGAATTTGTTTAAAAAATAACGAGAATACATGGCGTGGGCATTGGTCTTTGTATTTTTGCCAAAAATTGCGTGTGACTGAGCTTCCCGTTTTATACCAAAACAATCCACAATTTCGTGCGGTTTATGAAAACCTGCGTGCCAACGGCAGTGCAATCACATCTGGGCTGATGGGCTCAAAGCACAGTTTTTTGGTAAAGTCACTTTTTGAACAACACGACGAAACGACTATTTGGATTCTTAACAACAAAGAGGAAGCTGCTTATTTTTTAAATGATTTGGAGGTATTGTTGCCTCAACTGCCTCTTTTTTTCCCGTCAAGCTACCGCAGACCTTATAATATAGAGGAAACCGATAATGCCAATGTATTGTTACGCGCTGAAACGCTCCAAAAATTAAAAGAACTTCCCAAACAGCTTGTAGTAACCTACCCCGAAGCCCTTTTTGAGCAAGTACTCACTCCCAAAGAATTACAGCGCAAAACATTGTCGATAAACAAAGGCGATGAGTTAAGTATTGATTTTGTTAATGAGACGCTTTTTGAGTTTGGATTTAGTCGTGTTGATTTTGTGAACGAACCAGGGGAATTTGCTGTTCGGGGCGGTATTTTAGACGTGTATTCGTTTAGTCACGACGAGCCGTTTCGTATCGAGTTTTTTGGTGACGAAATAGATACCATTCGCACATTTGATGTAACCAGTCAACGCTCTATCCAGTCTCTTAATCAGGTTAAAGTCCTCGCCAATATTGAACAAAAAGAACAAAAAGAAGTGCGGCAATCCTTACTTTCATTTGTGTCTGCAAAGACGCTTGTTTGTGTTCAAAACGAATCCATAGTAACCGCTGAGCTAGATGCCCTATTTGACTTTGCCCAGAAAGCATTTGAAAATCTATCCGGTGAAATTAAAAGACAACCACCAAAGGAATTATTCATTGATGGGGCACTATTTGCAAAAGAATTAAAAATCTTACCTAACATTCGTTTTTCAACTTCCAAAAAAACTGCTACGCTCCATTTTTCATGCCAACCACAACCACACTTTAAGCGCAAATTTGATTGGTTTGCAGAGCACCTTAAAGAAAATACGGAGAAGCAACGTACCAACCATATTTTTTGCGCCTCCGAAACACAAAAAGAACGGCTTACACAAATCATTGAGGAACTTATTCCAGAAACTCCTTTTCATTGTTGGGTAGCCCCGCTGTATCAAGGTTTTGTAGATGAAGATGAAAATATCGTTTGCTATACCGATCATCAGCTTTTTGAACGATATCATAAATTCAGACTTAAAAATGGCTACTCTAAAAAACAAGCGATTTCGTTAAAAGCATTGGCACAGCTTGAAGTGGGCGATTACGTTACACATATCGACCATGGAATTGGAACCTTTGGTGGATTACAGCGCATCGATGTGGAAGGCAAAACACAAGAAGCCATTAAGTTGTTTTATGGCGATCGCGATATTTTATACGTGAGTATTCACTCTTTACACAAAATTTCAAAATTTAACGGTAAAGATGGCGCAGCACCAAAGGTATATAAACTCGGTTCTGGCGCATGGAAAAAAGTCAAACAAAAGACCAAAAAGAAAGTTAAGGAAATTGCTTTTAATCTCATCAATGTTTACGCCAAAAGGCGTTTGAACAAAGGGTTTTCTTGTGGGCCAGACTCCTATTTACAACACGAGTTGGAAGCTTCTTTTTTGTTTGAGGACACTCCAGATCAGCGTACTGCCACAGAAGCTGTAAAACAAGACATGGAAGACCAAAAACCCATGGATAGATTGGTTTGTGGGGATGTAGGATTTGGGAAAACCGAAGTGGCTATTCGTGCGGCTTTTAAGGCAGTGGATAATGGCAAACAAGTAGCCGTTTTGGTGCCAACCACTATCTTGGCGTTTCAACACTACAACACTTTTGTAAAGCGACTACAAGAGTTTCCGGTTAGGGTTGATTATATGAATCGATTTAGATCTGCCAAGCAGAAAAAAGAAGTGCTTGAAGGTATTGGTAATGGTGCTATTGATATTGTCATCGGAACGCATCAACTTGTTGGAAAATCTGTTTCGTTTAAAGATTTGGGCCTACTCATTGTGGATGAGGAACAGAAATTTGGCGTAAGCGTAAAAGAGAAGTTACGCAGTTTGAAAGAACACGTTGATGTGCTAACCCTTACCGCAACTCCCATTCCGAGAACCTTGCAGTTTAGCCTTATGGCGGCTCGAGATTTATCGGTGATTAATACCCCGCCACCCAATCGACATCCTATTGAAAGTCAAGTTATTTCATGGAGTGAAACCCAAATTCGAGATGCGGTAATTTATGAATTACAACGTGGCGGTCAAGTGTTTTTTGTCCACAATCGCATTGAAAATATTGGAGAAGTATCAGGAATGCTGCAACGCCTTATTCCAGATGCGCGGATTGCAACCGCCCATGGACAACTTCCAGGGAATAAATTAGAAGATTTGATGCTTGGCTTTATTGATGGTGCATATGATGTATTGGTGGCAACTACCATTGTTGAAAGTGGCCTAGATGTACCCAATGCAAACACCATTTTTATAAATAATGCCAATAATTTCGGGCTAAGCGATTTACATCAAATGCGTGGCCGTGTGGGACGCAGTAACAAAAAAGCCTTTTGTTATTTTATAACACCGCCTTTTTCAGTGCTTACTGAAGATGCCCGCAAACGCATGGAGGCAGTGAGTCAATATACGGCCTTAGGCTCTGGATTTCAGATTGCCATGAAGGACTTAGAAATTAGAGGCGCAGGCGATTTATTGGGTGGTGAACAAAGTGGATTTATTAACGATATTGGCTTTGAAACCTATCAAAAAATACTGAAAGATGCTATTGAAGAATTGCAACAAAACGAATTTAAAGCACTGTACCCCAATCAAAAACCGACAGCTAAAGAATTGGTCTTAGACACCGATTTTGAAATCTTTTTCCCTACAGATTATATCAATAACGTTACTGAAAGACTAACGCAGTATCAAGAACTAGCACTACTAAAAACAGAAAAAGAGTTACATGCGTTTGGCGCATCACTCATCGATAGGTTTGGCGCGCTTCCAGAAGAAACACTGGCGCTATTTGACAGTGTAAGATTAAAGTCGTTAGGTGCTTCTTTAGGCTTTGAAAAAATCATACTTAAAAAACAGAAGTGCATTTGCACTTTCTTAGCCGATCCTGAAAGCGCTTTTTATCAAGAGGAGATATTTCAATTTATGTTAGGCAAATTAGGAACATTGGGAAAAGCACAGCTGAAAGAAAAAACCACCAAAGACGGACAAAAGCTTGTAGTGGTTATTGATGAAGTTTTAAGCATTCAAAATGCGATATCCCTACTTAATAAACTTAAAAAACCTATAACTGCTTAAGGTCTTTTATCACCCGAAAAGCCTTATCCACTTGATCGTCATTAACCAAAATAGTGAACTCATTTGAAGTAGAAATCACTTCATAAATATTGATTCCTTCCCAAGATAGACGCTGAAAGACAAAGTAATAAATACCCGGAATAGCAACATTTTCGTTGGGCAGTTTTAGGGTAATAGAAGATAAATTTTCTTCTTTATGTAAACATTCTTCTAGAGCAAGATGCGTGTCAACCAAAGATGCCAAATGTTCACTTACCACAATATTACACTCGTGAACGCCACGCGAAGAGGTATAAAAATTCTCACTTGATAGTTGTAATTGAGATAACAATTTTGCTTGAGCCGATAAAAGCGTATCGGATACTTTGAAATTGTAGTCAATAAGTGCAGAACGCACTGTGATATCTCCAATATTTTTTAACGTTTTAATGATTTTATGCGAGTAGCGGAACTCCAAATCGGTAGAAAGGCGCTTAAGCGCCATTACAATAGCACCGGTTCGTACGGGCTTTTGGGTTTGCTCCTTGATATCTTCTAACATAATGCGCGACAAAGAGGTCAGATTAATAATCCCTTGCGTAAGCGCACTTATCAAAAAAGGCTTTGACTTGATGTATGCCTCCACGGCAGAAGCAATGGTTTTCATTGGTTTTAATTATTTCACAAATATAGTAATAAAAACACAAAATGTTATAAAAATAACATTTCTAAAAGAAATAAAACGCACTCTCGATGTGTTCAATCGTAATATTGGGTAAAACTCCCGTTATACTGATAATATCAAATCGTGTTTCCCCTTGCCAGTTGTGTTTTTGAACAAAAAATGCGGCAGCTCTTGCCAATAGTTTGCGCTTCTTGGGTGTTACAAATTCGTATGGAGCACCATGTACATCTGATTTTCGCCATTTGACTTCCACAATACAAAGCACATCATCTTTTTGGGCAATGATATCTATCTCTGCTTTTTGATGATAAAAATTACGCACTACAATGGTGAAGCCTTGTTTTTGTAAAAACCGCACAGCCAATTCTTCGCCTTGTTTCCCTTTATTAACGGAATTCATGTATTTCAGATTTGAGATACTTAAAGATAAAAAATCACATGAAAGTACGGATATAAAATCCTTATTTTTGTGCCGAAAACAACCGCATGAGTAAACGCTACACCATTACCGCTGCATTGCCATACACTAACGGACCCATCCATATTGGACACTTGGCAGGAGTTTACGTTCCCGCCGATATTTATGCCCGTTATCTTCGTATGCGAGGAAAAGATGTACTCTTTATTTGTGGAAGTGATGAGCATGGCGTTGCCATTTCAATGAAAGCCAAAAAAGAAGGTATTACACCAAAGGAAGTCATTGACAAGTACCACAATATCATCAAAAAATCGTTTGATGACTTTGGAATTTCGTTTGATTATTACGGCAGAACGTCTAGTGATATACACCGAGAAACGGCGCAAGAATTTTTTAAAACGATGCACGCAAACGATTGTTTTGAAACCCAAACCACAGAACAACTCTATGATGCCAAAGAAGATCAGTTTTTGGCAGACCGATATGTTATAGGCACCTGTCCAAAATGCAACAACTCCGAAGCCTACGGCGACCAGTGTGAATCTTGTGGAAGCTCTTTAAATGCCACTGATTTAATTGAGCCCAAATCGGCAATTTCTGGTGAAACACCAAGTCTAAAAACCACCACACATTGGTATTTACCTTTAGATCGTTATGAAGATTTTTTACGTTCTTGGATTTTAGAATCGCATAAATCCGATTGGAAAACAAACGTTTTAGGACAAGTTAAATCCTGGATAGACGACGGATTAAAACCCAGGGCCGTAACCCGCGATTTATCGTGGGGAATCCCTGTTCCTGTAGCAGGTGGCGAAAATAAAGTATTGTATGTTTGGTTCGATGCGCCCATTGGCTACATTTCAGCAACAAAAGAATGGGCAGCCAAAGAAGGCAAAGATTGGAAACCCTATTGGCAAGATAAAAACACCGAGCTAGTGCATTTTATTGGCAAAGACAATATCGTTTTTCATTGTATTATATTCCCTTCAGTGCTCAAGGCCATGGAAAATTATATCCTGCCAGAAAACGTTCCTGCAAATGAGTTTTTAAACTTAGAAGGACAAAAGTTATCTACTTCAAAAAATTGGGCCGTATGGCTACACGAATACCTTGAAGATTTCCCCGAAAAACAAGATGTACTACGCTATGTATTAACAGCAAATGCGCCAGAAACCAAAGACAATGACTTTACGTGGAGCGATTTTCAAACCCGTAACAACAGCGAGCTTGTGGCCATTTTTGGAAATTTTATCAATCGTGTTATGGTGCTTATGCGGAAGTATTACGCTGGTGTAGTGCCACAACCAAACGCGTACTCCAATGAAGATGAAGAAACAATAAATGAATTGGCCGCTGCGCCGAATAAAATCGCACAGCTCATTGAACAGTATAAATTTAGAGCTGCTTGTCAAGAAATGATTCAACTAGCCAGACTTGGAAATAAATATTTGGCAGACGAAGAGCCGTGGAAATTAATCAAAACGGAGCCTGAGCGTGTGGCAACCATTATGCATACGGCGTTGCAAGTAGCTGCTGGACTAGCCATTACTTCAGAACCTTTTTTGCCGCATACAGCGCAAAAGCTTCGGAGCATGCTACAGCTTGACGAAAGCTTAGGCTGGGACAACGTTAGCGCATTACCGCTTATACCAACGAATCATAAGTTGGGTGAGGCAAGTCTATTATTTGAAAAAATTGAAGAGGATGTCATTGGTTTGCAACTGAACAAGCTTACCACTTAGGTAAACATATTTATAAAGTAACAAAGTTTTTGTTTAATTTAGCATAACCAAAACTTACTTTGTTAGCACATGAGTCTTAACCCAAAAAAAGCTTCTGCCCTTGGCATCTCATTTATAGTCCTATCTTTTTTGCTTTTTTTTATTGGACTTTAACCCCAATCCGTTTTTTAAGAACCCTTTTGCTTTTGAATCAGACCAAAGTTTTATTGAGTTACTTATCACTATTGGGGTTCTTTTAATACTATATGCAGAATTTCCAAAATTTAATAAAAAAAAATAAATGTACCTACAATTTATGCAACCATAACACCCTTTACAGAAAAAACTATTTGTTTTTGGCTTCGTTCTCTTAATCGTTTCTTTTCCTTTACTTATTTTACTTAATATAGAATTTGTGGGTTTTTTTAAACATCTGAACGCTATAATATCTGATGAAGGAATTGTGTGTGGGATGTTTTCTACTGGTGTTGGTTTTGTTTTCATTGGGATGGTTATTCGCTTATTTTCAAAAGCCTAAGCTATCTTTGCTGTAATGATTCGCATTGCTCATCACTCTATTTATGCACATCCATTGCCCGAAGGGCATCGTTTTCCCATGTTGAAATATGAAATGTTACCCGAGCAACTTGTTCGTGAAGGCACATGCCAAAGGGAGCAGTTTTTTGCTCCGGAACGTATTTTAGATAAGTATGTATTAAGGACACATTGCGAGGCATATTACAAACAACTAATTGAAGTTTCGCTTTCCAAAAAAGAAATACGGCGAATTGGTTTTCCCCTGTCAGAGGAGCTTATCGAACGTGAGTGTATCATTGCGCAAGGCACCTTAGAGGGATGTGATTTTGCATTAAAAAATGGCATATCATTCAATATTGCTGGCGGCACACATCACGCTTTTTATGATCGTGGGGAAGCGTTTTGTTTATTAAACGATCAGGCCATTGCTGCAAACTATTTGTTGGATACTAAACAAGCAACACAAATTTTAATCATTGATTTAGACGTACATCAAGGGAACGGAACCGCTACCCTTTTTCAGAATAATCCAAGCGTATTTACCTTTTCGATACACGGTAAAGCAAATTATCCCTTTCAAAAAGAAGTTAGTGATTTGGATATCCCCTTAGATGATAATACAAAAGACAATGAATATCTGCATATTTTAAAACATCAATTAGCACATCTATTTACTACCGTTCAGCCTGATTTTGTGTTTTACCTCTCAGGCGTTGATGTCCTTAAAGAGGACAAACTCGGACGTTTGGCATTGTCACTTGAGGGCGCAAAAAAACGAGACGAAATGGTATTATCATCTTGTTTTGAACGCAATATTCCCGTGCAATGTAGTATGGGTGGTGGCTATGCGCCCGATGTAAATTTGATTATTGAAGCGCACGCCAACACCTATCGCGTAGCAGCGGAAATTTTTGAATAATTACAGCATTAGCATTTCATCCAAATGGATTTCTACACTATGCCTTTTCTCTCCCGATTTGGTTTCATAATCTTTATATTCCAATCTTCCTTGACATGCCACATGGCTGCCTTTCTTAAGATGCGCTATGCATATTTCGGCTAGCTTATCCCACGCCACAATACGATGCCATTGTGTGTTTTCAACGGTATTGCCTTCCTTACTTTTGTAACGATGATTGGTTGCAAGCGAAAATTTGGCTAGCTTTTTTTTGGAATCAAATTTGACTTCTTCGGGATCATCTCCAAGACGACCAATGAGCTGAACGTTGTTCTGAATTGTACTCATGATAAGGGGTTTTAAAGGTTAAATATGAATTAGCGCCACCGTTGACTTCGCAACAATAACGCGGCTTTTACAACATCTTGCCTGCTAATTTGTCCCACCAATCTGCCGCGCTCCAACACAGGAAGACGTCGTCTGTTTGTTTTATGAAACAGTGTAGCAGCATCAAAAATGGTTTTATCGGCTTCAATTACATCTACTTCCACAGACATGCTCTCTTCTACCCTACGGTCAAAAAAAGGTTGGTTAAAATATTTACCTTCAGATAAATGTTTGATACAATCTGCTTCTGAAATAACGCCTATTAGCCGAGACAATTCATCCACAACAGGACCACCCGATATTTTGTTGCGAATTAAGATTCGCATTACTTCTAAAATGGATTGTTGCGGGGAAAACGTAATCAAATTGCGTGACATATAATCTCGAACCAATAGCGATTTCCTCCGCTTGGGCACAAGTTTTTGACGTGCAGCTTGAAAACTTTTGATAGGCATTGTTTATTATTTATTGAACAAAAGGTACTAAAAAAAAATTAAACGCTTATATTTTTATATAAAAAAGATACTTTTACAGTGATATGAAAACGGTTTCTATATTGGGTTGTGGATGGCTTGGAAAAGCAGTTGCTGATACGCTTGTAAAGAAAAGTTACGCTGTAAATGGAAGTGTCAGGTCTGAAAAAAAAGGGAAAACACTTAAAACGATAGGTGTCACACCTTACATCATACAAGTAGAAAATACAGGGATTACTGGAGATTTTGATTCTTTTATCTCAAAAGCTGATATCCTTATAACCGCATTTCCACCTGGCATTCGACAGGATCCAAATGCAAATTATGCCGCTCGAATAAAACAAGTTTTGGCATCTCTTCCGTCCAATTGTAAGCTTTTACACATGAGCAGCATAGGTGTTTTTGGAGCAATACAAGGAGAGGTAAACGAATCCACATTGCCAATTCCAGATCGTAATGTTGGAGAACAATTACTTGATGCAGAAAAATCTATTATGGCCTTAGGTACTCATGCCACAATTATTCGTCTTGGTGGTTTGGTGGGCGATGGGCGGCATCCAGCAAAACAACTCGCTGGTAAAACAGGGATTTCTGCCCCTACGGCGCCCATAAATTTGGTACATCAAATCGATGTAGTTAATTTTATAACAGCTATAATTGAAGGAAATTTTTGGGGGGAAACCCTACATTGCGTGAGTCCTTCGCATCAGCAGCGCGGTGATTTTTACACAAAAGAATGTCAAAAGAATGGATTAGCACTTCCTCAGTTTTCAGAGAACAAAAGCGGTCGAAACAAGAAAGTATTAGATACTAAAAGTGCTGAATTATTTGGGTTTACATATCAATTAGCGGGGTGCCATTTCAAGGACTGCTGAAGCTTCCACATGGCTTATTTGGCCAACAAAAACATTCCAGCTTTTTTTCATTTTTACTATGGCATCTGCCTGTTGCGCAGCCATATTTTGATCTAACCTTTTATCTGCGGCAACGTGTATGTCAGTCACAAAAACGTTATAGCGTGAACGAATGGGGTTTGTGTCAAGTGCTTCTGGCCAGGGTTGGCCTAAAACGGTTTTAGCTTCATCCTTAATGGATTTCAGGGTAACTTCACGTTGCTCAAATGGAATCGTATTCAAAGACTCCATTAATGAAACAAGATTGGATAGATTTAATGCGTCTATTTTTGGTGGTGAAGCCACACTGATTGAAGCAATTATGGAGTCTGCGTCAATAGGTTTATCTACATTTTGCTTGGTGGCTTGCTGCTTTGTTGATGTACAACTTGTCGTGATGAGGAGGATGCAAAAGAGTAAAATTGAAAAACGCATCCCCAAAGATAAGCTAAGTTAAAGAAATCCTCCCCCTAGTAAAAAAGGGGGAGATGAATTTCATTAATTTGTTGAAAAACCTTCCTTAACCACTTGAGCGATTCTCACGTGATCTGTACATGAAATATGTTTTCCTTCTTTGGTTCTGTTAAAATAAGCACGTATTTCAGAAGAATTGCTAGGTAATTTGACATTCGTTGCTTCTCTTATGGGCGTTCTAAATTCATTTAAACTCATGAAGTTTGCAACAAAATTCATTTTACGCAATGCCCCCGAGCTATCATCTGTTGATTTGGGCGTATCGTCTTGAGTAACATAAAAAGCAAATGACTCAGCGATATCCTCAACAATATTTGTTTTAGCATAGTTTGTTACGTGTGAAGGTTCATTAAGCGTTGATCCGTCGTAAAAATTTGTATTAAATTTATGCAAAGCCGATGCTTCCCGTGTGCACCCCTCACGAATATAAAGCCTGTTGCAATCATTTTCAGAAATTAAAACGTCAATCTCTTTTGCCCGATTAAGCGTCATTATATGTCCAAATTCATGTGTAAGAACATATCCAAAAAAACCATTTTCATTGTATTTCTGTGGGGTTTTCATTCTTGTTACTGGATCAGTGGTGTAATACGCCCGTGACAACTGTAAACCCATATACCATTGGTCATCGCTTGTATTAGATACATTAGCCACAAAGCCTTGGAGTCCTGAGTCAAAGTCAAACAAGACTTCAAGGTATTTTATTCCTATGTTTCCAAGAGAGGTCACCCCCACTATGTCATCTTTTACCTCCTGTTTTAATCCATTATCAATAATGTTTTTTTGATCTTTGTCGGATATTTTTTCTCTATTAATAGCAATTAGGTTAAAATTGTTATTGTTATCCAAAACATAGGTGGCTATACCATCATGCACTTCAATCTTGTTGATTTCGTTATCTTCAACAATAGATTCAACAGGTGGGATTGAGCCTGAAATATTAAATTTATTACCCGTATCAGCCGTGAAATTTAATATAAATTCTTCGTGAACTTCTAGTTTTTTATCATCTAGAGTATGCAAGCGTATTTTTAAGTCTTTTGTCCTTTTAGGAAAAGTCACCGAAGATGCGGTCCCTTTTCTCCATGTTCTCCCTGAGTCTGAACTGTATTCAAAGATGGGGTTATAATCATCTTTATTGATGTATTTAGCCGTTTGAGTGGTGTCTATGGCAAGCTTTATAGTCAGGTCTTCTGAAAGATCTTTTGAAAGTGATATATCGTAAACAAGGGGCACTCCCTCTGTTGTTCCAACATATGAATTTTCACCCGATATGGATGCGCTTAGATTTACATATTCATCTTTTTTACAACTTGTAGAAAAGATCAGAGCTAACAAGGCTATAATAGTAGTAAGTTTTAATCTCATGATATTTATTTTTGATTTTTGACAGGTACTCTCTGTGGTACATGGCTAGTATTAGTCGTGTAAAATTCATCAGCCCACTTTAACAGAGGTTTGTATGACTGAGGGACAAAACTTCTTCCGTTGATGTCAACTACTGTTGAATTAAAAGAAATTTTAATTTTGGATAAATCCCTTATTTGGGGGTTACCAAACGTTTTTTGTTCGTTTTTTAAGGCAATTTGCGTAAGAATTGATTTGAGTGACTTGCGTTGCTTATTATTCAGCTTACCTTTAAATAGTCGTGTTTTATGAAAGTCTGATAAGACGTATGTGCTGTTGGGAAGAACTTCAAGATGATATGAAAGACAAGTTCCAAAACATGGGCTTACTTCAATATTTAGAGGGGTTTGCACTGAGTTGTATGAACAACCTGAGCAGTAAGCAAGAACTATTAGGGTTAAAAATTTCATTGGGGCAAAATTTCAACACAAATGTAAGTATCAAATTGTTAATGCGGCGTTAATTTTTGTTTATTATGTGTTAAACTTTTTCGTTTACTTATGAATTAAGATTTCATATATGAAATAAATCCAGCTCAGTAAACAATTCCAATGGTAAGGCTTCAATTCGTTTTGTAAACCTTTTAATGGTGAATAATTTTGAAGCAAAAGGAATGTCTCTTCCTAAAATGATGATGCCTATCGCATACGATTAGGATTACATACTTGAGGTTTATAATTGACTTTTTAAAAATGGGGTTTTAGTTTAAAACTTATAAAAGTTAAAATTTCAACTTTTCATTTTTATCCCACAGTCCCCAATAAGCACCTACTTCACCTTAAGGACCAAATTCCAAACCTCATCTAAAAAAATATACCTCATGGAAATAGCCTAATTGTATTGCTCTCCGCTCCCTTGAGCATATAAAACACCGCTTCCGTCTGCCTTGGTAGGCCATGTGAAGCTCAGTTTAGCTTTCGGATTGGCATCGCCAAATAGCACGTCTGCAATACCTTCCCCCGCCATACCAGGTAAAAAAGAAGCTACAAAAGCGTCCCATTGTGCTTCCATATCGTGTACCAACAATGGGCGTCCAGAAAGCAACAAAACGACAACTTTATTCCCAGAAGCATTAGCGCGTTCTAAAACTTCTAAATCAGCTTTATTAAGGCGTAAGTCAGCGTCGTCACCAAATCCTTCGGCATAAGGATATTCTCCAATAACAGCGAGGATAACATCGCCTTCAGGAAGTGTATTAGCGTTTGGCTCATAAGTGATTTTCGCACTTGGTGCTACTTTTTTAATACCATCTAAAATAGTTGTTCCGTTTGGCTGAAGTACACGATTTGCCATGAAAGCAGTAAAATCTGCTGGAGAAACTTTACCATTTTCGTCTGGGTCAATTTCATTAAAATGAGCTACCCAATCCGCAGGGTTAAATTTGTTCTCGAAAATTTTTTCAAGTTGTGTGTTATATTCGGCATTGGTAAGTACCCCATCGGCATTGTAGTCCAAAAAGTGGAAATCGGGTGTGAAAAATCCTTGCCAATCGGTTGTCCAACCCCCGTTTTGAACACCAAGATTGTTTGCCGCTGAGCCTACTACCGTAATTGAAATGGACTTGTCAAAAGGAAGTGTCCCTTCGTTTTTCAATAATACAGCAGATTTTTGAACCGCTTCACGAGCAAGGGCACGGTGTTCCGAAGACCCTATTTTACTTAAGAACGAATCGTCAATTAAAGGGTCATCAAATAGACCAATCTCCATTTTAACTTTTAAAATTCTACGTACCGCGTCGTTAATACGCTCCATGGGAACGCTACCCTCGTTTACTGAATCAATCAGTAATTTTATAAATGTTTTGTAGTGTTGTTGGTTTTGACCTTTCATGATTCCTGGCACCATTACCATATCAATACCCGCATTAATACCATTTATCACATCCGATTTGTAATCTCCTGGAATTTCATCAATTCCTGCCCAATCCGAAACGACAAAACCTGCAAAGCCTAGCTCTTTTTTAAGTAAATCGGTTAAAAGGTATTTATTTCCGTGGCATTTTTCTCCGCGAACACTATTAAAACTCGCCATTATCGTTTTTACATCGGAAGCAATAGCTGTTTTGTATGGCGGAAGATATATTTCCCGAAGCGACTTATCATTTAATTGAACATCGCCTCGATCAATATGATATGTGTGTTTACCATCCACCCTGGTTCCCGTACCCCAAACAGTAGCCCCATCTCCTATAAAATGTTTAGCACAGGCTGCCACTTGTTTGTTTTGCACACCCGACAACCTATCTTGGTAGCCTAGAATCGCTGCTTGCGTAAGCCCATCCACAATGTCGGTAGTTTGACCAAATCCTTCGTAAAAACGCCCCCACCTAGCATCTTGCGGAATGGTAATACAAGGCGAAAAAGTCCAATGAATTCCAGTAGCAGCAACCTCAATTGCCGTAGCTTTATTTACACGATATACAAGGTCCGCATCATTAGAAGCACCAAGTGCGAGGTTGTGTGGAAATACTGTAGCGCCCAAAACATTGTTATGTCCATGAACAGCGTCAATTCCATAAATAAGGGGAATTCCAAGGCGGTTACTCATAGCTATTTTCTGGTACCCATTTACCATATCTAGCCATCCTTTTGGTGTATTTGTTTTTGGAGCTGAACCCCCTCCACTAAGAATAGAACCAATGTGATAGGTTTGAATATCCTGTGGACTATCTAGTAAACGCATATCTACTTGTGTCATTTGACCCACTTTTTCAGCGAGTGTCATTTGGCTTAAAATAGCGTCCACTTTTTTTGAAACACTTTTTTCTTGCTTTGACGTTTGCGAACAGGATGTAAAGGCAAAACAAGCAATAAGCAAGAGTTTAAGACATATTGATTTCATACTAAATTCTTTATTAAGTCTTTAAAATTTCAACTTTTCATTTTTATCCCACAGTCCCCAATAGGCCCCTACTTCGCCTTCGGGTCCTACTTTCCAAGACTCGTCAAAAGAAGAAAAATAAAACACATCGATATTTGCATTTTTTGCCCACGCTTGGGTGTTTATAAAGTACTTCATGGCGTGTATTTCAGAGGGAACAGACCCTTTTAGCGGTTCGCCTTTACTTGGCCATCCTGTTTCGGTAATGATAATTTTTTTCCCTTGAGCAGCACTTAATACCTGTCCATACATCTGCTGCATATGATTTAGTGCATATTCTTCGGGGCAGCCTTCCCAAAAGGGATAACAATTAGATAAAATAACATCTGAATGCTCTACAAGCTCTGGGTGTGAAGAAAACTCATAATACGCATCAACATAGCCAATGGGTATGTGTGAGGGAATGGCCTTACGTACACGCTTCATAAATTTTAAGAGTGCCTCTAGTGTCAAATCGTTTCGGTAAAGCACTTCATTGCCTACGGCAGCGATATCTACACAACCTTCATTGGCAAGTGCAATGAGTGACGTTATTTCTTGCTCATTTTTTTCGTCATCGTCTCCAAGCCATGCGCCTACCATGGTTTTTAGTCCATGCTTGTGCGCCAAACGGGGAATGTGTTCATTACCCTCAATACAAGAAAATGAGCGTATCCATTTGGTGTATGGTTTTAAGATTTTTACACGACGTTCCACTTGTGATTCCGTGATGGTGTCACCAGGCTGCTGTCCGTCTTCATACATACTAAAGCAAATGCCGTGCATACCTGATTGAAGCGTTTTATGCCATAACGCTTTAAAATCTTTGGGAATAAGGTCATTAGATGAAAAATCTTGAGGAATAAATGCATCAAAATCAATCCCTTTGTAGGACTTGTACGTTAAATCTTCTAAGCTAAATTCTACGCCTTCCCTGTATGACATTTTATTCGTATTTGCGTTTTTCGTTTTTATCCCAAATGCCCCATCGTGCACCTACATCACCCTCGTGATGTACTTTCCAAGATTCATCAAAAGATGAAAAGTAGAATAAGGGTACTTTTTGCGCTGCCGCCCAGGCGCATGCATTAACAAAATATGCCATCGCATTTTGAGAAGACGGCTTTGATTCTCCGACAACATCCCCTTTGTTTGGCCATCCTGTTTCCGTTACAATAACAGGTTTTCCATTTGCTATGCTTTTGGTTGCTTGAACCATTTCGTTTAAATACGATGTGGCAAATTCAATTTTACTGCCTTCCCAAAAAGGATAGCAATTGATTAGAATTACATCACATGCTTCAACTAATTTTGGGCGCTTAATAAACTGATAATATGCATCTACATATCCCAATGTAATGCCTGGAAGAGCACTTTTGACTTGAGCCAAGTAATTAAGGATTTGTTGTTCATTTAAATCATCGCGCATTAAGGTTTCATTCCCCACTACTGCAATATCAACAAGCCCGTCTTTGGCGAGTTGTATAAGCGCTTTTATTTCCTTATCATTTTCTTTTTTGTCAGCACCTATCCAAGCACCAACCATGGTTTTAAGCCCTTTAGCTTTTGCTGCTTTTGGGATATGCTCGTTACCAGAAGTACAGGAAAAAGAACGCACCCAATTGGTGTAAGGAGCGATGATCTCCATCCTTTCATTTATTTGACTTTCAGACAAAACATCGCCAACATTTTGGTTTTCACGATAAGGACTAAAGCAAATGCCGTGCAAACCCTTGTTTAAGGAATTGTCAAACAATGCTTTTTGTTTTGGTTTTGAATGTGTTGAAAAATCAATATCTGAATGAAATCTTGTTGTGATATTTACGCCAGTTAAATTAGAGATATTACCTAACTGGTACTGATACGTATTCGTTTTAGCTGTGTCTTTTCGTGCTTTTAATTGTGCTCTGATTTCGTTAGCACGTTTCTCATCAATGCTATAATCTCGCATTATCCACATAGCCAAAAGGGTGCCTGCAAGAGGGAAAAAGCAGAAAAATGCATGCAATCCATCAACAGCTGGTTGTTGATCTACGGTGGCTAAGTCTGGGTTGAAACCCACAATAGCAATGATAACACCACTAAGAGCTCCAGCTATGGCAAAACCTACTTTTACCATCCACCAATAAATAGCACCAAAAAGGCCTTCTCTACGTAAGCCCGAATTTAATTCATCAATGTCAATGACATCTGCAGTCATAGACATCATAATGGTAAATAAACTTCCTATCCCAAAAGAAAAGAAGGGTAGAGCGATGATATACATCCAAGGTTTACCAGGAACGAATAAAAACCAAAGCAATAAATAACCCAATACTGAAATCGCTTGAGCTATGATAAATGCTTTCTTTTTACCAAAAGTTTTGGACATCCATGTGACGATTGGAATGACAATAAATGTAGTTCCCAATGCACCTAAACAACCAAAAAGA
Source organism: Flavobacteriaceae bacterium (assembly GCA_965657545.1). Taxonomy (GTDB): domain Bacteria; phylum Bacteroidota; class Bacteroidia; order Flavobacteriales; family Flavobacteriaceae; genus UBA7446. Next base: position 13,150 of record CBFHOG010000014.1, on the reverse strand, counting down.
GAAACCCAAATACCACTTGCTCCAGCGTCTCCATTAAAGAGTTTATATACGATAACAAAAAAAGTAAGTGCTGCGACGGTATTAAACGCATTAAAAATTAAAAATGTAGCACCACATAATTTTCTAAACTCTTTTATTTTAAATGCAGCCACAAAACTGTGGTAAATCTTTTTTAGACTGTTGCCAACATTAGCCATATTTAAGGGCTCATAATCTTCATTAAGAGTTGATTTACTCTTAATAAATATTGCTGGCACTATTGCGCAAATCGCACACGGAATAGCAACCCATAAAGATAACTCTCTAACCGCAACTTCTGCAGATGGGAACCATTCTGGATCGTACATAATAACCCAAAACCATGGCGCAATCACCCATGCCCATTGCCCAATCCATTGCGCAATAGCCATGATATTGGTACGCTCGTGAAAATCGTTACTCATCTCATAGCCCATAGCTACATAAGGCACACTGAAAAAAGTTAGGCCCAAGTAAAAAACCAAAGACCAAAGAAAGAAGTACCAGAAGTTAAACTCCAATGAGTTTTCCTTAAAAAGTTGCCACATAAAAATATAGGCTACTCCCATAATTATACCTCCTATCAAAACATACTGCCTACGACGTCCCCACTTCGATTTTGTGTTATCTGATATAAAACCCATTATAGGATCCGTAATGGAATCGAATATTCTTGGAAAAAAATAAATTAAAGACCACATCCATCCAGGAAAACCCAAATCTTGAACTAAAACAACCATGAATATTCCTAAAATTGCAGGGAACATTTGGTTTGCAAACATTCCTACGCCAAAAGCTATTTTTTCAGCAATGGAAACTTTATGAGACAGTAAAGAATGTGTTTTCATGTGGTTGATTTAGTTGTTAATCATAATAGTCTGTATAGCTTGAGGACTTATGCTGATGGTTTTGGTTAGGCCGTTAAGTGATAATTCAAAATTTTTGGGAGAAGTTCCTTCATTAAAAACGACAACTGCAATAGATGCATCTGGGTTTTTGGCAGCAGTCACCATGAGTTCCTTGTCAGAATTTTGGACATCAATGACTACCGCACCTGGGCGAATATATTTGCTAAAATGCGCCATGATGTAGTATAAGGGAGTAAAATAAACTTCGTCCTTTTCTGTATCTACAATTACTGGGGCAATGCACCAGTTATTTGCCCAGTTAGGACCACCTTTTGTGTCTAAAACCATGTTCCAATCTACCCAACCATCAACCCAGTTGTTAAGACACCCAATAATATCTCTGGCATAACGATTTGCAGGGGCATATTTTGGATGTAGGTATTTTTTAGACGCTTCGCGCCAATCGTAGCCCCAATCTGTAGCTTCTTTTTTCCAATACCATTTGTCGTCTTGCCACACCGGAACTTCGGCATCTACACAAGCCTCTGTTTGAATAAGGTATTTGTCTGGAGCCTTTTCGTGTGCGTATTGTAATTCTGTTGGGAAGTAGTCATACGTACTTTCATACCAATGCACGGCAGTCCCATCGTAATATTTTGATGATGCTTTGTCTTTATACATCACATCTACCCACTCGCGGATGCCTTCACGGTTTTGATCATAACCTAGTATAACCAAATCGCCCTTGCCATCGGCTTCTAATTTTGGACCTAAAAAATGTTGTACAAAATGGGTCATTTCTTCTGGGGAATAATGCATACTCTCCCAATTTTCACCATTCCCGTGTGGTTCATTTTCAACAGTAAAGCCCCAAATATCAATGCCCTCTGTTTTATACGCATCCACATATTTGGAAAAAAACAAGGCCCAAGTGTCATAATATTCAGGCAGTAGTTTTCCGCCCACCCAACTGTTGTTGTCTTTCATCCAAGGTGCAGCAGACCAAGGAGAGGCAAAAAGACGAAAGCCGTCTTCCGAAACAGCCATAGCATCCTTTATCATGGGAATCAAATCATCTTTATCCTCATTAACAGAAAAATGAACGAGCTCCTTGTCGCCAGCAACAGGTGTATAGGAATAATTGTTCAAGGAAAAGTCACATGAATTCATGTGGGTTCGTGTAAGGGAATATCGGGCTCCCTCTTTAGCAAAATACGCTTTTAGAATATTGTCTCTATTTTCTTTACTCACCTTATTGAGTAAGTATGCCGATGATTCTGTAAAAGCACCTCCAAAGCCCGTAATGGTTTGAAATTTTTTGGCTTCATCTAGGGTTATGGTTGAGGGCTTTTCACCAGCAACAAAATCAGTTCGTTTTGTGAGTTTATTTCCGCTTTCAGAGGTTTCAAAAACCTCCACATCTAAGGGTTTTGTACAAGAAGCTAATGTCATAACTAATATAAATACGAATTGAGTTGTGTAACGCATCATGGTTTTAATTCAGGTTATGTTCTAATATGTTAGGAGGCAAAACAGAAATAAATACATTCTCATTATTTCCGTTAAATGTTTTTGTAATGGATGCACCATTTCGTGTAAGGCCGTCAAAAGTTCCGTTGTCAACGAAATCCCAAAGGGCATATTTGGCTTTTCCGTCAACTGTAATAAGACCAAAATGATTCTCAGATCCCTTTTGATTATGCGCATCTTTCCATGGCTCGTCAAACGCTTCAAAATAAAAGCAAGACACGCCATTTTTTTTAGACCATGAACGCATAAGCTCGTAATACTTTGCCTGTTTGTACTGGTCTGCTGCATGGGATCCTTTTCTGCCGTAAAACCCATTTGAAATTGTAGCCCACCCTGTTTCGCCAATATGAATGGGTTTATCAATGCCTAAGCTATTCATGTATTCTTTTACTCCTTCATATTGTGAAACGGCAAAATCACGAGCCCGCAACATCGCATCATCTATGAGTTGGCGTGGGGTTTTGTCCTTAGCGTCTTCTGGCTTAATATCCCAAAAAGCTGGATTATAATGTGTGTTGTGAAAGGGATACGTATGCATTGAAATATAATCCACTGCTGCCATAACTGCTTCCAGGTCTTCGGTATGGTATGAAGGGTCGCCTCCGCCCCAAGAAGCAAAGTCGTCTGAACAGGTAATCCACAAATCATTGGGCAGTTTTCCTTCTTGTTTAAGGTCTTGCAGGTGTGTTACCCATTTTAAAATAATATGTGGCTCAACGTAATAAGATGTTGCCCATCTTACCATTGCTTCATTTCCAACAGCAATTATTTTAACTATATCTGGATAGTGATTGGCAAGTTCAACCGCTTTGGCAATTTCTTGCGCATTGCGTTCGCTTTCCACATGATGATTCACCACCTTGTCAGTCCATGCGTTTAGGCAGTCAATCCATGCGCCTAGCATCACGTACATTTCAAATTCAGGATTTTCTGTTCTTATTTCCGAAATGGCTTTTAGCAAATTAGCAGCTTGTGGTAAATGCACATTATAGGTTCTCACAATACGAATACCCATAGCGTGAAGAATTTTCATGTCTTCTTTTAACTCAGCAATGGTGGGCTGAACATCACGAGATGTCTTTCGGTATCCGCCATACGATATTGCTTCGTATTTGGGGTTTCCTAAAATTTCGGCCGCAGTTTTGCTTTCCATACTCGATTGTTGTGTGTTACAAGACACTGAAAACCATAACACTAGTGTGAAAAATCCATATACTCCGATAATTCTCATAGTGCTCATACTTGAATGGGGGAATCAATATCCACAAATGATTTTTTTACTTCAATACTATTCTTTCAAAACAGAAACAATTATTTTATTAATGCTATTCGTTCTTTGAAAAACAGCGGTACTAAGGGTTGCATCCAATTGGTTTGACAAAAATGTCTGTGATTCGCCAGATTGAAAAATCACTTCAGTACTTGCTGTTTTTGATTTTTTATATATGATGGGCACTTGACAATAGGTAAATGCCAAGGTGTCCTTTTCTAATGCAATCGTATTCTCCTCGCCATTGACGTTTACATAGTGGAACGTTTGCGGTGCACTTAAAAATTCAGAGCCTCGAAGAATGGTTGGATCAAATTTGAGGATACCATTTGTTACGCGTACACCCAGTTCTCCAAAGCGACTTATAATATCTTCTTTTACCTGTCCCGTCATGCCGGGTTGTTGCGCACCTTTACCGCCAGGGGTATGCGAATACGGATCTGTTGGAAATGCACCATATAATGCTGGGGATTTATGCGCACCAATACCTGCATTGATTTCGAAATAATGATCAAATAATTTTCCAATTAATGCGGGATCTTCATTGGCATTAATTGCATCACGGGTAATCTCATAGACTGCCAAAAGCAATTTGGATACCATATGCCAATAAATAGAGCCTAAACCTTCATAACCAAAGAAAGTACCTGAACGTCCTGTAAAAGACTTATGGTCAAAAATATCTTCGAAAACTTGCTCAATGTAAGCTGTTTCGCTGGTTACCATTGCTTGATATTGCTCGGGCAATGCCTTCAATGCAGCTTGCAGACTATCCACATTGTTAAAGTTTCCATTAAAGTGATAATCTCCTCGTAAATCCTTTGAAAGTACTTGATTATTATTGTCGCGAACCAATTTTGTTAGTAAGGCTGATGCATCCACTTTTTCTTTAGGAATCGTATTTTTATTAACGAATCTGGGGAGTTCTTTGTTTGGATACAATATATAACTGTATTGATCAGGTCTGAACAATGCGCTTGCCTTTAGTCCATCAAGAACATCGAGGCTTTCTTTGGCAGATAAATAGCCAGAGCTAAGCACAGCAACTTGACCTTCAAGCATTTCAGGAAGGTGCGAAATACGCACTTGTTCTGTTCCGTTTAAAGTCATGAGGTTATAGGCATGATAAAGGTTGTCACGGCGTTTATTTGCCTCAATAGAATGCTCTAAAAATGCATTAGCTACATCCAAAAAGGACATGATACCTTCTTTACTCAGAATATTTTTATCGCCCGAAAAACGGTTGTCATAAATGGTGTTGCGGTATAAGCTTCCTGCTTCACCAAGCACATCCATAAGACTTTTTCTATCCACATCTGAAATGCTTCCGCTAAGCAATGATTTGTGTTCTTGTAATCCCGTTGTAACTTGATTGAAAAACAGATGCAGCTCTTTAGAAATATGAAAATCTGCGCTTTCTGATTTTGTTACAACAGATTCAAAAAAGCGTAAAAAACGACGTAAATAATACAAGGTAACCATTGACACCCCGTTTCCAACAAGAGCATTATTGGCATCATTCCATTCGGGTCGCTGGGTGTTCATCCAAATACCACCTTCAGGGATAAAGTTTGACATTTTTGCTAGAACTGTTGCTAGTATTTTCTCTACGAGATTAACCTTGTAAATAAAAATGGTTTGGTCACGAAGCAATGCCCCATCTACCCCAATTTCTTCTCGCTTAAAGTGAATATTTTCTTCTCGTTCAAAGTCAAAATCGATGGTGTTCTTAGCATCTTTTAAAATGTCCTGATAACTCTTTATGCGGTAAGGCACATTGGCATATACAAACAAATCTTGTTTGAAATATGACTCCAGTTTATTTGGATAATAATCCTCAATAAACTCTAAGAATTTTAAGAGATAGATAATTTGATGATCTCCCCAATAACCAATATATGACCAAGGGTTGTCAGGCTCAATGGTTTCCCAATCAAATCCGCCTTTGGTAACACGATAAGGATTGTATCCATCGAAAGTGGTGGCATTCAAAAATTTATGAATCATACCCTCAATAAACTCTGGATACGAGTGTGCCAAGGCTTCCCAATTTTGGAAAATATCTCGCCAGTTTCCTTCGTAATCTAAAATTTTGTCTCCGCTTTCAGTTCGGGTATTTATCGAAAATTTGTTCCAAGGACGACTCGGGTCGCCATGACGACGGCTAAACTTTAGTGGTAAATACTCAGAGCACAGGCGCTTGAAATTTTTATTGTCATCTGCTTCAGCAATTTCTTTGAGATGGTTAACGTCAAACAACTCAGGAAGTGATTCCAAAATAGGTTCTTTTAATCTAAACACCTTGCGATTGGCATTGGCAATATAAGCTGTAAAATCAGCCTTTTCAATGTGATAATTGTTGTCAAAAATACCACCTCGCATGATGTTAAACATGGTGTTGGCAAAATGACGAATATTACGCAATCGATCATTAGTCATTTGCAATCCATCGGCAGCACCTACCAATTGTATCAGTTTTGCAGAACCCTTTTCAATGTCTTCCAATACTTCTTCTTCCAACTGGGTGTTTTGGAGCAATTCATCTTTAATTGAAACAACATCTGAAATGGTCTTATTTACGTCTGCTACGAACATCCATTTTTTTGATTCGCTTCCAGACAATGAGATGGTGTCAGTAACAAAATAGGCCCCTTTTTCAGCTTTGGTATTTACTTCTTGTACTGGGTCTTGTCCGCTACGGAAAGTATCCAATTGTAGCGATGAGATAAGTTTTGTGGAATTTTCAAGTCCAATAGACCAAACCACATTTGCTTTTAAAGATTCGCTGGGTTCTGCTTTATCTACAATGATGGCACTCAAGGAGTAAATCCCAAGTCCTGTATCTTCCTCCAACTCACATTTCTTGTAAGCATCTACAAGGTTACTACTGGCGTTTTGCAAGGATGGATCAACGCCATTTGGTAAAATATTTTGAATGCCGTCTAACAGCTTTAACGATATATTTTCGGCGCTGTTATTGGTAACATTAGACTTACGAACAAATCCATACTTGTCGCTAGAATTCCACTCATAAGTGAAAGTAACTTCTAGGTCGTGATTAATTTCTTCAAAAATTATTTTGTTGCCATAGGTGTTTTTATACAGATTACGTGTAATGGTATATATGCCATTGTGTTGCTCTGAAAAAGGTTCCCACAAGAAATTTTTACCAGACTTGGCAACGATAAAGATGGTTTTACTTCCTGTGGTTTGCGCAGACTCGGTAATTTTATCGTCGGTGTAGTATGGAAAGAGCGCATAATTGCTATTCTGCCGTCCAGCAGATAAACTTCCTTTGCTAGAAATAAACATCCAATGATTGGAATTACTAACAATACTCATAAAAAACGGACGCATGCCGTCTGCGTTTGAAATCTTGTAAAACGTTTCACCGTTTTTTGTCACTTCAGCTCCTTTAACTTCTTTATCTTGAAATTGCGCAGGATGCTGACCTAAAAACATGGATTTTTCAGCTGTCATTGTTGGTTTTGTAAGCGTTGTATTAGTCACGTTATTTTTTAAAGAGGTAAGTTAATTTTAGTTCTATTTGATTAAAATATAAGCTCATATAAATCTTTACCTTATTGATAAATTCTTATATAATCCACTTCCATGGTTGCCGTTGTAAAATTGGAGGGGATTGTACCGCCAAGAGTTCCACCCATGGCAATATTAAATAATACATAATGCGGAAAACGATAAGGCATACTATTATCAATAGCTTTAATAAAAAACACCTCGTCGTTAAAGAGAATTCTAATTTCGTCTTTTGTCCAAACTAGAGAATACAGGTTAAAAGCTGTTGCCGTGTTTTGAACACGTTTGGTTCCGCCCTGATTTTTATATGCTTTTGTTTGAGTATCACCCCAATGTAAATGCCCAATAAGGTTATTTTTATCCGAACCGTTTTGCTCCATAATATCTATTTCACCGCAAGCAGGCCAGCCCACACTTCCGTAGGTGCTGCCGTGATAGTTTCCGCGCTCATTAATGTTCGCGCCTAATGTCCAAAAAGCAGGCCAAGTACCTTGTTCGGCAGGCAGTTTAGCCCTAATGTCAATACGGCCATACTGAAATGCATATTTGGTATTTAAACGAGCAGATGTATAACTCTTCGTGTTTCCTTCAAAATTGTATTGTTCTTTTTTGGCAACAATCTTTAGCGTTCCATCGCTTACATAGGAGTTGTCTTCTCGATCTGTATAATGTTGTACCTCGCCGTTTGCCCAACTACTTCCCATAATTGGAATAATTTGGTGATGCCACTTATCATTATCTACAGCTCCATCATAGTCAAACTCATCTTGCCATTTCAATGTCATGCCGTACTTGCTAACCGTTGTTGGTTCTTCTGGCACTACAGGTTCTACCGTAGGCGTGTCATCTTTTCCACAACCAACTAAAAATAACAACAGAAGCAATTGAAGCTTATACAAATTCATGTTTTTCTTATTTATATGTATGCAGTTATACGGTTTAATTTTGCACTTTGTTTCGTTATAAAATTGTTGTTTTCCCATTGTGTGTTTTGATAAAAAATGTTGTCAATTCGAGTGATTTTTCGCTCCTCAAAATCACTCGAACTGACGATATATTTATAAATCTTAATTCAACACGCACAATAGGCGTTCATCAACAAAAAAATACAATTACTGTTTATAGAAATAAACGTTATCTAAGTATAATGCAGTAACATTACTTCCATCATTTTCATAGATAAGCTGTCCAATTTTTGATTTTGGCGATAATGACAATGGAATATCAATACTGCTCCAAGCATCTCCAGTGAGGTCAGCGCTTGTCAATGTAAATACTTGCGTAGTATCATCTCCATTACCGTCTGCTCCATCAGCACCAAAATCCTTAATGGTTACTTTCAATTTTGCGTCACTAGGGAGTGATCCTGGAATAAACACATCAAAATGGAAATGTGTCATTTGAGAACCATTAACCGTTGGGCTTCCAAATTGATGCCCCACAAAGTTGAAGTTTTCGTAACTCAGAATGTTATCTCCATTTACATCAAAATCAGCAGAAGTAGTAGTCTGATAAGGCTCCCAATACCCGTTGTAAAAATCTACAGGTACATTTTCATATGCATCGCTAAAAATAGAAATAACATCTGCTGCTGCATGTGTTGGCGCATCTGGCAAATCAAATCTTCCTAAAGAATTAATGGTCAACGATCCAACAGCGTCAACGCCATTAAGTGATGCAGTTATGGTTGCCTCTCCAGTTCCCATAACTGTAATTTCACCTAGTTCGTTTACTTGAGCAACAAATGGATCCGATGTTTTAAAATCTAAATACCCAGGCGCAATAGCAGTCGTAACCACTGAACCATCACCTAAAGTAACCGTTTGTGTAATTCCAGTGGTTTTAATGACAGAATCTGTATAAGACGTCTGTGTGGTATTTTCACCTCCAAATATAAAGGTCAAAGGTTGCGCAACAAAACCTAATTTCTCAAATCGGATTTCATCCATCCAAAACGTATAACCAAGTCCGCTTGTATTGGCTGTTCCTGCTGAAAATGCAAACACACCCTTTTCTTGTACTAATTTTGAAGCGTCAGGAATTGGGATGATATATTTTCTCCAGTCTGTGGAAAGGGTAATGTTATTTAGTCCAACGGCATGCTTGTCGCCTTCGAAGTCAGTTCCAAATCCAAATAAACCAATCTCAGCCGTAACCGATCCTTTGGCCCAAAAAGTGAGCGCATCGTAGTTGGTTAAATTTCTTCCATTTCCTCTATCAACAAAAATACCGCCTATGTAGCCTCCTTGTGGATCATTTGAAGCCGGCACATCAATGCGAATGGAAGTGGTTCCCAAATAGGCTTCTTTTGTGTCTGTACCAAAGCCATTGACATTGGCTCCGCCAGCTGGATCAAAAGAAACAAAGAATTGGTCTGTTAACGATACCGGAACATCCGTAAATACTTCCGGAATATCTGGATATGTTGCCAAGGCAATCTCGTCTGAAAATCCTCTTTCGCAACTTACAATGACAACCGAAAGGAGTCCTGCAAGAACGAAAGGTAGTTGTGATTTAAACTTAAATTTTTTCATTGTCTTGTTTTTAATTATTTACCAATGTTGATATGAACATACGTTCTAATTTCCCACTCAGACCCTTCAGGGTAGCCTGCAAAAAATACATTTGGTGCAGGGGTAAGTCCTCCTGGAGTGTATCTAGATCCACTATACTGGTCTAATGATCTCCAGGTACCGCGAATACCAATCTGCGTATTGGGTAATCCAAACCAATCTTGTTTCCCAAGCGAAGTGGATATGTCAATCATTGCCTGAAGCGGGAATGTAATGTTAAAATCACGGTGGTAATCAAATGGACCCCAATCGTTAACTTTAACATGCGACATCAGTTTCATGTTTTTGTAAATCATTCTAAGATCTCCACCATAGCGTGTAATGGTTCGATCTGAGTCGCCGTTACCTTGTCCATTTCCGTAGTAGAAATTTCCGATCAACCCAAGTTCTGGATTTAGTTTCGAAACGATACGTGTATGTGCTTCCCAAAGGTCTTCTGCAGGGGCAGAATTTGAGAACGCAAAAAACTGACGATTCGCCAAGAAACCAATATGTGCGTCTTGCGTGGTTGGTAAGTGTCTGAATACAAAGCCAGCACTCATGGCAAACTTGGCATCTTCTACCATATCGTTGTTCCATTCATACATCCATGTTCCAGGTGTTGGATCAAGCGTGAATAAAATCTCTGCACCTAATGTTTCTCTATTTCCACCACGAACTGCAAACGGATCATCGATTACGTTGCGTAGTCTTCCAGGGCCAAAAGAATTATTTGGCATAGGGTCAACAAGTGGTTTTTGATATAAAAAGTTTGGTGCAATTTGCAAATTACCCTTTAGGTACGTAAACCCAGAAAGTACATTGGTCATGTTTCCACTACCCGAGTCTTTCAATTTCCAACCTGTAAAGGTTTTGGTTTGGTCAGCGCCTCCATTGGCAACTAAGCCCATATATGAGCCTTGTGCATACCAATTGAATCTTCCTTTTTGGAAGGTAATTTTAGCTTTACCACCCCAGTTATCTTCACTGTTTACCTTATCAACGAGTACTGCGTGAATGTTATTTTTAGCCATTACTTGGAAAGAACTTCCATTTAAAGGACTTCCACCCCAAATACCTCCTAAGGTAATACCAAAGTTTCCGAACTTGCGTTCTAGAGCTATAGTAGCACGTTCTGTTGGCCAGGCTGGAATCACACCACTACTCACTTGGTTTTGGTTAAGAATACGTCGTCCACTTTCGTCGTATTCAAGAGCTGTAATAATATCTCTGTGATACACCCCAGTAACGGTCCATTTAAGTACTTCTTTTTGGTACTTAAAAAGCATGGCTGGGTTAGCACCCCACCACAATTGCGGTCCAAAAGCCACTTTCAATCCTGAGAGTATGCCTTTTGCGTCTAATTCAGCACCTAAAATTTCTCCATTATATATGTCTAAGTTAGGGCCATAATTGGCTTCAGGATATAAGTTAAAGATATCTCCTTCATATGCCCAGTGGTAATGTCCTGTTCGGTAAAACCCTCTTAGGTCAAAGTTTTTGGCATTCCACTCAAATTCTGCGTTATACACCTGAACACGGTTCATATCGTTGAGGGTTACCTCTCCTCCATCTGGTGTTGTAAATCGTTGTGCTCTACCTCTATTTTCATAGAAAATTTCATCGATTGGATTATTGGCAATATTCCCCAAAACATTTACGTTTACTTCGGCACGCATTCCGGGTGCAGGATTTGCCTCAACACCAACAAAATAAGACTCCATATTATCAAAACCTTGTTGGTCTGGATATACATCGGCGTTAGGATCTGGCGTTTTGGGTGTAGAAATTGAGCTACCGCCTGTATTAAAGGATGTAAATTCTGCTCTGAGGATGCTTAGACGTATTTTTTCGCCTCCGCCCAAAGCTGCTTTATCTGCTCTAGCACGTAATACAGCATCCATAAGTTGGATGTTGTTAAAGTGGTTATCTACAAAAGCAGCGTCAACACCGCTCCCGTAGGGGTTTAGTGTATGTGCTTGTTTTAGCGCATAATAAGCTGCTCTTGGATATAAGTCATACAACCCACGTGCATTACTAGGCCCTTTGGCACAAATACCAAACCACTCTTCGTTCATGTTGTTTTGGCCTAGTTTATAATCAAACTGATAGCCACCGTTAGACCAAGAAGCGTTATTGTCATGCACTTCTAAGTTATCTGTTTGTCCGTATTTCCACCAACCGTCACTAAACTGGAAAGTACATCCACCAATGGAGTTGCCTGCTTTTCCTAGTCCGGCGGCATTGGCATAAATTTCTTTCCATTGTCCAACCATATATGTGGCTTGTGCCTTTTGGTCTTCTTGATTTGAAATTGCGTTAAACGCATCCGATCCAAACTCTGTGAATAGTACAGGCTTACCGTATTCGTTTTTTACACGATCAAAGGTGTCGCCAAAAGAAATACCACGGTACATATTGGTGCCATAGATGTCAACATCTGGACATTCCTCAGCAATAATTTCTAAGAACAATAAGTCTCCATTACAGATGGCAACAGGATGTGTGCCGTCTATGGCTTTTATGGCTTTAGCGGCATCGTTCATCAACTTATACATTGGACGTCCGCGGTTTTCTCCAACGGCTTTGCGTTGGTCTTCCTCGTCTGGAAAATCCTCTGTTTCAGCACCTGCCCAAAACAAACCGTAATTGTTTTCGTTTCCGAGCAAGAACATCAATAAACCAGGGGTGTTTTTGTATTGCTCTGCCAAAGCGGTTACTTCAGCTATTAGCATTTCTTGGACATCTTCGTTTCTATAATCTGTTACAGGAACCCAAGCACCATCAATTGTAAGGCCGTAGCGCCCAAAAGAATGGTTTAAAATGGTATGTATTCCGTAATTCTCATAGATGTGTTGAATCCATTTGGGTTGAATACCCGTATATGTTCTTATGGTATTAACGCCCATATTTTTGAGCAATCCCATTTCAGCATCAAGTGCTGCTATTATAAAGTCATCTGACTGATTCCATAGGCTAAAAGAATAATTGGTTCCTCTTGGAAAGTAGTCCCAATTCATTCCATTGACCATGAAATCCTTTCCATCGACTACCAGCTTGGTGCCATTGTTGGAGTTTGCTACCTCTACCTTGGTGACTTGAGCAAAACTCAAAGCAGTCACTAGGCAAAAGATAAATGTTAAAATCGTGTTTTTCATGTGTTTTAATTATAATTTTTTTAAGCCACTCATTAGAAAAACTAAATATCGGGGATAATTATCCCCAATATTTAATTTTTTTTATTCTTATTCTACAGAGTTACTCTTTGTAAACTAAATCGTCAAAATAAGCAGTAACAGAGTCAAAGTTATTTTCAGAGTTCATCTGAATGACTACCCTATTAAGATCTGTTCTATCAACAGGGTCGGTGGTAATAGTAGACCAATTAACAAATG
>CBFHOG010000013.1:17463-43274 GCA_965657545.1 Flavobacteriaceae bacterium | reverse complement strand
AAAAACCATACTTAAACCAACCCTTTCAAATCCCTGGGACTATTCAAGCTGGGAATTACGATTATTTTGAAGGGGGTAAAGGACAAGATATTTCTTATTTTGATAGTACAACAGGAAATAACGGAGCGGAATCAGGTAATTTCAGAACTGATGAACATGTAGATGTGGTCTCGGACGCAGAGGGTAAAACAGTTGGTTGGATTGAAGCAGGGGAGTGGTTAGAATACACTGTTGAGATTGCGCAATCTGGCTATTATAAAATGGATTTCCGATATGCATCTAACGTGGCTGCTGGCGGTCCTTTTAGTCTTGAGTTAGACGGGCAAGAAGTTGCATCAAATATTACTGTTACTTCTACAGGAGATTGGAATAATTGGGCAACTAAATCTGTAAATGGGATTCCGCTAATAGAAGGAGAGCATGTGTTAAGAGTTGCCATAGCGCAAGGCGGATTTAATTTGGGTAATATGACTTTTACGCGAACTTCAAGTCTGGACTATTCACCACTTATCGCAAATGCTGGCGCGAACATAACAGTCGAAATTCCAGCTTCCACAGCACAACTTGATGGAAGTCAAAGCGCGATTCCAAACGCCAGCAGTACAGCTTACCAATGGACACAATTTTATGGACCAACAACAGTAAGCTTTGCAGATGACCAATCGCTAACTACCGAAATTTCAAACTTAGAACAAGGGATTTATAAATTTGAATTGTCTTTGACTGATTCAGGTACTACCTCAAAAGACGAAGTTTATGTCAATGTACAAAATGGAAGTAATTCGTTACCAAGCATTTCTATAACTTCTCCTGAAAATGGTGATACATTTGTTTCGGGTGATACGATTGATATTTCCGCTACTGCATCAGATTTTGATGGTACGATTGCAAAAGTTGAATTTTTTAATGGATCTACTAAGCTAGGTGAAGATACAACCCAGTCTTATGTGTTTTCATGGAATAATCCAGCAGTAGGTACATATAGTATTACTGCAAAAGCAACAGATAATGACGGTGGTACTGCCACATCAAGTCCCGTTTCTATTACGGTAAACCAACGTTATCACTGCACGTTTACGTCTACAGATTCTGGAGAGGGTCAATTTTCTAAAGGGTATAATCTAACTTTTGAAACAATTGGTAGTTCGGTGAAATTTACAATTGAGCTTTTGGATACTGACAAGTCTGGTCTTGTAGCGTATTTACGTAAGCAAACTCCATTTAATGAAAGTCAAATGGATGCACAAGGCAGTAAAGTATTTACCAAAACGGTTGGTGGCTTTACTCAGGGAGAGGAAATCAGTTATGCAGTAAAATTTGCTTATGCTGGAGGTCTTTCTGTCACAAAATATTTTCAATACAAAGTAGGTACAAGCTGTGTGTTGAGTTTTGATGAGGTAAATCCTGATTTTGAGGTTACAATGTATCCAAACCCAACTTCTGGGAAGTTTACTATTTCTTCTAATGAAGAGGTTTATATTGAGGTGTTTGATGTTTTAGGTAAGCGTATTATTACAAGTCGTAGTAATGAAATGGATCTCTCAGGATATCAAAATGGTGTGTATTTTGTTAAAGTTAAAAATAGATTTTCAAGCAAGCAACACATTTTAAAGCTCATCAAGATTTGATATTTGGCAAAAGTGATTTCATAGCCTCATTATTATTGCACAGGCTGTTTTAACATATGTTTTTGGTTATAAATTGAAATAAAAGTGTATTTTTAGATGCTCTAAATCTACACTTTTTGAAACCTCAGCCCCATTTTTTGTTTCTGTCACAACGACTAACAAAGTCTTTGTTATTTCTGGTTTTACTGTCGCAGGTGGTTACTGTAGCGATTGTTGCATTTGATGTTTCACTACCTGAAATATATATACTTACCCAAGAAAGTGAAGAACCCAAACCCGCAGAGGAAAAAAATGCTTTTGATTATTTGGAGGAAAGTAAGTTTATAATTCCTGATTTTCCCCTAATTGTTTTTTTGTCAGATGAAAATCTAAAAATCTTTCATGACGAAAACTTGTTTTTTGAGGTTGTAAATACATTAGATTCTCCACCTCCAGAAGTAGTGTAACTACTTTCGATATTACAATTCTCAAATTTCACATTTACTTAAATACATAAAATGAAAAATGCATTCGTTCATATTAAGGGCGATATTTTTGGTGGTTTAACCGCCGGTATCGTAGCGCTTCCCTTGGCTTTAGCTTTTGGTGTTTCCTCTGGATTAGGACCAACCGCAGGGCTTTACGGCGCTATTTTTTTAAGTTTCTTTGCCGCGCTTTTAGGAGGCACCAACACACAAATTTCTGGACCAACTGCACCCATGACCGCGGTGAGTATGGTGGTTATTGGTGCTCTTATTGCATCTAGCGATGGAAGTGTTGAAAAGGCACTGCCTATTATTTTAGCAGTCTTTATGCTTGCGGGCTTCATGCAAGTTGGCTTAGGGTTTTTAAAACTCGGAAAATACATTCGTTATATTCCATATCCCGTTGTCTCTGGCTTTATGACAGCTATTGGACTTATTATATTAATTACGCAAGCCCTCCCTGTTTTGGGGTACTATGCAAAAGAGGATATCGCTTATGTTGAAACGTTTAAGCCACAGGCAGAAGCCATTATTTTGGGAAATATTTTGGATGAAGAAGCAGGTGAGGGGCTTCTTGTTTTGGAAGATTTTTCCGAAACGGTGTCTAGAGGTAAAGCAATTTCAGAATCACAAATTTTAGGGGAGTCTCAAACCTTAGCAGCAAAATCTGCCTCTGGTGTTTTAGGTGCTTTGCGCGTTATACCAAGTGCCTTAAAAAACATCAGCTGGATAGAGTTTCTTCTTGCGTTTGGAACTATTTTTATCATATACGGATTTAAACGCATCACCACTGCTGTTCCAAGTACATTGGTTGCATTAGTCGTTATGACAGGAGTTGCCATTCTCTTTGTACCAAGTTATCGCCCTATTACGGCTATTCCACAAGGATTTCCAATTCCCAAATGGGAGATATTCACTGAATTAAGTTTTGGACAGCTGCTGCCATATGTATTCACAGCCCTGACTTTGTCGCTTTTGGGTGCCATTGACTCATTGCTCACAAGTGTGGTTGCTGATAACATGACCAAAACCCGTCATAAACCCAATAAAGAACTTATTGGGCAAGGCATTGGAAATAGCATATCTGCCATGTTTGGTGGTATCCCAGGGGCAGGAGCAACCATTCGAACGGTAGTAAACATCAACTCTGGAGGTAAAACCCGTATTTCGGGTATGGTTGCTGGAATTGTGTTGCTGATGATTTTATTATTATTTAGTAATGCTGCGTCAACTATCCCTGCTGCAGTACTCGCAGGTATTTTGGTTACCGTCGGAATTGGTGTGATGGATTACAAAGGGCTTCGTGCTATTCCGTCATTGCCACGAGATATCAAAATAGGCAAACTAGGTATTAGCTCTGAAGTGGTTGTTATGCTAGTTGTAATGCTGCTTTCAACGGTTTGGAATTTAGTTTATGCTGTTGGAATAGGTCTTGTTATGGCGTCATTGATGTTTATGAAAAAAATTGGTGATCTTACTGAAAGTAGGTCTAAAGTCTCATCTGGAAGTAAAGAAAAACTTTGGGAAGACGAAACGGCTTACGCAGAGTTGAAAAGTGATAAGATTGCCATTAAACACATCAATGGTCCTTTGTTTTTTGGTTCTAAAGATGGATTTAGTAAACTGGCAAAAGAAATCCCATCAGTTGCTGAAACCGTATTATTTCGTTTTGATCGCATGGAATATATTGATCAATCTGGGTTGTATGCCCTCGAGGATTTATTGGTGGATTTAAGCAACCAGAATATGAAAGTGTATTTTATCCATTTACCAAGTCAACCTCGCTATATGATGGAGCGTATTGGTTTGGTGCCGCGATTGGTTCCTGCGGCAAATATTTTTGAGGAACTCCCCGATTTTTTAAAACATATTAAGTCACTAAATAAATAAATTATGAGAAAAAATATTTTAACAACTGATGTTCAAGTACAACTCACTCCTGCAGTAGTTCTTGAAAACCTAAAAAAAGGAAATCTAAATTACACCAGCGATTCACTTACCGTTACCGATAACAACAGTTTACGCGCTTCTTGTGTTTCAGGTCAGGCACCTCAAGCAATTGTGTTGTCTTGTATTGACTCTCGCGTTGTGGTGGAGGAAATTTTTGATCAAGCATTAGGGGATGTATTTGTAGCTCGTGTCGCTGGAAATTTTGCGAATACCGACATCGTTGCAAGTATGGAATACGCCTGTAAGGTTGCGGGAAGTAAGCTTATTGTTGTTTTGGGTCATGAGGGTTGCGGCGCTGTAAAAGCTGCATGCGACGGCGTTGAGCTTGGTAATATTACTACATTACTATCAAATATTCAACCTGCTGTAGATAGTGTAAAAACGATTGTTGATGGTCCTTATGATAGTGGAAATACAGCTTTTGTTAATGCAGCAATTGCTGAAAATGTACAACATACTATAGCTGAAATTCGTAGCATGAGCCCAATTCTCTCTGCGCTAGAAGCAGAGGGGAGCATAGCTATTAAGGGTGGTGTGTATCAGCTTGGTAGTGGTGTTGTGGAGTGGTTGTAGCTTTTTATTATTATTCAGAATAAAAGCGCCTTAGGGCGCTTTTGTTTTATTTATTAAATATGATGGCACTGGAAAAAATGCCATGATTTTTTATACATTTTCAAATGTATTTCTTTAGTAGGGGTTTATTATGAAAGGATGTTTTTGTTATCGATATTTAATCCTCCTTGTAAAGCGCGACAATCGGATCTCCATCCAATGAAATATATCCCCTAAACATGCCCTTGGTGTTAAAGGGCATGACAACAGTCCCAGTGGCATCTAATCCTATAACGCCACCCAAACCACCATTGGCTTTGAGCGTTTCAATTACTTCAGTAGAAGCTTGTTCAATACTTTGGTTTGCATATTTAATACGCGCAGCAATATCATGTGCTACCACATACCGTATAAAATACTCGCCGTGCCCTGTTGCTGAAATTCCACAAACACCATTTTCGGCATAGGTTCCTGCTCCAATAATAGGAGTATCCCCAATGCGTCCAAAACGTTTATTAGTCATGCCACCCGTAGAGGTACCAGCTGCAAGGTTTCCATTTTTATCCAATGCTACCGCACCAACTGTCCCTAATTTATTCTGTTTCACTTCTTCCATAGATGCCTTTGCCTTCAGCAAATTGTCGTAATTATTTTGTGTGAAAAAATAAGATGGATCAACTTGTGTCAATCCTTTTTTTAGCGCAAATGCTTCTGCACCTGAACCACTCAAAAACACATGAACTGAATGGTCTAGAACTGCTCTAGCCACTTGAATTGGATTTTTTATTGTACTAATTCCAGTTGCAGCACCTGCATTTGTTGTGGCCCCATCCATCAGGGCACTATCCATTTCATTGGTTTCGTCAAAAGTAAACACAGATCCTTTTCCTGCATTAAATAAAGGAGAATCTTCCAAATGTTCTATGGCAGCTTGGACGGCATCTAAACTTGAACCGTTATTTTTTATAATTTCTCTTCCTTTAAGTAAAGACTTTTCTAAAGTTTTTACGTAAGCTTGTTCCATACTGTCCGAAACACTCCCTTTTGAAATCCAACCTGCACCGCCGTGAATAACCAATACAGCCTTTGGTGATTTTTTAGTAGCTTCAGGGGTGCAACTCATAGTTAAAATACAGATAAAAGTTATGTTTAATAAACGGTAAAGCATCCAATTCATCTATTTAAAGTAACAAAATCATTACATAAGTTGTAAAATTAAAAGAATCAAATTTGTAATTAATCCGATAATGAAAAGCGCAAAGACTTTTTTCACATGAATTTGACCCAGAATTGCGCCCAAATACATGTTAGTCGCCGCTACACAAACAAACAATTGAATCATATCCCAAAAGGTCGGTATTCCTTGTAATAAAAAATATACAACAGCTGAGCCTATACAAGCTTGAATAATAATAGTAAGTGGAATAAGTTGGTAGTAACTTCCTGAAAAATAACGGTAGGCTTTTGTAAGCATGGTAATAAGATTTAAGGTTACTCAAATGTAGGTTTTTTTTTGAAATTGAAAAAAAATTCGAAAACCATCAATTTTTTCTATTTTTGTAAAAATTATTGGATGAGCCAAAAGCTACTACTTAGTGCCGAAGACCTCCACATCATCCTTTTTCGTTTGGCTTGTCAACTCAAAGAATCCCATGGCGATTTTGACCAAACCCTTCTCATTGGACTACAGCCGCGCGGCGTGCGTCTTGCCGAGCGTTTATTGCATATTTTAACACACGATTACAAGGTGCCCAATGCACAGCTAAGTAAACTTGACATTACCTTTTTCAGAGATGATTTTCGCCGTGGCGACAAAGTATTAAATCCCAACGCCAACAATATGGAGGTGGGTGTGGAAAACAAACGCGTAGTGTTAATTGACGATGTGCTATACACCGGACGCAGCATACGTGCAGCACTAACAGCCATAGATTCTTATGGTCGCCCCGCAGAAATTCAACTGCTAACGCTTATTGATAGACGATTTTCAAGACATTTACCCATACAGCCCGATTTTTGTGGACGCCAAGTCGATGCGATTCAAAACGAGCAAGTGATAGTCTGTTGGAAAGAAGAAGATGATGAAGACGCAGTTTATTTAGTTAATAAATAGTATGAGCGAACTAAGCGTAAAGCACTTACTGGGAATCAAATACCTCAACGAGGCGGATATTCAACTTATTTTTGAAACAGCTACTCAGTTTAAAGAGGTTATAAACAGGCCCATTAAAAAAGTTCCTTCACTCCGCGATATAACCATTGCCAACCTGTTTTTTGAAAACAGTACACGCACCAAACTCTCGTTTGAATTGGCACAGAAACGCCTTTCTGCTGATGTGATCAATTTTGCAGCCTCTATGTCGTCCCTCAAAAAAGGAGAGACGCTCATCGATACGGTTAATAATATTTTATCTATGAAAGTTGACATGGTGGTTATGCGTCATTCTAGCGCAGGTGCAGCTAGCTTTTTAGCACAACACGTTGACGCTACTATTATTAATGCAGGTGATGGCGCACATGAACATCCCACGCAAGCCTTACTCGATACCTTTTCTATAGCCGAGCGTCTTGGTGATGTTGCAGGAAAAAAAGTAGTGATTATTGGAGATGTTTTACACTCACGTGTAGCACTTTCAAATATTTTTGCACTCCAAAAACTAGGAGCTGAGGTTAAAGTGTGCGGTCCTTCTACATTAATTCCTAAGCACATCACAAGCTTAGGTGTGACAGTTGAAACAGACGTGAAAAAAGCACTAGAATGGTGTGATGTGGCAAATGTACTTCGAGTCCAATTTGAGCGTATGTCAGCAAGCTATTTTCCTTCCAACAGAGAATACGCAGCTTATTATGGTATCACAAAACCCATGTTAGATAAACTCGACAAAAAAATTGTTGTCATGCATCCAGGACCTATAAATAGAGGCGTGGAACTTTCTAGTGAAGTAGTAGATTCAAATCAAGCTATTATTCTTGATCAAGTAGAAAATGGTGTTGCTGTTCGTATGGCGGTGTTGTATTTACTAGCATCAAAAAAGTAAGTTATGCAGATTAAACAAAAAGACAATACAACTGTATTTTTATGGGAAAAAACTGATCCAAGGGGTACTGATTTTCGCAATCTTTTAAAGGCCCACTACAAAAACATGGAAAATCAAAATATTGTAGTGGACTTATCAACCTATGAAAATATTTCAACTCGAGATGTTCTGGAATTCTCAGAGCTTAGCGTGTATAATAAGGAACAAGTAAGCAAATCTTTTATAGTGGTAACTGGTGTGATGCAAATCGATGCACTCCCGGAAAATATTTCAACTGCACCAACCCTACAAGAAGCCTTGGATTTGGTTGAAATGGAAGAGATTGAACGAGACTTAGGGTATCTATGAAATTGACAATTTTAGGATGCCACTCGGCTAGCCCTCACGAGCATAAAAATCCAACCGCACAACTTCTGGATATCAAAGGACATCGGTTTTTAATCGATTGTGGCGAAGGAACTCAGGTGCAATTGCGCAAGGCAAAAGTTTCATTTGTACACATAAAGCATATTTTTATTTCACATCTTCACGGCGACCATTTTTACGGATTGCCTGGTTTGGTATCATCATTTCGGCTATTAGGTCGAGAGGCACCCTTGCATATTTACGGTCCAAAAGGCATTAAAGAAGCATTGACACTTTTATTAAAACTCGCCAATTCATGGACGAATTTCCCTCTTCATTTTCATGAACTTGAAAGCAAAAACTCTGAGTGTGTTTATGAGGATAATGATGTTGTTGTTCATACAATTCCCTTGGATCACCGGGTTTATACCAATGGATTTTTATTTGCCGAAAAAGAAGGGTTGCGACGCATAAATGCCGATGCAGCACATGCAGCAGGAATAGATAAAATTCAATTTAGACTGTTACAGTTGGGACAAGACGTTCCTGTTGACGGTGTATTGGTTAAAAATAGTGCCGTAACACAAAATCCGCATCCTCCAAAAAAGTATGCTTATTGCAGTGATACCGCTTTTTTACCATCTATTATTCCTATTATTCAGGGCGCAGACTGGCTTTATCATGAAGCCACTTTTTTGCAGCAGCATGCAAACCTTGCCCAACAAACAAAGCACAGTACCGCCCAAGAGGCAGCAACCATTGCTCGTGATGCAAACGTACAGCAGTTGATTTTAGGACACTATTCATCACGCTATAAAAATCTTGACCTTTTTACCCAAGAAGCAAAACCTATATTTCCTAATGTGATACTAGCATCGGATGGTGCTGTGATTTCCTAAGCTTTATTTGTATTTTTATAGAATGAAAAACGAGCTTGGTAACTTACGTAAGAATTATACGGCAAATATATTAGACGAAGCGAACACCCCAAACGCCCCCTTGACATTATTTAATCAATGGTTTGAGGAAGTCTCAAACGCAGGAGGGGTAGAAGAGGTTAATGCCATGACGCTGAGCACCGTTGATGCTCATGCCAATGTACGTGGAAGAGTGGTGCTATTAAAAGACATCATAGACGACGGTTTTGTGTTTTACTCCAATTACCAAAGCGATAAATGTGAAGCTATATTTGCTCATCCAAAAGTAAGTTTATCTTTTTTTTGGCCCAATTTGGAGCGTCAAGTTATTATTTCCGGAATAGCGGAAAAAACCCCTGAGGCTGTTTCAGATGCGTATTTTTCCTCTCGACCCAGAGGTAGCCAGTTAGGTGCTCATGTTTCGCCCCAAAGTCAATCGATAGGGTCAAGAACGGTTTTGGAAGAACGCCTCGAAATCCTCACACAAAAATTTGATGGGAAAGATATTCCCAGACCAACTCATTGGGGAGGAATTATTGTCAAGCCACAGCGCATTGAGTTTTGGCAAGGCAGGCCAAACCGACTTCATGATCGTATTGTATATATCAATTCTAATGATACTACATGGGAACGAAAAAGATTAGCCCCCTAAAAATCCAATAAATGAAAACATGGATTATGATGCGCCATGGAAAATCTTCTTGGGAACTTCAAGTTTCTGATGTTGATCGTCCTCTAAACCAACGCGGTATTGATGATGCGCATCGTATGGGTTCGTTTTTAGCTTCCAAAAACATTGAAATGGATGCCGCTTATACAAGTCCTGCAAATAGAGCAGCACATACAGCATTAATAGTAACCAAAGAAATGGATATACCATTTTATAAACTTTCGGTCAGTAATATGCTTTATGACTTTAGCGGAGAAGACGTGCTAGAGTTTGTACGTTGCCTTCCAGATGAACAAAGTACTATCATTACCTTTGGACACAATCACGCATGTACATCCTTAGCGCATTCGTTGGGCGGGTTTGAGGGGAATAACATTCCAACAGCAAGTGCTGTGCTTTTTCGCTTTGACGTATCTTTGTGGGCATCGATAAAATCGGGGACTGCCGAGTGCTTTTCCCCTAAAATGTTAATATAATTTGGAATTACCATTTGTAAATAGAGAATTAAGTTGGTTGGATTTTAATCGTCGTGTGTTGCAAGAAGCACAAGACGAACGAGTTCCACTCATTGAGCGCATTCGATTTATTGGTATTTTTTCAAACAACCTAGACGAGTTTTATAAAGTCCGTTATGCTACTGTGAAACGTATTGCACAAATGGCATCTGAAAAACCATCTGAAGAGGCCAAGAATGCAGAACAGCTCCTGTATGAAATTACCCAGAAGACATCAGCGCTACAAGACGAAAGTTTTACTACCATCAAGAATTTGACAGAAGAACTTAAAAACGAACAAATTTATGTCTTAAATGAGCACATGCTAGACCAAGAACACGCTGCATTTGTTCACGAGTATTTTAATGAAAAAGTAAGTCCTTCACTGCTCACTGTACTCATAAACGAAGAAACTCGAATTCCCAATACCAAAGGGAGTAATGTTTTTTTGGGTGTCAGGATGGAGCAGAAAACCTCTAAAGAGCCATTATTCGCCTTAATTCAAATTCCAACCCATCTGGATCGAATTGTAGTGCTACCCTCACGCGGTGATAAAAAATATGTGATTCTTTTGGACGATTTGATTCGCCATCAAATGCAATATATTTTCTCCATCTTTTCGCCTACATCTATTGCGGCGCATATGGTCAAGTTTACACGAGATGCTGAATTGGATTTCGATGATGACATCAATAAAAGTTATGTAGATAAAATTGCTTCAAGCGTTCGCGAACGTGTTGATGGAGATCCTGTCCGATTTGTTTATGATAAAGAAATTAACCCTGACACACTTGAACTTCTTTTAGATAAATTTAATATTGGTTCACGCGACAGCATTATTTCTGGCGGACGATATCATAACCGCCGCGACTATATGAAATTCCCCTCACTTGGGCGTAAAGATTTGCTTTATGATAAAATGGTGCCACTTGCCATAAAAGATTTTTCATTAGACCGCAGTATTTTTACTCAAATTGCTCAGCGAGATTACCTGCAATATGCGCCTTATCACTCCTTTGCTTACGTAATTAAGTTCTTGCGCGAGGCAGCTCTTGATCCAAAAGTAAAAAGTGTTTTTATCACGATTTATCGTTTATCCGATGATTCACAAGTAGCCAATGCGCTTATTCAGGCAGCGCGTAATGGAAAACGCGTTACAGTGCAGATTGAGCTTCAAGCTAGGTTTGATGAAGAATCCAATATCCGCTATGCTGAGTTGCTTAAAAATGAAGGGGTGCGTTTGGTTTTTGGTATCCCGAGTTTAAAAGTACATTCAAAAATTTGCTTAATCCAGCGCCAAGAGGAAAATAAGCTTATGCGATATGGATTCATCAGCACCGGTAATTTTAATGAATCTACTGCAAGAATTTATACTGATTATACCCTTTTTACTGCAAATCAATCCATTTTGAAAGAGGTAAATAAAGTGTTTAATTTTCTGGAAAAAACCTACAAAGTTCCCTCTCACAAGCATTTGCTGATTTCTCCTTTTACAACAGCAAGTGGATTAAAGGAACGGATTGAAAGAGAAATCGCGCTTGCTAAAGACGGAAAGAATGCACTGATTCGAATAAAAATTAATAATTTGACTAATCTTGATATGGTAAAAGCATTGTATGCAGCCAGTCAGGCTGGTGTTCAAATTCGTATGATTGTTCGTGGAATTTGTTGTTTGGTTCCGGGTGTCAAAGGATTTAGCGAAAACATTGAGGTAATTAGTGTCGTAGATCGATTTTTGGAACATCCTAGAATGGTCATTTTTGAAAATGGTGGCGATAGAGATGTTTTTATTTCATCATCCGATTGGATGACAAGAAATTTAGACAACCGCGTTGAAGTGTCTTGTCCCATTTATGACAAGGAAATTCAACAAGAATTGGTGGATACTTTTGAGTTAAGTTGGAATGACAATGTTAAATCACGTTGGGTAAACAGCAACGCAAAAACTGATTATCGCACCAATGGAGCAACGACATTGCGCTCCCAAGAAGCGACCTATACATACTATAAAAATAAAATTGGCACTTCATGAGATTATCCAAATATGCTGCTATTGATATAGGATCAAATGCAGTTCGTCTTCTTGTGAGTAATGTAATTGAACGAAAAAGCAAGCCGCCTGTTTATACCAAAAGTGCTATGATTCGCGTGCCTATTCGATTGGGACAAGACACCTTTACTCATGGTTCTATTGGAATGCCAAACCAACAACGTTTGATAGATGCCATGCATTCGTTTAAGTTATTGATGGGTATCCATAACGTCTCTCACTATATGGCATGCGCTACTTCAGCATTGCGTGAAGCCAAAAACGGAAAGCAACTCATTGAGCGTATCCTTAAAGAAACAGAGGTTTCTATTGATCTTATTGACGGAAAGCGAGAGGCAGAAATCATTGCTATGACCGATTTATACGATATTGTAAAACCACACAAATCGTATCTTTTTGTAGATGTTGGAGGAGGAAGTACAGAGCTTACGCTTATTCGTCAAGGGAAAACGATTGCGTCAAAATCATTTAAAATAGGTACTGTTCGCCTATTAAATAAGATGGTTCAAGATAGTGAGTTGGAAAAGTATAAAAATTGGATTATAACCAATACCAAATCATTAAGTCGAATTTCAGTGGTTGGTTCTGGAGGTACGATTAATAAAGTATTTAAAATGTCAGGACGAAAATTAGGGAAGCCACTTTCGTTTATGCTTTTGTCGGAACAACATGAATTTCTAAAAAAGCGTAGCCAAAAAGAACTGATGGTAGATTTGCAACTCAACCCAGATCGTGCAGATGTGATAGTTCCAGCAGTTCAAATTTATCTTACCGCAATGAAATTTAGCGGCTCAAATAAAATTTATGTACCAAAAGTTGGACTTGCTGACGGGATGATAAAATTGCTTTACAAAGAATTGCATTAGTAAGAAACTGAAGTACTTTAATATTCAAGATTAAAATTCTTTTTAAAAGCTTCGATCACAGGATTTTTTTCAATTAATTCTTTGTATTTGTCTTCTGCTGTATAAATAAACTTTTTCTCCTCCTTGGCATCTACATGAAGACGCAGGTTTAAATGATCGTTTTGCAATTGCTTTCTTAAAAACTGCAACAATGATGTGCTGTTTTTTTCCAGTTCTACTTTATTGGTTTCGTTGGGAATACTAAGGTGAATTTCAGTTTTGTTTTTTAGTCTTGGGATATCCAATTGAAGTAGTGCTACCATATTCCGTTCACCTCTGTCGGTCATACGTTTTGTATAACTTTTCCACTGTTCGATTAGTGCATCTTGTGAGACTTCTTGGTTGTTGATGGTTTCGTTGTCGCTAGCGTCAACTAATTTTGTTTGATGTTCTTTTTGCACCCGCAAGCTTGATAAAGAGAGTCCAGAAACCCCTTGTGCAGATAAGTCTAACTGAATAGGTTTTTCTTCAATGGTTTCCAGAACTTCATTTACAGTTGCAGTGCTTGGAGAAGCTGCCACTTCTACCTCAACTTTATTTTCTACAGGGTTATTCTCAGCAATCGACGCTTGATGTTCAGTAGTATTCGTTTTTTCAACAGCATTAGTGATGCTTTCTGAATTAACTTTTTCCTTTGGCTTTATATAGGGCTTAGGCTTTTTTTTTTCGCCTTCTGTCAACGAGGCAATTTGCATCAAGCAAAGTTCTACTTGCAGATGTGGATGTAAACTATTTTTGTATTGCAGCGCATAGGTATTGGTAAGCTCTAAAGCTTGGAGTAAAAAAACGGCAGAAATTCCTTTTGCTTGTGTTTGAAATTTGGCTTCTGTTTCTTTTCCAACTTCCAATAGTTTTGTTGTGCCATCGTTTTGGCACATTAACAAATCTCGTAAGTGTTTGGACAGACCGTTAATAATATGATATCCATCAAAACCTAAATCGATGAGCGAATTAAATTGCAATATACTACCGTGTAAATCCCCCTTATGCAGTAAATCAGTCATATTCAGGTAGCTATCGTGATCAAGAATATTAAGATTTAAAGACACGTGTTTAGCGGTAAGCGTTTCTCCAGAATAACTTACCATACGATCAAAAATAGACAGTGCGTCACGCATGGCGCCGTCTGCTTTTTGAGCAATTAAATGAAGCGCATCGTCTTCGGCGCGGATTCCTTCACGCTCGGCAATGGTTTTTAAATAGTTTTGGGCATCTTTAATGCTGATACGCCTAAAATCAAAGATTTGACATCTTGATAATATGGTAGGGATAATTTTTTGCTTTTCTGTAGTAGCTAAAATAAAAATGGCGTGTTGCGGTGGTTCTTCTAGTGTTTTTAAAAAGGCATTGAAAGCTGCAGAGCTAAGCATGTGTACCTCGTCTATAATATACACTTTATAGTTTCCTTTTTGTGGTGGAATACGAACTTGATCAATCAGACTACGAATATCTGCAACCGAGTTGTTAGATGCCGCATCGAGCTCAAATACATTAAAGGCAAAATCTTCGTCAGGGTCGATGGGTGCAGTACCGCTATTTATTTTCTTGGCAAAAATGCGTGCGCAAGTCGTTTTACCAACGCCTCTAGGTCCGCAAAAAAGCATGGCTTTGGCAATTTTTCCTAGATCAATAGCATTTTCTAATGTTTGTGTAATGGCTTGTTGGCCTACAACATCCGCAAAAGTTTGCGGTCTGTATTTAAGTGCTGATACAACAAATTCACCCATGATGTAAATATACGCAAACTCATCTTTTTGACCTATGAATAAATTCGAACTAAATGCAGGAATAGTGTATTTTTGCCCTGCAGGCCACCTTATCGCTCCGTTTTACGGAGAGGAAAGTCCGGACACCAAAGCGTAGCATAGCGGGTAACACCCGTCACTCTGATTTTTTCAGGGAAGGACCAGTGCAACAGAAAGCAAGTACAGTTCGGCTGTAGTGAAACCAGGTAAACTCTATGCGGTGAAACGCCATGTAAACCAACGCTAAGGGTAGCGCGCCCAAGTTGGAGGGTAGGCGGATTGAGCGATGCAGTAATGTTTCGCCTAGATTAATGATAAGGCACGACAGAATCCGGCTTATGGCCTGCTTTTTTATTTGTTTGTAGGAATTTCCATGGTGTCAAAAAAATCTTCCTTGGGTTCCCAAAGTTCAATAGCATTCCCCTCAGGATCTAAAATATGTACAAATTTACCATAGGGAAATTGCGATATTTTATCTATAATTTCAACCCCCATTTTTTTTAATTTCTTCACCATTTCTTCTATTTCTTGAACCCTGTAATTTATCATAAACGGTTTCCCCGACGGATAGAAATAGTTTGTGTCGTTTGGAAATACAGACCAATGAATATATTTGGCTTTTTTCGGCTCTTTGAGATGTCGCATTTCAAAGGTTGCGCCATAATTATTAAGCACCAAACCTAGATGCTGTGCATACCATTTTTTTAGCTTTTCTGGCGCTTCCGATTTAAAGAAAATACCGCCTATGCCAATAATTTTAGGATCGCTCATGATGCAAGATTTAGTAGCATCAAGTTACATTTTTTTTGGTAGCGAACAGTTTTTTAACGCTTGTAAACTTTCGGGGCCCATATTAAAAAGTAAGTCTAAAACGGAAAGATCAGATATAAAACCATTTTTGTCATCGAAAACTTGCGTATATTGAAGTGACACTTTTCTGTCATTTGTTTTCACTTCTTGTATTGGTCGTAAGTCTTTATGCGCGACTTCTTTCTCGTAAGATTTCGTAAAAGTCAGCGGAACTGAAAGTCCCATCAAATTATTTATAACCTGAAAAAAAGCATTGTTAAAGGTATACAGATGAGTGAATTGTTCCTTGTACAAAAACACAATATCGTCTTCGTAAAACTCAAAGTATGGAGATGAGCGATATGCAGCTTCCAACGATTTCCAATGTTGCGCTTGCCACGGAAATTGATTGTCTATATGCACATCATTGTAGTTTTGATGTCCTATTTTTCCGAGATGCTTTACAGGAACCGTAAGCATTAGTTTTCCATTGGCTCCATGAATATACATTCTATTGCGTAGGGTTTGCTTTTGATAATGGTCGTGTTTTTCCAGAACAACATTACAAGCTTGCGCTATATGTGCCCAAAGTGTAATCGAACCACCATATGTTAGTGGTACAACAACAGTACTCATTTATGCTTTTTTATTGCGTTTCCTATACCAAACAACCCCTTGCCAAATTGCGGCAAAAACAGCAAAATACCAGCGATATGAAACGGGTTCCCCTGATCCACCAACAGTTGTAAATACCCTGTTCCAGCGTACTTTCCAATGGCGTAACCCTTCTGTGAACCCGTCTATGCTCATCCAAATAAATACGGGTTTTCCTACAACGTGATCCTCGGGTACAAATCCCCAAAAGCGGCTATCTTCAGAGCGATGCCTGTTATCACCCATCATCCAATAATAATCCATTTTAAATGTATAGGAGTTTACTGATTTGCCGTTGATTTTAATGTCACCCCCTTTATTGCTTAGTGTGTTTTTTTCGTAGTCTTGAATGATTTTTTTGTAAAGCGGTAGCGTTTTTTGTGTTATGCTTACTGTTGTTCCTTTTTGTGGTATTACGATTGGTCCAAACTGGTCAATATTCCAATTGTATAAAATATTGTTTGGAAAATAATCCGTGTTGTAGGTTCTGACTGTATTGATATTTCTTTTTAAGCTATCTAGGTTGATATCTTTTGATAATTGTACAGCTTCTTTGCGTGTCAAAAACAAGTTCTTTTGGGTTTCAAGTAGCTCTTTAGCTTGAATACGATATTTCCGAACGATTTCAATAGGAAGCCCTCTTGATCCGGTATAGATTTGGTAATTATTTCTATCCTGACTTGCAAAACCTGTTATATATGGGATAAGGGCGTTTAGTATGGGTTGACTGATGTTATCAATGACATATCTTCTGTTTAGATCGTCATATCCAAGGTCTTTTAGTTTACGAGCAGAGATGCCTTTGCTGTTGTAAGCAGTATATCCATAGAGCGGTTTTGCTCGGTCGGGCATTATAGATTCATTGCCATTAATGTGTATGATACCATCTATTATCGCTAATGTATCCCCAGGTACGGCAACGCAGCGTTTTACGTAATTTGATTTTTTATCTGTAGGTTTTATTACTGCCGCCTCTTTCTTAAAAAATTGGCGTACTGTATCTGCAGGCCAGCTAAACACGACTATGTCGTTTCGTTTTATTTTTTGAAAACCTGGAATACGAGAATAGGGTAGCTGCGGTTTTTTTAAATAAGAACGTGTTTTCGCGATTGGAATGGTGTCGTGTACCATAGGAAAAGAAACTACCGTTTGGGGCGTACGTGCTCCATAATGGAATTTACTAACCAAAAGAAAATCGCCAACCAACAAGCTTTTTTCCAGTGAACTAGTTGGAATGATAAAAGGTTGCATAAAATAGGCGTGTACCAATGTCGCAATAACAACAGCATAAATAATAGAACCAACAAATTGCCCAAAGCCACTTTTGGCTTCCAGCGATCGGTCTGGATGATAACTTACATCGGCGGCATAGTTCAGGTAAAACCCATAAAATCCTAAACTTGCCCAAGCAAGAAAACTATCTGTGAGGCTGTTTTTCCCAAAACTTCGTGCGGTCTCTACCCACACAACAGGGAGCATCAGTAGATTAACAATTGGGATATACAGTAAGACAACCCACCACTGCGGTCGCTTTATAATACGTAAGAGAATAACAGAGTTGTAAAAGGGGATAAGCGCCAACAAAGGTGAATACCCTGCTTTTTTATAAAGTTTCCAAAGCTTTACGAAAATAAAAACTTGGCAAATTAAGAGAAATAGAATCCATTGAGAAAATGTCATAGCAGATAAGATTAGGTTATGTTTAAAACGTCTTGCATGTTAAAAATACCCCTTTTTCCAACAATCCATTCCGCTGCCATAACTGCACCAAGGGCAAATCCATCGCGATTATGGGCAATGTGTTCAATAGAAATGGTATCTGTTTCAGAAATATAATTTACAGTATGTGTTCCAGGAACATTCGGCTCACGTTTAGCCGTTATTGCAAGGTCGTTTTTGTTTGCTTCTTCTGCAAGTTTCCAAGCCTGTTGATTTGAATGCGGTAGAATTCCCTCTGCAAGCGTTATGGCGGTTCCGCTAGGAGCATCTAATTTCCCAGTGTGATGAATTTCTTCCATACTCGCTTTATATTGGGTGTATTGTCCCATTGTTTGGGCAAGTTTTTTATTGAATGCAAAAAGGATATTAACACCAAGACTAAAATTTGAGGCATATAAAAACGCCCCCTTTTTTTCTTCACATAGCTTTTCAATTTTTTCTTTATGTTCCAGCCAACCTGTTGTCCCGCAAACTACAGGAACCCCTTGTTTAATAGCATGGGTTATATTGTTAACCGCTGCAGCAGGAATACTAAAGTTTATTGCAACATCAGCGTGATCAAAAACATCATTTGGGTTGTCTTTGTCAATTGTTGCCACAATATCGTGCCCCCGTTCTTGTGCAATTATTTCAATGGCTTTTCCCATTCTGCCGTATCCAAGTAAGGCTATTTTCATACTAAAATGTTAATGCGACACGCATTCCTGCAACCGGTGTAGCATCTGTTGGTGCTACATCAATATAAGGTTTAAAGCTCAGGTCGCTGTTTACGTTATACTGTTTTAAATGCGCATCTATGTTGGCATCTA
This sequence comes from Flavobacteriaceae bacterium, assembly GCA_965657545.1. Classification (GTDB taxonomy): domain Bacteria; phylum Bacteroidota; class Bacteroidia; order Flavobacteriales; family Flavobacteriaceae; genus UBA7446. The sequence continues at coordinate 24,545 of CBFHOG010000013.1, read as the reverse complement.
AAATATTCAAAAAATAAAATCCTAAAATAAAGAGCATAGAACGATCTCTATTTCTTTTGTAAAAATCTTGCCCGTCTATCAATCGGTCAGTACTTGCAATAAGCCCTTGAAATTCATCGTCGCTATAGCCTGCAATACGTCTTTTATAGGCATCGCGGTAGCGTACATAATTTTTTTGATTGGCATCATATGAGTAAATAGAGAGCCCAATAGCACCATAAACAATGGGAACTTTCCAATAGCGTTTGTTATAAACTTGACCCAGTCCCGGAAGAACAGCAGAATAGAAAGCTGCTTTTGCAGGTCTTAATGGATCTTCATTCTCAATTTTACGAATATCATCAGCTTTGATCTGTTGTGCTGTAGAAATACCACAAACAAAAATCAATAAACAGAGCAAAGCATACGTTTTCACAAGTTCAATTTTTTACGAATCGATTTAAACTCTTTTTCAGAGCCAAATGAAATTACAATTTTACCGCCCCCATTTTTATCCACCGTTGTTTGTACTGATGCACCAAAAAAATGACTTAAAGCATTGATATGTTTGGTGGTGTAGTCATCAATTTTAGGTTGCGTATTCGGTTTTTTAGGTTTAACTGCCTGTTCCGTTTCTCGGACGGACATACCAGTAGCTACAATTTTTTTATAGAGGTTTAACTGCTCTCTAGGATTGTCAACTGCTAGAAGTGCGCGTCCGTGCCCCATGCTTATAAACCCATCGCGAATTCCTGATTGTATTAGTGGATCTAGTTGTAACAAACGCAAATAGTTGGTAACTGTGGAGCGTTTTTTTCCAACGCGCTGACTCATTTCTTCTTGGGTGAGATTAATTTCGTTAATGAGTCTTTCGTAGCTTAAAGCAATCTCAATAGGGTCTAAATCGTCACGTTGAATGTTTTCAACAAGCGCCATTTCTAAGGACTCTTTGTCGTTTGCAACGCGAATAAATGCAGGGATTGTGTCTAGTTTAAGCATTTGGGAGGCGCGAAAGCGTCGTTCACCTGAAACCAACTGATAGTTGTCAGTACCCATTCGTCGAACTGTAATGGGCTGGATAACTCCTAATGCACCAATGGAGGAAGCAAGTTCTTCCAGAGTTTCGGGGTTGAATTGTGTTCTGGGTTGAAACGGATTGGTTTCAATTTGTTGTAGTGGCACTTCTAAAACACGACCTTCAACTTTTGCATTACCAAGGTTTTCGTCTGTTGGTAGTAGTGCAGATAAGCCACGCCCCATAGCTTGACGTTTTTTTGCTTTTGCCATATTTAGTTGTTTTTGATGATAAATTCTTGCGCTAGCTTCAAATAGCTAGACGCTCCCTTGCTTGAAGCATCATAGTCGATGATGGTTTCCCCATAACTTGGTGCTTCGCTAATTTTCACATTTCGTTGAATTATGGTATTAAAAACCATACTGTTAAAATGCTTTTTTACTTCGTCAACAACCTGATTTGATAGTCTTAAGCGAGAATCGTACATGGTCAGTAACATCCCTTCAATTCCCAACGAGGGATTGTGAATTTTTTGTACACTCTTAATGGTGTTCAATAATTTCCCGAGCCCCTCAAGTGCAAAATATTCGCATTGTATTGGGATAATCACCGAATCGGCAGCCGTAAGCGCATTCAATGTAATCAATCCCAATGAGGGTGCACAATCAATAAAAATATAATCATATGCATCTTTAATGGGAGCAAGTGCCTCTCGAAGCATATTTTCTCTGTTTGGCTTATCAACCAATTCAATTTCAATAGCAACCAAATCAATATGCGCAGGAAGTAAGTCTAAATTAGGTGAATTTGTAGGAACGATGGTCTCTTTTGCAGGGAGGGTGTGTTCAAGGACCTGATAGGAACCCTTTTCTACTTTTTCAACTTCAACCCCTAAACCCGATGTGGCATTGGCCTGTGGATCTGCATCAATTAATAATACTTTTTTTTCCAATACACCAAGGCACGCTGCGAGGTTTACAGAGGTGGTGGTTTTACCTACTCCTCCTTTTTGATTTGCTACAGCTATGATTTTGCCCATGGTTGGTTGTAAAGTGTAAAAATAGTATTTATATGCGCTTTAGAAAATCAAAATTTTGTTAACTATTTTTTCTTGCGAATTGCCATTTCCAGTACATTCCACATGGTCTGCGATACTTGTTCTAGATTGTTGAACTGTCCAGCTCCTTTTAGCCATTCGCCTCCGTCTAGCGTAATGACTTCTCCATTTAGGTATGCACCAAAATCAGAAACCATATACGCTGCCAAGTTCGCTAATTCTTGGTGTTCGCCCACACGACCTATAGGAATGCGTTTTTTTGGATCAAATTTTTTCTTGATGGGAGCTGGTAAAAGCCTATCCCATGCTCCTTTGGTGGGAAAGGGACCAGGGGCAACGGCATTAAATCGCATGCCGTATTTTGCCCATTCTACGGCCAAAGAACGCGTCATGGCAAGTACGCCAGCCTTTGCACAAGCCGATGGAACCACATAACCTGAGCCTGTATAAGCATAGGTAGTCACAACATTTAAAACGTTTGTGTTTTTTTGTTTGTTTTTTATCCAATGTTTCCCAAAGGTTAACGTACAATTTTTTGTTCCTTTTAGTACAATATCCAATATGGTATCAAAAGCGTTGGAAGACAATCGCTCTGTTGGTGCAATGAAATTTCCAGCCGCATTGTTTACCAATACATCTACTGCGCCCAGTTTTTCTATAACTTGTTTGTGCATGGCCTCCACCTCGTCAATATTTCTCACATCACAGGCAACAGCAAAACAAGTACCAGCTGTTTCTTTAGAAAGTTCGGTTGCTGTATTTTCTAATTTCTCTAAATTTCTTGAGGTTATTGCCACTTTTGCGCCAAGTTGTAAGAAATAGCGGGTCATGGATTTTCCCAGTCCGCTGCCGCCACCAGTAACTACGATAATTTTGTCTTTTAATGCATCTTCACGAAGCATTTGTTCTGTGTATTTCATTTTGTATTATTAAAATTATTGGGCGCCTTCTGTGTACTCAATGAGGTACACATCTTCGTTTTTTCGTTTCATATTATATTTTTCTCGGGCATAGCGTTCCAGTTCAATGGAGTCGTTTAATTGTAAAAGTATTTTTTTATCCGTAGCAATATCACGCTCCAGCGTTGCTTTTTGACGTTCTAAATCTGAAAGCTTATCCTCTAGATTAAGGTAAATTCGTAGTGAGTTGGTGTCTAAAAACACCATCCAAACAACAAAAAAAAGTCCAATAAGCGCATACACGTTTGTAGCTAGTTTAAACCAAGGATTTTTAAGAAGTTTTTTCATTTAATAACGGATGATAACCAATACTTTAGAGGTGCAATTGATTTTTCAATAGTTTCATTGTTTGAAATCACAATATCGGCTTTTTCTCTATTGGATGCAATAAACGTATCATGCATGTTATGCAATGTTGTTTTGAATCGTTGGTGAACTTCATCTTTTGTCCGTCCTCTTTGCTGCACATCTCGTTCTACCCTGCGTTGAACGCGCAATTGTTTGTCAGCTTCAATATACACTTTATAATCAAATAACGAAAGAAGGGGTTGGTGTGCAAAAACCAAAATACCCTCTACTAAAATAAAAGGTTTGGAACCACAAGGAACAGATTCATTCATGCGGAGATGTTCCGCAAAGGAATATACAGGGCGATCAATTGAGATTCCGTTCACGAGTTTTTTTAAATCTGACACCATCAAATCAAAATCTAGGGCATCTGGATGATCAAAATTAATTTGAGCACGTTCCTCAAAAGTTAGCTCAGGCAAGTGTTTATAATAATGGTCTTGAGCCAGAATAAGTGTGTTTTCTTTTCCTAGGAAACGAGCAGCTTGTTCAACCAAGGTTGATTTTCCCGCACCTGTTCCTCCACAAAATCCAATGATCAAATTGATAGTTTTTGTAAAGATAAGGTAGATGTATGAGAATATTTAACAGGTCTCACTTTTCCTATTAGCGCACTACCAATACAATACAAAGCACTAAATAATATATAGGATAATTTTATACGTTTATAAGCGAATGGCTAGAAATGAGTTCATAAACAATTATCCAAAACAATGATATAAAATATCAAAAGCAGTCTCAGCCATTAAGTTTCCTTTATTGTCTAGCAAGGGGTTAATTTCGGTAAACTCAGTTGCTATCACTTTATCAGTTTTCAAAAATGCAGAAATTATGGTCTTTGCCTCATTAGGTGTAAACCCTAAAGGAACAGGTGTTCCCGTTCCTCTCGAAATGAGGTCACAGTCTAAACTGTCAACATCAAATGTAATATAAATGGCATCGCAATCTGCTAACTTCTCAATAGCTTCATTTACGCATTTTTCTATTCCTCTAAAACGGATTTCAGGAACACTGTAGTTTTTAATGTGATTACTGTTTATAAGCGTGTCTTCTGCTATTTCTGTGTCTCTAACCCCAAAGTAAACAAGATCTTGTGTTTCAAACTTAGGATTATTTATACCAATTGTTTTTAAGGATTCCCACGCCTTGAGTGTGTCTTTGTCTGGATTGTTGGTTTTCATTTTTATATTGTCTTTCTGCATGGCAGCGGCTAAGGGCATTCCATGTATGTTTCCAGACGGGGAGGTGTATGGTGTATGCAAATCAGCATGTGCGTCAATCCATACAATACCGAGTCGTTGTGTGGGGTTTTTGGTTTTAATTCCAGCAATAGTACCTAAAGCCGATGAATGATCCCCAGAAAGCACTAAGGGAAACTCCTCTTTTTCGAGTGTCTTTTTTACGGCTTCAGCAACTCTTTGGCATTGCTCAACAACAAAGTTAATTCGCTTTGCAGATGAATTTTGAACTTTGTTATAGATGCTTTCGTTATGTGTTTTTACGTCTATAAATGCGGTCTTGTTAAAAAAGTCGTTTTCTGCATTGATAGCCGCAATTTCCATGGCATCAATTCCAATATCTGCCCCTCTAGTTCCAGCGCCAATATCAGATCTGTTTTTAATAATTCTAAGTATTTTTTTCATGGGAGATGGATTTGTGTTTTATTTTTTCGTGAGGTCTTGTTCCTTATAAAATTATAAAAAATATGGAACTGAGGATTTTGATTAAGAAAAAATGACTTGACAAATTCATTGGTTAACAGCAGCATAATACGCACATATACACTTTCTGTTGGAATTATCTTTTTAGTTGCTCATATGCTGTGCAGCAATAAAGCCGCCCGTCCAAGCATTTTGAAAATTAAATCCTCCTGTTACGGCATCAATATTTAAAATCTCTCCTGCAAAAAATAAATTTCTGTGGAGTTTACTTTCAAAAGTTTTAAAGTTAATTTCTTTTAAGTCTATTCCTCCAGCTGTAACAAATTCTTCTTTAAACGTGCTTTTTCCAGTAACCTTAAATACAGCTGATGTTAACTGCAACCCAAGTTGATGCAGTTGCTTGTGATTGACTTCGGCCCATTTGATTTCGTTTGGAAGTTCCGCCCCTTTAACCAGTTGTTCCCATAAACGTTTAGGTAAGTCATATAAAGCATGTTTGCGAACGTATTTTTTCGAAAGATTTGTTTTAAATATGCCGAGTTCCTCAACACACTTAGTTAGCTCCTTTGAAATAAAATTTATTTTTAGGTCAAAATTATAATTTCGCTTTGCCAGTTCAAGCGCCCCGTAAGCGGATAGCTTCAGTACTGAAGGAGCACTTACCCCTGAATGCGTAATAAGAAGCGGACCAGATGATGTTAATGAACTATTATTTACGGAAAGTGTTACGTGTTTGGCAACAACTCCTGGGATTGATTTTATACGTGGGTCTGAAATCGTAAATGTAAACAGAGAAGGAACTGGGGTAGTGGTGCGATGCCCTAGTTTTTGCAAGAGATTCCACATTTTAGGATTACTTCCTGTTGCAATCATGACCTTTTTTGTAAAAAGCGTATCCTTGGGAGTTGTAAGTTTCCACTGATTGTTTTCTTGTTCAATATTTTGAACGGAGTGATTTAGTAAGATATCTACTTTGTATTTATGCGCTTCCGAGAGAAAACAATCAATAATCGTTTGAGATGAATTTGACTTGGGAAAAACACGCCCATCTGCTTCAATAACCAGATCAACACCTCGTTTTTCAAACCATTCCATCGTATCACCAGTCATGAATGTATGAAATGGCCCAAGTAATTCTTTTTGCCCTCTTGGGTAATGAAGTGTTAACGGTTTAGGTTCAAACTCAGCATGCGTTACATTACATCTTCCGCCACCAGAAATTTTTACTTTAGACAAAACAGTATTTCCGCGTTCTAAAATTGCAATTTTAAGATCAGGATTTCTTTGCGCGGTGTTTATTGCTGAAAAGAAACCAGCAGCACCTCCACCCACAATAAGAACATCGTAATTTGTCATTGATAAGATATATTTTCATGCATTCGGTAGGGTAGACTTATAAAGACCGCTACACGTTTCATGAGGTGTTAAAAGTATATAAAAAATACGGCAATCAATACGTAGTTGCCGTTTATAGTAGATGTTTTGATATCTATTTGGTCGTGAGATCGCTTTGCTAAGTTTGAACCTGCGACCCTCCCGATTTCATCGGGATGCGCTTGTGTTAAAGTGTCGTTTTTGTTTTGGAAAAAAGTCGGGATGACAGGGTTACTCCCTTTGGTCGTGAGATCGCTTTGCTAAGTTTGAACCTGCGACCCTCCCGATTTCATCGGGATGCGCTTGTGTTAAAATGTCGTTTTTGTTTTGGAAAAAAGTCGGGATGACAGGATTTGAACCTGCGACCCCACGCACCCCATGCGTGTGCGCTACCAGGCTGCGCCACATCCCGTGGTTATAAACCAAAAGGTTATTTTAGTCGGGGTGGCAGGATTTTTAAACCAGCTACCTTCCCGATTTTATCGGGACGCGATGACTGGTCATCAATATCCCAATGTGATTTATTTTAGTCGGGGTGGCAGGATTTTTAAATCAGCTACCTTCCCGATTTCATCGGGACGCGATGACTGGTCATCAATATCCCAATGTGATTTATTTTAGTCGGGGTGGCAGGATTTTTAAATCAGCTACCTTCCCGATTTCATCGGGACGCGATGACTGGTCATCAA
>CBFHOG010000013.1:0-17453 GCA_965657545.1 Flavobacteriaceae bacterium | reverse complement strand
CTTCCCGATTTCATCGGGACGCGATGACTGGTCATCAATATCCCAATGTGATTTATTTTAGTCGGGGTGGCAGGATTCGAACCTGCGACCTCCTGCTCCCAAAGCAGGCGCGATGACCGGGCTACGCTACACCCCGTAAAACGGACTGCAAATATAGAATTTATCATTACCCCCGCAAACATATTTTTTCATCATTTTAGCCAATAGATTGATAATAACTTTTGATGTGACTAGACACATACAAAACACTTAATCTTGTACATTTGAATGTAAATTCACAACGATGAGCAATCAACCTGAACATATTAAAACACTTATCATAGGATCTGGTCCTGCTGGATATACGGCAGCTATTTATGCCGCTCGTGCAGATCTTAAACCTGTTGTTTATACGGGCATGGAACCAGGAGGTCAGCTGACAACCACAACGGAAGTGGATAATTTTCCCGGTTACCCAGAAGGCGTTGACGGCCCAACCATGATGGTTCAATTGCAACAACAAGCAGAACGCTTTGGTACAGACGTACGCATAGGTATGGCAACCGCAGTTCATTTTTCAAAAGAAGTAGGTGGTTTACATCAAGTTACTATTGACAACGAAAAAGAATTGCTTGCCGAAACGATTATTATTTCAACGGGTGCCACTGCAAAATATTTAGGGCTGCCTAGCGAACAACGTCTTCGCGGTGGTGGTGTTTCTGCGTGTGCCGTCTGCGACGGTTTCTTTTACAAAGGACAAGATGTAGCCATTGTAGGGGGTGGCGACACAGCTGCCGAGGAAGCAACCTATTTGGCAAATATCTGTAACAAAGTTACCATGCTAGTCCGCAAAAATCAAATGCGCGCTTCAAAAGCCATGCAGCATCGTGTGACTTCTACGCCAAATATTGATTTACGCTACAATACTGAAATTGATGAAGTATTAGGAGAACAAGTAGTCGAGGGTTTACGTATGGTAAATAATCAAACAGGGGAGAAGGAAGAAATTGCCATCACGGGATTGTTTATTGCTATTGGACACAAACCCAACACCGATATTTTTAAGGGTCAACTTGACATGGACGAAGCAGGTTATTTGATCACTGAAGGAAAATCTACAAAAACAAATATTCCAGGTGTATTTGCTTCAGGAGATGTGCAAGACAAAGAGTATCGTCAAGCGGTAACTGCCGCTGGAACAGGATGTATGGCAGCTTTAGATGCCGAGCGATATTTAGCTACTGTAGAGTCTGTTGAAGTTTAAACACAATGAAAATTACACCAGCAATAATTAATAGGTACACGCTTTTTAAGCTCCCTGCTGCCTATTTCACTGGTGTTCGCGTTCGCGAAATTAACGAAGAATCTTGTAGGGTAGGGGTACGACTTAATTGGGCAAATAAAAATCCTTTTCGCTCTATGTTTTGGGCGGTTCAGGGAATGGCTGCTGAACTTTCAACAGGTGTATTGCTTATGCGTCTATTATCTCAAAATAGTATAAAAGCATCAATGTTGGTAATAGAAACCAAAGCATCGTTTTCTAAAAAAGCTGTTGGAACCATTAAGTTTGCTTGCATACAGGGAACAGAAATATCTGAAGTGATTTCTGCTTTATCTCATAAACCACAGCAAATTTGGCTTCATACAAAAGGGATAGATGAGTCGGGTGATGAGGTATGTTCTTTTTCTTTTTTATGGTCAATTAAAATAAAGAATTAACATTTCTACAACAATTTTGTGTAACTAAAGTACGTTATTTAGCTGCAAACAAACCAAAATGTCGACCAAATTAAATTTATCATACTTTAAAACGGTATTATCAAAAGTTTACGACTATCCAACAGTTTTTAAAAAAGAGCTTGATAAAGCAAAAAAGCACTTAAATGAGTACGATTATGATATGCTGATGAATTGGCTTTCAAATAATCAATATGCTAACTTGACTTTGGACTTATAATTTTTACGTCTTCGTACACTATCGCGCCACGAATTATTGCACGGATTTTATCATGTAAAGCTTCAATTATATGCATTTTTAATTCGCGTTTGTGATATATAACACTTATTTCTCGAGCGGGTTCTGGTACGCTAAAAGATTTAAGATTTTTCTGATGCTCTTGTCCTAATTGTCGTGCATTTAAATATGGAAGTAGTGTAATACCCAAGCCTTCATTTGCTAATTGTACAAGTGTCTCAAAGCTTCCACTTTTAATTTCAAAAGGGGTTGGACTATCGTATTGTAACTGACATATATTCAATGCAGAATTCCGAAAACAATGCCCGTCTTGTAGCAATAACATACGCTCTGTGCTAAACATTTCCGAAGTAATGGTTTTTTCTGCATTTAACTTCGAATGGGTAGGTGCATATACCATAAAAGGTTCATAATACAATGGTTTTTCTATGATGTGTTCTGTAGTCAAAGGGGTGGCAGCAATTCCTGCATCAAGCGTGCCTTTTTCTAAGTGCTCCAATATCTGTTGTGTTGGCATTTCTTCAATTTCCAACACCAATTGCGGATATGCTTTGAGAACAGTTTGTAAAAACATGGGTAACAATGTTGGCATGATGGTAGGAATAATACCCAGTTTAAACGTGCCGCCAATAACTCCTTTTTCCTGATCTACAACATCTAGCATACGTTCAGACTCAGCGACAATCCGTTTCGCTTGCGTTATAATTTTTTCCCCAACAGGCGTAAGTCCTATGGGTTTTTGAGTCCGATCAAAAATAGTTATGTCGAGTTCTTGCTCCAGCTTTTGAATTTGCATGCTCAGTGTAGGTTGTGTTACAAAAGCATGTTCGGCGGCAGTAGTGAAATTGCGATATTCAGCAACAGCAATACAATATTTAAGTTGGGTAATGGTCATGATTATTGATTTAAAATAGTTACACGCATCCGCATATTGGTAAGTGGCCACTCGCGTTTGTCAGTTGGTAATGCATTTATGGCATCCACTACATCCATACCGCGAATCACTTTGCCAAAAACAGTATAATTTCCGTCTAAATGGTATGCGCCTGGTGTTTTTTGTACAATAAAAAACTCATAAGGAGATGCCAGCTTATGTGGGTTTTCAATTTCACTACTAGGCATAGAAACAACACCGCGATGGTGTTTCAGCCCATTGCGCGTATCTGGTGGAAGTAAGTATTTCCCAATTTTTCTTCGTTTTTGTCCCGTATCATAATTATCTGAATTCCCCCCTTGAATGATAAATTCTGGTACAACACGATGAAAGTAAGTGTCATCAAAATATTTTTTTTTGGTGAGGAAAATAAAATTTGCCCTGTGATAGGGGGTTTGTTCAAACAACAATATATCAAAGCTGCCCAATGGTGTTTCTATACGCACTTTGTTTTCAGGGTTGTTTTCTGCAAAATCTTTTAAAAAGGGAATAGCATTTTCGGCTGTTAGCGGTAATCCCGACTTGTCTTTATTTTCTATTATTTTTTTTTGTGTAACGACTGGGGGATTTGAAATAATTTTCTGCGGTTTTTTTTGGTGATTTCTAGAATTACACGCTAGCAATACTCCCAATAAAAAGAACAGAAATAGACGTCTCCATTGAAGTTGTAACATGCCATAAAGGTACAGGTTTTCTTGTTTTATGCCGATTGACTAACCTTTTGTATTTTTGTGCAACAAAACCAAATCGTGTTAAAACGAAATCCTTTCGGACATTACCTGTTTATTAAGCTGTGGCTCATTCGTCTTTTGGGATGTATCACACGCAAGCGCTTTAATGGATTTAACGATTTGCAGATTCGTGGCTCTGAAATCATTCGTCAATTGCCCGATAAAAATGTTTTATTCATTTCTAATCACCAGACTTATTTTGCCGATGTAACCGCCATGATGCATGTGTTTTTTGCAAGTTTGGCGGGTAGGGATGATAACTTGAATTACTTGAGCTATATATGGCGACCAAAACTAAATGTCTATTATATTGCAGCTAAGGAAACCATGAAGGCTGGAATTTTACCTAGAATTTTGGCTTACACGGGTTCTATTTCGGTAGAGCGTACTTGGCGTGAAAAAGGAAAAGATGTTAATCGCCAGGTTAAAATGAGCGATATTTCCAATATTGGAAAAGCATTGAATGATGGGTGGGTCATCACTTTTCCGCAAGGGACTACCAGACCCTTTGCACCCGTTAGAAAAGGAACCTTACACATTATTAAGACCTATAACCCCGTGGTGGTTCCGATTCAAATTGATGGATTTCGCCGGTCGTTTGACAAAAAAGGAATTTTCATAAAGAAGAAAGGAATCAAGCAGACCATGCACATCAAGCCACCTATGAAATTTGACCTTACAAAATCAAATGAAGCCCTGGTTGCGCAAATTGCTGAAGCAATAGGCCAAGTTAAAAAATAGCTATTCCAAAATCCCAGCGCAACTTATACGCGCTCCTGCTGCACCAGAAGGTTGCGAAACAAAATCATCTGCCCCTTGATGCACAATAATGGCTTTTCCTAAAATATTTTTGGTATCGTCTTCACAGCCAATACACCACTCATCAGTCTCAAAATATACGCGACCGATACCGTCTGCACCAACTTCAAAATTTCCTATATCCCCTTTGTGATAGCCTGTTTCATTGCCCCAAGCACCATGCGATTCGAAAGTTGGATTCCAATGTCCTCCCGTTGATTTGCCATCATCAGAGGAGCAATCTGCTTTTTCGTGTAAATGAATGGCATGCGTGCCTTCATCTAATCCACGAATGGTAACGCTTAGTTCCACCAAACCGTTTTTTTCATTAAGCAATGCAAAACCAGCAGCATCAGATCCGCTTTTTGGGTTTAGTCCAATTTCTAATTGACTGCGTTGACAGCCAATGACTGCTGTTATGAGTATAAATAGTAGTAATGTCTTTTTCATGTTACTAAAGTAATTGAATTTTATGCATATTTGAAAAAAATTGTCATGCATCCTCGGAAATTATTTTTGTTAGGTATTGGTCTGCTGTGCTTAACTTCTTGTGGTATTCACTACAAGACCACAACGTTTATGGCTAGTCCTTTATCTATTTCATACGAGAACAAAGCAAATTGGGCGGTTTATGCAGGTAAAACACCCGACGGAAAATCCGTAAGTGAATTTTCAGATAGCCTTCAAGCCGATGTATTTTTTGTATATCCTACACTTTTAACAGATAAAAAAGACACCCGCTGGAACGCTACCGTCCAAGACAGTATAATTTGTGATGGCGTACAAAAATGGATTATTCCTTTTCAGGCTTCAGCGTGGGCAAATGCTGCGCGACTATTTGTGCCATATTACCGTCAAAATCATTATCGTGCTTTTTTTGAACCCTACTTAAGTCAAGGTGGACAAGAAGCAAAAGCGCTGGCTTATGAGGATGTTAAAGCAGCTTTTGAATATTATTTAAATTTTGAAAATAAGGGTCGTCCCATTATTTTGGCAGGTCATAGTCAAGGGGCTATCCATCTTAAAAAAATTGTTCAAGAATTCTTTGATGGCACCAAACTTCAGCAACAACTAGTGGCTGCATATTTAGCCGGTACTCGTGTTGATGAAAATGAGTTTAAATATGTAAAGCCTCTTGTTACTCCGGAACAAACGGGTGGCTTTGTGAGTTGGAATAGTTATAAGATGGGAAAGCTGCCCAAATATGCCGATTGGTACAAAGGGGCAGTAACGACCAATCCCGTAACTTGGGATAGCACTACAACAAGCGAATTCTCCAATCATAAGGGCTTACTTTATTATGATCAGCAATTAATTCCTTCATGTCTTACCGTTGAAGTTACCGATGGTTTACTCTGGGTAAGCTTACCTAAAGTACCTAAACGTTTTTGGGTATCATTTGTTAAAGACTATCACCGATTCGATGTATCTTTCTTTTGGCAAGACATTCGTGAAAATGCAGCGCTACGGGTAAGGGAATTTTTAAATTAAAATTGCGTTAAGGAGCTTCCGGTGCCAAAGCCACTTTAAGTCCGTCTAATTCGGGTGTTATGGGAATTTGACAACCTAATCTTGAATTGTCTTTCACATAATAAGCTTCGTCAAGCATCGCTTCTTCGTCATCGTTTCGTTCACCAAAGTGTTCATCAGTGACAATATACACTTGACACGAAGCGCACATGGCCATGCCACCACAAATTCCCTCAACGGGAAGTTCAAACCCCTTGCAAACTTCCATTAAATTTAAATTCATATCTGTTGGAACGGAAAATTTATGTTCAGTTCCCTCTCGGTCAACGACCGTAATGCTAATGTCTGCACTCACGAAGTAACGGTTTCTTTAGGTTGTTCATTCTCAAATCCTTGGACTCCTTGAACGGTTGTGTATTTAAGTGTAAATTTTTTGTCTGGATTGATGATTTTATATGCGGTTTGAACGGCAAGTGTTGCCTCGTGAAAACCACATAAAATCAGTTTTAGTTTCCCCGGATATGTATTTACATCTCCAATCGCAAAAATACCAGGAAGATTTGTTTGGTAATCAAACGTATCTACTACAATGGCATTTTTTTCAATTTCCAATCCCCAGTCTCCAATAGGGCCAAGTTTTGGCGACAGTCCAAACAATGGAAACCATAAATCTGTTTTTACGATTGTTTTATTTTCTTTGGTATGAATGACAACTGATTCAAGTTCGTCAGTTCCTTCAAGTTCTTTTACTTCTCCAAACGTGTGAAGTTGCATTTTTCCATTATCAGCTAATTCGTATGCGCGTGCAACAGAGTCTTTGTGCGCTCTAAAGCGATCACTTCTGTGTACCAAATGCACAAAGCTTCCTTTTTCTGCAAAATAAATTGCCCAATCAAGTGCCGAATCGCCACCACCCGAAATGACCATGTCTTTTCCTTCAAATTGGTCTGGGTCTTTGACAATGTAGCGCACGCCTTTGTCTTCAAAATCAGCGATGTTGCTAATAAGTGGTTTTCTTGGTTCAAAACTACCTAAGCCACCAGCAATCATTACTACAGGAGCGTGATGCTGTGTGCCTTTACTTGTAGTAACAATGAATGTTCCATCTTCTTGTTTCTCGATACTGTCTGCGCGTTCTCCTAAGGTAAATCCGGGTTTAAATGGTGCAGCTTGCTCCATCAACTTATCCACTAATTCTCCTGCTAATACAGATGGATAACCAGGGATATCATAAATCGGTTTTTTAGGATAAATTTCAGCAAGTTGACCCCCAGGTTGTGGAATGGCGTCTATAAGATGACAACGAAGTTTCATAAGACCTGCTTCAAAAATTGCAAAGAGTCCAACGGGCCCTGCCCCAATAATTATAATATCAGTTTTAATCATTTTTTTTCGAGTAATTTTTCTGTTAATGCATTCATAGCTACAATTTTTTGCTCAAAATCACCCTTTAAGCTGTTTCGATATTCGTATAGTTTATCTAGAAGTGCGTCTGTTTCTTCTGGCAAAAAGCCTTCCAACCACTGACGCATTCGTTTTGCTAAAGTAGGAGATTTTCCGTTTGTTGAAATCGCGATTTTTAAATTTCCTTTTGTAACAATACCTCCCATATAAAAATCGCAAAGTGGTGGATTGTCAGCCACATTGATCAACGTGTTCCTTTTTCTACATAGTTTGTAAACGCGTTCGTTTACTTTTGGCACATCTGTTGTGGCGATTACAATATTTTTCCCTCTCAAAAATTTTCTGTGAAAAGAACGTTTAATTACTGTGACGTTTTTGTCTGCAATAAAAGCTTGTGTTTCTTCTCGCACCATTGGACTAACAAGCGTAACTCTTGCATTTGGAGATGATTTAAACAAGAATTCTAGTTTTTCCAATGCAACAAACCCTCCCCCTACAATAAGGACATGTAATTGCTCTGTCTTTAAGAAGATAGGGTAGAGTGTATTCATGCGTGTTGGATTTCCTTTTGAATATTCCACAATGCTGTTTTGTCTTCCACAGCAGATCCTACAAATATAGTGGCTGGATTGCTAACCCCCTCATCTTTAACACGTTTTACAATAGTATGTAGTGTTCCAGTCACCCATTTTTCGTCTGGCATTGTGCCATTTTGAACAATTCCAACAGGATAGTCTGCGGGTTTGTGTTTTTTGAATATAGATATGATTTCTTCAAGATGTGTCATACCCATAAGAATTACCACAGTTGCAGATGATTGCGCTGCATGTGTAATATCTTCCGAGGGTTTTCCGTCGCAAGTATATCCTGTTGTAACCCAAATGCTTTCATACATACAACGTTTGGTTAGTGGGATACGGTGTGCTGCAGCAATTCCTGTGAAAGAAGAAATTCCAGGGATGAGTTTAGCCGAAATACCAAAGCGTTCTGCATGTGTGATTTCTTCCGCAGCTCGCGCAAAAACCGAGACATCACCGCCTTTAAGGCGTACCACATTTTTTCTTTCAAGAACAAAATCCACAAGCATGGTGTTTATTTCAGATTGCTTAAACGAATGTTCGCCTTTTCGCTTTCCTACAAAATAATGCTTGCCCAAAGTGTTGTGCGTCAATATAACGGGGTTTACTAATGCGTCATATAAAATAATATCCGCTTGCTCAACAGCACGGATGGCTTTTAGTGTGATCAGTTCTGGATCCCCAGGACCTGCACCAACAATGGTAAGGCTTCCGTTAATTTTGTTGTGCATGTCTAAATTCTTTTATCCAGTCCATTACGTGCAATGCTTCGTTGTAGTAGCTATTAGCAAATGCTTCGCTAGGGGATGTTGTGTTTAATAGTCTTGTTACTTCGCCAAAAGATATTTTATCTATGCTATGATACGTTGGGAAATGCGTTTCAAAAGCATCAATAATAGAGTGGTGTGAATTGATTTTTGCAGAACGCGTTGTAAGTAGCGCTTTTGCTGCTCTAATTCTCCCGGAATAACTGTAATAAATACTGTTTGCCCATTCTTTATTATCTAAGGCAGTTTTTGCTTTCTCAACATGTTCTTCTGCATCAAACAATAAGGTTTGGACGAGATCAATGGTTACCCCCGCACATTCGCCTACGCCAATGGCTTTTTTGTATACTTCTTCATTTCCCCAGTCAACAAAATCTGATCGAGTTAGATTGGTGGTGTCTGCATAGCCTTTTAGGTTTTGGTAGAAATAATCCGTTTCTTTTCTCAGATAATACTGTAAAAACGATTCTTCTGACTGTGCATTTGTATCAAAATCTTCCAATAACCAACGCAGCACTTGAGGAGTGCGCTTAGCAGGAACTTTCAATGCTTTGTCGGCATATCTCCCTTCGCCATTTCCTAATATGCCTCCACCCAACAATACTTGTGTAGCCGGAGCAATATTTCCATTCGCTTTTACTGTCATTCCTTGAAAACCAATATCAGCAATGGCATGTTGCCCACAGGCATTCATACACCCACTAATTTTAATGTTTAGGTTGTGTTTTGAGATTATTGCGGGATATTCTTCTTCAATAACACGTTGTAATTCTTCAGCTAACCCCATGCTGCTTGCAATTCCTAAATTACACGTATCTGTTCCTGGGCAAGCCACAATATCATTGATTTTATGATACCCTGCTTTTGCTAAGTCTAATTGCTGTAGCGCTTGGTAAAGTGCAGGTAGGTTAGCTTCTTTAATTCCCCTAAGCAAAATACTTTGTCCAATAGTGAAGCGCAAGTCATCGCCACAAAATGAATCAACCACTTCGGCTAGTGCACGCGCTTTGTCAGATGAAATATCACCTCGGTCAATAGCAATTCCAACGGCTACTAATCCGTCTTGCTTTTGTGAAAACACGTTGTTTTCTTTCCATGTTGCAAAATGAACATCAACAGCTGTATCAGCGTCAAAATTGGCTGTCTTTTCTGTTGTGTTTTCACTGGGGATAATATCAATTGTTTTTGGAGAAATAGATTGATAAACGTCATGTACTCTGTTCTTAAAGACTTCAAAACCCTGCTCTTTGATTAAGAACTTCATGCGCGCTTTGTTCCGGCGATTACGTTCTCCGTATTGGTCAAAAACACGTACAACAGCTTCTGTGAACGGAATAAATTCCTCTACTGAAATAAACTCTTGAATGACGTCAGCAACTCTTGGTTGCGTACCAATACCACCACCGACAAGCATTTTGAATCCGCGTATGCCATTTTTCAATGCAGGAATAAATCCGATGTCATGCGTAAATGTTATCGCATCATCTTTAGCTGAACTAGAAAAAGCGATTTTAATTTTTCGCCCCATATCTTGGCAAATGGGATTGCGTAAGAAATATTCAAAAAAGGCTTTAGCATAAGGCGTTACGTCAAATGGCTCATTGGGGTCAATACCCGACATAGCCGATGCGGTTACGTTGCGAATGGTGTTTCCACAAGCCTCTCGCAAGGTAATGTCGTCTTGTTCTAATTCTGCCCAAAGTTCTGGCGTTCTATCTAAGGACACATAATGGATTTGAATGTCTTGACGTGTGGTGATGTGTAAGTTACCGTTAGAGTACTCGTCTGAAACCTGAGCAATTCTACGCAATTGTTTTGCTGAACATTTCCCATAAGGAATTTTAATGCGCACCATTTGCACGCCTTGCTGACGCTGTCCGTAAACACCTCGTGCCAAACGAAGGCTTCGGAACTTTTCTTCGTCCATTGTTCCTTCTTTAAACGCAAATATTTTACGTTCTAAGTCAAGGATATCGTATTCAACAATGGGATCTTCTATTTCGGTTCTAAAACTTTTCATGTGGTTTCTATAAATCCAACGCCTGCGGTGTTGAATGTGTTTGGATCGATTAAAATAAAAGCACCCAAAGCAGGGTTGTCTTTATAAGATTTTGTGGTAATGGGTTGCGCCAGTGCCAATCCACCTTTGCCAATATCGTTCAGCTCCAGCTGATTAGCTTGACGGTTTTCTAAGGCTTCTAAATCAATTTTAGAACGGACGTTTTGCACCTTTACCAAACTGCGTTGGATACCTTGTTGTAACCAATATTTATTGCCTGGTGTAAACGGGGTGTCTTGCATCCAACAAAATGTTGCACTTATGTTTTTTCCGCTATTGACATTCGCTTTTTCGTTGAGGATGCTATCCCCTCTAGAGGCATCAATTTCATCTACCAAAAGTATGGTGCCGTTTTCTCCAGCTGAGATTCTTTCTGTGCTTTCACCATACTTTTCAATGCGTTTGATGATGCTTTTTCTCCCTGACGGATGAATATTAATGGCATCGCCAACAGCAAAACTTCCTGAGCGAACATTTCCTGCAAAACCGCGATAATCGTGTAATTCTTCACGTTTTGGACGAATTACATATTGAATTTGAAATGCTCCATCATTCGCTTTGTTGCTTTCCAATGGAATTGTTTCAATTAAACTGAGAAGCGGTTCGCCTTTATGCCAATTTAATTTATTAGAATTACTCACAACATTTTCGTTATACAAAGCCGATACAGGTGTGTAGTGATAGGTTACACCATCTTGTCCGTGTTTGTCGACAAGACTTTCAAGCGTTGTTTTTATATTTTCAAAAACATCTTGACTGTAATCTACCAAATCCATTTTATTGATAGCAAATATGATTTGCTTAATGCCCAGAAGCTGGGTAATAAAAAAGTGTCGTTTGGTTTGCTCAATAACACCTTTTCTGGCATCTAAAAGTATGATGCTTGCCTGCGCCGTTGAGGTGCCTGTCACCATATTTCTTGTGTATTCTACATGACCAGGTGAGTCAGCTATAATAAATCTTCTTTTTGGTGTGGAGAAAAAGATGTGTGATACGTCAATAGTGATACCTTGTTCACGTTCTGTTAGCAAACCATCAGTGGCTAAGGATAAATCCAAATATCCAAAACCACGTGCAGCACTTTTTTCTTCAATGTGCTGAATTTGATCTTTTTTTAAAGCACCAGTTTCGTATAATAGTCTGCCAATTAAGGTACTTTTTCCGTCATCTACGCTTCCTGCGGTGGCAATTTTAATGAGTTCCATATTAAAAATATCCTACTTTTTTGCGTTCTTCCATGGCTCCTTCTGAACGTTTGTCATCCATACGTGCACCACGTTCTGAAAAATTAGAGCCTCCAATTTCATTAATAATCGTATCGAGTTCTGTTGCTTCGGAAAGCACGGCTGCAGTACAGCTCATGTCTCCAACTGTACGAAAACGTACTGAAGTATGTTTGCGTTCGTCCTTATCCTCCACATTCACATAATCCGAAACGGGCATCCATTGGTTATCACGCAGAAACACTTCGCGTTCATGTGCGTAATAGATAGATGGGATTTCGAGTTTTTCTTGACGGATGTAGTGCCAAACGTCTAATTCTGTCCAATTACTTATGGGAAATACACGGACGTTTTCGCCGTTATGAATCATACCGTTAAGCATGTCAAACAATTCTGGGCGTTGTAATTTTTCGTTCCATTGCCCAAAATCATCACGGACAGAAAACACACGTTCTTTGGCTCGTGCTTTCTCTTCATCGCGACGAGCGCCACCCATACATGCATCAAACTTGTGTTTTTCAATGGTACTTAATAGGGTAGTGGTTTGCAGGCTATTTCGGCTTGCATGTCTTCCTTTTTCTTCAATTACATTTCCAGCATCAATATCATCTTGTACACTTCCAACAATTAGACGAAGCCCGTGTTCTGCCACGAGCTTATCTCGTAATTCAATAGTTTCTGGGAAATTATGCCCCGTATCGATATGCACCAACGGAAACGGAATAGTTGCTGGAGCAAATGCTTTTTGCGCCAAGTGTAATAGCGTTATGGAATCTTTTCCTCCCGAAAACAGCAAACACGGATTGTTAAATTGCCCTGCAACTTCTCTAATGATATAAATAGATTCTTCTTCTAATTGTTTAAGGATACTCATGATTTAATTGTATGTAGTCCACATTCTTTTTTACTTGATTCCCACCACCAGCGACCGGCACGTATATCTTCTCCAGGCGCAATAGCTCGTGTGCAGGGGGCACAACCAATGCTTACATAGCCATTGTTGTGTAATTTGTTTTGCGGAACATTGTGTGTGTCCAAATATTCGTTTACATCTTCCAACGACCAGTGCAATAGTGGATTGAATTTTAAAATCCCAAAAGAAGCGTCATAACTGAAAAAATCCAACGCTGATCGGTTTTGCGATTGGCTTTTGCGCAAACCTGTAATCCAAACGTTTTGGTTTGCTAACGCACGTTTTAAGGGTTCTATTTTTCGGATATTACAGCACTCTTTCCTGTTGCTTACAGATTCATAGAAGCTGTTAGGACCTTTTGAAGCGACTAAGTTTTCTATGGAATTTGTGTTGGGTGCAAACACATTAATGCGGGTTTTAAATTTCCGCTGCGTTACGTCAAGAACATCATAGGTTTCTTGAAAAAGTCTTCCAGTGTCTAGCGTAAAAATTTCAATGGGTAGTTTTTTTGTAGCTATATGATGCGTAATTACTTGATCTTCTTGCCCCAGTGAAGTAGAAAATGTGATGTTCCCTAAATTCTGTTCGAGTAGAAAATCAAAAAGCGCAGTTAAAGAGGGAGTTGCGCTTAGTTTTTTATTTAATTCTTTTGCGATTAATACACTCATTTTTTCCCCCAATTAACCTTATTCCAGACGCGTTCGTGAACAACGTATAAAATCATCTTGGTAACCAATTCTATCCCGCCGATAGATAGTGCAAATGCCAATTTCCCTGTAATGAGATATGAAATCACGATCGTGTCTAGCGTACCAATAATTCTCCAACTAATTGATTTTAAAAGCGAACGAGAAAAACGTTCCTGCTGTTGCGTACGCTTTTCTTTTTTAGACGATATGATAAATTGATCTACTATCATGTTTGTTAAATACTGGACAAATATAATAAATACTATCAAATTGATAGGATTAATAGAATTTATTTTTTTTACATTTGTGATATGATTTCAAATAAGTGTAAATACGCCATAAAGGCTTTAACATATATCGCTCGTAATGACGATGGTACAAAAGCAGTTATGACTTCGGATATTGCACAAGAACAGGATATACCACGTAAGTTTTTGGAAATTATTTTACGCGATTTGCGAAACAACCGTATTTTAGAAAGTAAAAGGGGGAAAGATGGTGGTTTTCGACTCTTACGACCAGCGGAAGAAATTAGCCTGACGGAAATCATGCGTATTATTGATGGTCCCATTGCTATGCTGCCATGTGTTTCTTTAAATTATTATCGTTCTTGTGACGATTGCAATGAAGAAAAATGTGAAGTTAAAGGGGTTTTTGAACAAGTGCGGGACAAAACATTAGAAGTGTTGAATGGGAAAACAATTAAATCACTAGTTTTGGACTGAATATGAAGCGATTAGGTGCATTATTATTGGCTTTATTTGTCTTGCTTCTCTCACTAGAGAGCACTATTGGTATGCATTTTTGCCACGATGTGCTTGTAGAAACGTCTATCAATCACACGCTTTCAAGTTGTTGCAAAAAGAATTTAACATATGACCAACCCGTACTGTCAAAAACATGTTGTGAACTAGCACATTTCTCCTTAGATTTTCAAGATACTGTAGTTGAAACAAATGATTTGGAATTGAATGAGTTGGTTGCAGATGCTCCACTTATACATCCTGAGTTATATGTAACTCACCATATATCGAAGTATCAATTCATAAGTTTTAAACCACCTCCCGAATCATCACACACACCACTACATATTTTATTTGAGCAATACTTGATTTGATTAGCAAACAACTTCTTTTTTGTTTGTTTAATTTAATTATAAAATCATGTTCAAATCTTTTTTAACGCTATTTCTAATTGCAAATTTTAATGTATTATTTGCACAGCAACACCATGTTACTGGCTATGTTCATCAGCAAAGCGACTCTACCCAACCTCTTGCTGGAGCGAGTGTATATTGGGAAAACACATCAACTGGGACAGTTACCAATAATGAAGGCTATTTTGCCATAAAACACAAACCCGAAAATACGGTTTTGGTTGTTTCGTATTTGGGGTTTAAGACATTAAAAATAACTTCTGGTTTTGATCAACCCATCAAATTATTTTTAACTCCTGAGGATGCTTCCAAATTGGATGGTGTAACCATTTCTCAAAAACGAAAACCATTGCAGCGGGCTATTTTTAGTTCTAGGAATGTCACTACCATAGGTAGTGATGAGTTACTTAAAGCTGCTTGCTGTAACCTTTCTGAGAGTTTTGAAACCAATCCGTCGATTGATGTAAATTACGCGGACGCACTCACCGGTGCCAAGCAAATTCAAATGTTAGGATTAACAAGTCCGTACATATTATTTACGCAAGAAAATATTCCGAGTTTGCGGGGCAGTAACCAAACTTTCGGACTTACTTTTACGCCAGGGACATGGGTAGAAAGTATTCAAATTACCAAAGGCGCAGGAACAGTAACCAGTGGCTTCGAAAGTGTTTCGGGTCAAATCAATACCGAATTGATAAAACCCTTGTCAGCTCCTCCACTTTTTGTAAATGGATATCGTTCTATTAATGGACGAACGGAACTCAATATCCAATCCAAACACCAACTTGCTTCAAAATGGGCAACCACGCTTTTTTTGCACGGAAATCAACGCACAATGAAAACCGATCAAAATAAGGATGGATTTTTAGATATGCCTCTTTCACAACAGCTTAATATTCTAAATCGTTGGCAGTTTATAGACCCTGAAAGGGGTTGGGTTGGTTTTGCTAGTTTTCGTTATCTAACAGATGATAAACAAGTTGGGCAATTGGATTATAATCCGAAAACACACCTATTTGGTGACTCCGTTTGGGGTGGTGAACTCAAAACAAATAAATGGGATATAGCCTTAAAAACAGGCTATGTGTTTCCTGAAATCCCATATCGAAGTTTTGGTTTTCAGTCGGCGGTGAGTAAGCACAAGCAAGAAGGTTATTTTGGGAATAACACCTACGATGTATCATACACCAGTTATTTTCATCATTTGGTCTATCAATCCATACTTGGAAATACGATGCATAAGTTTAAAACTGGCTTGCAGTATATGGCGGATATATATGACGAAACAATTTTGGGTGCCAAGATTCATAGAAATGAAACCAATATTGGTGGTTTTTTTGAATACAGCTATAACAGTCAGGAGCAGTTTAATATGATTCTTGGATTACGGTTAGATCATCACAATACACTCGTAGATTTTATTACACCACGATTACATTTTCGCTATGCCTTAAATGATAATAAAACCATTTTGCGTCTATCCGCAGGTGAGGGAAGGCGGGTGTCCAGTATTTTCTCAGAACACCAAAAGTTTTTGGGAAGTCAACGACTATTATCCATAGCACAACCCACAAAACCCATGTATGGTTTACTGCCCGAACGTGCCTGGAATTACGGATTTAGCTGGATTCAAAAAGTATCGGTTTTTAATCAGCCTATAGAAATGAGTTTGGATGCATATCGCACACAATTCACCAATAGGGTAGTGGTGGATTGGGAAACAGCAGGAGCAATATCTTTTTACAATTTAGAAGGGAAAAGCCATGCACAAAGCATTCAGTTTTCGGCGAGTACGAATTTTAATGAGCGTATTGATGTGCGTTTTGCCTACAAAGCATACGATATAAAAACAACCTATCGTTCAGGGTTGAAACGAGTTCCATTGCAACCCAAAACCCGTTGGTTTGCGTTTTTGGGTTATGGATCTAAAATAAAAGCGGGAAAACAATGGCGCGCCGATGCTACTTTTCATCGCGTTGGGCAACAACGATTGGTAGCTACGTTTAATTCCCCATCAAGAATAGCAGCTGGTTTTTCTTTGTTGAGTTCCCAAATCACACGGCAATTTTCAGATAATTTATCTGTCTATATGGGAGCAGAAAACCTTTTTGATGTAAGGCAAGCCGATGCAGTTTTGGGCGCGTCAAATCCTTTTGGTGCATCTTTTGATACGAGTCAACTATATGCCCCTGTTTTTGGTAGAATGATATATGCGGGATTCCGTTTTAATTTATAAATTTAATGATATGAAAATACAGTTAATTATCATGCTTTTTTTAGCTGCTATGGCTGTGGCGCAAACGGAAAAAGCTACTATTTCAGTTCGAGGAAACTGCGGTATGTGTAAAGCACGTATAGAAAAAACAGCCATCAAAACCAAAGGCGTAAAATATGCTGTTTGGCAAACAGACACAGAGGCGCTAACATTCATCTACAACGCGAAAAAGACAACAGTATCGCAAGTTTCAGCCAATATTGCTGCTGTAGGACACGAAGCTAATGGTGTTGCAGTTATTGATAGCGTTTATGCTGCTTTACCCATGTGTTGTCAATATGCCGATGGAAACCCACATAAAAAAGACGATTTATAGCTAAGCCTACGGAAATAGTCACTTTAAGGAATGACTAAAATAAAAGAAGCTTTCTTACGATAGTAAACTATCGATATACCTAAAACAAAAAAACCACAACAAACGTTGTGGTTTTCTTTTGCGGAGAAAGAGGGATTACTTCGTGAACCCTTGTAGGTATCCTGAGCAAGCATAAAAACCCAAAAC
>CBFHOG010000012.1:0-59470 GCA_965657545.1 Flavobacteriaceae bacterium | reverse complement strand
ACACAGGACACACGCACTGTATTATAGATAGGTTAAATAGACACAACTCTGGAAGAAGCAAGGCCACTAAGGGAGGGGGTTCTTGGCGGAGTTAAAGTTAAAAAGCCTAGACGATTTTGATTTTATTAATTTTAAACTCGTATCCTGTTAAGATATTTAATCCAAATTAATACTAATTCCTGTGTATATACCAAATGGATGACCAGGTCTAAAACCGGCTGGAACACGGGCTGCAGCGTAAACTTCATCAAAAAGATTAATCACATTTGCAGAGAAGCTAATCGTTGAATTGAGATGATATTTTGCAGAGATATCAACAATGATATTATCGTCCAGACTCATGGTGTCATCATTCCCGCCATTAGCGGCCTGTGTATCAAATGCACCATTGTAACGCGCATTTAAGCTCAACTCATAGCGTTGATGTTCTACACCAGCAGTGACGCTTAGCTGTTGTTTTGGGATATATGGCACACGATCTCCCTCACTTACTGTGCCCCAAATATCTTGAGTACTGCCAAATGAATTTTGAAAAATGGCATTCGTAAGGGTATAAGCAACAGAAATAGGAGTTTGAGTCTTCGCATCAAGATTTGAAAAGTTATAATTTAATTGAACTTCAAGTCCACTCACATTAACCTCGCCAGCATTAAATTGATCTAGTGAACCTGATCCACCACTTGCAGCTAAGTCAGAACCCAGTAGATTGGAATAATCGTTGAAAAAACCAATAACCTCCCCACGAAGTTTTCCTGCACTAAAACGTGAACCTAACTCATAATTCACGCTATACTCAGCTTGTTCACCTGGGGTATTACCAGGGGGTGAAAATCCCTTGTGAACCCCGCCAAACAAAGACAAGCTATTTGAAAAACCATAATTAAATCCAACTCCCGGAATAAATGTATTTATTTGATTTTCTCTTTTTGATGGTAAGCTTTCTCTATTTTCATCCGTACTACCCCAATCTTCTCTACTTAATATTATACTCTCATATCGAAATCCAGGGGTAATGGTGAGTTTGTTAAACTTATATTTGTAAAGCACGTAAGAGGCAAAAGCTTTTGCACTAGAAATACGATTCCCTTGAGCACCGCGAGCACCAAATGAGGTAAGGGTCATTTGATTTTCATACATACGATAACCATCTTCCCATTGAAAACGATCTTCTTCGTCATAGTGCACTCGAGCCCCTATTTCAATATCATGAAATGATTCGTTTTTACCATACCAATGGTAGTCAATTTTAGTTTGAACACCTCTAGATCTATACACACGATTATTTGCTTTAACAAGAAGCGCATCGTCTGTTGAGTTTTCAGATCCATTGATAATACGCATATGATTTGCGAAAGAAATTGGGTCGTTTAGAACTTTAGACAAGCTTTTCTTGTCATCATTAAAAACAACATCGTCAAGTTTATACCAATTACGTGTAAACTTATTGTCATAGGCATTTGTAAGAATTCTCAATTGCGAAGAGAAATCAATAATGTGCGTAAGCATAACTTGGCGCTGCTCGGCATTCATGACATCCTTTTGCGAAGAAGCATATCGTGAATAAGGATTTTGATTAAAATCTTCCTCAGAAAGTCCTAAGTAGGTTTCATTAGATTTTTCGTCATAAAAATGATATTTGAGTTCCAAAGATTGAGAAATCTTGGCATCAGCATTTGTTGAAAATTTTAATTTCCCCATGATATCATAAATATCAAAGCCTGTATTATCGCTGTCCCCAAGACGTTTAAATCCGTCAGAATTAAAGTTTAAATATTCCAATACGTAACCTATGTTTTCAAAAGACTGCCCCAACGAAGTGTGCAGCTGCATGGTATTAAAACTCCCATAGCTGGAACGAAGTTTTGCTGAAAAATCATCGGGGATAGCTGTAGAAACTAAGTTAATGGCACCACCAGTTGTAAAAGGCCCATGTTGAATTTGACTACTCCCTTTTAATATTTCAATAGCTTGCATGCGCAAAACAGAGGGAAAATAATAGGCAGCAGGAGCGCTGTATGGAGCGGGAGCAATAAGCACACCGTCTTCCATAAGTGTAATTTTTGAACTACGCTGCGGCGATGTACCACGAAGTGAGATATTGGGACGTAATCCATAGCCGTCTTCTTCATAAAAATTCACACCAGGAACAGCACGTAATGCACGGTTGATATCTGAATAACCAAACTGCTGCAAATCTTCTGAAGATAGAAAATAGGAAGCGCCAGTTCGATTTTGTGCAGCATACTTATTTCCGAGAATCGTATTGGCGCGAATAATAACTTCATCTAGTTTTTGAACAGAATCTAATGTTTTCTGTACCAATGTATTTTGAGCAAAAGTGATGGTCAAAATAAAGCAACTTAAGATAGTCAATCGATGGCGTAAAATCACTTATTTAGATTAATTAAAATTAATGAGTTGCAAATTTATACCCTAATTATATATGTTGCAAATTATTTAGACTAATTTTAAATAAACTTTTTAACTTATAGAAATTAATAAAAACAGGACGCTATTTAAATATGAAATAGGAAATATTTTGGTGTTATTATTCTGGATAGGACACCCGCAAGTGATAACTACTTATCAACTTTTCAGCTAACACTTGCTTTACTGTTTCAATTTCACGAAGTGTGATATTGGCTTCTAAAAATTGTTTTTCAGCCAACAGGCGATTTACAATTTTATCCACAAAGGCAATGATCTTTTCTGCCGTGGGCTCCTTTATACTTTTCGAGGCCGCCTCTACCCCATCCGATATCATCACTATAGCCGTTTCTTTAGAAAAGGGTTTAGGTCCAGGATATTGAAACTGTTCTACATCAATTTCTGTATTGTCTTGTTGTGCTTGTTGCAAGAAATACAACACTGTGGTAGTACCATGATGTGTACGAATAAAATCAATAACACGATCTGGTAGTTTTGCTTTTCTTGCGCTTGTGATTCCATTCAACACATGGTCAATTATTATTTTTGCACTTACTTGGGGATCTAATTCATCGTGAGGACTATAACTGGCTTGATTTTCACTAAAGAAAACAGGATTCTTCATTTTCCCTATATCGTGGTATAATGCTCCAACTCGGGTTAGTAATGTATTTGCTCCAATTGCGTTAGCGGCAGCTTCGGCAATATTTGCTACCTGTAAAGAATGCTGAAAGGTACCAGGAGCTTTATCTGCAAGCTCTCGAAGAAGCTTACTGTTGGTGTCGGACAGCTCAAGCAGTGAAGCATCTGAGACCAGACCAAATACTTTTTCAAAAATATAAATCAACGGTTGTACAAATAAAATCGCCAATCCATTGATCACAAAAAGTAATAGAACGTCATAAGACAACTGCAACAAATTACCGTCATGAATGAGAGTAAAAGCAACATATGAAACCGCATACAAGCCCACAATGAGACCCACAGAAATAAACAACTTAGCCCTGCGATACAAATCGTTAACGGTGAGAGAAGCTAAAATCCCCGCCATAATTTGTAAATAAATAAACTCATAGCTGTTGGGTACTAAAAAAGCAATCAAAAACAAAGTAATCATCAACGCAAAAAGCGCTATACGTGTGTCAAAAAATGTACGCATTAATAAGGGTAACATACAAATGGGAACGGCATATACATATTGTGGATCTACATCTACTACAGCTTTTGTAAGAAGCACCATAAGCAACACGTTTACACATAAAAACGTAAGACGCTTGTTGTTTTCAAAAACGGTTGGTCGTGTACGCCACAAAAAAACAAAAAGTAAGAGAACAGGGATAAATACCAAAAGTGAATAACCCAAAATAATCCAAGTCGTGTTGGTCTGCGTCCATGTTTGTGATTCAAATTCTTGTTGTAACGACTGTAATTTTTGAAGCTTTTCACCCTCTACTACTTCCCCTCTTGCGATGATACGAGTGCCTTTCGTTACTAATCCACGCACAAGAACAACTCCAGCGACAGCTTCTGATCTAAATTGACGTGTTAACCCGTCATCATAAAAAATATTGGGTACAACAAGGGACAGCAAATACTGTAGCGTTGACTCTGACAGCACATCACTACCAAAAAGTTCCAATTGTTTTATCAAGTCTTCCTTGGCTTCCTTTTCAGAAAATAAATCAGATGTTGACACTGTTGTTTGACGCGTTTCATGAACAAGAGCAATAGATTCATTTTCAACGAGAATTTGAGAATCAGCAATGACACCCTTAGCGTATATCTCCTCCAAAACAGTTCGCCAGTTAATTAAAATAGCATTGAATTCTGGCGTAGCAGGCAATGTGGCAACATATTGGTCAAAAGACTCTAAAGTGGTATTAACTGACTTATCATTATAGGTAAAATAGCGCGGTATATTGGCTACTAGGGCTTCACGTTCAAGACTTAACTCTTCTTTAGATTTTTGAATAGGGAAATCATAAGGTGCTAGAAGCGTTTCATATTGCCAGGGTTTACCCTCTTGGATTTCATACTGGAAACTTGCACCTCGCGGTAATACATAAACCACTACGGCTGTTGTAAACAAACATAAAAATGCTCTATAAAAAGCAGCTTGATAGCGGTAAAAAAGCAACATAAAAAAGATTTAAACAAAAATACCACTTTTCAACACATTGGCTGGGCAATGCGGATTTTCTCTTATTTTTGATAAATGACATACGGTATTTGTACCCTTAGTATAGTTCCGCTGCAAGATGTAAATCGGCACAATTCTCCTGTTTTGAGTGAAGTGCTTTATGGAGAAATTTTTAAGATTTTAAAAGTACAAAAACACTTTAGTCAGGTTTGTTTAGTTGACAAAACAACGGGGTGGATAGAAAATAGTCAGTTTCTTGAAATTACAGAAACTGATTTTAATAAACTTTCGAAACAAACGCCAAAAGTTTCTGCAAACTTAGTAGAGTTTATTTATAAAGATGCGCAGATTTTATTCCCAATTCCCATTGGCAGCATGGTACAACATGCTGCTTACTTGGGACACCAATTTGAAGGTAAAACATCGGGGAGTAAAGCAGAAAAAACCAACATCCGCACCATGGCATTTATGTTTGTAAATACTCCCTTTCGCAAAGGCGGAAAGTCTCCTTTTGGTATAGATGCTGATGGATTTGTACAAACCGTTTATGCGTTATGCGGTATTGCATTACCAAGAACTGCTGTAAAACAATCGGAAAAAGGCACTGTTCTTAGCTTTATTGAGGAGGCAGAAATCGGTGATTTGGCTTTTTTTGATGACAATGAAGGGAATATTATTCATGTTGGGATTATTTTAGAAAACAACCATATCATTCATGCACATGGGCAAGTACGCGTTGATCGAATAGATCAAACTGGAATATTTAATCCCGAGCAAAGAACGCATACACACAAACTACGCCTTATCAAATCTATTGCATAAAAAAACCTCGCAAAAGCGAGGTTCTTAATTTGGTTTTAATATGATGTTAGAGCACATCTAACATATCTCGATACTTTTTAAAATTAGCGGTGTCGCCTATCGTACCAAAAATATTTTTTAATGTCGTAATCGCTTCTTTATTTTTTGGATTAATATTAACCAATTGTTCTAAATAAGGTACTGCCTCCAAGAATAGACCTTGACGCTGAGACTTAAGCTGGTCATACTTTCTGTTATCTGCAGCGGAAGTGCCCAACGAATTCATTTGCTCAACGATATCAGATTCTCCCTCAAGAATAATAGATGATAGGTTTAAATAAGAAGCCTCATAAGATGGGTCTAACTCAATGGCTTTTTTATAATAGCCGATAGCCTTTTCGCGTTTTCCTTCATTTCCGTTTACAACACCGAGGTTATAATACAATATGGCATTATCAGGATCTTGAGCAATAGCCTCTTCCATAAGCATGGCAAAGCGAGACTCGTCCCCAAGCTTTATATATAAGTCTGCTTCAGTCAAAATCAATCCTACATCTTTTGGGGAAAGTTTTCTGGCATCCTTAATAGAAGTCATAGCGGCTTCATTGTCACCATTAGAAACATGTATTAAAGCAATGTTTTTCACAATTTCTGGCAAACGCGATTCTGACAAACCTTCACGCAAATTGGTGAATTCTTTGGACTTTTTATAAATATTAAACGTGGTTTCATCTACTTCTGACTCTTCCCCAGTAGCAACTTCCGTAGCATAATATTTAGTTACAACACCCGTGTAATTTTTATCTTTTAATGTTAAGTAATAAGGAAGTGCTTTTTTAAAATCACCCGAATTCACAGCACTAGAGGCGGCGTAATACAAATAGTCCAAATTTTCATTATCTAATTCATAAGCCAAATAAAGCAATTCGCCTGCATCCTTGTAATTGGCAGCTGTATTAAAAGAAACCGCTTGATTCACAACATCTGCAACAAGACGTGCATTATTGTTCTTTATGAGCTGTGTATATTTCTTAAGTCCAGCTTCTTTTTCAATAGATTTTACCTTATCAAAAGCTTCTACAACGCTTAAAAACTCTTTTTTGGCTTGTAGTATTGTTCCTATCAGATAGTGATACTGTGATGCGTATTTTGGCTCGGCAGAACCCAGCAAATCGCTGTTTTCAGTGAGAAAGGTATAGGCATCGTCATAAGATGCGGCATCAACAAGTTTTTGCGCGGCTTTAAGTTCCTTTTTTTGAGCAGTAACCGAAAAAGCTACCACTAAGGCAAGGATTAGGGAATAGTAAGTTTTCATAAAAAGGGATAATTAATTAGTCGTTATCTTCAATTGTTACATCTAAGTCAGAAACATCTTGAATTTCATCATCGTCATTCATCACCTTTGCTACTGCTGCAATCGAATCGTCCTCTTTTAAATTAATAAGACGAACGCCTTGCGTGGCACGACCCATTACACGAAGTGACTCTATTACAAGTCTGATAGCAATGCCCGAACGATTAATGATCATCAAATCATCTGCGTCTGACACATTTTTAATGGCCACTAAATTACCTGTTTTTTCGGTTAGTGCAAGGGTTTTAACTCCTTTTCCACCACGATTTGTAATACGATAATCGTCAATTTTAGAGCGCTTGCCATAGCCGTTCTCAGAAACAACTAAAATATCAGAATCTAAGTCATTTACAGCAACCATTCCAACTACCTCATCCTGAGCGTCTTGCAATGTAATCCCACGAACACCAGAAGCGTTTCTACCCATCGGGCGTGTTTTACTTTCTTCAAAGCGAATCGCTTTTCCAGATTTCACAGCCAACACCACTTGAGATGCACCAGTAGTCAATTTTGCCTCTAACAACTCGTCACCATCACGTACCGTTATGGCATTAATTCCATTTGTTCTAGGCCTAGAGTACTGCTCCAAAGAGGTTTTCTTTACCTGGCCTTTTTTGGTTGCCATAACAACGAATCTACTGTTTGTATATTCTTCGTCTTTCAGGTCTTGTGTACATATAAATGCTTTTACCTTATCGTCTTGTTCGATATTGATGAGGTTTTGAATAGCACGCCCTTTTGCAGTTCTGCTACCTTCTGGAATTTCATATACCCGTAGCCAAAAACATTTCCCTTTTTGAGTAAAAAACAGCATGTATTGGTGGTTTGTTCCAACAAACAAATGCTCAAGGAAATCCTCGCTTCTTGTGGTAGATGCTTTTTGACCTACACCACCGCGATTTTGCGTACGATACTCCGCAAGAGGTGTACGTTTAATATAACCCGCATGTGAAATGGTAATCACCACTTTTTCATCAGGAATCATATCTTCAACTCTGAAATTCCCGCCAGCATATTCAATGATGGAGCGTCGCTCATCACCGTATTTTTCTTTTACTTCGAGTAACTCATCCTTGATAATTCCCATGCGACGGTCTTTTTTCTCAAGAATATCTTTTAAGTCCTCAATCGTATTCATGAGTTCATCGTACTCAGAGCGCAACTTGTCCTGCTCTAGACCTGTTAGCTGACGCAATCGCATTTCTACAATTGCCTTTGCTTGTATCTCCGAGAGGTCAAATGTGTCAATAAGTTTTTGTCGTGCCTCATCTGCATTAGCAGAAGCTTTTATCAGAGTAATTACTTCGTCTATATTGTCAGAAGCAATAATCAAACCCTGTAATATGTGTGCGCGTTCCTCAGCTTTTCTAAGCAAGAACTGTGTACGTCTGACCACTACTTCATGGCGATGCTCAACAAAATGATGAATCATATCTTTCAGATTCAACATTTGTGGACGTCCCTTAACCAAGGCGATGTTGTTAACACTAAACGACGACTGTAATGCCGTGTATTTATATAACATATTAAGGACAATATTTGGGATAGCATCTCGCTTAAGAATATATACAACCCGCATTCCATTTCGATCAGATTCGTCACGGATATTTGAAATGCCCTCAATCTTTTTATCATTGATCAAATCAGCGGTTTTTTTAATCATATCCGCTTTATTGACTTGATATGGAATTTCAGTTACAATAATACATTCCCTTCCATTAACTTCTTCTATTTCGGCTTTTGCGCGTACCACTACACGACCGCGTCCTGTATGAAAAGCTTCTTTTACACCTTCATATCCATAAATCACACCACCTGTAGGGAAATCCGGTGCTTTGATGTGTTCCATTAAACCATCAATATCTATGTCTGAATTTTCAATGTAAGCAACCGTTCCATTAACTACTTCAGTAAGGTTGTGTGGGGGCATGTTCGTTGCCATACCCACCGCAATACCAGATGCACCGTTGATAAGCAAGTTTGGCACTCGTGTTGGAAGTACGGTTGGTTCTTTTAATGTGTCATCAAAATTAAGCTGATGGTCAACAGTATCTTTTTCAATATCTGCCATCATGTCTTCCGATATTTTTTGAAGACGCGCCTCAGTATATCGCATGGCAGCAGGACTATCGCCGTCAACGGAACCAAAATTCCCTTGTCCGTCCACCATCATATAACGCAAACTCCATGATTGCGCCATTCGAACCATGGTATCATATACTGAAGTATCTCCGTGAGGGTGATATTTACCCAAAACTTCACCAACAATACGTGCAGATTTCTTGTAGGATGAGTTGGCTTTAACACCCAACTCGTGCATACCAAAAAGTACGCGGCGATGCACAGGCTTTAAGCCATCTCTTACGTCTGGCAGGGCACGTGACACAATGACCGACATGGAATAGTCGATATATGCAGACTTCATTTCGTCTTCTATGTTGATTGGAATCAACTTATCTTCTGTGGACATTCAAAGTAAATTTAATGTTATGACAGTATTGCTAAAATACACATTCAACGAATGAATAATTACAAATTATTGGGCGTTTTTCTTATGACTTATTAACATTTTTAATTATTTACATTCCTCAAAATTTTGTCGTGAATTATTTGTAATTGATTGATTTTTTTTGTCTATTCGTTATGTGCCTATGTGCAAATGGTTCAATTTTTGACCAACAAAAAAAAATTAAAACTATGGACGATAACTTTTCACCCCGCGTTAAAGACGTCATTTCTTACAGTAAGGAAGAAGCATTGCGCCTTGGACATGACTTTATTGGTACCGAGCATCTTATGCTGGGTTTACTACGAGACGGAAACGGTAAAGCCATCTCCATACTTAAGGCATTGGAGATTGATTTAGATTACTTGCGTCGCAAGATTGAAATCTTAACACCTGCTAACCCAACCAGCGTACAAGAGTCTCAACACAAAACGAACTTGCACCTTACGCGACAAGCAGAACGTGCGTTAAAAACTACATTTTTAGAAGCAAAATTATTTCAGAGCACCTCCATAAACACCGCTCACTTATTATTGTGTATTCTAAGAAATGAAAACGATCCCACTACCAAGGTTTTACAAAAACTTCAAGTCGATTATGAAACGGTAAAAGATCAGTTTAAATACATGTCTGTTGATTCTGATGATGATTACATTGACATGCCATCTGCTGACGCTTTTCCTGAAGACCCGTCAGAAGAAGAAAGTAGAGGCCAATCTTCCTCCTACTCTACTTCTTCAGACGACAAGAAAACAAAAAAGTCAAGTACACCAGTACTTGACAATTTTGGTAGAGATTTGACCAAA
The DNA here is from genome assembly GCA_965657545.1 of Flavobacteriaceae bacterium. Classification (GTDB taxonomy): domain Bacteria; phylum Bacteroidota; class Bacteroidia; order Flavobacteriales; family Flavobacteriaceae; genus UBA7446. Next base: position 49,436 of record CBFHOG010000012.1, on the reverse strand, counting down.
GTGGCTTTAGAGGGCAATATGGACCCTGTCATTGGTAGGGAAAAAGAAATTGAGCGTGTATCACAGATTTTAAGTCGTAGAAAAAAGAACAATCCGCTTCTTATTGGTGAGCCCGGTGTTGGTAAGTCTGCTATTGCAGAGGGATTGGCGCTACGCATTATCCAAAAGAAAGTATCTAGGGTGCTTTACAACAAACGTGTGGTTACTTTAGACTTAGCTTCTCTTGTTGCAGGAACAAAATATCGCGGTCAGTTTGAAGAACGCATGAAAGCTGTAATGAACGAGCTTGAAAAAAACAGCAATATCATTTTATTTATTGATGAAATTCACACCATAGTGGGTGCTGGTGGTGCCACTGGAAGTCTTGATGCATCAAACATGTTCAAACCAGCATTGGCACGTGGCGAAATTCAATGTATTGGTGCCACAACCTTGGATGAATACCGTCAAAACATTGAAAAGGATGGTGCTCTGGAGCGACGTTTCCAAAAAGTAGTGGTTGAACCTACAACAGTTAAGGAAACCATTGAAATTCTTCAAAATATTAAAGACAAATACGAAGCGCATCACAATGTAAACTATACCGATGCTGCTATTGAAGCTTGTGTTCGACTTTCAGACAGATATATGACAGACCGTTTTTTACCAGACAAGGCTATTGATGCTTTGGACGAAGCAGGTTCTAGAGTGCATATTACCAACATGGAAGTTCCAGAGAAAATTGTTTCTATTGAAGAGGAGTTAGAGCGTGTTCGTGAGCTTAAAAATACGGTTGTTAAGCGTCAAAAGTATGAGGAAGCGGCCAAGTTGCGCGATGACGAAAAGAAATTAGAAAAAGAGCTGTTATTGGCTCAAGAAGATTGGCAGGAAGAACAACGCCAAAATAGAGAAACTGTTACGGAAAATCATATTGCTGATGTGGTTTCCATGATGACTGGTATTCCAGTGCAACGGGTTGGTGATGGCGAGAGCGAACGCTTATCAAAACTAAATGAGCTTATTCAGGGTAAAGTTATTGGACAAGAAAATGCTGTTGAGAAAGTAGCGAAAGCCATTCAACGCAATCGAACAGGTTTAAAAAACCCAAATAAACCCATTGGGTCATTCATCTTTTTAGGTCAAACAGGTGTGGGAAAAACACAACTTGCCAAGGTTTTAGCCCATGAACTTTTTGATTCTGAAGCATCGCTTATCCGCATTGACATGAGTGAATACATGGAAAAGTTTTCAATATCAAGATTGATTGGAGCACCTCCAGGATATGTTGGCTATGAAGAAGGTGGACAGCTAAGCGAAAAAGTACGCCGTAAACCCTATTCAGTCGTTTTGTTGGATGAAATTGAAAAGGCACATCCCGATGTTTTTAATATGCTTTTACAAGTGTTAGACGACGGGTATTTAACTGATTCATTAGGAAGACGTGTTGATTTTAAAAATACCATTATCATCATGACCTCTAATGTTGGTGCACGTCAAGTTAAAGATTTTGGATTGGGTGTTGGTTTTGGTACTGCCGCTCAAAAATCTCAAGAAGATAAAAATATTCAAGGCGTAATTCAAGGGGCTTTGAAGAAAACGTTTTCACCAGAATTCTTAAATCGTATTGACGATGTTGTTATTTTTAACACCTTAGAAAAAGACGATTTAGCAAAAATTATTGCGCTTGAATTAGCCGCTTTGCAGGGTCGCGTTAAAGAACTTGGCTATACATTAGAACTAAGCGAAAATGCAGTGAGTTTTCTCATTGATAAAGGTTATGATAAGCAATATGGCGCACGTCCACTTGCACGTGCCATTCAAAAGTATGTCGAGGACAAACTTGCGGGAGAAATCATAAGTAACTCTCTTTCTAATGGAGCTAAAGTAACATTTGATTGGGACAAGAAATCGGATGAATTATCACTTGAAATCAAGGAAGCAAAAAATTCTTCTAAATCTTAACAATTTTTTTTTGTTTGATTAGCAATTAGTTCGGGTTTTTTAATTTCATTTGCGCACTAATTTTTAGCAATGAAAAAAGTTGTTGGCTCTGAGGAATGGATTTCACTCAATGATCTTAATATTCCATACGTAAAAGCGCGCGTAGATAGTGGTGCAAAAACCTCAAGCTTGCACGCAATTAATATACAACCTTTCCAAAAAGACAACGAAACTTGGGTAACCTTTGATGTGTTCCCCATTCAAAATGATGGAAAACGCAAAATCAATTGCAGGGCACTCGTAATTGATAAACGCGTGGTAAAAAGCTCCAGTGGTAACAGAGAAAATCGATACGTAGTTCGTACCCAAATAAGCCTAGCTGATGAAAAATGGGATATTGAACTAACGCTCACTAACCGTGATTCCATGGGCTACCGCATGCTTTTGGGTCGCCAAGCCATGATAGGACGTATTATAGTAGATCCATCGGAAAACTTTTTGGCTGGTCATGTAGAAGACGAAACCATTTTCGAATCTTATAAACAATTTAAAAAACCCAACGAGGGACTGCGAATCGGACTTTTGGCATCGAATCAAAACTTATACAGCAACAGACGGATTATGGAAGCCGCTGAGCAACGCGGTCATGAAATAGAATTCTATAATATTCGCCAATGCTTTATGAAGCTCGATGCTACAACACCACAAATTCATTACAGAGGTGGAAGTGCTATAGAGCCTTTAGATGCTGTTATTCCTCGTATTCGACCGGCGCAAACGTTTTATGCTTGTGCACTACTTCGACTATTTGAAAGCTTGGGGGTGTTTTGTTTAAATAATTCAGATTCTATTATACAATCTAGAGATAAACTTTTCTCGTTGCAATTGCTTCTAAAACAAGGAGTACAAATCCCTACTACAGGTTTTGCAAGTTCACCTTTAGACACCAATGATTTGATTGAAATGGTTGGCGGTTCACCACTTATTGTAAAATTACTGGAAGGCACACAAGGAAAGGGTGTTGTATTGGCAGAAACCAAAAAAGCAGCAGAAAGTGTAATCAATGCTTTTAAAAGCCTGAATGCCAATATCTTAGTTCAAGAATTTATTAAAGAAGCTGATGGGAAGGACTTACGTTGTTTTGTAATTGACGGTAAGGTAGTAGCATCAATGCAACGAACTGCACCTCCTGGAGAGTTTCGTGCAAATGTACATTTAGGGGGTACTACTTCTGTTATTCGTGCAACTCCTGAAGAGCGAAAACTTGCCATAAAAGCCACCAAAGCCATGGGATTGCGTATTGCTGGGGTAGATATTATTCGCTCAGCATCGGGACCCTTAGTGCTAGAGGTAAACTCCTCCCCAGGACTGGAGGGTATAGAAGCAGCTACACAAAAAGACATTGCACAAATGATGATAAAATCAATCGAAAAGCGATGTAATTACGTACCTAGAAGCATCTAATCGGCACGTAAGCTTAAATCGATGATGGGTGCCGAATGGGTAATATATCCCAAAGAAATAAAATCAACGCCCGTTTCAGCATAAGAAATACAGTTTTTAGGGGTGATATTGCCAGAAGCTTCTGTTGGTATTTTTCCATCAATAAGAGTGACAGCTTCAGCTAATTCAGTTGGTGTCATATTATCCAACAACACACGACTAATCCATGTGTGCTGCAAACATATGGCTACATCGTTCAGATTTCGTGTCTCCACAATCACCGGGATGGAAGCGGACAAACGATCCACATATATTTTTGTCTTATTTAAGGCTTGAGCCAATCCACCACAAAAATCAATATGATTGTCTTTAAGCATAATAGCATCATACAAACCCATACGATGATTGACACCTCCCCCAATATTAACAGCCCACTTTTCTGCTATTCGGAAATTTGGCGTTGTTTTTCGTGTATCCAATAACTTACAGTTTGTATGCGCAATCGAATGCTGAATTTCTTGTGTAACAGTTGCAATTCCACTCATACGTTGAAGGGCATTGAGTAGAATTCGCTCTAAGGATAACATACTTTGCGTGTCGCCTTCTAGTGTTAAAAGTGTTTCACCGACTGAAAAAAAAGTGCCATCATTTACTAAAGGGATTAGTGTCACATTTGGTGCATGATGCTCAAGCAACAAGCTACAAAAATCTACTCCTGCCAACACACCCGCCCCCTTTGCAATGAGCTTTGCTTTAGATTGATGATTCGCTGGAAAGATAGCCTTGGATGTGTGATCACCAGATGAATCCAAATCCTCATGAATGGCTTGTTGAATGCAGTGTAATAATGCATTTTGATATGTTTCGGAAAATGACTTAGACATAATCTTCATTAAAATATACGCCCTTGTTTTGAGGGTATTTCTGTGATTGTTTTATCATCAAATAAGCAACACTAACCAAATTTCGTAAAGTAGTTAATTGTGGTGTGAGCTTATTTTGTTGGTACAATTGCTTTGTGGTTATATAAACCTCATGCAATTCTTCCTCTGCCTTTTGCAAACTCTCGCCAGATTTAATTATTCCAACATATGCACTCATAATGCGCTGCAATGTCGCACGTAATTCACGAATTTGAATGGTTTTTTGATTGGATATATCTTCTGTTCCAGACCAGTTTGGAATGCTTTCAAAAAAAGAGGTTGGCAATAATTTACCAGAGAGTGTAACGGCTGAATGCTTTGCAGCACGCGAGGCAAATACCAAAGCTTCTAATAATGAATTTGATGCCAAACGATTTGCACCATGTAAACCCGTGTGACTACATTCACCAATAGCGTAAAGCCCATGTAAATTACTTAGTCCGTGTTCGTTCACATCAATTCCACCACAGCAGTAATGCGCAGCTGGAAGCACCGGAATATAATCTTTGGTTATATCAATACCTACTTTTTGACAATTGGTCAAAATGGTAGGGAATTCTTGCTCAAGTATTTTTGCGTCAATATGAGTAGCATCAAGATACATATGCGCTTGATTGTCTTTTTTCATTTCGGAATGAATCGCACGAGATACGATATCGCGAGGTGCTAAATCTTTACGTGTATCGTATTGGGGCATAAAAGATTCTCCTTTGTGATTTCGAAGTATAGCCCCCGCGCCACGAATGGCTTCTGAAATAAGAAAGGTATTTCCATTAATTTTAGGAAACAAAGCCGTTGGATGAAACTGTACAAAATGTAAGTTTTCAATATGTACTTTCGCTCTATATGCTGCACCTAATCCATCACCTGTGGCTGCTGTTGGATTGGTGGTATGTGCATAAACCTGACCAGCACCACCTGTGGAAAGCACAGTAAGTTGAGCTGTGATTTTTACAATTTCCTGATCTTTTTTTGAAATGACATAGGCACCATAACAACGTCCTTGATTTGCGTTTGGAATGTGGTGATCTGTAATAAGATCAACCAATGAGTGGTTTTCAAAAAATGTAATGTTTTGAAGTGACCTTGCTTTGGCTATGAGTGCATTTTGAATCTGCAATCCCGATTGATCTTTATGGTGTACAATACGCTTTGCCGAATGACCACCTTCTTTACCTAGATGCAGCTTGGTTCCCTTTGTATCAAATTGAGCGCCCCACTCCATGAGTTCTTTCACACATGCTGGACCTTCTCTAACCACAAAATCAACCACTTTTTCGTTTGAGGTATTCCCACTAGCCTTCATGGTGTCTTGCACATGATCTTCGTAAGAATCTAAAAAAAAGTTGGAAACCACTGCAATGCCGCCTTGTGCATATTTGGTATTGCTTTCAAGCAAATCTCGTTTTGAAATCATGCAAATATTCACATGAGGACTTATTTTAGCTAGACGAACGGCGTAGCTTAAACCCGCAATTCCAGTACCAACAACCAATACATCTGCGTGCATATCAAGAAAGTTCTAACATGCGGTCTATGGGTGATTTTGCAGCTTTCATCAGCTTAGCGTCGAGCTCAATTTCAGGTAATTCATGCACTAAACACAAATACAATTTTTCAAGTGTATTGAGTTTCATAAAAGCACATTCGCTACATGCACAAGTATCGTCTGATACAGGAGCTGGAATAAACGTTTTTTGAGGTGCGCGCTTTTTCATTTCGTGTAAAATACCGGCCTCAGTAGCAACGATAAAAGTTTGCGCATTGTCTTGTTGCACAAAATGCAATAATCCAGAAGTACTTCCAATATAATGCGCAATATCAAGCACTTGTGACTCACTTTCGGGGTGGGCAATAAATTTAGCATCGGGATGCTGTTGCGCAAGCGCGACAATTTTATCAAATGAAAAGGCTTCATGCACAATACAAGAGCCATCCCATAAAATCATATCTCTACCCGTTTCTTTAATTAAATAGCGTCCCAAATTCTTGTCAGGAGCAAAAATAATTTGTTGGTCCTTTGGGATACTTTCAATGATTTTAACAGCATTACTTGAAGTACAAACAATATCGCTGAGCGCCTTTATTTCGGCAGAACAATTGATATAAGTAACCACAATCGCTTCGGGGTGTTTTGCTTTAAATGCGGCAAAATCCACAGGCGGACAGGAATCAGCCAACGAACAACCCGCTTTTAAATCAGGTAGTAATACTTTTTTGGTTGGATTGATGATTTTTGCTGTTTCTGCCATAAAGTGAACCCCTGCAAAGACAATTACGTCTGCATCTACGGTGGCTGCGGCTTTGGCCAAATAAAGGCTATCACCCAAAAAGTCGGCTAAATCTTGAATCGCATCTTCTTGATAATAATGTGCTAAAAGCACTGCGTTTTTTTCCTTTTTGAGACGAATAATCTCATCTACAAGATTGATGTCTTTTGGAACGGGAGCATCAACAAAACCTTTTTTAACAAGCGTATCTGTGTCTGATTGCGGCATGATCAAGCGAATCTTTTTTCAAATTTCGTAAAAAGGAGGCAATTTCCCTAACAATGTGTTTTTTATTCTGAGCATATGGCAAGTAATAACGGTAGAGTCATATTTTCACAAACAAAAAAAGTATAAACACCCTTAATTGGATTTAATCGGTTATTTTTGTGGTGTTTTTTTTCTGAATCAAATGAAATGATAGTATTAAAATTTGGAGGTTCGTCGGTTGCTAGTTCAACACAAATTCGTCAAGTATTAAACATATTGGCAAACCAAGACAAACCTATGGCTGTGGTCGTTTCTGCGCTTGGTGGGGTTACTGATAGCCTACATGCACTTGGGACTTTAGCTGCCAAAGGCGACGCCGCTTACGCAGACCAACTCAAAGAAATTGAAGCCCGACACATTAATTTGGTTCAGGAACTCATCCCAGTTGCAAACCAAAGTGCCATTTTGAGCAGCACAAAACAAATGCTGAATCAGCTTGAAACCATTCTCGATGGTGTGTATATGATTAGGGAGTTGTCTCTAAAAACCAAAGATACACTATTGAGTTTTGGAGAGCTTCTCTCACATGCTATTATTGCACATGCAGCCAAAGCATCTGGTCTTGACGCAGTTGCTAAAAATACTCAAGATCTTGTTGTTACCAAATATTCACTGGGAAGAACACTTGTTGATTATTCTATTACCAACAAAAACGTCAATTCATTTTTTGAGCAAAACACACATCAAGTTGTTATCCTTCCTGGGTTTGTAGCAAAAGACGCCAATGGTATAGTCACTACGCTTGGAAGAGGTGGTTCTGACCTCACAGCATCTATTATTGCTTGTGCAGTTCAAGCAGAATATTTGGAAATTTGGACCGATGTTAGTGGTATGTACACTGCGCATCCAACAATTGTAAAACAAGCAAAAGCGATTCCTAAAATTTCATATCAAGAAGCTATGGAGCTTTCGCATTTTGGTGCTAAAGTTATTTATCCTCCCACACTACAACCCATTACTGAAAAGAAAATTTCAGTTTATATCAAAAACACATTTAAACCCGAAGATGCTGGCACACTAATTACACATACTACGGAAGCAGATAGTGTTGTTCGCGGCATCAGTCACATCAATAATATAGCGCTACTTACTCTTGAAGGCAGTGGCATGATTGGCGTACCCGGCTATTCACAAAAGCTACTGACCGTACTGGCGCAACACCACATTAATGTTATTATGATTACCCAAGCTTCATCGGAGCATTCCATTTGTTTGGGCATCGATGCTGCAGAAGCTGATTTTGCCCAACAAACCATAGATGAAGAATTTGCTTTGGATATTGAAACCAATAAAATCAACCCTATTCGAGTTGAGAAAAACTTATCTATTGTAGCACTTGTTGGCGAGAACATGAAAAACCACCAAGGGATAAGCGGAAATATGTTTAGAGCATTGGGAAATAACAATGTAAATGTAAAAGCCATTGCGCAAGGTGCTTCTGAAAAAAATATCACTGCCGTTATAAACAGTAGCGACATCAAAAAAGCACTAAATACCTTACACGAAGCATTTTTTGAGGCACAAATCAAAAAAATGCATTTATTCGTTACAGGAATTGGAAATGTGGGTAGCAAGTTTTTGGAGCAAATACACCAACAACGTGAGTTTCTTAAAGAACATTTTAAGTTAAACTTAAGTGTAGTGGGTATTTCCAACTCTCGCAAAATGTACTTTAATACGAACGGTATCGACTTGACCAATTGGCAAGATCTTCTTGAAGAGGGTGAAACCGCCAATAAGGAATTATTTTTTGAAAAAACAAAAGAGTCGAACATGCGGAATTCCATTTTTGTGGACAATACCGCAAATGCAACAATTGCAGGGACTTATGCAAAATATCTAGAAAACAATATTGGCGTTGTCACTTGTAATAAAATTGCATGTGCCGACGCTTATGAAAATTATCAAAATCTAAAGAGACTATCTCGAAAATACAACGCGCCTTTCTTGTTTGAAACCAACGTTGGTGCAGGACTTCCAATAATTGATACCCTTAATCACTTGATCGCATCTGGAGACCGAGTGAGGAGTATTCAAGCGGTGCTGTCAGGAAGTTTAAATTTTGTATTCAATTCTTTCAATGACAATACCACGTTTCGTGAAGTTGTTGAAAATGCCATGAAAGAAGGCTACACCGAACCGGATCCCAAAATTGATTTAAGCGGTATAGATGTAGCGCGTAAAATTTTAATATTGGCACGTGAGAGTGGAAACGTTCTAGAGCTTTCTGATATTGAGAATAAATCATTCTTACCAAAAGCCTGTTTGGACACCAAAACCAACGAAGAATTCCTTGACAGCCTTGATGTACATAAAGAACACTTTGCAGCATTATATGCGTCCGCTAAGAAAGAAAATGCGCGTTTAAAATATGTAGCGACATTCGAAAATGGCAAAGCTTCTGTAGGATTACAACAAATTCCAGAGGGACACGATTTTTATAATTTAGAGGGAAGTGATAATATTGTTCTCTTTTACACAGATCGTTATGCGCAACAACCTCTGATTGTAAAAGGTGCAGGTGCAGGTGCTGCCGTTACTGCATCAGGAATTTTCGCAGATATTATACGCATTGGAAAAAGTTAATTTAAAAGGAGTTAAACTATTTGCTCCAGCAAGTATTGCCAATATTTCATGTGGCTTTGATGTTTTAGGGCTTTGCCTTGAAAATATTGGAGATATGATGGAAATACGCCGAAGCGAAAAATCGGGCATTCAAATAAAATCCATTATTGGACAAGATTTACCTTTAGAGGCAAATAAAAACGTTGCTGGCGTTGCTGGACTTGCGCTTTTGGAAGCGCACAATCCACAAATTGGATTTGAAATCATCATTGAAAAAAACATCAAACCCGGAAGTGGCATTGGCAGTTCGGCGGCAAGTGCAGCGGGAACAGTAGCAGGGATAAATTACTTACTAGGAAATCCGTTTACTCCGACAGAATTAGTCCCGTTTGCCATGGAAGGCGAGCGTTTGGCTTGCGGTAGTGCACATGCCGATAATGTAGCTCCTGCCCTACTTGGTGGTTTTACCTTAGTGCGCAATACCAACCCTTTAGACGTGTGCAAACTCCCCACGCCATTGGAACTGGCTGCAACAGTAATTCACCCAAAAATTGAAGTGAAAACAGCAGATGCGCGTGCCGTACTCAAAAAGCGTGTTTCACTCGAAAAAGCCATCAATCAATGGGCAAATGTGGGTGCACTTGTTTCCAGTTTATACGAAGAAGATTATGAATTGCTTAGCCGATCATTAGTGGATGAGATTGTTGAACCCTCACGATCTATACTTATTCCGCAGTTTGATCAGTTAAAAGAAACCTGCAAGAAAGCTGGTGCATTGGGATCTGGAATATCAGGCTCGGGTCCTTCAGTATTTGCACTTTCACGAGGCATGACTACTGCACATAAAGTGGCACATGCCATGCAAGAAATCTATGAAAAAACAGAAATTCCGTTTGAAATACACGTGAGTCCTGTAAAACAAAGTGGCGTAAGCTTTTTAGAAGATATTACATGAAATATTATAGCCTAACCAATAATTCCAATACCGCAACATTCGATGAGGCCGTAATTCGTGGGCTTGCACCCGATAGAGGTCTTTATTTTCCTTCTAAAACGGAAAGACTTTCAGAAGCGTTTTTGGATGATATAGAACACAAAACACCTGTTGAAATTGGGGTTGAAGTAATGCGTCCGTTTGTGGGTGGCACTATCCCAGAAGATAGACTCATAAAAATTGTGGAAGAAACTTTATGTTTTGATTTTCCACTTGTACCAATACACAACGGTGTGGACACACTTGAACTTTTCCATGGCCCTACCATGGCGTTTAAAGATGTTGGCGCGCGTTTTATGGCACGTTGCATTGGATATTTTAACGAGAAAAGTTTCAAAAAAGTTACTGTTTTAGTAGCCACTTCTGGCGATACAGGCGGTGCGGTTGCCTCTGGATTTTTGGGTATTGAGGGCACTGAAGTGATTATTCTTTATCCAAAAGGAAAAGTAAGTGACATTCAAGAATTACAACTTACAACCAATGGCAATAACATCAAAGCAGTAGAAGTAGATGGTGTTTTTGACGATTGTCAAGAGATGGTCAAAACAGCTTTTTTAGATGAAGATCTGAATAATGCATACAACCTAACATCTGCGAATTCTATTAATGTTGCACGTTGGTTACCACAATCGCTATATTTTTTCTTTGCCTATCAGGAGCTAAAGAAAAGAGGCATTGATAAAGAGTTGGTTTTTTCTGTACCCAGTGGAAATTTTGGAAATATATGTGCAGGAATTGTTGCTCATAAATTGGGATTACCAATACATCACTTTGTAGCAAGCACAAATGTTAACGATACGGTGCCTCGCTATTTGCAAACGCAAGAATACAATCCATATCCATCCAAACAAACCATTTCTAACGCCATGGACGTTGGAAATCCATCTAACTTTATACGAATACAATCATTGTACAAAAATGATTTTAATGCGCTTAAGCAACAGTTTTCTTCCTATGCTTTTGACGACAATCAAACGCAAATTGCGCTAAAAGCCCTGTACAACAACCACGACTACGTTGCCGATCCGCATGGAGCCGTTGGGTATTTGGGACTGCAAAAATACATGCAAGAGAATCCAAATACGCATGGTGTATTTTTAGAAACGGCACATCCAATAAAATTCCGCGATACGGTTGAGAAAAGTTTAGAAATGACATTGGATATTCCTGCGCAAATTCAACATATATTGGATAAAACACCCAAGAAAACAGCATTAAAAGACTACGATGCCTTTAAGGCGTATTTACTCCAACGTGCTTAAGTCGGGAAGTATAAAATCATCCAAAACACTGGGCTGCTGCATCATGGATTCAATGGCGGTTGCCGTTCGTGGTGCATAAGCAGAAAGGTTTACAGGACCATCGTCCGTAATTAAAATATCATCTTCAATACGAACCGCTATCCCCCACCATTTTGGGTCACAAGGACTGTTTTCGGGAATATAAATCCCAGGTTCAACTGTAATAAGGGTATTGTGTTTAAAGGGCGCATAGGTTCCTGCATCGTGAACGTCTAAGCCTAAATAATGAGACGTACCATGTGGGAAATAACGCCGGACTTCACTTGCATCGCTGATAATACCCAATCGCGTTAATCCTTTTTCAATGATTTCTAAAGCCGCCATATGAGGCGCTCGCATATTTGCCCCTACTACAGAAGCTGCAATCCCCGCCTCTTGCGCTTCAAAAACGATATCATAAATGGCGCGTTGTTCATCTGAAAATGTACCAGTAGCTGGTATGGTGCGGGTAACATCAGCCGTATAATTGTGATATTCTGCTCCCAAATCCATTAGCACCAAATCATTTCCCACCTTGGGTTTATCATTTGTTATATAATGCAGTACACAGCCGTTATGACCACCACCCACTATTGAGGGATAACCTTCGTATTCGGCACCATATTTTTTAAAAACAAACTCATGAATTCCTTGAATTTCACGTTCCGACATATTTGGGCGCATGGCTTTCATCACTTCCACCTGCCCTACCGCAGAAATATAGATCGCTTTTTTTAGCAATGCGACTTCCTCGGGTTGTTTGATTTCACGTAACTCATCCATAATTACACCTAAAGTTTCCACATCCAAGTTGGTCAATTGCAACTGCATTTGTTGTTTTAGTTCGGTGCGTTGGCGTTCGTTTATGGCCTTTTTGTATTGCTGTAAAAGCGGATCTTTTGCCAGAGCTGCATCACGACGAAACGACCGATCCAATACTTGCGCTACGTTAGCAGAACTTTTTGCATCAGAAGTGGTTATATAACGGTATAGCGATGTGCGTTTTGCAGAAAAATCTTTAGGATAATTGGCTTTGTTTTTAAACGTTTCTATGAGGGAATACAAATCCGCATCATTGGAGACATCATCACGTGCGTCATTTTGAAAATCAAAGAATAAGACGCTATCAAACTGATCAAAATTTGTTTTGAAAGAATTAAAGTCAGTGTTAAAAAACACATCCCTAAAACCCAAACGTTCGTTAGCTCCTTTTACACCCAGTCGATAGCCGTCCCATTGTTCGCGAAGGGGGTCACGCTCTTGCACAAACAGTATTTCATCCGTCTGAACGGTATCGATTAGTTGCACTTCTTTGTATAACACCAAAATTGCATGCGGTTCTTTTAGCCCAGTCAGATAATAAAAATTAGGATCTTGATGGTAGTGGTAATCCACATCGTTTGCCCTGTTGCGGATAGGATTAGCAAAAAATACGGCAACACTATTTGGCGGCATTTTAGCACGTACCTCAGCGCGACGCTCCTTGTGAAATTCAGGCGTTAAATAATCCTTTGGCAACTCTTGTGCGTGAAGACAAACAGCAGCAAAACATGTGAATAAAAAGAGGCGAAACATAATCATCTTTTTGGCTAAAGTAATTAAAACTATACTACTTTTGAAAGCATGAAGCAGTTATCATTACATACACAACACACCTTATTAGGTGCAAAAATGGGTGCATTTGCAGGATTTGATATGCCATTGACATACAAAGGGGTAAAAGCAGAACACTTGTGCGTGCGCGAGCATGTGGGCGTTTTTGATGTGTCACACATGGGAGAATTTATGATTACAGGAGATAATGCACTTGAATTGCTTCAATACACTACAAGCAATAATGTGGCAGCATTGGCAGTTGGCGAAGCCCAGTATGGCTATATACCCAATGAAAATGGTGGCGTTGTTGATGATTTGCTCATTTATCGGTTGGAAGAAAAAAAATATATGCTAGTGGTCAATGCCAGCAACATAGAAAAAGACTGGCAATGGCTAAACAACCAAAACCAAGCATTTGGTGCAACGCTAATAAATGCCTCTGAAAATTATGCCCTATTGGCATTACAAGGACCCAAAGCACATGATGTAATGCGTCATATTACTGAAATTGACACCACTACCCAAAAAGGTTTTACGGTTGTACAAACCACAGTGGCTGGGTCTGCAGGTGTATTGGTAGCCACCACGGGCTATACCGGAGCAGGTGGTGTGGAGCTTTATATCCCAGTGGAACATGCCATTCATGTTTGGGAAGCTATTTTGGTTGCTGGAGAGGCGTTCAATATCCAACCTATTGGATTGGCCGCTAGAGATACGCTGCGATTAGAAATGGGGTATTGCCTCTATGGACATGAACTAACAGATTCTACTTCACCAATAGCAGCACGACTGGCTTGGTGCACGCATTTTGACAAAGCTTTTATTGGAGATACTCCTATTAAAAACGACAAAGCCAATGGCACGGCAAAACTTCGTGTAGGCTTTACCATGGTTGACAGAGGCATTCCACGACAAGGGTACGATCTTGTAGATGTAAATGGAAACCCCATTGGTGAAGTGACTTCAGGCACGTCTTCGCCATCTTTGGGTTTGGGTATTGGAATGGGTTATATCAATCGGGACTTTGCCAAAATTAATACTGAAATTTTTGTGCGAATCCGCGAGAAAAACATCAAAGCGCGTATCACAAGACTTCCATTTATGTTATGATTCGGGTACTGATTATTGGCGGAAGTGGATTTTTAGGGCGCGCAATTTTTAAGGAGCTACACCCCTATATGGATGTGTATGCAACCTATAATACCCAAGAACGATACGCCAAAAACAAACGCTATTTTTCATATGATATCAATGAAGACTCCCCTACCGAATTGTTGCGTTTTGTAAAACCCAATGTGATTATATCCGCACTTAGAGGCGATGCCCATGCACAGTTTGTAGCACACGATATGCTTATTGATTACGCTACCCAACACAACGCAAGATTAGTGCTATTATCATCGGCAAATGTATTTGATAGTTTTCGGCACTATCCAAGCTATGAGCATGATAAAACCCTATCGGAAAGTACGTTTGGAAAACTCAAAATCACGCTTGAAAATAAGCTGATGCGGATGCCTGCGTTTAGTTGGACAATTGCACGATTACCCATGGTATTTGGCGCAAGTTCACCAAGATTACAAGAACTAAAAAATGCCATTCATACCCAAGAGGCCTATGAAATTTTTCCTAATTCTGTAATTAACGTAACCGCTGATTATTTTGTAACCCAACAGCTACATTATATCATGAACCGAAATCGTTGGGGTATTTTTCATTTGGGAAGTAAAGACCTTGTGCATCACGATGCTTTTATTCAACAAGTGGTAGAGGGCTTAGAACCCAACAAAAAACCCTTATACAAACACGTTTTTGCCAGTAATGTGGATCGCTATATAGCTGTATTACCCAAATACAACAACTTACCAAAGCACCTTGGCTATACGCACGAGGATGTACTACAGGAAACCCTAAAGACCAAAACGCCAAAAACAAAATGAAACGCCATGGATCCATTTGGAGTGCGGCTCTAATTTTGGCGCTAACAATAGGGTGGTTAGATTACGAAACCACCTCATGGAAAATATTGCTATGCAACAAAGGAAACCTCGCGGCCTTGTTGATTTACACGCTGATTATTGCTGGACTAGGATATGTACTATCTTGGATTTTTACAAAATATAGGGAGGAAAACAAAAAATAGTTAAAAATTATCTAACTATTTTTTCACTACATTTGATTCATTAACAGGCCCAAATCTGTTCTACTCTCATGCGAATTCTACTACCTACCACTGGTTTTTATCATCCACTTATTGCTGATTTTAAAAGAGAAATAAGCAACATCCGTGATTTCATTAAAGGTTATAAATCAAAATAAAACGACTATGGAAATGGTTCATTTGATTTTTGCCGTGTTATTTATAGTGTCACCACTATACATAGCGATAAACTTTCTGTACTACCTCATCTATGGAAAAGTGATTCGCCGCAATATATTTTGGTTAATTGTCCAATTTTGGGCAGTAATAATAATGCCTTGTTTTCTGTTATTGCATGATACACCAAAAGAAAATGAATGTTGTGAGGATACTGCTATTTTCTCTCCTAATCACAGGGTTCTTTTATACGTTCTAATAGGAGTTTGCATGTTGGTTTATACGATAAGTATCATAAGAAAAAAGACGTTCCCCCCAGTGCTTGAACTTGTGCTTCAGTCGTTTTTAATTCTTGGGGTCATAATAAACGTGGTGCTTATCTGGCATTTCGAAAATTCTTTGATGTCGGGTTTAGGAAATATCCCCATTCTTTTATTATTCTTTATTTCCATTTGTGAAAATCAAAAATTATTAAAAACCCATATTCAAAAAAACAAGCTACAAGCGAATAACTTGATTGGTAAAATGGCTTTTTCAGTATTAAGCCTTAAAGCGATTTATAAATACCCCATTTTGACTTTGTGTTTAATCCCTATTATTGTGGCGCTGTCGATGTTTTTGGTTTTATTTGGTCAAAAGCCCGACAGCCTAATTAGGGCTTTTACAGACACCTACAAGCATGGTTTTTCACAACTTGATTATATGTGTGATAATGTCTATTGTGGAGATCATTTTTTGTGTTCCGTAGGAGCTAATGGTCATAAGCATATTGTGAAACCTATCAGGTATGGTGAAAGGTTGGGGCATAAAATAATCTGTAACCGACAACTACTTATATCAAATGCTTTTGAAGAACTCATGCAAGAAAAATTACCGCGAATCCATAAGGTCGTTAGAAATAAGTATAACGGTGTTGGAAATCTGATTCACAAGCATTATCATTTTTTTGGCATCAAATGGGTTTCAGATGCTGTCTATTTCCTGATGAAGCCTTTAGAACTGTTTTTTTTAATAGTCCTTTACTCCTTTGACCAAAACCCGGAGAACAGAATTAACACCCAATATCTGAACGCCAAAGACCGAATGGCGATAAATAATTTTCAACAACTGTCGGGAAAATAATACACATAAGAAACACATATTGCTGGTAAAAGAAAAGGGTTAAATTTTTATCTGTTGATTTTTTTCTAAAATGAATCTTTGAAAACGAAGATGTTTTATTATAAATATTTCAACGTGTAACAGTTTATAATTGTAGTCGTTATAAATAGTGAACTCAAATTTTAATGAAATGAAACTTACAAAAATTATTACTACCCTCACCTTGGTGTTTTGTATTGGCGCCATAAAACTGAATGCGCAAACCATAAAAAATACTCTAACCGAGGAAGACTTAAAAGGCTTAACAAAGGCTAGCGACGAAGATTTTTCAAACAAGGAAATCATACTTGACGGTGAGACCATTCCTATTTACGATATCAATAGAAATAGATTGAAAGAAATGGAAATGATGCAAGCACTCACGTCAGGCGATTATTCACCTGATTTATACATCAATCAAAATGGGGAAATTAAAATTGTCATTTTAAGGGAATCAACTCCAGAAGAAAAAGAAATAATAGAAAGCATGGAGATCCAAATGAATGGTGATAATGAAAACATTGGAAAAGATGCTATTCCATTTACTGCCACCGATATAAATGGAAAAGAATACACGTTAAGCGACCTTAAGGACAAAATAATAGTGATGAATTTTTGGTTCATCGAGTGTAAACCTTGCCTGATAGAAATCCCTGAATTAAATGAATTAGTAGAAAAATATAGAAATGAAAATGTGGTTTTTTTAGGATTCGCAAATAATGATAAATCAAAGCTCGTATCTTTTCTAACAAACAAAAAGTTTTTATACAACATCATACCAAACAGTACGAAAGTTATTCGTGATTATAATGTGTTTAGCTATCCAACCCACATTATTGTAGATCCAGAGGGTAAAATTAGTTTTTCGACTAGTGGTTTAGGCCCAACAACAATTCACGATATTGAGAACAACATTCAACAACTGTTGGAAAAATAATACGCATAAGAAATACATGCTGCTAGTGAAAGAAAAGGGTTAATTTTAATTTACTAAGCTTTCTAATTCGTTATATTTTTTAAAAATCACAATACCCATAGCAAAAAACTGTTTAGTTTTAATTAAACAGTTTTTTTATATTTGCTATCATAACAGCTCCAAATCTGTTCTTATTGCATGAAAAACCTACGACTTATACCTGAATTTCGGCGACGGTTAGCAACTGTAAACGCAGAGGCTCACCAACTGGTCTTAAGGTATATACAAGAATTATTGGGGCATGGGAGCTCAAAGACAACTGAGATTTATACGCACGTAAGTAAAAAATCTCTTGCAAATATTAAAAGTCCATTAGACGAAATTATAGAGAGTCAAAGTGATGTAAATCAGAAGATTATACTGAATAAAAACAAATAACATATAAAGGAAATAAACGCAATATGCGGATATATACAAGTTGGCATTAATTTGAAAATGACGAAATATATAGGAATCATAATACTAACTATTGGAATTGGACTTCTTACCTATTCAATGACTTTTGACCCATTTACGGACAAGGACGAATTCTATGAAAAAATGACTTCCATTATGGAAGAAGAAAACAACTCTCAAAAGTTTTTTGAACTCAGAGAATCCTACTTGACTCCTAAATTCGACTTAGAAAACTATGGGCTTGTCTGTATAGTTCTTGGCTTATACACACTAATTTTAATACCGAAAAAATGGCAATACTTTAAATCACCAAAATATAAAGGGGCAATAATCTTAATTGGAGCTTTAGCTGTTTTATTAACCATTGGTGGTTATGTTGGTGATTTATTCTTAGAAATGACAAGAGACAGTTATCCACCTTGGGCAGACTCTTTAGGCATTCCACTAATGTCAGTTCCGGGATTGTTGCTAATTTTTTCGGTTTGGTTTGCTGTTAACTTGATTGGACTGAAAAAACCATTCAGAACTTCTGTCCCGATTACAGAATTCGAACTAAAATCAACAAGTTATTGGTATTTGACTCTAATAGTTTTAACAGCAATCTTGACACTTATCTTGATTTATGAAGGTGACTTTTGGTGGACAGCGGCAGGAATAATGTGGGTTTATTTTTACCTGACTCTAATGTTAGGACGACAGAAAGAAAAAGAAAAACTAATGCCAACAATCGCTATAAAAACATGCCCTTCGGGACACGTTTCATAGCGGGACCGTTAGCACCAATTAAAACGCACACTCAATCAAAAAATGAAAATATTTTTAATAATTGTTATTGTATTTGTAATACTCGTTTTCATCGGAAGAAGACAGGAAAAAAAGAAAAATTCTTCCGTCAAAACACAGCCAATTAAAGAACCGACCAAAAATAGTTTTAACTCGAAATGTTAATGGTCTAAAGTTGCTTAATTCTCAACTCAAAAAGGAAGCAATAAAATAAAATCAACACACTACAAAGCACATATTTCCATTTTCCGCGACGCTTTATACAGGACAGTATTTATTATTTGTCTTTATCGCTTTCAATATTTTTACAATACGCGTTGAAGAACCCCGTTTGAGAAAAGATTTTGGAGAGGAATATAAAAGATATCGTGAAAAAGTAAGAAGATGGTTTTAGTTTTCTTAAATGTAAACAAATTACAAAAGTTAAAACACCCCAAAAAACGCCTTTTGCAAACACTGTTGGCTTTTATATCTTTACAAAAATAAGATATGGGACGAGCATTTGAATTTCGCAAAGCACGAAAAATGAAGCGTTGGTCGGCGATGGCAAAGACCTTTACACGCATTGGTAAGGACATTGTCATGGCAGTAAAAGAAGGTGGCCCCAATCCAGATAGTAATTCCCGTTTGCGAGCCGTCATTCAAAATGCGAAGTCCGCAAACATGCCCAAAGACAATATTGAGCGTGCCATAAAACGTGCCACTGACAAAAGCACTGAAAACTACAAAGAGGTCTTATTTGAAGGCTATGCGCCACATGGGATTGCTGTTTTGGTAGAAACTGCTACAGATAATAACAACCGTACCGTTGCCAATATTCGCAGCTATTTTAACAAGTGTAACGGTAATTTAGGCACTTCGGGATCGGTGGAGTTTATGTTTGATCATACCTGTAATTTCCGTATTCCCAGTGAAGGTTTAGACGCTGAAGAGTTGGAATTAGAGTTTATTGATTTTGGCGTTGACGAAGTGTTTGTAGATGAAGACGGCATTTTACTGTATGCCCCATTTGAAAATTTTGGTGCCATTCAGAAAGAGTTGGAAAACCGTGAAATCGAAATTCTATCCTCTGGATTTGAGCGTATTCCCACTACCACTACTACCCTATCTGGCGAAGCTGCAGAAGACGTCGAAAAACTCATTGAAAAAATTGAGGAAGACGATGACGTACAAAACGTCTATCATTCTATGGTATTAGCCGAGTAAGGCCTTAGCGCGTTCCAAATCTTGTGGGGTGTCAATACCCACACCAACAAAATCAGTAGGAAGCATTTGCATCACTTTTCCCATTTCTAAATACCGAATGGCTTCTATTTTTTCTGCCATTTCTAAAGGAGTTGGTGCTTGCGCATAAAAATCGAGTAAGGCTGCTTTTCTAAAGGCATAAATCCCCACATGGCGAAACGCCTGACCTTCAGCCCGTATAAACGGAATGGGGGAACGTGAGAAATACAACGCCCTGCCCTGCTGGTCGGAAACTACTTTTACTACATTTGGGTTTTCAATATCTTCTTTGTTGGCAATGGGAATCATCAGCGAAGCCAAATCAATAGCGTTATTTTCATCTTTCTTAAAGGCCTGGATCAAATCTGATAAAGCATTTTGAGCGATAAAAGGTTCGTCGCCTTGCACATTAATCACCACATCCGCATCGATGTCTTGTACACATTCCGCTACGCGATTACTGCCACAATCGTGGTTTAGGATACTGCGGAATACCTTTCCTCCCAATGCTTGAACGTGTGTTTCAATTTGTTCGGAATCGGTTGCCACCCACACATCATCAAATAAGTTGGTATTTACAACCGCCTCGTAAGTACGCTGCAAAACGGTTTTGCCGTTTAAGTCGGCTAAGAGTTTGCCCGGAAAACGTTGGGCTTCAAATCGTGCAGGAATAACAGCTATTATACGCATGCAACAAAAATAGGCAAATCATTCCTGTTCAAAATAGGCATCGGTAAAGCCAATTAAAAAAAGTTTTTCGGAGGCTCGTGTAATAGCCGTATATAACCATCGGAAATAATTTGCGTCTAGGCCATCGGGTAAATAAGGCTGTTCCACCAACACCCGCTTCCATTGACCACCTTGGGCTTTATGGCAAGTAAAAGCATAGGCATATTTAACCTGTAACGCGTTAAAAAAAGGATTCTTTTTTACGTTCAAATACTGCTTGTATTGAGGCAAATGAGCGTAGTCTTCTCTTACGGCTTGATACAATTTGGTATTGTCTTCAAATGAAAGTGCATGTGAGTCTATATCGAGTGTGTTTAAAATAAAAACAGTATCAAAGGGTTCTTGATCGGGATAGTCAAGCATACGAATGTGGACTTCGGCAAATGTAAAGCCATACAATTCTTTTACTGCTTTTACAGAAAGGACTTCGACAATATCTCCGTTGGCAATAAAACCAGGACCAGAATCGGGAGCCAACCAATGGTAATTATTTTTGACTACCATCATCAAATCTCCTGCAGCGAGTTCGGGTTCTTTGCCTAAAATTTGGGTGCGGATTTGTTTGTTATAGCCATTAGCCCGTTTATTTGAACGTACAATACAAGCCGTTTCATCTCTGCCTACTTCCCTAAAACCTTCTTCTATAGCGCCTTGGATTTCAAAGCCATCTTGCAGCCTAATGATATCAGGAAAACGCGCAAGGATAAACTGGAAACTAGAGGTACTTCCAGTTAGAAGCTGCTGTCTTAGTCGTGTGGCATTAAATAAAATCCCTGAATCTTTTCCCTGTCGTACTACTTCGTTAAGCTCAATTTCATGAGGGGTTAACCCATGTTCCATAGTAAGGACGCGAGCATCCAAAGCAGGACTGAGTTCGGTGTGCACAGGAGGAAGTTGCGCAGTATCACCAATTAGCAAAAGCTTGCAATCTTCTCCCTGTTGTACATAGTGAATAAGGTCGTGAAGTAACGATCCATTTTCAAAGAGCTTACTTTGTTGCTGTTGATCTGCAATCATAGATGCCTCATCAACAAGAAAAAGGGTGCGTTTAAATTTATTTTTTTGAAGTTTAAATTTCAAATTTCCTTGACGCTCTTGTTGTGCAAAGTATATGCGTTTGTGAATGGTAAATGCAGGTCTTTTTGAATAAGCAGCCATCACTTTTGCCGCGCGACCTGTAGGGGCAAGAAGAACTGTTTTGTATTGGAGTACCCCTATGGATTTTACTAGTGTACCAATAAGTGTGGTTTTTCCTGTTCCGGCAAATCCTTTAAGTAAAAACACCTCATTTTTTCCAGATGAAGAAAAAAAATCAGCTAAATTTTTAAGGGCTTGTTCTTGTATGGGCGTAGGCTCAAAAGGGAAATTTTGTTTCAGTCTTTCTACAAAAGCGGTTGAATTCATAGGCTAAAAGTAGGAATGTTTTATGGAAAGGCGCAGAGAATGAAAAAAATTGTAAATTTGTTTGCAACAAAATCATTAAACAAAAATGAAGAAAATCTTACTCCCTGTACTTTGGATCCTAATTGTGTTTTTTGGCTATAAGCTGTTTAATTCTGTATATGAGCCCATCCAATTCAATAAGGTTAAAACAGAACGCTATGCAGACGTTATCCGCTCACTCAAAGATATTGGCAATGCGCAAGTAGCACATAAAAGTGTTACAGGGCTTTATGCTCAGGATTTTAAAAGCTTGGTAGAATTTATAGATACAGCTCAATATGTGATTATTGAGAAAAGAGACTCTAGTTATTTAGAATATGACCGTACTTACCGCATTGACATGTTACGTGAGGTACAAATCGTAGATACCCTTGGTTTTGCTCCAGTAAAGGATTCATTATTTGGTAATTCAGACCACTACAAAAACATGGCTCAGGTTCCTGTCAAAGGAGTTGACACTACCTTTAGCATGAAAGCTGATATCATTGACAAGAATGGATACCAAGTACCTGTATTTGAAGTGCGTATTTCTAAAGATATTGTACTCCACGATCAAAATGCATATTTGTTAGAACAAGAAAATGCAACCGTTTCTGTAGATGGTGTAAATGGCCCAGCCATTATTTTGGGATCACTTTCTGAAGTGAGCACCAACGGAAACTGGCCGACCATATACGATGCAGGACCACAGTAATAAAATATCAAAAAGAATCACTACTCTGTCCATTCACGTACACGTGAATGGACTTTCTTTTTTTACCCACGACCCAAAAACCAATAAAGCCTCTTCATTGGTCAAAAAGACTTTTACAGGTCATACTCCAATTGAAAAGCTACATGAAGAAATTTTTAGCGTATTAAAAACACAACAACTAACGGGAAAATCATTCAAAGAAGTTCGTTGTAGTGTTGAAAACAACTTAGCTACTTTAGTACCCAAAGCGCTCTTTGAAGAAAAGGCACTCCAAGAATACGTGCAAAAAGATATTTCCCTCGAAGCAAATGATTTTGTCACTTATGACATTATCCCAAGTGCTGATTGGGTGCCGGTTTACGTTCCCTATGTGAATATAAATAATATGCTTATTGATACTTTTGGTTCGTTTAAGTACTACCACGCAGTCAGTATTTGGCTCAAGGCATTAACATCACACAGCAAGGCAGACGGAGCGCTTGTTTGGAGCTTATACAAACAAAATAATCATGTGCATATAGCATTACTTCGTGATAAAAAACTTCAATTCTATAACTGCTTTGAAGCAACCAACCCCAAAGATCTGGCGTATTATGTATTGCTTTCGGCAAAGGAAAATCAACTAAACCCTAACGAAGTCCCTTTGTTTTTGGTTGGGGACATTGTCGAAGACGATGACACATTCAAAGCGTTACATACTTTTATAAGAAGCTTAAACTTTTTATCCCCTGAGCATTCGTATGAATTCCAAACCCCAAGGTTACATACACATCAAGATTTTTGTTTGCTAAACTTGTTTTAATGCGCATCATATCAGGAAAACTAAAAGGAAGACGCATTCAGCCACCAAAAAATCTTCCGGTACGCCCCACTACCGACAGAGCCAAAGAAGCGCTTTTTAATATTTTAATGCATCAATATGATTTTGAATCGGCTACAGTTTTAGATTTATTTGCTGGTACAGGAAGTATAAGTTATGAATTTGCTTCACGGGGTGTAAAACTACTTGTAGCCGTTGATCAAAACAACCAATGCACCAATTTCATCACAAAGACTGTTGCGGATTTAGACCTTCCCATAACAGTTGTTCGTTCGCCTGTTATGCGCTTTTTGGAACGCATATCTGCAAACTATAGCTTTGTTTTTGCTGATCCACCATATGCATTCAGCATGGAAGAATATCGTGAATTAGTAGGGACTATTTTTAGCAAAAACGCCTTGCAAAAAGACGGATTGCTTGTCGTTGAACACGCGGAACAAATAGACTTGTCAGAACTCGAACATTTTAAAGAAGCCAGAAATTACGGCGGTTGTATATTCTCGTTTTTTGAAGTGTAATTATTGCTTTCCCGCACGGAAGAGATATTCCTTCTCGGCTTTGGTAAGACTTTCATAACCTGAATCCGCAATTTTATCTAAAATGGCATCCACTTTTTTTTGATCTACAGATGATGATTTGGTGGGTTTGCGCCTGGATTTAGGTGCTTTTTTTGTGGTTTTTGAGGTGTTAAAAAGCGCTTTAAATGCCACTACCATTCGGGTAAACCATCCCCCAATATCGTTGCCTTTTAAAAATTCTTTTTGATATACATAGCCCCACAATGCACCACCCAAGTGGGCGATATGTCCGCCAGCATTTCCTGTTGGAATTTGCACCACATCTAAAAAAACAAACAACAGTGCAATATATTTTAGGGGAATCGAAAACATAAAAACACGAATTGGTGAATTGGGCATATAAGAAGCCATAAACACCAAAACTGCCATGACTCCTGCCGAGCTACCAATGAGCATGGAAGATGTAGCCTGAAAGACTGGGAATATATTGTAAGAAAGTAAATAGACCAGTCCGCCGGTAATGATACCCACAAAAAATGTGTTGATGAGTAGTTTTTGTTGAAATAAATTAAGCATCAAGCCCCCTGCTACATAAAGCAAAAGCATATTCCAAAAAATATGTCCAATAGATCCGTGAAAAAAACCATATGTAATCAATGTCCATGGACGCGTAAGTACCGTATTGATATTCGCAGAAAGCTCAAAAAACGATAAAAAACCTGAAAAGGAACTGTTAAATAAAAAGAATATCACATTTAATAATAATGGCAACACAAAAAACATCACCATAACAGCAATAAGCTTTTCCAACACATTAAATCTGGCGTATCTACTTTGTATGTTTTGCCACAAATCCATCAATTCCAACGATTTTTATTAAACTGATTTCGCTTCCAATACCACATCATCAAAAAGCCTGTAACAGCTCCACCAACATGCGCAAAATGCGCAATGGGTCCCATGGAATACGAAGAAAACCCAAAGAACAAATCCATGACTAAAATAAGTGGCACAAAATATTTTGCCTTAATCGGTATCGGTAAAAAGATCATCATAAGTTCTGCATTCGGAAACATAAAGGCGAAAGCAACCAAGACGCCATAAAGCGCGCCAGAGGCGCCTACCATTCGAACGTGAAACAAAGACTGTGTTTGTTGCTGTAATGAGGCATAAATTTCATCCAAGACAAATCCCTGTGCAACCAAATCTTCTACCCAACCCTGAATTTGAAGGTGATAAACCAAAAGCTGTAAGGCTGCCGCTCCAACACCAGTAGATAAGTAAAAAAAGAGGAATTTATTTTTGCCCCACATTTGTGCCAAAGGCGATCCAAACATCCACAATCCAAACATATTGAATAAAATATGCGATATGCTACCATGCATAAACATATGCGTAAACACTTGCCATACGCCAAAGAGATCATTCTTAGGGTAATGCAGTGCCAAAACGTCATATGCCAATCCACCCACAAACTGACTTCCAATAAAAATCAACACATTGAGTATGATCAAGTGCTTTACAATGTCAGGGATGTTTCTCATGGTGTAAAAAAGCGATCTAATTCTTGCGGTGTTAGTATCCGAAATATTGCTTTCCCATCTGGAGTACGGTCAGATTCTTTGCAAGATAAAAGTTTATGTATCAATTCTATTTGTTCGTGTGTTTCCATGATGCGTCCAGAGGAAATACTTCGTTGTTTTGCCAATGCGCGCGCCATGATATCTCGTTGCAAAAAGGCATGAACCGTGCCAGTTGTTGTTAGTGTCAGCCACTGCTGTAAAAATGAAGGAATATCTTCTATGTCAAAAACATCGGGAATAGCAGAAAATTCGATGGTATCCGCTTCAGAACTAAGCAAGACAAAACCCATCTCCTCCAAAACTTCTTGATGTACTTTTAATATGTCAATGCTAGGCGTGTCTAAGGTCAATGCGAGCGGTACTGCTAAGGTTTGAGACATCACTTCTTTTGTTTCCCAAGCACGCATATAATCTTCATATAAAAACCTTTCGTGTGCTCTCCGTTGATGTATGACCATTACGCCATTTTGGTGGGGTGCTATAATGTATTTTTGTGCATACTGAAACGAAAAAATAATTTTTGCAGAAGGAGATTCCAA
This sequence comes from Flavobacteriaceae bacterium, assembly GCA_965657545.1. Classification (GTDB taxonomy): domain Bacteria; phylum Bacteroidota; class Bacteroidia; order Flavobacteriales; family Flavobacteriaceae; genus UBA7446. Next base: position 23,016 of record CBFHOG010000012.1, on the reverse strand, counting down.
TAGTTTATCAGCGGGTTTATCAGCAATAATATCATCGAAAAAGACCCGGTTTTTTGATGTTTGTGGTTTTGTTGTATGCGTAAATGGATTAAAATCTGGATTTACCGAAACACGAGGTGCAACAGGAGATGCACTATGCTGTGCATAAGGGGTGTCTAAGGTGCTATCTTTTGAAAAATCTAAAACAGGAGCAATACTAAATTGTCCCAAGCTATGCTTTATAGACGCCCGAAGCACCGCAAAAAGGGCGTGTTCGTCTTCAAATTTGACCTCCGTTTTGGTAGGATGAATATTGATGTCCAACTGATTTGGTGGCACGCTTAAATAAAAAAAATATCCCGGCTGGTGATTGGGCGAAAGTAAGCCCTCAAAGGCTGCCATTACGGCATGATGCAAATATCCACTTTTAATAAATCGGTTATTCACAAAGAAAAACTGCTGATGACGAGATTTTTTAGCAAAACTTGGCTTAAGTACAAAGCCCTTGATTTGTAAAATTTCTGTATCCTCCTCAACAGGTACCAAACGTTCGTCAAACTTTGGACCAAAAACATGCACTATACGTTGTCTGGCTGTTGTTGGAGGCAATTGAAAAACCTCTGCGCCATTGTGCAAAAGCTCAAAATGAATGTCGTGATGCACCAAGGCAACTCGATGAAACTCATCTGTAATATGACGAAATTCTACTGGTGTAGATTTTAAAAAATTACGTCTTGCTGGGATGTTAAAAAATAAATTCTTTACGGTAACCGATGTGCCTTCAGCTGCAGTTGTACGTTGTTGTTGGATGACTTCAGATCCCTCAATATCAATTCGAACACCCAAATCATCTGCTTTGGTTTTTGTAATTAATTGCACTTGAGCTACGGCGGCAATACTCGCCATTGCCTCACCGCGAAACCCCTTGGTGTTTAGATTAAATAGGTCGTCAGCTTTTTCAATTTTTGAAGTTGCGTGTCGTTCAAAACACATCCGGGCATCCGTTTCGCTCATGCCTTTGCCATTATCAACTACTTGAATGTGCGCTTTCCCGGCTTCTTTTACGATTAGTGAAATTCGTGTAGCACCAGCGTCAATGGCATTTTCGAGTAGTTCTTTGACTACAGAGGCAGGTCGTTGCACTACCTCACCAGCAGCAATTTGATTGGCCACATGGTCGGGAAGCAATCGGATGATATCACTCATATGCGCTAAAAAATGGAAAGATCAAAATCAAGCACAAAAAGGGCCAACAACAACAAAACAGCTATGATAACCAACAAGCGTGGCGAAACCTTTCTATTTCCTCTATTTCGGCTCATATCGCGTGCATCACGCCAATGGGCTCCAAAATCGTTGGCATTTGGTGTATCTCTATATTGTTCGAAAGTGGAACCAAAGGCATAGGGGTTAGCCGATTGTTTACCCTTATAATATCGAGGAGTATAGTTAAACCTACGGGCTTTACGTTGTTTTGAAAATGATAATCGCACAGAATTTGATTGAATATCAAATGTACAAAAAGCGTAGAAACGTCCGCAATACCTATCTTTGTTTTATGACAGAAGCGCAACTATATCAATTATCACAATGGCTCTCAGAGCCTTCAAAAATGGTTATTATACCTCACAAAAATCCAGATGGAGACGCTATGGGAAGCACCTTAGCGTGGCAAAATGTGATGCATCAACTTGGACATAAAGCAACCGTTTTGGCACCCAATCCCTACCCTACATTTTTAAATTGGATGCCTGGACACCCTGAAGTTGTCATTTATGAAAAGGATGAGGAAAGAGGAAATCAACTTATAGCTGAAGCCGATTTTATCTTTACTTTAGATTTCAACACGCTGAAGCGCATTGATATCTTGGGAGAGCGTGTTGCAGAAAGCAAGGCAAAAAAAATAATGATTGACCACCATCAAGAACCCGATAATTATGCCGACTTGATGTTTTCAGAACCTACAATTGGTTCCACCTGTGAATTGGTGTATCAAATCCTTCAAGGACTCAACAAAAATAATTGCATCAACAAAGAGGTTGCAACCTGTATTTACACAGGTATTTTGACCGACACCGGCTCGTTTCGTTTTCCAAGCGTTACGGCCAACACACATAAGGCGGTTGCTACCCTTATTGAATGCGGCGCTGACCACAGTTATATTCACGAGCAAATTAAAGATACTGCACGCCCTGACCGATTAAAATTACTGGGAATTGCCTTGCAAAACATGGTCTTTCTGAATGATATCAATGCAGTATATATTAAACTAAGTCAAGACGAATTGGACGCATGCCATTTTCAAAAAGGCGATGCCGAAGGATTTGTCAATTACGGATTATCTGTAACCGGCATACAAATAGCGGTATTGATGATTGAATACCGACACGAGGGTGTAGTGAAATTTTCCTTTAGGAGCAAAGGCGATGTGGCGGTAAATACCTTTGCCAAAACCTATTTTGAGGGGGGTGGTCACATCAATGCTGCAGGAGGTATTTCAAAACGCAGCTTGGCTCAAACCGAAGCTTATTTTATTGAATCAATACGCGCATATTTTAGCACAACCTAACTGCGCTATTTTTTGTACATTTCGAATCTCAAAATTTAATCATGATTAAAAAAATAACACCATTCATTGCGATTATTCTTTTAATAATCGGTTGTTCTACTTCTAAAAATGGATTAGAAAAAGGACTGTATGCTGATATTCAAACCAATAAAGGAAATATCCTTATTCAATTGACATACGATAAGACACCTACTACGGTGGCCAATTTTGTTTCCCTTGCGGAAGGAACAAATAACCAAGTGGATAGCATCTATAAGGGAAAGTATTATTACGACGGTCTTGTTTTTCATCGTGTAATTCCTGATTTTATGATTCAAGGCGGTGACCCAACAGCGACTGGTCAAGGTGGACCAGGATACCAATTTGAGGACGAGTTTGCAGAAGAACTAAAACACGATGGTCCTGGTGTTCTATCAATGGCGAATGCAGGTCCAGACACCAATGGCAGTCAATTTTTTATAACACATAAAGAAACACCATGGCTGGACGGCAAGCATAGCGTATTTGGCAAAGTGGTACAAGGTCAAAGCGTAGTGGATTCCATCCAACAAAACGATACGATTGTAGCTGTAGAAATTATCCGAAAAGGAAGTGAAGCTAGAAAATTTAAAGCCGAAGATGTTTTTGATGCATATTTTGATGGTATCGAAGAACGCAAAGCAGCAAAATTGGCAAAACAAGAAAAGATCAAAGCAGATAAAGCAGCAGCACTTAGCGCATTAAAAGCAGATGCCATTACAACAGATAGTGGTCTATCATATGTTATTACCAACAAAACAGAAGGTGCATCCGTAGTGCCCGGCGTTACCGCTTTTACGCACTATGCCGTTTATTTTGAAGATGGAAAACTGTTAGATACCTCTATTGCAACTGTTGCAAAAGCCTATGACATGTATGATTCACGTCGCGACAACGGAGGTGGTTACAGTCCAATTGAGGCGCGTGTTGACCCAGAAGTTTCGCTTATCGAAGGATTTAAAGAAGGTTTATCGCTATTAAAAGAAGGTGAAAAAGCTACACTTTACCTGCCAGCAGATATTGCCTATGGCGAGGGGAATGCAGTTATTCCACCCAATGCTACCCTAATTTTTGAGGTAGAAATTGTGGAAGTTCGCGGTGAATGATTTGGCGAAAACATCGCTGGATATTACTAGGCGTTGTACTGTTTGTCTTTGCTTTATCATTAATAAAGCACTATCCTGTTTGGATTGAGGTATATTATACTGGAGTTTTTTACCCCTTTATTTCAACATTAAATCAATGGCTTTGGTCAAGATTTGATTTTTCTATAGGAGATTTAGGTTATTGCACTGCAATTCTTTTTGGACTGTGGTCCTTGAGAAAGTTTTCATTTAAACGTCATTTTATTTTTGTATTAACCTCATTGGGATTAACTATGGTGTTGTTTTATACCGCTTGGGGCATACACTACTTTAAAACACCCATACGTGAGCAACGACAATTACCAGAAATGCTTTCCGAAGTACAACTCATACAATCCACTACATATTATGCCCAACAACTGACAGCACTTCACAATAAACTTGCCGCATCTCCAGATGATAAGGTGCTTATTGAAGCATCTCCAAAAAAGATATTGCAATTGGCTACAGAAGTAATGGGTTCGTCTGCTTTAAGACCTTATAAAATAAATGGCAAAGCAAAAGCGACGCTTTTTCCTACATTGTTGGGTTATATGGGGTTTGGCGGATATTTAAACCCTTTTACGCACGAGGCGCAAGTAAACACACTCCAACCCAAATTAAAAATCATCACAACAGCATGTCATGAAATTGCACATCAATGGGGTTATTCCGCAGAAGATGAGGCCAATTATATCAGTATTAAAGCAAGCACAAGTGCGGAAAATTTATTGGTGGCTTACGCAGGAAATATGTTAGCATTTCAATATCTAAACAATGCTTTGTATAGATACGATGCTGGTTTGGCACAAAAACAATATGCTATTGTTCCAAAAGGTGTTTTAGCACATTTTAAAGAAGTAAGCGATTTTTGGAAGCAATATCAAAATCCCTTTGAAGTGATTTTTGAAAAAAGCTATGATCAATACTTAAAAGCAAACCACCAACAAGAGGGCATCAAAAGCTACTCGTTGGTGGTCGATCTTTTGGTAGATGATTTTATCAATCGATAATAACAGGTAAGCCCATTGTTTCACTATAACTTATGGCTTTTGCTGTTGCGGCTGCTAGCGCATCCACTTGTGGCGCTAATTCATTGAGTAGTGCTACTGCCATATCATAGCTTTCCATGTGCATGACTGTTGGACCGTAAGTATTGGAATAAAAACCGCGAGATGCCACAGAAATTCTAAACGAAAGTGTTGGATTATCTTTCTCCCCTACTTCCCCTTTAGCATCACTACCGTTAATCTTACGTGCCAAGTTATAATGCTGCATTTGCAAGTCATATACTGTCCTGTGAAGCACATCTTGATTGTCTTGTGCAAAACCAACTGCTTTTGATAAAGCTGCTATTTTCTTCTTGGTTTTCTCAAGCTTCTTATCCATGATTTCTGATTGCACATACAGTGCGTTAAGCTTGGCTTTGTATGCATTATGAGAAGCGGCCTTTGGGTTTGTCAACACATTTTGACGTAGTCGTACTACCTCAAATGCTTCTTTTGATGTAAGCTGAAGCAGTGCGCCATTGTGCTTTTTAAACAATTGCACATAATAAGTCCCAGGTGTTACATTAGGTCGCAGTCCAGTACCACTATCGCGACTGGAATGAATATCCAATGCCGATGGAAGACGCTCGCGTAAATCCCAATGCTCACGATGGATTCCTTTGCTATATGACCCTGTTATTTCTGTTAATACTTTACCAGAAGTATCTGTCACACGCAATATGGCTTGTGGCTTCTTTTCAAAATCTTCGGCATCTAACGCCTCCCAACCTGGGAATGGAATATCCTTTTTCTCTTTCTTTATCTTCTTTTCGGATGCCTTACGCTTGGCCTTCATGGTTTTGGTGTCGTTTGCGATATAGTAGGTAAACTGTGCACCATAATTTGGGTTTTTCGCAGTGTAAAAAGATGCTCCCTGACTAGAAGTACCGCCACGCTCTTGCACATATTGCAAAGCTTTTTCTACAGGGAAAAGTTGGTCTCCTTTTGCTAAATTTTCGTCTGAAATAGCACGCAATGGGCTGTAGTCATCAAGTACATAAAAACTACGTCCAAAAGTAGCAGCCACTAGGTCGTTTTCACGTTTTTGGATAGCCAAATCGCGCACTGAAATTGTGGGCATACCATTGCTGAATTTATGCCAAACATCCCCTTGATTTATACTGACATAAACCCCGTATTCAGTTCCTAAAAATAAAAGTTGTGGGTTTACGTGATCTTGAACCAATCGCCAAATGAGCGTTCCCTCTGGAATGCCCTTTGTAATGGATTTCCATGACTTACCGCCATTCGTTGATTTATAGAGCATGGGACGATAGTCACCAAATTTGTGGTTGTCTAATGCCACATAGGCAATATTGGCATCAAACAGATCCGCTTTGATATCATTGATAAAAGCAGTTGCAGGTACGTCGGGAAGCTTGTCAACAGTCTGGGTGCTCCAGGTATTACCACCATCTTTGGTAGTGTGTAAGAGTCCATCGTCTGTACCGGCATATAAAATATTTTCGTCTTGTGCAGATTCAGCCAAAGATGTAATGGTGTTATAGGTTGACATGGCATAGACATCCCAAGCCGCATCCCAGCTCTGTTGACGACCCATAATCGGTAATGCCAGGCGTTCTTCATTTTTTGTCAAGTCTGAGGATATGACATTCCAACTGTCTCCTCTATTTTCGGATCGCCAAACTCGTTGAGAACCGAAATAAAGCCGCTTTGGGTCGTGCTGACTCACCAATATAGGTGCATCCCAATTGAAGCGCTCATAAGGTTCGTCTAAGCCGTTTTGCGGACGGATATAAACTGCTTCACCAGTTGTTCTATCAACTCGATGTAAATTACCCTGCTGCGACTGTGCATATACAATATCCGGATTGCCTGGCTCTGTGGCAGGTTGGTGTCCATCGCCGCCTAATAACACAAACCAATCTGCATTACTGATACCATTTCTGTTAAAGGTTTGCGAAGGACCTCCTTGGGTATTGTTGTCTTGCGTACCTCCAAAAATATTATAAAAAGGATAGGCATCATCAACAGCAAGTTTATAAAATTGTGTGAGTGGAAGATTATTAACAAACTTCCAGTTTTCTGTATCGTCAAAAGTTTCGTAAATACCTCCGTCAGTACCCACAAGTATGTAGTTGGGATCATTGGCTTTAAAGACCATAGCATGGTTGTCGGAGTGTTTATTGGCTTCTTTCATGGTATAAAAGTCCTTACCGCCATTTTCAGAAACCAATACACGAACGTTCATTAAATAAATACGATCAAAATGATGGGGCGAAGCCACCAACTCTTGATAATAATGTGGTCCTGTACCACCTGAAACGGCGTCAGACATCTTTTTCCAACTTTCACCTGCATTTGCTGAACGATAAACACCTCCTTTTTTGCGATCTAACTCAATAGCTGCGTAAATAATATCGGGCTGCATTGGAGAAATAGCCAATCCAATCTTACCCATATTAGAGGATGGCAAACCTGTTTTAAGTTTACGCCAGCTTTCGCCCCCGTCAACAGATTTATAGATGGCTGTTCCGGGTCCACCACCCATATAAGCCGCTACGTTGCGGTGTCTTTGCCAGCTGGCTGCATAGAGTACGTTTGGATCACGTGGATCAATAAGAAGATCGGTGACTCCCGTCCATTCGTCTAAATTCATGGTTTGTCTCCATGTATTTCCGCCATCTGTGGTTTTATACAAACCTCGTTCGCCTCCGGAACTCCAAAGCGGTCCCTGTGCAGCTACCCACAGCGTATTTGAATCTGATGGGTGTACAATAATTTTAGAAATGTGTTCTGATTTTTTCAAACCCTTTGACTCCCATGATTTTCCTCCGTCGCGACTCAAATACACACCATGACCAATACCGACGTGCCTGCCTCCTACATTCTCCCCTGTTCCCAACCAAACGGTTTGGCTGTTGTTGGGGTCTAGCGTGATAGCGCCTGTTGAATAAAACGGCTGACTGTCGGTTAGGGGTTTCCACGTAGTTCCAGCATTTGTTGTTTTCCATACGCCACCCGAACCCACAGCAACGTACCACGTATTTTGATTTTTTGGGTCAATCGCGATATCAGCAATACGTCCCGACATAAATGCTGGTCCGATATTTCTAAAAGAAAAACCGTTAAGTGCAGTACTTAATGCAGTCGATTTTTTTTCTTTTTCATCATTTTGTTGAGCGTAAATACCGCTTAATGAAATAAGTATTGAAAGGGTAATTAATCGTAGATGTTTCATTCTAAATGGTTTCGTTATTACATTTTATAAATCTAACAAAATATTTGATTCATAAATATGTGGTGATTCTTGGCTTATCTATACGTATTTTTGGAGCATGCGTAGAAATAAAACAATTCCCCCCATTGAAAAACTTAGTATTGACGGTATTGCTAAAAAAGGCAAAGGAGTCGGACGAACCGAAGAAGGGCAAGTCGTTTTTGTACAAGGTGCAATACCTGGTGATATTATTGACGTAAACGTTCAAAAAAAGCGACGCCGACACTTAGAAGGGAAAGTAGCTAAAATTCATAAAGAAAGCGCAGACAGAATACTTCCAAAATGTGAGCATTTTGGGACTTGTGGCGGCTGTACTTGGCAACATATGCAATACGATGCGCAATTAAGACACAAACAACAAGAAGTTGTCGATGCTCTTGAGCGAATTGGCGGCGTGGATGTTCCTAAATATGCACCCATTATAGGCTGTGAAAATATCTTTGGATATCGCAATAAAATGGAGTTTAGCTTTTCGGCAAGACGTTGGCTGAGTTTTGACGAAATTAATGGAGATAACAAAATTGAAGACCGCACGGCGCTTGGGTTCCATATCCCAGGGATGTGGGATAAAATTGTAGATATTTCAAACTGTCACATTCAACCCGAACTTCCAAACACGATACGAAATGAGGTAAAAGCATATGCGCGAAAGAACAAATTGTCATTTTTTGATGCAAGAGATAAAGAAGGCTTCTTAAGAACGCTCATGCTAAGAACCACGCTTTTGGGTGAAATTATGGTTGTCATTCAGTTTTTCCACGAAGACAAAGAAGCTAGAGAGGGCCTACTCAACCATTTGATTGAAACTTTCCCAAATATTACCTCTTTGCAATATATTATCAACGAAAAGGCAAATGACACCATTTACGATCAAGAAATTCACCGTTACCACGGAACGCATTACATAACAGAGAAAATGGGCGATTTGGCATTTCGCATTACGCCAAAAGCATTCTACCAAACCAATCCAGCGCAAGCAGAAATTCTTTACACAAAAGCCTTGGCGCTAGCAGAATTAAAAAAATCGGACGTGGTTTACGATTTGTACACCGGGCTTGGCACCATTGCCCAGTTTGTTGCTAATAGTTGCGATAAAGTCATTGGGATTGAATCTGTGCCAGACGCCATTACAGCCGCAAAAGAAAATGCGAAACGAAATAAAATTACAAACACCGATTTTGAAGTTGGGGATATGCGTAAGGTTTTTACTAACGATTTTGTGGCGCGTCATGGAAAAGCAGATGTCATTATTACAGATCCGCCACGGGATGGTATGCACAAGGATGTTATTAATCAATTACTAGAGTTAAAGACACATAAAATACTGTATATCAGTTGTAACCCGCAAACGCAAGCACGTGATCTAGCCCTGCTAAATGAAGCGTATAAGGTGATTATTAGTCAGGCGGTTGATATGTTCCCACACACACAACATGTAGAAAATATTGTACTTTTGGAATTGAGATAATGAAAAGATACGCCTTCTTATTCGTGCTAATGGTATGTAGTCTATCAAGCTGCGAACCTGATGATATTTGCCTAGCTGAAACCCCAGGAACTCCGCAGTTGATACTTGTATTTTATGATGCTTTGCAACCTGAAAGCAAAAAAGAAGTGCCAAATTTACAGGTAAAAGGTGTGGGTTTAGACACGGATATACACAGTGGCACGACTGACTCCATCGCGGTTCCGTTAAAAATAAATGACAACATGACGACTGTTATGTTTACCAAAACCGACAATAATATTCTTTTGGAAGAGTCGATTAGATTCACCTACAGCTCTTACGATCGTTTTATTAGTCGCGCGTGCGGGTATCAAAAAAACTTCACAACACTGGTTGCAGAACATTCAAATCCAGCAATTTGGATAGAAAATATTGAAATACTAACTGACACAATTTCAGACATCAAAACTACTCATGTTAAAATTTTACATTAATTTTTTAATACTTTTATTTTGCGGTAGTATTTGGGCGCAAAACGAAATAAAAACGGATAGCATAGCTACTGAAGTGCGGTATGGAATCCGTTTGGGAATAGACATCAGCAAGCCCATTCGTATGTTCCTTGATTCTGACTATAAAGGGTTGGAATTGGTAGGTGATTATCGACTTACTCGAAATCTTTACCTTGCGGGAGAGCTTGGGAATGAGACAAAAAAAATAGACAGAGATGCTGTGAATTTTGAAACATCTGGAACATATATAAAGCTAGGAGTGGATTACAACGTCTATAACAACTGGACTGGAATGGATAATCTAATTGTAGTTGGTTTTCGATACGGTTTTAGTCAACATGCTCAAACACTACTCGGTTATAATCTGTTGAATGATAATCACTACTGGAAAGAGGACAATCGCCTGGATTTGACTACTCCCAAGCGTTATGAGGGGCTTAACGGGCATTGGATTGAACTACAACTTGGGTTTAAAGCAGAATTATTTCGAAATCTGTATATGGGGATAAGCCTTCAAATGCATCGATTGGTTTCTGACAAAGACCCTGAAAACTTTGAAAACCTATTTATTCCAGGGTTTAATAAAGTACTAACCAACAATCCATACGGAGCAGGACTGAATTATACCATCAGTTACCAACTCCCCATTTACAAAAAGTAATTAGCACTTTTTAGGTTCTTTCTTCCAAGGGTATTTAACCCATAAGGTATTGCCTTTGGCTATAAATTTAGGAGAACAAAAACTTGCCAGCACTGCCGAACCCAAAAGCAATGGCAAGTACGGTAAGGGCAGTAGCATGCCAATTCCAACCCTAAACAGCACGAATAGCACACCAAACACGATAAGATTTAGCATTAATGCTTTAGACTTTACAGACATTAGTTTGTTTTTATTTTATGAATCTTCTTGGTACCACTGTATAATTCGTATTTTACCAACTTACTTTCCAGTTTACCGTTAAACAGTTTAATTCTTCTTGAGGGGCGCAATCCAACAGATTTAATCGCCTCTAAATTCGATGTAATAAACCATGCGTGTGTACCTGAGTAAGACTGCTTTAGTGTATCGCCAATACGCTTATAAAACACATCCACATCTATCATAAGGCGCTCTCCGTAGGGCGGGTTAAATACGATAAGCAACGGCTTTTCTTCTTCTTTTTGGGAAAGAAAAAAATCATTTTGTGAAATGGTAACGAATTCCGAAAGATTAGCGTTTTGAACATTCTGTTGTGCTTTACGTATGGCGGATGGCGCTTTGTCATACCCCACTATCGAATGCGGGAATTCACGGACTTTTTTTAATGCAGATTCCTCTATTTTAGTGTATAAATCATTATCCCAGTCGAGCCACTTTTGGAATGCAAACTCCTTCCGATTGAGACTTGGTGGAATATTACAAGCAATCATAGCCGCTTCTATTAACAACGTCCCACTTCCACACATTGGATCTAAAAAATCAGTATCGCCATTCCAACCAGCATGCAACAATATCCCGGCTGCAAGTACCTCGTTAATGGGTGCGATATTTGTTGCAGTACGATACCCACGTTGGTGTAAAGAAGCACCAGAACTATCGAGGGAAACCTCTAAAAATTTATCGGTTACATATAAATGAATACTTAAATCAGGAAAGTCTTTATCCACACTTGGACGACTTCCAGTGCGGTTTCGAAACCTATCCACAAGTCCATCTTTGGCTTTTTGCGCAACATACATACTGTTTTGCGCTTTTTGCATCATAACTGTTGCGCGAATAGCAAAGGTGTGATCATTGGTCATATAATCTTCCCATGGAATATCAAGCATTACCTTATACACATCTTGTTCGGAAGAAATGGGTCTTTTTCCAATGGGCTTTAGAATACGAAGCGCAGTTCGTAAACATAAATTTGCTTTGTACATAAAGCCTGTATCTCCAACAAAACGCACGTTTCGCACGCCCGTTTGCACCGATTGAGCGCCCAATTGCTTGAGTTCTTTAGCCAAAATTTCTTCAAAGCCAAAGAGGGTTTTGGCTACCATTGGGAACAAACCCTGATCGTTGTTATTCATAGGGCTAAAATAGTTTAAATTTGCAGTATGATGGAAGATAATCCTGCCTGGTACAAAACGTGGTTTGATACGCCTTTTTACCACACCTTATATCAAGATAGAAACATTGCAGAGGCACAATACTTTTTACAAAATCTTATTAAAAATATACCGATAAAATCTCAAGATCGCATTATGGATATTGCTTGTGGTCGTGGCAGACATGCGTTGTACTTGGCGAAACAAGGATTCCAAGTCACGGGTGTAGATTTAAGCTTAAATAGTATTTCGTATGCACAAAAAGAAGCTGAAAAAGAAAAAATAAATGCGACTTTTTACGTACATGACATGCGAAATAAAGCACAAGAAAAAGTTGATGTAGTCCTCAATGTTTTTACGAGTATTGGCTACTTTGAAGATGAGGCAGACAACACCAAAGCCATTCGAGCTTTTTATGACAATTTAGTAGATGGTGGTATCGCAGTAATCGATTTTTTACATGTTCCGCAGGTTAAAAAAAATTGGGTTTCAGACGAGGTTGTAACCAGGGGCGGTATTGAATTCACACTTAAACGTACTTTTACTGATAACTGGATTGAGAAAAATATTTCATTTTCACACCAAGGAAAAGCACACACCTATAACGAACGTGTACGCGCTTTAACACACTCGGATTTTGAGCGTATGTGTAATGATGTTGGGTTTCGTATTAAAAAGGTATTTGGTGATTATTCGTTAAAGCCATTTGACAATGAAACTGCTGAACGTCTTATTTTAGTGGTACAAAAATGAATATAGTACTCCCTTTTCTTTCGGTTGTATTGGGTGCCGTGTTGGTATTCCTAGGGCTTACAAAATCTCAGAAGCGGTTGCGCCTGTTATTGGCATTTAGTGGGGCTTTTTTATTATCCACAGCCATTACTTCGCTGCTTCCAGAAATTTTCGCACATGCCGACACATCTATTAGCTATTGGATATTGGCAGGGATTGTAGTGCAAGTTGTTCTCGAGAATATTTCTAAAGGAGCTGAGCATGGTCATATACACATCCATAAGAACGCATCATTACCGTGGGCACTGTTTTTAGGATTATCGCTACATGCGCTTATTGAGGGATTTCCTATTCACAACCACACAAAATTACTTTGGGCCATTGTGATTCACAAGCTTCCCATTGCCATGTTGTTAACTGCTGCACTTTGGCAAACAAAGACTTCAATAAGATTGCGAATGGCGTTACTTATAGGTTTTGCACTTATGACCCCGCTAGGGAGCTACCTAAACGAAACTGCAGTATTTTTAAAACCCTATGCCGTTCAAATCACGGCCTTAGTAGCTGGTGTAACCTTGCATATTTCTACTACCATACTTTTCGAAAGCGCTGAAAATCATAGATTTAACAGATCAAAAGTCATTGTGATTTTAGTTGGATTGGGCTTGGCAGCCGTACTACATTAAATATATAATTGATTTTTTTAAATCTAGATCCCTCTTTTTTTTACTACATTTGGATGAAATAACAGTTCCCAAATCTGTTTAAACACGTAGCCAAACTGTCCGCTAACGAGGCAAAAACCTACATAGCATATATTTATTAAAACACTTTTGGGAGCATAAAACCTTATGTAATGAATCCTGAAAAATCTATTGTGGCGGTGACTACGCTGCTTGCAGTACTACTTGTTGTTAGCTGCACATGTACAAATCCAAAAAAAAATCAAAAAGAGAACACAACAACCAGTAATATAAAGGCTGAAAAACACCAAACCTATCTGCTGGTACATTCGGCTTGGCTAGGTGGTTGGCAATGGGAGGGTGTATCTAAAATCCTGCGAGAAAAAGGACACACGGTTCTAGCACCCGATCTTCCTGGTCATGGAGCAGATAAAACCGCACCAAGTGAAATAACAATGGATCACTATGTAAATAAACTGCTCAAAATTATAGACAAGCAAGATGCGCCCATAATTTTAGTCGGGCATAGTTTTAACGGCATTACCATCAGTCGTGTGGCAGAATTAAGACCAGAAAAAGTAAGTAAGTTGGTCTATATAACCGCCTTTTTACTGGGTAACGGCGGCTCGTTTTTTAATGCTGTTCAGGGAGTACAGGGTTCTAAGGCAGTAGAAAACTTTTACTTATCTGACGACGAAACCTATGCGCTGGTTAAAGAAGAAGAATTGCAAAATGCCTTTGCACACGATATACCAAAAGAGGCGTTTGATCAGGCTAAACCAAATATAGTTCCCGAGCCTGCTGCACCATTGATGTATGAACTAGAAATCTCTGAAGAAAAGCTTGGCAGCATTCCCAAATACTATGTTGAATGTACTGAAGACCGGGCAATTCCTATCTCCGTACAACGTGCCATGTACCATGGAAAAGTGGAAAAGGTCTTTTCCTTAAAGAGCAGCCACACACCAAACTTTTCACAACCCGATAAACTGGCTGAAATCTTATTAAGCTTAAAACAGAAATTATGAAAAAACTAATTGCAGAATGTATCGGAACCGCTTGGTTGGTATTAGGCGGATGCGGAAGTGCGGTTTTAGCAGCAGCATACCCTGAATTGGGAATAGGATTTGTTGGCGTGTCGTTGGCTTTTGGACTTACGGTGCTCACCATGGCATATGCTATTGGACATATTTCGGGCTGTCATTTAAATCCTGCTGTTTCGGTCGGTCTTTGGATAGGCGGTAGGTTTGATAAAAAAGACCTGCTTCCTTACATCATAGCCCAAATTATTGGTGGTATTATAGGCGCCTCTGTTTTATATATCGTTGCTATTGGAAATGGCGTAGTTGATATTGGAAGCTTTGCTGCCAACGGATACGATGCGCACTCACCAGGTGGCTATGACATGATTTCAGCACTTATTATTGAGGCAGTGCTGACATTTATGTTTTTGTTTGTCATTTTAGGCGCTACGCATAAAAAAGCACCTAAAGGCTTTGCGGGTATTGCAATAGGTTTAGCACTTACATTAATTCACCTAATAAGTATTCCCGTAACGAATACTTCCGTAAACCCCGCCAGAAGCATCAGTCAAGCGGTATTTGTACAAGGCTGGGCAATTGACCAACTGTGGTTGTTTGTTGTTGCTCCTATTATTGGCGCGGGTGTAGCAGGACTCGTCTATGCGTTTATGAGTAAGGAATAACTGTATAATTAGCCCACAAAAACCCCAATAATTGAATACTATAATTCGCAGGAAATGGCACTAATAAGAAGTGAAATAGCATCTGAAATAGCGGTAAAGCTCGAAAACAACAAAGAAAAATTACGTCAGAATTTTAACGAACACAAAACAGGTGTTCGTTACTTTTATATAGATAACTTACTCCCAATCGATTGGTGTAATCAAATAAATAACGCATTCCCAAAGACATCGGAGATGTCGCTCAAAAAAAGCCTTAGAGAAGACAAATATATTGGGGTGCAAATGGATAAATACAAGGCTCTTATAGCAGACGTGATTTATGCGTTTCAAGAAAAACGAGTAGTCGAAGTCATAAAGGAAATTTGTGACATTGAGGAATGTTCGGCGGATGCTTCCTTATATGCTGGAGGGATTTCATCCATGGTCAAAAAACAGTTTTTAAAGCCGCATTTAGATAATTCTCATGACCAAAATAGAAATAAATGGCGTGTTTTAAACTTACTGTATTACACCACTCCAGATTGGAAAAAAGAATATGGAGGAAATTTAGAAGTATGGCCCAAAGGTTTAAAAGGGAATCCAACAACAATTGTATCAACGTTTAATCGACTGGTGGTCATGGGTACTGATAAAGCCTCATGGCACTCCGTAAGCCCTATTGGTGTTGATAAAAGAAGAAACTGTGTGTCAAATTATTATTTTTCTAATACACCATTAAACAAAGAAGACACCTTTCATGTTACTTTGTTTCGAGCTTGGCCAAAGCAAAAATTAAAAATGCCATTTTACGCTTTGATGGATTTGCAAGAATGTTGATTCGAAAAGTATTTCCAAAGGGTGTGGTGAAAAACCCGCATGTATATAACAAAAACCCCTCTAAAAAAAACCCCTCGGGTTTCAAATGTTAAAGTTTGATTTAAAGTGTTAAAGTTTAACATCTAACTTAATTTTTTCTTAAGTTTATGACATTATACCCCATTTTTTTTAAAATATACCCAAATGCAAAATCCTACACCCAAAAACCACCTTGGCTTTTCTCCCCTAATTTCTTTATTTGTTTTCTTCTTTTTTTCAGGTATTTATGCCCAAAGTAGCTTTACGCTAAGTGGAACCATAACAGATGACACAGGTGAGTCACTTATTGGGGCAACCGTTTATACTCAAGATAAATCACGAGGAGTCGTCTCAAATGAATACGGATTTTACTCTCTTACTCTAGAGGAAGGAACGCACACATTAGTAATTTCATTTATTGGTTTTTTCAATCAAGAACAAACCATTAATCTCAGTCAGGACATATCACTAAATATTGCATTAAAAACTGCATCCGAACAATTAGATGAAATTGTATTATTGGCAACAGATCAAGAAAACAAAGCAAGAACACCCCTTGCAGGAGTTTCTAAGATAAAGGCAGGTGATGTCAAAAGCTTACCATCGCTGTTGGGAGAGGCAGATGTAAATCGATACATACTCACCACGCCTGGAATCACAAGTGTTGGCGAAGGCACAAGCGGCTTTAATGTACGTGGCGGTGGCATTGATCAAAACCTCATTATTATTGACGAAACTCCATTGTATAATTCGTCGCATTTATGGGGGTTTTTCTCTATCATCAATCCAGACGCCATAAAGAATATGGAACTTTATAAGGGAGGCATTCCTGCTCGTTTTGGAGGAAGGGGATCATCGGTGCTAGACATCAGGCTGAAAGAAGGAAATAATAAAAAAATATCAGGAGATGCGGGAATCGGCATGTTGTTTTCAAGACTTACCCTTTCTGGACCCATAAAAAAAGACAAATTGAACTTTATGGTTTCTGCTAGGCGTTCGTATTTTGATATATTTTTCCCCCTTTTAGAAGACGATGTCGATAATTCCAAAATATACTTTTATGATTTAAGCACAAAATTGAGCTGGAAAATCAATCCAAACAACACCCTTTACGCCTCTGGATATTTTGGTGCTGATGTGATGAAATTATCTTTTGATGCAGAAGAGGATGAAGATTCTACGCAACGCGATACAAACGAATCCGCAGACGAGAAAATTGATTTCAGATGGAAAAACACAACAGCCACGCTTCGCTGGAATCACCTGTTTTCAAATAAATTGTTCTTGAATATGACAACAGGCTATAGCCGTTATAACTACAGCTTAAGATCAGAGAATGACTCTGGTGGAGGACCTGCTGGATCTTCGGGTTCTTTTACTTGGAGCTCATCAATCACCAATTGGATTGTAAAACCTGATTTCACTTTATACGTGAGCCCAGAAACGAAGTTACGGTTTGGTATTCATGCCATTTCACATGAATTTGCTCCTGCAAAAATTACCAATACAGATGAGGGGCTAAACAACATAAAGCTACCCATCGAAAGAGGGTTAGAAGTAGCTCCATATATTACTTTAAGTCAAAAATGGAATAACTTCTCAATGGCACTTGGCTTTCGATATTCGTGGTTTGGAAATATAGGACCTTCTACTGTTTATAATTATGACAACACGCAGCCAAAAGCAAGCAATACCGTAACCGATACGAAAATCTATAAAAAAGGAGAACTCGTAAAACAATTTGCAGGTATCGAACCTCGGTTGGCTCTTAACTACAAACTGTCTGAAACGGAGGACTTAAAATTAGGGATAGACCGCAATTTACAGTATATCCATCTTGTTTCTAACACTACTGCAGCATTGCCGTTCGACACATGGAAACCAGCTGGGAAACACATCGATCCTTTGGATGTTCGACAAATATCAATGGGCTACCACAAAACGGCAGCTATTGGATACACCGCTGAAGTATTTTACAAAACTTTCGATCAGTTGGTTGAATTTAAAGACGGTGCAGATTTGTTTGTCAACAAACAGTTAGAAACAGAGCTGCTCCCTGCCTCTGGTTTCGCATATGGAATAGAATTAGGGCTAACCAAGGATATTGGAAAATTGACTGGGAGATTGAATTATACGTTTAGTCGTAGTAAGCGAAAAACAACAAGCATACACAAAAGTGAAAACATAAATGGAGGTGCTTATTTTTCTTCCAATTTTGATCGGCCTCACGTTGGCAATGTGAGTTTAAATTATCCTATCAACAAACGCCTGGCACTACAAACTTTTTTCACATATCAATCTGGAAGACCTATCACACAAGCCATAGGAAGATTTACCATACATGGTAGAGAATACATTCAGTATTCTGATCGGAATGCACTCAGATTACCTAACGTACACCGATTGGATATTTCTTTTATTCTAAAGTCAAAAAACAAAAAAGGCAGATTAAAATCAAGTAATTGGACCTTTGGTGTTTACAACGTCTATGGAAGAGCAAATCCTTTAACTAGATTTTCCAATTTTTACCAAGGGCAATTACGCACTTATGATTTTTCTCCTATTGGCTCCCTTATTCCATTTATATCTAAAAACATTAGCTTTTAACATCATGAAAACAAAAATCCTACTATGTTGTCTATTTGCACTCACTTTGGGTTGCGTTGATAGAGTTGAAATAAAAAATGACAATTTCACCGCACAACCCGTAATATGGGCAGAACTTACCAGTGATGGAGAATTTAGAGTAATCGTCTCACTAACAACAAACATTGATGAAAATAGCTCCAATGCCTTTGTAGATGATGCTACAATTCGATTGTGGAAAGTTGGAGAAAATAATCCCATCGCTGAAAACTTTAATTATGATAAAGAGAATAAATCCTATTATCCGGTTTCCCCAATAGAAACTGAAGCAGATGGTGTTTATTGGGTTGAAATCAAATTAAATGACGGGTCAAGCTATGTGTCTAGTCAAGAAAAAATGCCAACGGCGGTGAGTGTCTCTGATATTGTATATGTAAATAATCAACTACGAGCCGTTTTTCAAGACATAAAAGATGAACCCAATTTCTATTTCGCTGATTTTGAAATATCACACATTTTAATTTCAGATGAAATTACCGAATATCTTCAAATTGTAAGTAATGACATCCTCTTTGATGGCAATGCAAAAGCTTATGTTGGTGAGTATATCACTTTAGATAACAATGAGAGTTATAACATATCACTTAAACTTCATTCGCTAGGAAATAGCGCTTACTTATTTTATCGGAATTTTATTGAACAAAAAGATTTAAACGAAGGATCTGAACAGCAAGAGGGAGATCTGGGATCGATGTTTTCAAGACCACCAGCAAATCTTTACGGGAATATGACCAAAAAAGAAGGTGGAGAGAAAGTGTTAGGGCAATTTATTGTTTCAAGCATATCGACTATAAGTAAAACGATAGAATAAAAGTTTTTAGGGAATCGTCCTAAATAACCTTCACTAATTTATTTTTTTAATTGAATATTACACCTAAATATCCCCACAGAAATCTTGTTATGAAAAAAATACTAATTGTCCTTTTTTTTCTTTGTACGCAACTCGGCATTACACAGGGCATACGTAAACAGCGGATTACCATGGAACACGAGCAACTTCCCCTATCCCCTGTCTTGAATCCTGAACGTAGTTATTATGTTGGTATAGACAGTGACTATGTGAGCTATGCGCGCGAAATTCGCAGACTGACCATAGAACAATTAGAGTACGAGGACAATACTGTTGGCCGCTTTATTGGAAGATCCGCAATGCGCGGCATCATGAATAAAGATACTGTAGAAAAGCTGATTGAAATGCGCCTTGAAGAAAGAATGTGTTCACTGCGTGATCTTAAACGCGCATACTACCCCTATGACAAATGGGTGGTACGGGAAAACGTTTATATTAAAGGCTATAAAAAAGCAGCATCTATTGAACAGTCCGATTTTTTGTTTTTAATAAAACCCAATAAAGCAAAATTTAGGGTATATGAAAGAACACAAGACGGACACTTTTCATTTGACATAAAAGGAACACTGTCTGCTCATTATACCCTATTAAACAAAAAAGGAGACACCTTGTACAGAGACCACTTTATTGCTAGAAACTACGGAATAGCATCAACAAAATGGTATCCACATAGGGAACTGCTCCAGTTTCTTTGGGAAGAAATGCCCAATAACCCCGATATCCTCAATGCCATAGATGATTGGCACAGAGATGCCTTTGAGAAGCTTACTCAAAACCTGACTTCTGAACTTAGCAATCGATATGGACACTTTATAAACAAGAGAGTGGTGCCACTATACCGAATTAAAGCTAGGAAATACGATTATATTGATTTTGAAAAAGCCTTAGCTAATCTATCAAAAGGGCTAACCTTATACCTAAATAAGCCAGAAGAATCAACAAAAGAACTGGAAAAATCAATTCAAGGATTTGAAAATATATTGGTGCAGCATGAGCCTGGAAAAAGAAAGCAGCGAATCGACATAAAAGTGGCGGGGGCCGTGCAGTATAACATGGCAGAGGCGTATTATTGGTTAGGAAACTATAGTCAATCGAAACAACTCGCAATAAAAATCATACAAAACAACCTCGGTTACAGCATGACAATCGCTGCAAGACGATTAATAGAACGTACCGAAGACACCCAAAATCGAATACAAAACAATGAAAACCTACATCTTTGAAATTCAAATACCTCATACTAAGCCTCACAATTTTTTCATTTGCATATAGCAACAAGCCCTCCCTATTTCTCACCATTAATAAGTTAGAAAACGAAAAACGCATTGTTATTGGATCCGAAAATATTTGGGATATTGGATATGTTCCATTTGATGAAGCCGAACATTTTAAAGAAAATGATTATTATTTTCATGGTGATGATGAAGAGTATCGTCAAGTTATATGGATCGAGGGCAATAAGACCGAAATCATCGCATATTTTCCACTTCAGAAAAACGGGAGAGAACTAGTAGCGACAACAACAATTCATCTCACAATCAAAATCAATGACAAAGAGGTCTTTTATTCTGAGCATTTTGGGCAGTGCTCAGAATTTTACGTAACAAAAAAGTTTGGAATTCTACCCAGACCCAAAAATCTTAGTATCCATTTTGTTGAGTCCGATAATACAACTATTTCTATTGACGGTATGATAGGAGAAACCAAATACGAAAATGGTAATGCGTTGCAAGAACATTTTGCCATAACCTATTATCTAAATAAAAATAAAAGAATAGACGATGAAAAACTTGCTAAAGACGAAAAACGATACAAACGAAGTCTCAAAAGGGTAAATACGGATAGCGATTCGCCACCAGAAGAGAAACACACGTCAGTGAAGAACATTACAACATGCGATGTTAACGAAACCTTAAATTTATTTCACAAGGGAAGAAAGGCGTATCAAACTCTTGAATTTATTGCGCATAATCACAAAGACATTTATGGAATAAATTATAAAGATTGGCTTACACCCATAGATTTAAGGATAAAACCATTAAAATCAAATTTATGGGATGAAAAAATAATAGCAGTACAATACGAGTATGTTGAATATGATAACAAGACGTTTCTACGCATCTATGATCCTAAATTTTCAATTTATTCAAACCTTGTAAAACTTCATGATAAAAATAGTGTTGTAAATAGGAAACAGAAAACCGTGACACTCAAGAACAAAAAACATAACACTGTACTTGAAGGAATTGAAGTATTAAATCCAACAAAAAGAAATAAGATAAAAATTATTTTTCACCATAAACACATCATCAAGTCTATAAAGGTAGAACCAGCTACTATAGATAAAAAAATAGTGGAAAACACCATAACATTTAGTGGCGAGGGAATGGAAAACTTAGCCTATGAAATTGAATATGAGGTTGTACCCTATGAAATTTATGAACCAAAAAAGGGGGACTTAGTTGCATCAACCATAACACTATCACCAGAAGAAGACTATATTATACTTGCTAAAAGTGACAGTAAGAAATTAATAAAAGTTTATGTGAACAATATGTTGCTTTTGGATGAAATGTATATTACTGAAGCAGAATCAATGATCCCCCCATTCGTGCTAAATAAAGAGATAGTTGATAATATTGTCATTGAAAATGTAAGTCAAGAAGATGGAATAATACAGGTGATGTTAAAAAACAAAAAGCTACAAAATGTAATAGAAATGGAATTTTTAATAGCAAAATGGCAAGGCAAAAAAATAAACTTTGAATACAAAGATTAACTGATGGGTATTTTGTTATGGTAAGAGAGTGATACAATTTAAATAGGGGAAATAAGTATTGAAAATGGAAAATAAACAAAATACAAGAGAATTATGGCAATAAAAAAACCCTCTAAGAAAACTTAGAGGGTTATAAATAAGAAGGCGACGACATACTCTCCCACCAGTGGCAGTACCATCTGCGCTATTGGGCTTAACTTCTCTGTTCGAGATGGGAAGAGGTGAGCCCCAATGCAATAGTCACCTTAACGGTTTACACGCTGCTTCAATGAAGACGTGTATCGCAGTAGTTGTGGGTACAACAAACTGCGCAATACAATCATATTGAGAATTAAAATAGATAAATAGCAATTGATAATAACAACAAAAGAAAAGGTTGTTACGATAGGTTTATGGGTAATTAGTATCACTCGGCTATGACATTACTGCCTTTACACCTGTGACCTATCAACGTAGTCGTCTCCTACGACCCTTAAAAGAAATCTCATCTTGTGGTGGGTTTCGCGCTTATATGCTTTCAGCGCTTATCCCTTCCCAACATAGCTACTCTGCAATGCTCCTGGCGGAACAACAGATACACCAGCGGTTAGTCCAACTCGGTCCTCTCGTACTAGAGTCAGATCCACTCAAATTTCTTGCGCCCACTACAGATAGAGACCGAACTGTCTCACGACGTTCTGAACCCAGCTCGCGTGCCACTTTAATGGGCGAACAGCCCAACCCTTGGGACCTTCTCCAGCCCCAGGATGTGACGAGCCGACATCGAGGTGCCAAA
>CBFHOG010000011.1:0-63001 GCA_965657545.1 Flavobacteriaceae bacterium | reverse complement strand
CACGCTATTTTGATGTTGAAATACCAATTAATCAACCCAAAGGAATTCGATATTTCCAGGAATTGGCACAGTCCTTAATTGATGTGGAAAAACCAAGCGTTTACAATCAAGCTATTATGGAATTTGGAGCGTTGCACTGCACTCCAAAACAACCGCATTGCACAGATTGCCCACTTGAGAATAACTGTCAATCACGAGCCAATAATACCATTGCTATTCGTCCCCAAAAAATTAAATCCAAAGCGGTAAAAAATCGTTTTTTTCATTATTTGATTCCTTTTGACAGTCATCAAAATACCTTGCTTATTAGAAGAGAGGGTAAAGATATTTGGCATGGTTTGTATGAGTTTACGCTAATTGAGGCAGATTCTATGTTGACTGAGAAAAAATTAAAATCCCATCCCAATCTGCCCACTTGGGCAGTTGCAGCAAAATGGACAAGATTTGAAGACGAAGTGATGACTCATAAATTAACACATCAAACATTACATACACACTTTTGGATTTTGGAAGATGTTAAAAAGAAGCTTCCAATTCCGTGGAGTGAGGTGCAGAATTTTGGTGTTCCACGTCTAATAGAACGTTTTTTGCAGAAGTTCAATCGATAATGTACATTTGATTTAAAATCTATTATGAGCGGAACACTAAACAAAGTGATGTTGATAGGGCACCTAGGAGACAACGTTAAGGTTACTTACTTTGATGGAGGAAATTGTCTAGGAAGGTTCCCTATTGCAACTAACGAAACCTACACCAGCAAACAGACAGGCGAAAAGGTAACCAATACTGAATGGCATAACGTAGTAGTGCGTAATAAGGCTGCCGAAATATGTGAAAAATACCTTAAAAAGGGAGATCGTGTTTACGTTGAAGGACGCATCAAAACTCGGAAATGGCAAGGCGAAGATGGCAGAGATCGTTACTCTACAGAAATTCATGTAGATGATTTTACTTTCTTAACACAGCGCCAAACAGATGCAGCTTCCGCGCCAACACAGCCTGCACAACAGCAGCCTTCACAGGCAAACCAACCTGCAAGTGATGATGACCTGCCCTTTTAAATTTTAATCGTTGGAGCTTCCATATTTAGCCTTCGAGTTTGAAACCTTTGAAACAGTAAAAGTGATCTTACTTTTATTGCTTTTGCTTGGATCTGCACTTGTTTCTGGTTCTGAAGTTGCTTTTTTTTCATTAGCACCCTCTTATATAAAGCAGGCAACGAAGTCCTCCAATAAATCTGAGCGAATCATTGCTCATTTACGAAAAAACCCAAGACGACTTTTAGCGATTATTTTATTACTCAATAACCTAATCAATATTGCGACAGTCCTTGTTTTCGCATCCCTTACATCTTTGTTTTTTGAGGCTATTCTACAACCTTGGTTACGCTTTTTGCTTGAAATCGGAGTTATTACCAGCGTAGTGCTATTATTTGGGGAAATATTACCAAAAATATACGCAAACAAAAACGCAAAAGGTTTTGCCAAGCGTATGGCACTGCCCATTTATGCATTAGACCAATATGTTTTTTTTGCATTTACATACCCCATGAGTTATTTGACATTTGTGCTTCAAAAACGTTTGGGAAAAACAAAGTCAAATATTTCTGTAGATCACTTGTCGCAAGCCCTAGAAATGACCGACGATTCTGAAACAACCAAAGACGAACAAAAAATCTTAAAGGGAATTGTAACTTTCGGAAACACTGAGACCAAGCAGGTAATGTGTCCGCGCATTGATGTTTTTGCAATTGAAGAAAAAACAGCATTTGGTGATGTAATTGAGCAAGTTGTAGCAAAGGGATTTTCGCGTGTGCCTGTTTTTCGTGAAACCATTGACACTGTTGTAGGGGTGTTATATGTTAAAGATTTACTACCTCATTTAGATAAGAAAAACTTTGATTGGTTTAATATATTGCGTGAGCCATACTATGTCCCCGAAAACAAAAAATTAGACGATTTACTTGAGGAATTTCAATCAAAGCGAATTCATTTGGCTGTGGTGGTTGACGAATATGGAGGTACTTCAGGGGTAATATCGCTTGAAGATGTCATTGAGCAAATTGTAGGTGATATTAGCGATGAGTTTGATGAAACCGACATCAGCTATTCCAAATTAAACGACACTACATTTGTTTTTGATGGCAAGACATCTTTAAAAGATTTTTACAGCGTTTTAAAGCTTGATAATGTTGCAGCATTTGAGGCGAATAAAGGTGAATCTGAAACCATTGCAGGCTTTGTTTTGGAACAATTGGGTTCTTTTCCTAAAGAAAGAACTGCATTGAAGTTTAAAAATGTAATTTTTACTATTGAAGCTGTAGATCGAAAGCGGATTAAGCAATTAAAAGTACAAATGCGCGTATGATACGTTTGCTAATCTTAGTATTTTTTATTTTTGGTTGTCAGTCACCTATACCAAAACCAAAAGCACAACTTGCGCTGAAGTACCCAATTCCACAATACAAACAGATATCAAATAACTGTACCTATACATTTGAACACAACCAGTTGGCACTGCCTAAATTACTATCCTCCTGTGGCACAACCTTAGAATACACCTCGCTGAATGCGAAATTGTATCTCACTTATTTTGATTTGACTAAGTTTTCAATAGACACGCTATTAATAGACTTTGACAAGCGTCTAAAAATGTTTGGAAAACAAGCGGTTCAAGTTGATGAAAGTGTTTTTGAGAATAAAACACAAAATGTACTGGGCTCATGTATTACAATTGTGGGTAACTCTCCCTCAAACTTGCATTTTTTTGGCACAGACACAAAAAAACACTACCTAACTGGATCATTGCTATTTGAGGCAAAACCCAACTATGATTCTTTGGCACCCGCAATTGCTTATATTAAAAATGATGTACAAAAGCTTTTAGAAACCTTGCGTTGGGATTAAGCTTTTTCCTTTTTTTTAGCAGTACAACATGCTTTTTGACAATCTGCAGGACATGCTTTTTTGTCCATCTTTTTAGTGCCGTCTTTACAGCACTTCTTTTCGCATGACTTATCGCAAGTTGTTTTGTTTTTACAACAAGGTTTTGTGCAATTTTTTTCGCATTTTTTTATTCCTTGGAGATCATTATATGGAGAGTTAACCGTAGCCTCACCTACTTTGTAATCAGCACCTAGATTCTCAATAGTAGTTCGAATGGCATCAAAGGAGGTTTCAGATGGATCAAAAGAGACATAGGCAGTTTTACTTTCGAAATCTACTTTTGAAGACATTATTCCATTCGATGCAGCCACTTTCTTTTCAATGCGTGCGGCACATCCAACTTCGCAGGTCATACCTTGAATTGGGAAAGAGATGTGGGACAAATTAGCAGATAATTCTACTGCTTTTTCATCGGTATGTGTAATGGTTTTTTTTTCTGGTTTTGGAGCTGTGGTGCAGCTTATAAAAAGTAAAACCAAGAGGTAGTAATAAGGGCGTTTCATAATATTAAGTTTTCATCAAATGTAGGAAATTATTGCTATTTCTCATTCATTTTTACCAGCTTTGCCAACTATGCAATTGATTCCGCAAAATAAATGGCTTTATCTTTTTTTGCTCTCCATTATATGGGGGAGTTCTTACATCCTCATTAAGCGTGGGCTTGTTGGGCTCACACCTATTCAATTAGGCAGCGTCCGCATTGTTTTTAGCACTTTTTTTTTAGTGATTATGGGCTATAAATCACTTAAAGGTCTTACCAAAAATGAGTGGAAGTGGCTAGCAATAACTGGATTTTTAGGGACTTTTTTCCCGTCTTTCTTTTTTGCTTTTGCACAACAACATATTAATTCTTCAGTGGCTGCTATCATGAATTCGTTAACGCCAATTTTTACACTCCTGGTAGGGATTGCATTTTTTGCTACAAAAATGTTAGCTCGTCAATATATAGGAGTCCTGTTGGGTTTCATAGGGTCTGTTGGATTAATTTGGGGTGGAACTCAAATTAATGCGAATCAACCCTTGGGTTACGTGTTGCTTATTATGTGTGCCTCGATGTGTTATGCGGTAAATATTTATTTTCTTAAGCATAAACTTGCTAACGTATCTCCTATGGCAATGACTCTTGGTAATTTCATTGCCATACTGCCTCCAGCAATTGTATTGCTGTTGTTTTCAGATTTTTTTTCAACAACAAAATTTCAAAACGAGGAAGTTTTAACAAGCTTGGGCTTTATTGCTTTACTCGCATTTTTCGGCACTGCCATTGCTAAGGTCATGTTCAATCGATTTGTGAAAATGGCTTCAGCTGTTTTCGCATCGTCGGTTACCTATACGCTTCCGGTTGTAGCGCTATTTTGGGGCTTGCTTGACGGCGAACGTATTGCTAGTTTACAGCTTTTGGCTACTGCCGTTATTTTAATTGGGGTTTCTTTGGCACATCGGCCAAAGAAACCCAACTAAATTATTTTTCTGGATTAATTTCTACTTTATCTAGGGTAAGTGAAATATCTTGTCCCCCTAGATTAAAGCTCTTTTTTGTTGGAAGCATAAGACCAGAATTCTCTGCATAATCTGAATAATCCGTAGTATTGGTTTGCATTTGCCCGTTAAAGTTTACCATATTTGAATCTCGGACACGTAACCCAGATTTTACATCATAATAGTAAGAATAGCTTACACCAATTCCAGGCACTTTTATGACATATGCATCTGAACCATTAATTTTTTCAATTCCATCTAGTGTAGCTTCATCGCTATTTAATAGCGCAAGCTCTGGAAGCAGTCCCAATATTTTTTTCAAATCATCATGGATAACTTTTGGTAAATCCATTTGGTTTGGGCCTTGTGCCATATACGCTGATGCTTCTGAAACAACACTTGTCATCATGTCATTTCCTCCTACAGAAACAACTTGCTTTTGTTCATTTGTTGAATTTGTTTCTTTAACCTGAATAGACATTTGCATAAACTCACCTTTGTATGTAAGTTGTAATGTATTTATATCTGGAACATTATTAATCCCTGTTTTCCCGATAAAATTTCCAAGGATACTTTGAACTGTAACGTCATTTCCAACAGCGGTCTTTTCTGGACGATCTATAGGCATGCCATATTTATTGTAATAATTTACAGGTAGATATGCACCCTCAAACTGAACTTTTTCTAGATTATCTAACACATCAACGCCTTTACCTGTGACCACAACTCGGGCTTGGTCAACACCGAAATATTTTTGAGCAACACGTCTAACGTCCTCAGCGGTTACAGCATTGATTCTATCTAAGTAATTTTTGTAATAATTATCATCTAAACCCTCGGTAGCTATTTCCAGCGCAAATTGTGCAATAGTTGCAGGTCTTTCTAATGACCGAACAAAGCTTCCCACATATTTAGCTTTTGCTTTTTTCAACTCACTTTCTGTAACCAAGTCTGTTCGAATGCGTTTTATTTCATTCAAAATTTCAACGACTGCACTATCCGTAACTTCATTGCGCACACTTGCAGTTGCACGAAAACGCGTAGCTGTACGCTTGTTATTTCCAATACTTGAATAAGAGCCATAAGTGTAGCCCTTGTCTTCGCGTAAGTTCAAAAATAATCGTGCTTCACCACCACCGCCAAGTATAGAATTTGCCATAAGTACAGGAAAATAATCAGGGTCTTTTTTTGTTAAATAGGTAGTGCTTTGGACAACAACCTCTGATTGAACCGCATTAGGCATATTTACAAAATCAATTTGCGTTGTAGGAGGGTTTACAACTTCTGGTAGTGGACTTGAAGCAACAGGACTTGATTTCCATTTGCCAAAGTATTTTTTAACAAGTGGTTTTACTGTTTCCATGTCAATGTCCCCAACAATTACTAGATATGCATTATTAGGTCTAAACCTAAATTCATAAAACCGTTTGGTGTCTTCTAGTTTAACGTTGTTCACCGTTCCGGGTGTAACAAACTCTCCATAGGGATGACTTGCGCCATAGGCTAAAAGACTCTCTACACGTCTTGCTGCAGTGGTTACATCTTTATCGTTTGATTTTAACCCGTCGATGAGCAGGTCCCGCTCTTTTACAAATTCCTCCTCTGTGAAATTAGGGTTAATTGCTGCATCTGCCATCATTTGCAGAGCCCTAGGGAAATAACGCGAAAGCGACTGAGCAAATCCACCAGAAGTACTTATACTGATATTGGCTCCCATAAAGTCAACTTCGTCGTAGAAATCGTCTTTTTTGATTTTTTTAGAACCTTTCCCAAGTAAACTGCTAGTTAGCTGACTTTGGCCTGCCTTAATTCCCTCCAAAATTGGTGGATTGTCCAAACTTAAACTTGCGCTAACCTGTGGAAGTTTTCGGTTTTCAACTACCATTACGGTAAGCCCATTCTTGAGTTTAAATTGTTGCGGTTCACTAATTTGAATTACTGGCGCAGGACCGGGAGTTGGCTGTTTACTTCGGTCAATTTGAGCAAACGCTGAAAGCGTTAAAGTTGATATAAATAGTAGTAGTAATTTTTTCATAATCATTAGTTGTTTTCAGATTCTGGTAAATATTCGAGTACCAATCGTTGGTTTGTATTGAGGTACTTGTTGGCAACATCACGGATTTCTTCACGAGTTATTGAACGATAAATATCAATTTCAGTATTAATAAGATTGGTATCTCCATATAACATGTGGTAACGCGCTAAAGAATTGGCAATCCCCTCAATGGAAGCATTTGAGCTTACAAATCCATTTTCAAACTTGTTTAATAGTTTTTGGTAATCCCGTTCTGAAATCAAATCTTTTTGAATTTTAGCCACTTCCTCATCCATTTCAGTTACCAAATCGGTGAGTTGGAATTCTCCCTGAGGTAACCCAAATACGACATACATGCTATAATCTTCTTGTGAGATATTAAATGCACCTGTTTGCAGTGCCATTTTCTTTTCATCTACTAGCTTTTTGTACAACTTAGAACTTGGACCGTCGCTTAAGTAAGTGGAAATCATATCTAAAACCCTTGAGTCTCTGTCCTTAAATGATGGGGTGCGATAAGCTGCTACAATAGCGGGGATTTGAATATTGGCATCATAGGCTTTAGCAGAAAGCGTTTCTGTTATTGGATCTTCCGTGTAGTTTTGCCTTACAATATCAGCTCCCTTAGGGATGCTTCCGAAATAATTTTCAACCATTTTTTTGGTTGCATTAATATCAATATCACCAGCTACCACAAGAACTGCGTTGTTAGGCACATAGAACTTTTTGTTGAATGCCAAGAACTCGTCAAGAGTAGCGGCATCTAAGTGCTCCATTTCACCAAGAGTTGTCCAACGGTAGGGATGCTTTACAAATAAATGTTTTTTTACGTTTTCCAGAAACTTACCATACGGTTGATTGTCTACTCGCAAACGCTTTTCTTCTTTTACTACTTCATTTTGTGTGTCAACGCCGTCTTGCTCAATAATGGGGTGTAGCATACGCTCAGACTCCAACCATAGACCCAATTCCAAATTATTCGATGGGAACACTTCGTAATAGTAGGTTCTATCGTCAGTAGTGTTGGCATTATTGGATCCACCATTTTCGGTTACTATAGAGAACCACGCACCTTTTTCGATATTTTCAGTACCCTCAAAAAGTAAATGCTCAAAAAAGTGAGCAAAGCCTGTGCGATTGGGTTGTTCGTCTTTCGCACCCACGTGATACATCACGGAAGTGGTAACTACTGGGGCAGTGTTGTCTTGATGTAGAATTACGTGTAACCCGTTTGAGAGGGCATATTCCTCAAAAGAAACAGATTGCGCACTGGCAATACTTACAATAATAAGCGTTGCTAGGGAGATTATATTTTTCATAAAAAGAATTTAGATTTTAAATTTAGGTATAATTTCAATAACGATTAACAAATAAATATGTTACAAAATAAAAACTTTGCCTGATATTGTTCAAGATTGTATATTTGCCCCCGCTTCACTAAGAAGTGTTAAAAAATAAAAAATATGTTTGCAATCGTAGAGATAGCAGGGCAGCAATTTAAAGTTGCAAAAGACCAAAAGGTTTTTGTACATCGTTTGGACGCCAATACTGGAGACAAGGTTTCTTTTGACCAGGTTTATATGTTGGCTGACGGTGATAAAATTTCTGTAGGCGCCCCGGCTGTAGCCAATGCTTCGGTAGAAGCAAAAGTGGTTCGTCATTTGAAAGATGACAAAGTAATTGTATTTAAAAAGAAACGCCGCAAGGGATATCGCGTTAAGAATGGTCACCGCCAGTCGTTGACAGAAATTCTTATTGAGTCTGTAGGTGTGGGAACTGCTAAAAAAGCAGCACCTGCCAAAAAAGCTGCAGCACCCAAAGCAGCCGAGAAAAAAGAAGCTGCGCCTAAAGCCGCTCCTAAAGCAAAAGCTGTAGACTTTTCGTCTAAGACAGTAGCTGAGCTGAAAGAATTGGCAAAGGAAGCTGGGATTTCAGGTATTTCTGCAATGAAAAAAGCCGACTTAGTTGCGGCACTAGAAGCAAAAAAATAAACGGATAAGCCATGGCACACAAAAAAGGAGTAGGTAGTTCGAAGAACGGAAGAGAATCGGAATCGAAACGCTTAGGCGTAAAGATTTTTGGTGGACAACAGGCTATCGCTGGGAACATTATTGTTCGTCAACGCGGTACGGCACACCACCCAGGAGACAATGTATATTTAGGTAAAGACCACACACTTCACGCTAAAGTGGACGGTGTAGTGCGTTTTACCAAAAAGAAAAACAATCGCTCGTATGTTTCTGTAGATCCTATTCAGGCCTAAACAGTAAACTACAAGAAAAAACAAAACCCCGCCATTGGCGGGGTTTTTTGGTTTTAATGTGTTTGTGTATTTATATACCTATATTTTCTTTTTGAAAAGAGAAAAAGCCTTCAAAGCTTAGGTCTTCGTCTAATGTTTCCCAATGAATTCCGAAAGGGGATAGTTCATATTTCTCTCGTTGTTTGGGGGTTGCTTGTGTCAACTTGGGAAACCACTCTAACGGCATCGATTTTTCAATACCCTCAGTTGTTTTAAGATAAATGTGGTCTTGGTCAAACCAAATACGTGGTACATCCATATTGGCATATTTCATTAAAGTAAAAAAAGAAACGCATCCCAAAAGCGTAAAAAGAGTAGGCATCTTTTCACATTATTACTCAAATGTACAAAATCAATGTTTAGCTGTGCTTTTTGGGCATAAAAAAACCGAGACAATTGCCTCGGTTTTATATCCTTTATATGTACTAGAACTTAGTAACGGTAGTACTCAGGTTTATAAGGCCCAGCAACAGGAACACTGATATAGTCTGCCTGTTCTTTGTCTAATTCTTCAAGCTCCACACCGAGTTTATCAAGGTGTAGGCGCGCTACTTTTTCGTCCAAATGCTTCGGAAGCATATACACTTTGTTTTCGTAGCGGTCGGCATGTTTCCAAAGCTCAATTTGTGCTAAGGTTTGGTTGGTAAAGGAGTTACTCATCACAAAACTAGGGTGTCCCGTAGCACAACCTAAATTCACCAAGCGTCCTTCTGCCAATACGATAATATCTTTTCCTTCAACAGTGTATTTATCCACTTGTGGCTTAATTTCTATTTTGCTTGCGCCATAGTTATCGTTGAGCCATGCCATATCAATTTCATTGTCAAAGTGTCCAATATTACACACAATGGCTTTGTCTTTCATGGCACGGAAATGACGCTCGTTAACGATGTCTTTGTTTCCAGTTGCGGTAACAATAATATCAGCGTTGCCAATTACGGTATCTAACTTTTTCACTTCAAAACCGTCCATAGAGGCCTGCAGCGCACAAATCGGGTCAATTTCAGTAACGGTAACAATAGCACCTGCACCTTGGAAAGAGGCAACAGTTCCTTTGCCTACATCTCCGTAACCTGCAACCACTACACGCTTTCCAGCAAGCATGATGTCTGTTGCTCTACGCACCGCATCCACTGCAGATTCTTTACAACCGTATTTGTTGTCAAACTTCGATTTAGTAACCGAGTCGTTAACGTTAATGGCAGGGATGGGAAGGGTTCCGTTTTGCACACGCTCATAAAGGCGGTGTACGCCAGTAGTGGTTTCTTCAGAAAGCCCTTTGATACCTGCAGCAAGTTCTGGGAATTCATCAAGAATCATGTTGGTAAGATCACCACCGTCGTCCAAAATCATGTTTAGCGGCTCACGATCTTCTCCGAAAAATATCGTTTGTTCGATACACCAGTTGAATTCTTCCTCGTTCATACCTTTCCATGCATACACCGGAATCCCTGCTGCGGCAATGGCTGCTGCGGCATGGTCTTGTGTTGAGAATATATTACATGAGCTCCATGTTACCTCTGCACCAAGTGCCGTAAGCGTTTCAATAAGTACCGCCGTTTGAATGGTCATGTGTAAGCATCCTGCGATACGCGCACCCTTTAGGGGCTGCTCTGCGCCATATTCTTCACGAAGTGCCATAAGCCCTGGCATTTCTGCTTCGGCAAGTTCTATTTCTTTTCTTCCCCAGTCGGCAAGCGAAATGTCTTTTACTTTGTAGGGCACGTAAGTAGTTGTTTTAGTAGCCATAGTTGTATATTTGATTCTTAGCAATTTTAAAGCAAAACTACAGTATTCCATGCCCATTTACAAAAAAATTGACGCACCATATAATACCCAAATATTGGTGTGGCATATTAAAGAAGATGAAACCGTATTGGAAAGAGATATAGAACTTACTAGCTTGTGCATCAACAGATTAAATCAGATGAAATCTGAGATTCATCGTTGTGGATTTTTAAGCGTTCGTCAGCTTTTAGCTACTGCTGGCTACACCCCAAGCGCCCTGCATTACGATGATTTTGGAAAGCCACATTTGTCCGATGGAAGGTTTATTTCCATCACACATTCGCACCAATTTGCTGCCATTGCTATTGGTGACAAACCTCTAGGGATTGATATTGAAAAAGAACGTCCTAAAGTGCATCGAATTGCATCTCGGTTTTTAGATGCGTCTGAACTCACACCCAATGCAACAGACCGAATTCGTACCACACAGTGGTGTATCAAAGAGGCTGCTTACAAAGCTTTAGGCAAGAAAGGGGTTAGCTTTTTACACGATATACGCACTACAAATTTGGACACCGAACATCCTGTGGCAGTAGTTAACCTAAATCAAATGACAATAAAACTTAAAAATTGGCTGTATTATTGGGATCATTTCTCATGTGCTGTAGCCATTAAATCACAATAACCATGGAAATTTCGGTTGAACTCACACTCACACCACTTCAAGATCATTTTGAACCACCCAATATTGCATTTATAAAAGCCTTGCGTGCTTCAGGTTGTGCTATAATAGAAACGCCCCTAAGCACACAAGTCTATGGCGAATTTTCAACCGTTATGTCGTTGGTTACCAAAGCCACTAAAGAAGCTTTTGAACAAACAGAACATATCATTTTAAACATGAAAGTGGTCAAATCTAACCGCAGCGACTATGAGCCAACTTTTTGAGTTGCTATTTGGGCAATATTCGGCGTATCAATCCGTAGATATAGGACTTGAAATTACTGCTGTCGTCTTTGGTTTTTTAAGCGTTTGGTACGCCAAGAAAAACCATATTTGGGTATTTCCAACGGGACTCATTTCAACCTTAATTTTTGTGTATTTGCTTTGGAAGTGGACACTTCTGGGAGACATGATGATAAACGCGTACTACTTTGTCATGAGTATTTACGGCTGGTACGTTTGGACACAAAAATCAAACGACCAAGCAACTCCAATAAGCCGAACAAATACCAAAGAAAAACGAATATCTTTTGTTATTTTCATCATTACGCTGGTGTTTGTTTACGTAGTATATCAATCGGCAGGGAAGTGGACAACCTGGACAGCCTATGTTGACACTGTTACCACAGCCATATTTTTTGTTGGTATGTGGCTTATGGCACGTAGGAAAATTGAAAATTGGATTTTTTGGATTGTGGGTGATATCATTTCGGTACCGCTCTATTTTTACAAGGGCCTAACCTTTACAAGTTTCCAATACCTTATCTTTACTGTAATTGCCATCTACGGATTTTTAGCATGGAAACACATCTTAACCAACTCAAAAGCAACTGTATAAAAGTAGCGCTATTTGGTCCTGAGTCAACTGGAAAAACGACATTGGCACAAGCTTTGGCAAAACACTACAACACAACGTGGGTTCCAGAATTTGCTAGAACATATTTAGAAGAAAAATGGCATAAATCACAGGAGATATGCGCTCCAGAAGACATTCTGCCCATTGCTACTGGGCAAATCAAACTGGAAAATGAAGCCTTAAAAAGAGCCAATAAAATTATTTTTTGTGACACTATTTTGCTATCCACACAAGTGTACTCAGAAGCCTATTTTGATGGTTGGTGTGACAAAAAAGTAGTACAAGCCAACAAAAAAAACCGATACGATTTATACTTTTTAACGGATATTGACGTTCCTTGGGAGAAGGATTTACTTCGTGATAGACCCAACCAACGCGAAGAAATGTTTCATAAGTTTGCTGCTGCTTTAAAACGGCATAATCTAACCTACACCTTGTTAAGCGGTTCGCACGAACAACGAATAAAATGCGCTATTGAAAAACTAGACGAATTTAGATGAAACACACATTTACGCAAAAAGATAAACTTGTTTTACAAGAAATAGGCATTTCTGAATCGGATGCGCAAGAGCAATTACATTTGTTACAAAATGGAGCGAATTACGCCCAACTAGAACGACCAGCAATACAAGATGATGGGATTGTAGTTTTATCTAATAAAGATATTGTCAAATTAGCCACAATTTTTGATACAGAAAAATCCAATTTTTCTATGTCGCGTTTTGTGCCCGCGTCAGGAATGGCAAGCCGGATGTTTAAGTTTTTGCATTTTTTCCTCAAAAGATATGATGCCGACAAAGAAACGCTTCGGAGTTATTTAAATCGAGAGAAAACCTATAAGCTTGCTGTTTTTTTAGGCGGTATTGAAAAGTTTCCTTTTTATTCTCAAATTCGAAAAGCAATAAATAAAGTACAAAATGGTGCTCTTGACAAAGACTACAGGAATTTATTTATAAAGAAAACAGTTAATAGTCTTGGTAAGCTACCCAAAGCATTAATTCCTTTTCATAAGTACGATACTGAACTACGAACGGCGGCCGAAGAACAATTGTTTTTTTCAACCCAATTTGTAGCCAATAATGGTAAGATGAAAATCCATTTTACTATACCACCAGAAACCACGCGGGCTTTTGAGCAACATCTTTCAAAAACAATGTCGCTTTTAAATGCTTCAGCTGACATTCATACTCATTTGGGGTTTTCACATCAGCATAAAAGTACAGACACTTTAGCTTGTGAATTGGACGGCACTGCGTTTCGCGACGAAGATGGCGCACTTGTTTTTCGTGCTGGCGGACATGGTTCGCTCATTGGAAATTTGAATGCCATTGAAGATGAAATTATATTTTTATCCAATATCGATAATATTTCTGTTTCCATTTACCATGAGCAAGCCGCCCTGTATAAAAAAATGTTAGCAGGTATGTTGATTTCGCTTCAAAATCAAATTCATCATTATGCTCGTGCGTTAGAAAATGATGATACGATTGACTTGATTGAGGCAAAAACATTTTTACAAGAGAAACTCAATGTGAGCGTTCCTGTATCTATGCAAGGCAATCAACTTATTTTATTTTTAAAACAAAAACTAAACCGCCCACTTCGTGTGTGTGGAATGGTGAAAAACGAAGGTGAACCAGGTGGAGGTCCTTTTTGGGTGGATAACAAGGGTGAAGTTAGCCTTCAGATTGTTGAAGGGGCACAAGTAAACACCAATGACAAAAAGCAAAAAGATATTTTCAAAAATGGAACGCATTTTAATCCAGTTGATATTGTTTGTGGGGTATATAATCATGCGGGTGTTAAGTATGATTTAACGCATTTTGTGGATTATGACGCCTATTTTATTGCCGAAAAATCGGTAAACGGCACCGCAATCAAAGCACTGGAACGTCCAGGACTATGGAACGGCGCCATGGCGGATTGGAATACCGTATTTGTGGAAGTGCCAGTGCGTACTTTCAATCCTGTAAAAACAGTAAATGATTTGTTGCGACCCATGCATCAATCCACATAATTAAATTATATTTGCACCGTCTCTAGGGGTGCCTTTCGGCTGAGATTATACCCATCGAACCTGGGCAGGTAATGCTGCCAAGGAATTTTTGTTTCATTAAAAACTATCGTAAATAATACCCCTTTATTTGCCCATACGCAAATGAAAACCATTATTGCATTATTGCTTGCTGGAGGCCTGATGGCACAACAAGCTAAATCTGACATAGATACATTGACAGTCAATACGGTAACCCTTGAATCGGTTACGGTGAGCGCCCTAAGGGCAAAAGACAATACGCCCATGGCGTTTACAAATATTTCCAAAGCGGAGTTGGAAAAACAAAACTTAGGAAAAGATTTACCAGTACTCTTGCGGTTTTTACCCAATGTAGTCACTACAAGCGACGCTGGAGCAGGAGTTGGCTATACAGGTATTCGTGTTCGTGGAAGTGATGCTACCAGAGTCAATGTAACCATTAACGGTATTGCATACAATGACGCTGAATCCCACGGTACCTTTTGGGTAAATTTATCAGACTTTGCATCATCAACGGAGAACCTACAAGTGCAACGCGGTGTAGGAACATCTACAAACGGCGCAGCCGCTTTTGGCGCAAGTATCAATCTTGAAACAGACAAACCGTCTGAAAAATCGTATGCGCAGCTTGTCTCTAGTGTAGGAAGTTTTAATACACTTAAAAACACGATAAAATTCTCCACAGGAATTTCAGAAAGTGGCTTTGAATTTAGTGGACGTCTTTCTAATATAACCTCTGACGGTTATATTGATCGTGCTTCATCACACTTAAAAGGATATTTTCTTCAGGGAACATATAGCACGAACAACACCAAAATTAAGGCACTGACTTTTGGGGGACACGAGCGCACCTACCAAGCGTGGTATGGGGTTGATCCAGTCACATTGGCATCCAACAGAACCTATAATCCGGCTGGTGAGCAATATGATGAAGAAGGGAATTTGCAAGGCTACTACGACAACCAAGTAGATAATTACAACCAAGATCATACACAATTGCATATCGAACAGCGATTGTCCAATAACGCTAGACTCTCCTTGGGCTTAAATTACACCCATGGATATGGCTATTATGAGGAGTTTTATGATTTGTGGTATGATCAAAATGTTAGCTTTAGTGGAGATACTTCATACAGCTATTTAAAATTACCTCCGTTAAGTATTAACGGACAAGCGATTACGGAAACAGAGAATGCAGTTCGTAAGTGGTTGGATAACGATTTTTATGTGGCCAACCTGATGTATCATTTTACTAATGAAAAACATGACATTAGTGCAGGAGCTTATTACAGCACCTACAACGGAGCGCATTTTGGTGAATTATTATGGGCATCTACAGCCAACATCAACCCAAAACATCGTTTTTA
The DNA here is from genome assembly GCA_965657545.1 of Flavobacteriaceae bacterium. Classification (GTDB taxonomy): domain Bacteria; phylum Bacteroidota; class Bacteroidia; order Flavobacteriales; family Flavobacteriaceae; genus UBA7446. Next base: position 47,531 of record CBFHOG010000011.1, on the reverse strand, counting down.
TGAAAACCGAGGAAAGAAAAAGGATGGTAATATTTTTGCCAAATGGGATCTTTCTTTGAACGACAACTGGAATCTTTATGCTGATGCACAAGTTCGCTGGATTGATTATTCTGTAGAAGGGGAAGTGGCCGGACCTGAGACATTTACTGTTAATGATGCACACACTTTTTTTAACCCTAAAGCTGGGTTAGTGTATCAACCCAATTCCGCACATCAACTCTACGCGTCCTATGCAAAAGTACACAAAGAGCCCAATCGTACAGACTACGAAAACGGCAACCCCGTTCCTGAAGAATTAAATGATTTTGAATTGGGATGGCGGTGGAAAACAGAAGCGGCATATATAAACGCGAACCTGTATTATATGGATTATAAAAACCAGTTGGTACTAACAGGTGCTCTTGATGATGTTGGCGCTCCAATTCGTCAAAATTCAGGAGATAGCTTCCGAAGGGGTATTGAGATAGATGCTGGTTGGGCATTTGCGCCCCATTGGAATTGGCAAGCCAATGTGTCTTGGAGTAAAAACCGCAATAAGGATAAATATTTTGAGCGCGATGGCGCTTTACAAGCCTTGGGCGACACGCATTTGTCGTACTCTCCTTCGCTAATTGCATCTGATCAATTAACCTATGCACGCGATACATGGTCTATTTCTTTGGTTAGTAAATTTGTTGGCGAGCAGTATATGGGGAATATAGATGCTGAACTCTCTAAACTGGAGAGTTATACCATTCAAGACATACAATTTCAGGCAGTTATCTTAAATAACGATAAGACGCCTCGATTGGATGTAAACGTTCACGTTTATAACCTTTTTAATGAAGTATTTAGTTCAAATGGGTATTTCTATACCTATGACGACGATTGGAGTTCGCCAACTGCAATCACAACTATTGAAGGTGTGGGCTATTACCCGCAGGCAGGACGCCACGTAATGGCAGGGCTTACGCTTCGGTTCTAATTATAAATCCGCACCGCAGTTCCGTTTTGCTGCACCTTATAAAACAGTAGGCTATAGGTTGCTCCCTCCGTAAGGGGTTGACCTGTAGCCAAACTGTACTGAATGTCTTCACAGGGGCAAGAGGCCGTAACTCCGTTGATTTGAACCGTGGAGCAGTTGCTTGGTGCATGGTTGGGACAACTTGCTTCCCACGCCATAATTGTTCCAGAGAGGTTAAATAACAACAATCCTTTGATGCCGCCGTTCCCCCAATACAAGCTCCCTCCTTGATAGTTAAGGTTGTCAAAAGCAGGAAGTGCCAAATTAATGTTTTGGTCAAATCGAACTTCGTATAAGTATGGATTGCGTTCTACAGTGTTTTCGGAACAGCCTAATAGAACAAAAAACAACCCAAAAACAACATATTTCATGTGTATAAAACGCAAGAAAAAGGAAAATTGTATATTTGCATTCATCCCTTAAACATAAGGGATTTTTTAATAATACCCCATGAGTAAAGTTTCATATTATACCGCCGAAGGTTTAAAAAAGTTAAGAGAAGAACTCAATCATCTAAAAGATATTGAACGTCCGCGTGCGTCACAGGCTATTGCCGAGGCGCGCGATAAGGGAGATTTGAGCGAAAATGCCGAGTACGATGCTGCTAAAGAAGCACAAGGTATGCTCGAAATGAAAATTGCCAAACTTGAAGAAACACTGTCTGGTGCACGCATCATTGACGAATCACAATTGGATGTTTCTAAGGTTTTGGTGCTCTCAAAAGTGCGTATCAAAAACCTAAACAACAACATGGAAATGAATTACACCCTTGTTGCTGAAAGCGAAGCCGATTTAAAAACCGGTAAAATTTCGGTTACCTCACCCATTGGCAAAGGGCTTTTAGGTAAAGCCGTTGGAGAAATTGCAGAAGTAACCGTTCCAAACGGTACGCTTAAGTTTGAGATCTTATCCATTGAACGCTAATGGCGTCTGTTTTTAGCCGAATTATTGCTCGTGAACTTCCTGCCTATATTGTTGCAGAAGACGACAAGCACATTGCTTTTTTAGATGTAAATCCAAATGCCCTTGGGCACACCCTGTGTGTACCCAAAAAGGAAACAGATAAACTTTTTGATTTAGATCAAAATTCCTATCTCAACTTGATGCAATTTAGTCATCGCGTGGCTGCTGCCCTTCGGCAAGTAGTTTCGTGTAAACGTGTCGGACTATCCGTAATTGGTCTTGAAGTACCACACGTTCACGTGCATTTAATACCTTTAAATGAAATGGCAGATGCCACCTTCCAAAAGAAGACTGCTGTATCAAAAGAAGATATGAAAACGCTTGCAGAAAAAATTAACGCGGCTTTTGTGTAAGCGGCAGTTGAATCTCAAAAGCAGTTCCTTTTTCTGAGCTTTCTTTTAGAATTAGTTTCCCGTCGTGATATTCCTCAACAATACGTTTTGCCAAGGATAATCCAAGGCCCCAACCTCTTTTTTTGGTTGTTACACCTGGATTGAAAATGGTTTTTTGAAGTTTTTTTGGAATACCATTCCCAGAATCTCGAATGATGATAGTTGTATCTTTCCCCCATTTTAGACCAATGGTAATTGCCCCTTCTCCTCGAATGGCATCAATGCTATTTTTTATTAAATTCTCTAAGACCCAAGCCACAAGCTCCGCATTAATTTCGACTAAATCTTCATGCCCGTTCTCATTAACTTGAAGTGATATGTCTTTAGGCATTCGAATTTGCATATAGGAAACGAGCTCTTTTACAACGACGCTAAGTTTTGCAGGCTTTTTGTTGGGCAAAGAGCCGATTTTTGAAAAGCGCGCGCTAATGGTTTCCAGCCGTTTTATATCGCTTTTGATTTGCGACAGTAACTTCTCATCTACTTCTTGCTGTTCTAAAATGGTTAACCATCCCAAAAGTGAGGAAATAGGCGTTCCAAGTTGATGTGCTGTTTCTTTGGCCATCCCTGTCCATAGTTTGTTGGCAACTACTTGTTGCGTGCTTTTATAATAGGCAATTAAAAGTCCACCTAAGAATGCGACGATTAAAAAAAATGCAATCGGATAATATCGTAACTGTTGTATGAGTGCCGAGTTCCCGTAATACATTTTTTGGTTCAATTTGTCTCCATATAGAATTTCAATAGGAGGATGAGTAACACTAAATTCTCGCATCAATTCTTCTACGTAACCGATAGTGTCTAGTGTTAATTTTCGCTTATTTATATTATTAGAAAACATTAGTTTTTCATCACCATCTACTACAATCATAGGAATGGTATTTTCTGCTGTCAGCACTTGAAATGTCAATGGGTTAACAGGCTGATTGAGATTTGTGCTTGAAGCTAATTCTTGTTGGGCTAAGCCCCACAATTCCATTTTTTGACGTTCATCAATTTGAATGCGCTGAATGAGTTTGTTGGTGTTCCAAAGCGTAAATCCAACAAAGCATAGCGCCAACACAAACCCCAAAGTACGGCTGTTACGTTGGTTTATATAGGAGAGATCAAAACTCATATTTACGAATATACTATATTTTCGAGCGTTGCGTTCTCAACAAATTGAGTAAATTTGTAATAACATCATTAACCACCGCATGGAAATTACAGGAAAAATCAAACAAATAGATCAAACCAAGGAATATGGATCAAATGGATTTCAAAAACGAGAATTGGTTTTAACAACTGAAGAGCAATACCCACAACACTTGCTTGTAGAATTTGTTCAAGACAAATGTTCTATCCTTGATGCATATGCTGTTGGACAACGAGTTAAAGTAGGTATAAATCTTCGTGGGCGTGAGTGGCAAAGTCCGCAAGGAGAAATCAAATATTTTAATTCTATTCAAGGTTGGCGCATAGATGCTGCAGACGCTACACCACCTCCACCGGCTGCACCGCCATTTGAAACCATGCCAGATACGCCTACCAAAGAAGAGCCGGATGACCTGCCCTTCTAACTAACGTATGTACCATTTATCGGAAGAATTGCGTTTTCCTTCGCCTCACTTGGCCACAAAAGAGGGTATTGTTGCTGTGGGTGGTGACTTACGTCCAGAACGTGTATTGCTTGCCTACCGTAAAGGGATTTTCCCTTGGTTTGAACAAGATGAATTTTTGATTTGGTGGAGCCCAGATCCAAGAATGGTGCTTTTTCCAGATCAATTGCGTGTCTCTAAAAGTATGCGCAGTTTTTTACGTAAACACCCCTATGAAATTACATTCAATAAAGCATTTAATCAAGTTGTAAAATCCTGTGCAGGAGTAAAGCGATTTGGACAAACGGGTACATGGATTACCCCAGGACTAATGGAAGTATATGGCGTTTTGCATGAACAAGGACACGCGCACTCGGTTGAAGTTTGGGATGGTGCTGAACTTGTCGGCGGACTTTATGGCATTGACGTTGGGGAGGTATTTTGTGGCGAAAGTATGTTTTCAAAAGCAAGTAATTCTAGTAAGTTAGCCTTGATTTATCTTACCCGGGAATTAAAAAGGAATAAATATAAACTTATTGATTGCCAAGTACCTACGGCACATTTAGCAAGTATGGGTGCTGCTCCAATTTCCAGAAAAGAATTTCTTAGTTATTTGGGCTAAGCGCGGCTATTTCGTTGTGCCTAAAACAATCGACAACATGGTCGTTAACCATACCCACAGCTTGCATATGGGCATACATCGTAATTTTTCCAATATACTTAAATCCACGTTTTTTTAGGTCGTTACTCATTTGAATGGCCAAGGCTGTCGTTTGTGGAATTTGATGGGTTTGCTCAAACCTATTTTGGATGGGTACTCCGTTGGTAAATGACCACATATAATCGCTAAAATTGCCTACTTCTTTTTGAATTTCAATAAACGCACGCGCGTTTGCAATTGCCCCTGTAATTTTCCCTCTGTTTCGTATAATCCCTTTGTTTTGAAGTAATTTTTCTACGTCATAATCTGTTAATTGCGCCACCCGATGTACATCAAAATCGTAAAATGCTTCGCGAAAATGTTCACGCTTTTTGAGAATAGCCCACCAAGATAACCCTGCTTGAAAGGTTTCAAGTAACAGTGCTTCAAAAAGTTTATGGTCGTCAAAAATGGGAACGCCCCATTCTTCATCGTGATAAGCGATATAGGTAGGATTTGCCAAACACCAATCGCAGCGATAAGGTTCCATGCTTATGATTTTTCTTCTAAACTATGTATAAATGCGTCAAGAGTCAAACTATCTTCGAGTGTGTAGCTTCCAATAGCAGTTCTTCGTAACGACACCAAGTGCGCTCCGCAGTTAAGCGATTGTCCAAAATCATGTGCCAAAGAACGAATATAAGTTCCTTTGCTGCAGGACACTAAAAAATTTACATCTGGAAGGTTAATGTTGGGTAGTTCAAAAGACGTAATTGTGACTTCTCGCGATGGAATTTCTATGGTTTCTCCTGCTCGCGCGATGGTATAAAGACGTTTTCCATCTTTTTTTATGGCGGAGTGCAGCGGAGGTTTTTGCTGAATCTTCCCCATAAAAGTATCTCGAGTTTTGACTAATAATTCATCAGAAATATGATCAAAAGGCTTTTGGTTACTCACGGCTGTTTCTAAATCGTAGGATGGCGTTGTAGCGCCTAAGCGGAAGGTACCTGAGTAGGATTTATCCATTCCCATAAATTGTTCAATCTGTTTGGTCATTTTTCCGGTGCAGATTAGCATCAACCCTGAAGCAAGTGGATCTAAAGTGCCAGCATGACCTACTTTTATTTTTTTGATTCCATAGGTTTTACGAATAGCCCATCTAATCTTATTCACCAATTGAAAAGATGTCCACTCAAGGGGTTTGTCAATGAGCAGAAGTTGTCCTTCTAGGAATGCGTCTTTAGAAAAGTTTATGCCCATGCAACAATAGATGCGATAATTCCAACTACCAAACAATAGGCTGCAAAATAGCTTAGCTTACTTTTTTTGACGATGCTAATCATCCACGTGCAAGCCAAAATACCGGAAAGCAAAGCAGCTGTAAAACCCGTGAGTAGTGGTAGTGTTTCAACCGTTCCAAAAACGGCTTCGCCGTTATCCAGTAAGGTTTTTACCATGCTCCCCAAAATGAGCGGAATGACCATTAGGAACGAAAATCGAGCAGCTTCTGGACGTGTTGCCCCAATGAGTAATGCCGTGGCAATCGTAGCTCCACTTCTCGATATTCCTGGCAGTATGGCTACAGCTTGTGCCAATCCAATCAGTAGCGCAAATGTGTAGGAGATAGAACGTTCTTTTGTTTTGGTGCGGTCAGTAAAAAACAGGAGCATCGCCGTAATACATAGCATTGCGCCAACGAGTGCCAAATTAGACCCAAAAAGCGCTGTAATTTCTTCTTCAAAAAACAACCCAACTGCCACTGCAGGAAGCATAGAAAGTGCAATTTTCCCAATATAATGCCGTGCATCAATATCGTTCTTTTGAAAAAACCCCTGAATGAGTTCCGCAATATCTTTTCGAAATACAATGATCGTGGCAAGGGCGGTTGCTGCATGCACCAAAATTGTAAAGAGCAGGTTTTCTTCTGGGAGTGTTTCTCCTCCTAGTAGTGCTGTAAAAAGCGCTAAATGTCCGCTAGAAGAAACTGGTAAAAACTCGGTCAGCCCTTGAACGATACCTAATAATAATGCCTCCCAAAAACCCATTATTTTTTCTTGGTAGCTAAAATAGCGACAATCAATACTGCAAATCCTGATAACACAAGGGTAGGTGCTACACGGATACGCAATGGGCTGAAAATTGCGGGATTAAAAACATTGGGATCGTCACTGCCACCACCTGTCATAAGCACAAAGCCCAATACGATAAGCGCAAGTCCAACGCCCATGATTTGATAGGATCGTTTGCCAAATAAAAATTCTTTTTCGTTTTTCATAATCAATAGATAATATCATAGGTTAAACGAAGGTGCTTGCGGGTTGCAAACCAGGCGCTTAAACCACATATACACATGGAGCCGCCCAAAATAGCAGCTATTAAAATTAAAAGAGAGGATTGATTTTCCCACCAGTTGATTTGCGGAATAAGTTGTGCTAAAAAGCGAAGAACTGCCGCAAAACCTACCAAGGCAAAACTGGCACTTAAAATACCAAGCCCCATATAACGCCACAAGAATGGTCTTCGGATAAAACGTTTTTTTGCGCCAACCAACAACATCGTTTGTATGATGAGTCGCTTGCTATAAATAGACAATTTGATGGAGTGATTGATAAGAAGCAATGCGATGCCTATAAAAACGCCACTGCACACAAGTAACCAAAATCCAAATCGTTGGATATTTTGATTCAGTAACACAATCAATGGACGATCATAAAGCACTTCTGAAATAAAAGGCTTTTGCTCGATTACATCGCTCAAGCTGTCCAATACTTCGGTGGTAACAAAATCGGCATTTAGCCCAATATCAAGTGCGTCTTGTAGCGGATTATATCCTAAAAAATCCATAAAATCTTCACCAATTGTAGCACTGTGTTCTGTTGCAGCTGTTTCCTTAGAAATAAACCGCACCGCTTTTGTAAAAGAGGCTAATTGTATGGTCGTAATCAATTGCTCACGCTCCATTTCTTTGGTTTCATCCTCCAAAAAAACAGTCATGGTTACTTGTTCTTTAAAATAGTTGGCAATAGATTGACTATTGAGCAAAACAAAACCCAGTATGCTTAACACAAATAACACCAAAGTAGTGCTACTCACAACAGAAAAGTAAGAAGCAAATAGGCGTCGTTTGTAAATGCGGGTTGCAGACATAGTAGTTATAAGGCATAAAAATAGAAAATATGGCGGAACATACCACGCCTTACCCTCTTTAACTTTAGCACAATAAACTAGAAAGTCTTACTCCTTGACTATTTTGAACACTTGTATTTTGTTCTCATTTGTGAGCTCAACCAAGTACATGCCTGGGCTTAGGTCTTTTAGAGAAATAGCCGTTTTTCCAGAAACCTGTAGTAGTTGTTGTCCCGTTAAGGCATAGACCGTTGCGTGTTCCACAGCTGTATCGCCGTTAATGTGCAGCACACCTTGGGTAGGATTAGGGCTTAGTTGCCAAGGAGCAGGATCATGTGTTCCAATGCTAAGTGCTGTACAGTTTGCATCACTGTCTTTTCCACCATCGGAAATGAACCAACTTTTTAGTTTAAGCGCATTTCTGCCCGTTTCTCCTGAGGCACAGTATTTACTGTTGCCACCATTAAAAGTCACGAAGCTTTTTACGGATTGCTTGCCCCAAGCATCAAGCATGGCATTGTAGTTGGCAGTTGATAGCGTAACACCGGAAAACATTTTATCCATATAAGAAATGCTACTCACGTCCCACTTGCTCAGGTCTCCTTGAAAGGCAGTGGCGCCTTCAAACATAGACCTCGTCGTATCATTATTTGAAAAATCAGGCGTATCGGTAGCAGTCATTTTTAGTTTGCTACAGCCCTTAAAAGCAGAAGCCATAGAGCTCCATTTTTGATTGCCCCACTTGGTTATGTCTATAATTTTGTCTTTACTGACAGCGTCACCATTAAAATAAATTCGAGGAAAGTCTCCCGTAATTTTAACAGTATAGGTGCCAGCATTCGTATAGGTGTGTGTGGCGTTTCCAGTTTGTCCAGTTAAAATATTGCTGCCATCTCCCCAATCAACGGAATAGTCGTAGAATGTTCCTGAAAAGGTAGGTATGGTAATGGATTCATTGGCGGTAGAGGTTTGCCATTTGGTGATAAACTCGTTTTGTGCCGCTAGGCTTATGGTACATAAAAGGGTCAGAAATATATAAGTAGGCTTCATAAAATTGGGTTTAGTACTTCAAATATATATATTTTTTTTTTGACTAAAGAAATTACACAAAGGCAAAGGGCTAGCCTTAAAATGTTATTTTTGTGGCTTAATTGTTTGTATGGGATATCCGTTTCAAGATATTGAGAAAAAGTGGCAAGCGATTTGGGCATCGCAGCAAACCTATAAAGTAGATCAGCCGTCTGATAAACCCAAATTTTATGTGTTGGATATGTTTCCCTATCCATCAGGAGCAGGACTTCATGTGGGGCACCCACTTGGTTATATTGCAAGTGATATTGTGGCACGCTACAAACGTCACAAAGGATTTAATGTATTGCATCCGCAAGGCTATGATTCGTTTGGGCTTCCTGCCGAACAATATGCCATTCAAACCGGACAGCATCCCGCAGTAACAACTGAAACCAACATCAAACGCTACCGCGAGCAGCTTGACCAAATGGGTTTTTCATTTGATTGGTCAAGAGAAGTGCGCACCTCAGACCCATCATATTACCGCTGGACGCAATGGATATTTTCCCTTTTATTTGATGCTTGGTACGATACAAAACAGGACAAAGCACGTCCGATAGACGCACTTATTCAGCATTTGGAAGGCTATGGCACAAAAGATTTGGAAGCCGCTTGTGATGATGATACACCATCCTGCTCAGCCGAAGAATGGCGTAACATGAGTGCAACGGAACAACAAACGTTTTTACTCCGTTTTCGTCTAACATATTTGGCAGAAACTGAGGTAAATTGGTGTCCTGCTTTGGGAACTGTACTCGCAAACGATGAAGTAGTCCAAGGGGTTTCGGAGCGGGGCGGACACCCTGTTGAGCGTAAAAAAATGAAGCAATGGAGCATGCGTATTTCGGCATTTTCCGATAGGTTGCTTCAAGGCTTGGAATCCATTGATTGGCCCGAGCCATTAAAAGAAATGCAACGCAACTGGATTGGAAAATCTGTGGGTGCAAGTGTGCGTTTTTATATCGAAAATAGTGAGCGTCAAATAGAGGTGTTTACCACAAGACCTGATACCCTTTACGGTGTAACCTTTTTGACATTAGCTCCGGAACATGAATGGGTAAATGAAATTACAACCGCTGAACAAAAAGCGGAAGTTGACGCTTATGTAGCTCAAGCGGCACAGCGCAGTGAACGCGAGCGTATGAGTGAAGTGGACCGAATCAGCGGGGTGTTTACAGGGGCTTTTGCGCTTCATCCCATTACCAACGATAAAATTCCTATTTGGATTGGCGATTATGTATTAGCAGGATATGGAACGGGTGCCGTGATGGCAGTTCCCTGTGGTGATCAACGTGACTTTGATTTTGCTACACATTTTAAATTGCCCATTAAAAATATCTTTAAAGATGTGGATATTTCAGCCGCCGCGCATACAGCCAAAGAAAATACGATAATTGACAATTCAGATTTTATAGACGGCTTGTCTATTCCCGAGGCTACTCAAAAAGTGATTGCGGCACTTGCCGATATAGGTATGGGCGAGGGTGCAACGACCTACCGCCTCCGCGATGCTGTTTTTAGCCGTCAACGTTATTGGGGTGAGCCTATTCCCATATATTATGTAAATGGTCAACCACAACTTGTTCCAGACGAATGTTTGCCATTGAAATTGCCAGAAGTATCAAAATACCTCCCTACCGCCGACGGTGCACCACCACTAGGTAACGCTACAGAGTGGGCTTGGGACACGACTCAAAACAAGGTAGTTTCTAATGATAAAATAGATGAAAAAACCGTTTTTCCATTGGAGAAAAACACCATGCCGGGTTGGGCGGGAAGTTCGTGGTATTTTAATCGCTACATGGATGCGCACAACACTGAGGCTTTTGCAAGCAAAGACGCCATGGCGTATTGGAAAGAAGTTGACTTGTATTTGGGTGGCAGTGAACACGCCACAGGACACCTGCTTTATTCTAGATTTTGGCAGTATTTTTTATATGACTTGGAGCTTGTGCCTGTTCAAAATTTTGCTAAAAAATTGATTAATCAGGGGATGATTTTGGGTGAAAGTGCTTTTGTGTATCGCATTCCTGATACACAGACCTATCTTTCCAAAGGCTTGTGTAAAGGCAAAAAAGTGATTCCGGTGCATGTGGATGTTTCATTGGTTTCTACTCAAAATGAATTGGATATAGAAGGGTTAAAAAAGTGGCAACCCCATTTTTCAGATGCTATATTTGAGTTGGAGGACGGAAAATATATTGTTGGGCGTGAGGTTGAAAAAATGTCCAAGTCCAAATACAACGTAATAAACCCCGATTCCATTTGCGCGCAGTATGGCGCAGATACACTTCGTATGTATGAAATGTTTTTGGGTCCCATTGAGCAAGCAAAGCCTTGGAACACAGCAGGGATTTCCGGAGTGAGTAATTTTTTAAATAAGTTTTGGCGCTTGTTTCACAGCGGCGAAAACTTTGTTGTTAATGATGATAAGCCATCTAAAGAATCGCTTAAAACATTGCACAAAACTATTGGAAAAGTAACCCAAGACATCGAACAGTTTTCGCTCAACACTTCGGTTAGCGCTTTTATGATTGCCACCAATGAGCTCACCAGTCAGAAATGTAACCATCGGGAAATTTTAGAATCGCTTACGGTATTATTAGCTCCTTTCGCACCACATATTTCCGAAGAGCTTTGGGCATTATTAGGGCATCAAGACTCGATAACAAATGCTGCCTATCCTGTGGTAAACCCGGACTATTTGCAAGACGACACCAAAGCATATCCGATTAGTTTTAATGGGAAGATGCGCTTTACACTGGCATTATCCACTTCGCTTAGCAAAGATGAAATTGAGGCTGCTGTAATGCAAGAGGAACGCACACGAACCTATTTGGACGGCAAAACCCCCAAAAAGGTGATCGTTGTGCCGAATAAAATTGTGAATATTGTAATCTAAAATGCTAAACCCTGAATACATCGGCTTTATAGCCGCTATCTTAACTACTTCTGCCTTTTTGCCGCAGGCATTTAAAATTTGGAAAACCCAATCAGCTAACGGTTTGTCATTGACCATGTACCTTGTAATGGGAACAGGTACTTTGTGTTGGCTCATTTATGGCTTATTGATTCACAGCCCTTCGATAATTGTGGCAAATACCATTTCTATTTCCATTATCATATTTATTATTACCTTTATAATTCGCTCAAAGAAGTAGCGTGGTGTTTGCTTAAATAAAAATAAAAGTTATGTACGGAGAATATTATTTGCTAATTGCTGTTTTTGCTGGTGCCAGTATGTGGGTGCAATACAAACTGAAGTCTAAGTTTAAGCAGTACTCAAAAGTGCAATTGCGCAACCAAATGTCTGGAAAAGAAATTGCAGAAAAAATGCTTTCTGACCACGGTATTCGAGATGTAAAAGTTACGGCTGTGCGTGGTAAATTAACCGATCATTACAATCCGAAAAACAAAACCGTAAACCTCAGCGAAAGTGTCTATCACGAGCGTAATGCGGCGGCTGCAGCTGTAGCTGCTCATGAATGTGGTCATGCGGTGCAGCATGCACAAAGCTACGAATGGTTGCAGTTTCGTTCTTTGTTGGTTCCTGTGGTAAGTGTGGCTTCGCAGTTTTCCATGTATGTTATTTTTGGAGGATTTATGTTGGGTATTGGCTCTGCAATGGGCTACAACTTAGCAGTGGCAGGTGTTGTACTTTTTGGTCTCGGAACGCTTTTTAGTTTTATTACGTTGCCAGTTGAATACGATGCTAGTAATCGTGCTTTGGCGTGGCTGCAACGAAAAAACATGGTCAGCCAAAAAGAATTTGCGATGTCAAAAGATGCACTAAAATGGGCCGCTCGTACTTATGTTGTTGCTGCCATAGGGTCTTTGGCAACCTTAATTTATTTTGCCCTTCGGGTGGCAAGTTCTAGACGCTAAATTTTAATTTGCCGATTGATTTGTTGATGCAGTGATATAAATGTTTCAGTTCTAGAAACCCCTTCAATAGATTGAATTTGGTGATTGAGTAACTGCATTAAGTGCTCATTATTTTTACACAATATTTTAATCAAAATACTCCAATTTCCAGTAGTGTAATGGCATTCTACTACCTCAGGAATTTTTTTCAATTGTGATACCGCTTCTGGATTTCTCATGGCTTTGTCCAAATATACTCCAATGTATGCCGTAGTGGTATATCCCAAAGACGACGGGTTAAGCTTTACGTAGCTCCCTTGTATAAGATTGGCATCTTCCAGTTTTTTGATGCGTTGATGTACCGCTGATCCAGAAAGATCCAATTGGCGGGCAATTTCTTGCACAGGTGTTCGTGCATTGTCCATAAGTACCCGTAAAATAGCCTTGTCAATTCCGTCAAGTGAAATGTGTTCTTCTATTTTTTTCAACCTATTTGTTTTGGTGTATAAACATAGTAAACTATTTTAGATAAAAAATAGACAATGACATATAAACAACGCAGCATTTGGGGCACATTATTTTGTGGTACTGCTGTTATTTTAGGTGCCTTTGGTGCACATTTATTGGAAGCCTATTTAAGTGCAGATGCATTGCAATCGTATGAAGTAGGGGTGCGGTATCAGTTTTTTCATGGGTTAGCATTGCTTTTTTTGAGTGTAGATAAAAATCCATTTTCAAAACGTACGGCCATGCTATTTGTCATTGGGACCTTGTTGTTTTCTTGCTCTATCTATGGATTATCTCTTCAATATTCGTCAATTGGATGGCTGTCGAAAGTGCTTGGCCCTGTAACACCCATAGGCGGATTACTCCTTATATTAGGGTGGATAAATTTGTTAATAGGGTATTTGCGTAGCTAACTAACGCTTATTGGCGACAGCAATATAATCACTAAGGGCTTTGGTCATAGAAGGATTTTCTGGCGTAGGTGCCAAAATATCTATGCGTAAGCCTTTTTCCTCAGCAGCCTTTTTTGTGGTGGGGCCAAATACCGCTATACGCGTGTCGTTTTGTTCAAAGTCAGGGAAATTGTGGAACAAAGACTCAATACCAGACGGGCTAAAAAACACTAAAATATCATAATATACATCACGCAAATCTGACAAATCACTAATAACTGTTTTGTAAAACACGGCTTTTGTCCATGTGATCCCAGTAGCATCAATGGCAGAAGCGATACTTGGTTTTAAAACATCAGAACAAGGCAGTAGAAATTTTTCGTCTTTGTATTTGACAACTTCTTTCAGTACATCGTCTAAGGTGCGTGATCCCACATAAACTTTGCGTTTGCGGTACACAATATATTTTTGGAGGTAGTAAGCAACTGCTTCAGATTGACAAAAATAGCGCAAGGTACTTGGAACTGTGTATCGAAGTTCCTCAGCAATACGGAAAAAATGATCCACTGCATTTCGGCTTGTAAATATAATAGCCGAATATTTTGTTATGTCAATTTTATGCAAGCGGACTTCTCTAGAAGAGACTCCCTCAACATGAATAAAAGGACGAAAGTCAATTGTAACTTTTCGTTTTTCAATGAGTTGATTGTAAGGAGAATTTTCAGCAGATGGCGCAGGTTGAGAAACCAAAATGGTTTTCACCTTTGCAATTTTCGTTAAAGTTTGAGTGTCTGTATCAAGAGCCATATGGGGCTAATTTCTGAGGCGCAAATATACAAAATAATGTACACTTTAACGGTAGGGTTGTTTCTAAAATATAATTTCAAAAATCGGAGGTGAATCACAATTATACCAATTAAATAACACAAGGCCATTATACTTGCAACAGTAGAGGACAACGATACGTAAATGAGCAGCATGGAGAGGCAGCCAAAAGCAAAGGCCCATTTTTCTTTAAAAATAGTCCGAATATAAAAGATCTTTAAAAGTCCTTCTCGTTTTCCAATCATAGACATCAAGCCACCCTCAATAAGCGTCCTTGTCATCCAAAACAACACAAATATCCCTGCCCAAGACAGCGCACTTGTGTTGAAAGTTGTAGCACTTAGATTTTTCGTGAACAACACTTCTATTATCAACCCAAAAATGAGCGCTCTATAAATAAAACCTACCCAAGAAAGGGCTTTGGTTTCATTAAAAGGTTTGTGAAATTCTGAATTACTACTTGTTCGTTGCCAAAAAAACACCATTGATTGATATCGGGATGGATTTAAAAACTTTAAAAACACCAAAAGTGTCAAGGCTACAAGTAAGTATAGTCCCAAATATGAAATATCCAAATCTCTTAGTGTGTACATGGAACAAAAGTATCTATTTTTTTGCGGTGGACTCACACATTTAAATACGTATTTTAGCTGTTGATGAATCCAGTTGTAATTGTTATTCCTACCTATAATGAGGTAGAAAATATTCAATCTATTATTGAGGCGGTTTTAGCTTTGCCCATATCTGCTGACATTTTGGTTGTGGACGATAATTCACCAGATGGAACAGCAGCACTTGTAAAAGGTTTGATCAGTCGTTATGCTCAAGTGAACATAACCATACGTAACAAAAAGGAAGGACTTGGTCCAGCTTATGTGCACGGGTTTAAATGGGCGCTTGACAAAGGATATAACTATGTTTTTGAAATGGATGCTGATTTTTCACACCCGCCAGAAGCACTGGTGCCTATGCTTGAAATCCTTAAACAAAATAAAGCAGATCTTGTTGTTGGTTCTCGCTATAAAAAAGGAATTCGTGTCCGCCAATGGCCCTTGTTACGTATTGTGATTTCTGTTGGTGCATCGATTTATGTGCGAGTAATTACAGGACTTCCAGTGACTGACCCCACGGCAGGATATGTGGGGTATCAATCAGATGCACTGCGTGCATTGGATTTAGAAGATATTCGATTTAAAGGGTATGCCTTTCAAATTGCGCTTAAATTTTGGGCATGGAAAAAAGGTTTCCGTATTGCAGAATTCCCTATTATTTTTACAGACAGAACCAAAGGCGATTCAAAGATGAACAGTTCTATTATTTCTGAAGCTGTTTTTGGAATTATAGCAATGAAATGGCGGAGCATTTTTAAAAATAAAACATGAATAAATTACTCATTCGCGGTGCAGCTGTTGTCAATGAAGGAAAGATAGAATCATTAGACGTGCTGATTGAAGGGGAACGCATATCTAAAATAGCACCTACCATCACAGTATCCCAAGATATGGAAGTTATAGATGCACATGGGAAACACTTATTACCTGGATGTATTGATGATCAAGTTCATTTCCGCGAACCAGGTCTTACACACAAGGCAACCATTGGCACGGAGTCCAAGGCTTGTGTGGCGGGAGGTATTACCTCTTATTTTGAAATGCCAAATACAAACCCCCAAACCACCAATGCAGCTGCCTTTGCTAATAAATTGGCTGTGGCTGCAGCAACTTCTTGGGTGAATTATGGATTTATGTTTGGCGGAACAAATGATAATTTAGAGCAGATTAAAGCCATTGATCCAAAAACAACACCTGCGCTTAAACTTTTTTTAGGTTCTTCTACAGGGAATATGCTTGTTGATGACCCCAATACACTCAAGGAAATATTTACTGCATTTAAGCTCCCTATTGCTGTGCATTGCGAAGACGAGCAAACCATTAAAACCAACTTGGCAGCATATAAATTAAAGTATGGCGATGATATTCCCATTGAGCACCATCCAGATATTCGTTCTGAGGAAGCCTGTTATTTATCGTCCTCAAAGGCTATTGCTTTGGCCAAAAAAACAGGTGCTCGACTTCATGTATTTCATTTATCTACGGCAAAAGAGACTGCGTTGTTTTCAAATGAATTACCCTTAGAAAAAAAGCAAATTACCTCCGAGGTTTGTATTCATCATTTGTGGTTTTCAGATGAAGATTATGCCAAAAAAGGAACACATATAAAATGGAATCCCGCAGTTAAAACAGCACACGACCGTGATGGATTATGGGAAGCCCTAAACGATGATCGAATTGATATTATAGCTACCGATCATGCCCCGCACACCTTGGAAGAGAAATCACAAGTATATACCAAAGCCCCATCGGGAGGTCCTATGGTTCAACATGCTCTACCTGTACTTTTAGAATGTGTACAGCAAGGAAAAATAACATTAGAAAAAGTAGTTGAAAAAATGTGTCATAACCCCGCTATTTTGTTTGATATTGAAGATCGTGGCTATGTTCGCGAAGGCTATTTTGCTGATTTGGTATTGGTTGACACCAACGAATCTCAAACAGTCAACCGAGAAAATCTATTGTATAAGTGTGGATGGTCTCCACTAGAAGGGACCACTTTACGTGGTGCAGTTACGCACACAATTATCAATGGAAAGATATTGTATAATCAGGGTAAATTTGCTGAAATACCAAACGTAAAACCACTTACTTTTGCTAGATGAGACAGGTTTTTTTGATGTTGATTTTTTTAATTTTAGGAGGGTGTGCCCAGGATCGTATTGCCAAGCCAGAAGTCCTGATGACTTCTGAGCAAATGATTAACTTTCATGTTGATCTGGCGTTAATCAGTGCATCGTCAAGTTATGCCAAAGATAATTTTGTGTCAATGGATTCACTATATGCTTTCCACAACATTGACAGTACAACTTTTGCGCAAAGCAATGTCTATTACGCATCTAAACCCAAATTATACACTAAGATTTTTGAATCGGTAAAAGTACAACTGGAACAACTACAAGATGAAGACACCATGTATGAATTGAAAAAACCATTACTGAAAGAATAATGTTGCAGACGCTTTTGGGTTCATTTGTAGAGGATTATATTTGCTAAAATAATATGTATGGCATCATTTGTTGAGGAACTAACATGGCGCGGTATGGTGCATGACATCATGCCCGAAACTGCCGAAACGCTTTCAAAGGGTATGACTGCGGGATATATCGGATTTGATCCCACTGCAGATTCGTTACATATTGGGAGTTTGGTTCAAATCATGATTTTGATGCATTTTCAGCGTTATGGCCATAAGCCCTATGCGCTTGTGGGTGGCGCTACTGGTATGATTGGCGATCCATCTGGAAAATCTGCAGAACGCAATTTGTTAGACAACGAAACATTAGAACGCAATTGTACAGGTTTGGAGAACCAACTTGCCAAATTTTTAGATTTTGACAGTACCAAAGAAAACGGTGCTGTAATGGTGAACAATTACGATTGGATGCAGTCGTTTAGCTTGATTGATTTTGCACGTGACATTGGGAAGCACCTTACGGTGAACTACATGATGGCTAAAGATTCTGTCAAGAAGCGCCTTGGTGCAGATGCCAAAGAAGGGATGTCCTTTACCGAATTTACATATCAGCTTATTCAAGGATATGATTTTTTGCATTTATACCAACATCACAATTGTTTGTTGCAAATGGGCGGCAGTGATCAATGGGGAAATATTACCACTGGAACAGAACTGATTAGAAGAAAACTGGCTGGTAAGGCGTATGCATTAACATGCCCACTGATTACCAAAGCTGACGGCACCAAATTTGGAAAAACAGAAAGCGGAAACGTTTGGTTAGACCGAGAGAAAACATCTCCGTATAAATTTTATCAGTATTGGCTAAATGCATCTGATGAAGATGCCGAAAAATACATCAAGATATTTACATTTTTATCTAAAGACGAAATTGATGCGCTAATAGAAATGCATCGGGAAGCACCGCATCAGCGTCAATTACAGCGTAAACTTGCACAGGAAGTGACCACTATGGTACACAGTGCTGCCGATGTAATGCGCTCGGAACAAGCAGCTCAGATTTTGTTTGGTAAAGCTACATCTGAGACCCTAAAATCTTTAGATACACAAACACTTTTGGACCTTTTTGATGGTGTTCCACAAGCGCAAGTATCTGCCGAATTACTTGCGGGGGATGGGCTTTCTATCATGGAAGCACTGGCAGAAACAACAGGCTTTTTAAAATCTAATGGGGAGGCTAGAAGAGCACTCAAAGAAAATTCCATTTCGGTTAATAAGGAAAAGGTAACCGAGGCAAAGAAAATCACACCAAAAGACATGATTTGTGACGGATATGTATTGTTGCAACGCGGTAAGAAAAATTATTTTTTGCTCGTAGTTACGCCGTCATAAGCGAGCATCCGCGGACGTCTGATGCATCAAAACGCCCAAGTACTTCAAATGTGTTGTTTTCGTAGCATTTACCTAAATCTTGTGTGGCGATAAAAGCGCAGGATTCTTTGTTAGATAAGTCAATAATATTAAGCCCTCCATTTCCTATCGAGGATACTTTTTTTGGATCGTGAACATCACGCACAAAAATACGCATACTAGAAGAAGGTTTAAAAACCCCATTTCCTTTGGAGTAGGCTTGCGAAAGCAATTCGGTCATTCCATATTCGCTGTGGATGCTGTCAACACCAAACCCTTTTTGTAGTTTTTCGTGCAATTCTTTTCTAATTAATTCTTTTCGTCTTCCTTTCATGCCACCAGTTTCCATGACAGTGGTGTGTTGAAGTTGCAATGGAAAAGCCTCACAAAAATCCAATAAGGCAAAGCTTACCCCTATGAGTAGTGTTTTTTGCTTTTCTTGGTCTAATTCGACAAGTACACGCTGCAACTCCTCAAACTGATCCAAGTAAAACCCGCTATGTTTAGGTTTTGCCTGTCGAATCAAATCATCGCACATATAGACCAATGATGCATTTGGACGCTCTATATAGCCAGGTAAAAGGGCTAAAATATGGTAATCGGAAGCTGTTCCGTAAAATTCTGAAAACCCGGAATTAAAACTCTGTTTGTAGTCATCGAGTGACGCCACATGATGTTGACTAACAGGACCACCTGTTCCAGAGCTTTCAAAAATCATTTCGGTCTTTTCTGTACAGCTAATACGGTGAGATTTAAACAATTCTATAGGTAAAAAAGGGATATCTATAAGTTTATGCACATCAGAAAGACAGACGTTTATCAAGTCACAATAGGAACGATACACGTCGTTATTGCGGTATTGATAGTCAAAAAGAGTTAACGCTTGTTTTTCGAATGAAATCATCACAGTTCAAATGTATTGATGATTTTTTAATATTGAAATGATAAAACCTATGTGTATTTTTTTATTTTTGAGGGAGCAATGCCATAACATGAAAAAAAAGCATACACGCATTTTATTGGTTGATGATGAGCCAGATATCTTAGAAATTTTAGAATACAATTTAACTTCAGAAGGATATCAAGTTGAGAAAGCAAAGAATGGTATTGAAGCTTTAAAAATAACGGCCGACTGGAAACCACATTTGGTCTTATTAGATGTGATGATGCCCGAAATGGATGGTATTGAAACTTGTGAACAGCTTCGTAAAAAGTCTAATTTACCCAATTTGGCAATCGTTTTTTTAACGGCTCGCAGCGAAGATTATTCGCAAGTTGCAGGTCTAGATGCTGGAGCAGATGATTACATCACCAAGCCCATTAAACCCAAAGTTTTAGTCAGTAAAATCAAAGCAATCTTACGTCGTTTTAATTCATTAGAGACAAAAAATGATGTTGTGGAGGTTGGCGATTTGATTATAAACAGAGAGGAATATAAAGTCTTGTATAAAGATGAAGCGATATTTTTACCGCGTAAGGAGTTTGAACTTCTATCACTTTTGGCATCAAAACCAAAAAAGGTTTTTGAACGCGAAGAAATTCTTAATCGTGTTTGGGGTAACGAAGTTGTTGTAGGCGGCAGAACAATTGATGTTCATATTAGGAAACTTCGAGAAAAAATTGGAGATAAACACTTTAAAACAGTTAAAGGAGTAGGGTACAAATACGTGGTGTAGTATGAAAAAAACCCCACGTAAAATTTACCGGTTTTCGTTAACCTTGTCTCTTTTTATAACGGTTTTCGTTATCCTCCTTAACGCACTACTGCTATTTCTTTATACAGATGAAAATCCCTTTAGTAAAGCCAACATAGTTCCTCTGGTTTTATCTGTCATATTTATTTTTTCGGTTTGCTTTGTTGTTCTTAATTATCGCATTGAAAATTATATTTACAAGCAAATCAAACAATTTTATAAAGATTTAGAACCCAACTTAGGTAAGGAGCTAAACGATATTCTTATCACTGATGATATGGATTCTTTGTTAAACAATGTAAAACAAGTTGCCATTAACAGAAGTGATGAGATAGATAGTCTAAAAGATCAAGCTGCTTTTAGACGTGAATTTTTAGGTAACATAGCACATGAACTCAAGACCCCATTATTTACTGTACAAGGGTATATTTTAACTCTTTTAGACGGAGCTATGGATGATAAAAATGTAAATAAAAAGTATTTATCACGTGCTAGTAAGGGAGTTGAGCGTTTGACTTATATTGTTAAAGATCTTGATTTACTAACCCATTTAGAAAAAGGAAATACCGATTTAGATTTATTTCATTTTGATATCATTGACCTAATACAAAGTGTTTTTGATATGCTTGAAATGGAAGCTTCTAAATCTAGTATTAATTTAGAATTTGATAAAAAATACGAGGAACCTGTTGCAGTTTATGCAGACAGGGAGCGGGTACAACAAGTACTGACCAATCTTATTATGAATTCCATTAAATACGGAAAAAATAAGGGAACAACAGAAGTAAGTGTTCAGCCTATTTACGAGAATAAAATCATTATTCGCATTCGTGATAATGGAGAAGGTATAGAAGAAGAGCACCTCCCACGACTTTTTGAGCGGTTCTACCGTGTAGATAAAAGTGGAAACCGTAGAATGGGTGGTTCAGGATTGGGTCTTGCAATTGTAAAGCATATTATTGAGGCTCATGGAGAACGAATTTTTATAGAGAGTCAAGCTGAAATCGGCTCCGAATTTTCTTTTACCTTAGATAAAGGTGAAGCCACTACTTAATGCGATATTTTGGGAAGTAAAAATAAATTAAAACGTTTTATAGAAAACGAGTCATTTGCTAATGTGATACAGCCTACTCGTGAAGAGTTGTTGGCTGAAGATTTTTCTCACAAAGGCTCTTGGGAAACCTATTTTGGAAATACCAACCCGATAGTCTTGGAACTTGGTTGTGGAAAAGGCGAATACACGGTTGGACTAGCGCGTAAAAATCCAAACGTAAACTTTATTGGCATTGATATTAAAGGCGCGCGATTTTGGCGCGGTGCCAAAACAGCAATAGAAGAAAACTTACAAAATGTAGCTTTTATTCGCACTCAAATTGAACTTTTGGAATATGTTTTTGCTCAAGATGAAGTCACAGAAATTTGGATTACGTTCCCCGATCCACAATATAAATTTAAAAGAACCCACCACCGATTGACAAACCCTACTTTTTTGCGGCGCTACCAGCAAGTACTAAAGCCTCAAGGTGTAGTGCACTTAAAAACCGATTCTGCTTTTTTACACGGCTATACGCTTGGCGTATTAGACGGCTGGGGTATTACCCCAGAAATGGCACACCATGATGTGTATCAGTATGTTCACGCTCCAGAAGACGTTATTGCTATTCAAACGTTCTACGAGCAGCAATACAAGGAACAAGAAATTCCCATTACCTATCTTAAATTTTCATTTCCTCCAGATGCCCCAACCGAATGATTTTTTTGAACGCGTTTACAAAGTCGTACGTCAAGTGCCTTATGGTAAAGTAACTACTTATGGTGCCATTGCCCGTTTCTTGGGTGCTGCACGAAGCGCAAGAACGGTAGGTTATGCCATGAACGCAGCACATGCGTTAGGCGATGTTCCTGCCCACCGTGTGGTTAATCGAAACGGGGTACTTACAGGCAAACATCATTTTGGTGGCATGCATACCATGCAGCAACTTTTAGAGTCTGAAGGGCATACCATTATGGATGACCAAATTCAGGATTTTGAAGCAGTTCTATGGAATCCAAACGAATAGGTTGTTTCTTAGCCCGATGCCCTATATTTGTATTCTTATTTAGATTTAATGAAAATTACACGCTCCGCAATCGAACAGGCATTGACATCCATTAGTTTACCGGGTTATGGGAAAAATTTGATGGAAGCCAATGCGGTAAAAAACATCCATATTTTTGGAGATGAAGTTGTGGTAGATATTGTCATGACCAATCCAGCGCTACAAGCCAAAAAAAAAGTAGAGGTTTCTGTGATGAAAGCCATTCATGATGAGGTATATGAAAAGGCAAAAATCAAGGTGAATATTACGGTTAATGCACCCGAGAAAAAGCAAAATGCCAATCTTATTAAAGGAAAACCAATCCCTGGAATTCAAAATATTGTAGCGGTTGCATCTGGTAAAGGTGGTGTTGGAAAATCTACTGTTACGGCAAACCTGGCCGTTTCATTAGCCAATATGGGTTTTAAAGTTGGTGTTTTGGATGCAGATATTTACGGGCCTTCCATGCCATTGATGTTTGATGTGGCTAACGAAAAGCCGTTGGCAAAAAATATCGATGGAGTATCTAAGATGGTTCCCGTAGAAAATTTTGGAGTTAAATTGTTGTCTATTGGATTTTTCACCAAACCCGATCAAGCTGTTATCTGGCGTGGTCCTATGGCTGCCAAAGCCTTGAATCAAATGATTTTTGATGCCGCTTGGGGCGAACTCGATTTTCTATTGATTGACTTACCTCCCGGCACAGGCGACATTCATTTAAGTATTATGCAGTCGTTACCCATAACTGGGGCAGTGGTCGTAAGCACTCCACAAACGGTTGCGCTGTCCGATGCAAAAAAGGGTGTTGCGATGTTCCAACAAGAAAATATTCAAGTACCTGTGTTGGGTGTTATAGAGAACATGGCGTATTTTACTCCAGAAGAACTTCCAGAAAACAAATATTATATCTTTGGGAAAGCGGGTGCACGTTATTTGGCTGCTGATTTGGATGTGCCATTTTTGGGCGAGCTCCCTTTGGTGCAAAGTATTCGTGAGGCGGGAGACATTGGACGTCCAGCGGCGATGCAAGAAAATACGGCTGTTTCCGATGCTTTAACCAATGTGACCAGAGCGGTGGTGCAAGAGGTTGTGTCTCGCAACGAACATTTACCACCAACTGAGGCAATAAAAATAACAACAATGGCAGGTTGCGCTGCTGTTACTAAAAAGTAAGCCATGAGTGACCTAAATCAACGAATAGAACAAGCTCTAGAGGAAATCAGACCCTTTTTAAAATCTGACGGTGGTGACATTGCGCTTTTGGGTGTTGAGGGTCAAACCGTTAAGGTGCAACTTATGGGCGCCTGCGTGGGATGCTCCGTAAACCAAATGACCTTAAAGCAAGGGGTCGAACTTACCATTAAAAAATACGCTCCCGAAATTCAGGAAGTGGTGAATGTGGATTAGTTTTTAATTAACTTAAACACATCTCTTTTTGCAGAATACTTACTACGAACCTCTAAAAGATAAATTCCTTTTGGTGGTGCAGCACTAATATGAATCGTCTTCGAAGCTTTTTTTGCCAGACCCTTTTGTACAAATTTCCCTGTTAAATCATATAAAGCCCAACTTACATTTTCGTTCAATAGGTTTTTAAAATAGATCTCATTTGTAAAAATATTTGATACCAAAGTATTTGAATAGTTGTTCAAGTCTTCTAAAGCGAGTGTTGCTCGCACTAGCTCTGTAGTTGGTTTAAGGTAAATGTTTGAGTTAGCTCCACCTGACCAATCATCATTTAGCCAAACACTAAAGTGGGTTGCAGTTGGTGAGGTAACGTCTAGCACCTTACTTTCACCATTTATGTCCACTGTAATTTTATTTGAAGCCGACACGGAAAATGTAATAACAAAATCCGTTTCTGTAGTCTGATCACCAGCTATTGAAAACGTTTCAACCCCTCCGTCCTTGGAGTGCGCTTTCCAATTAGACCATGCGCCGTCCTCACCATTTGGACCAGATAATATGCAATATGTGGTGTAGTTGTTTTTTCTGTCGCCCCAAGCTGCTGTTGCAGTTGGATTATTAAGCAGTGCCACACCTATTTCACCATATGCTCGTTTAGCACCTATTGTAATTTTAAAGCTATCCCCAGCATCCATTGTAACGGAAGTTCCTGTGCCATCTCCAATGCTTTTAAATGCCCTAAATACAAGGCTTTGCTTATTTCCAGTATTTGCCCACATTCCTAATTGATCGGTTCCTTGGTCAAATATTCCACCTCCATCAGTGACAGGGGTATAATTTGCTTGTCTCTGATCATAGGAAATTGTTTGAGCGTAGCCTAATGTAACGCACAATAAAAGTAAACAGGGTAGATAATTTTTCATCATTAAATATTTAAAAATTAAACAAACATTTCATAGCAATTTTTTTTAGTATTATTCAACCAGCACTTTACACATCCCAAATTGGTTGGTTTTCTTGTTTTTTACAACCACAAAGTACACCCCTTTTTGAGCTGGTGCTGAAATGGTTAGTACCTTTGCGCCTTTATGTTTTCCATTGGATACTTCTTGTCCCAAGGCACTGTATAATTTATAACTGTAAGTGTCTTCGGTGGGAAGGTCAATTAGAATACGTTCTTTTACGGGATTTTGGCGTAAGACTAACCGCAGGAGTTTAGGATTATAGTTGCTTAAAGCAGCTTGTTGGTTGCCGAAAATTTTAAATTCTCCAGGAGCTAATGTAACCACCTGTGCTGTTGAACTTACACTTAAAGTACTTTCGTCCATCAGGTCATACCAAGTCCCTGTATATGGGAAATTGGAAGTTACATTTTGGATGGTAACATCAAAGTTGGCAAGGATAACCACATTTTTAAGTCCGCTAAGCGTTTCATTCCAAACATAAATGCGTTGCACAAGATTGTTTGTAGCTAAAGGACTTATACTAGAACTTCCTTTAAACACTTCATTGCTTTGCTTTAGATTGCTCATGCGGCTCCAGTCGTCGTATATTTTTTTGCGTTGGGTATTTGTTAGCCAATTATTGACCCATTGAGGCTGAGGTTTGGTGTCAAGTTTACAATCACCAACAGTGCCGTTAGCACAAGTGTTAATCGAATTTTCCATACCTAATTCACCAAAATGCCAAATCATTTTTGGTCCAGGCACTAAAAGGCTTACTGCACCAATCGCCGACATTCTACTCAGCGCGACATTGAGGTTTTTAACATTATGCCCAGTCTGTGTCGTGTTGCCAAACTGAATATTTTTATACATTAATCTTTCTTCGTCATGGCTTTCAGGGTAACCAACCAAACGTTTACCGTTAAAGCCGCGGCTTTCAGATCGCATTCGGGCAATGCTGTTATTGCTATTGTGCCCCATACTGAGTTGGTTGTAGGGCTCAGTCATTTTGCCCCATAACATAATGCCTTTGCCTTCACCAAGACGGTAGTTTGCCCATTCTGCTTCTTCCGTATCTCCGCCCAAATGCTCAAAAATCACATAATGATTCGTATCCAACGACCAAGAATAATCGGCGTATTCTTTAAGCACTGCAACCCTGTCGGCTTGGTAGCTACCTGTACAGCCTTCATCGCTTGCGGTACAATTTTGCGTAAACCCTTTGGTTAAATCCCAACGGAAGCCATCGATTTTATATTCTTCAATCCAATGTTTAATCACTCGTTTAGTAAAGTTTTTTGTCATGCTAGATTGATGGTTAAAATCACTTCCTACATTGTAACTGTGTTTGGGTTCTTCATTAAAATATGGGTTTTCACTTGATGGATCACCCCAGCCGTTTCCGTCAGGATCATCCATCCACATACGTACGCCAGGCGCACGCCCGTATGCATGATTAATAGCCAAATCTAAAATTACGGCAATACCATTTTGGTGGAAGGTGTCAACCAATTCTTTGAATTTTTCTGGAGTACCATAAAACTTATCGAGAGCCATATGAAAGGCGGTATTGTAGCCCCAGCTTTCATTGCCTTCAAATTCCATTACGGGCATCAGCTGGATGGCATTGATATTTAAATTTTTAAAATAGCCCACACGATCAATGAGATCTTGAAAGGAACGATTTTCATCAAAATCACGAATAAGGATTTCGTAAATAACCAAATCTTCTTTTGGCGGTTTTTGGAAATTAGACACCTGCCAATTGTATGCAGTTTGACCTGTCTGTAAAACGGTTACCTCGCGCTCTTGTCCTGTGGGATAAGTGGGTAAATTGGGATATGAACTATTAGGAATGTAAGGGTCGTCAAAAGGCGATAATACAAGTGTGGAGTATGGGTCAGCGGTTTTAACGATTGCTGGGCTGTTGGCTATGGGGGTAGTATCGTAAACCCAATATTGATAGTGGTAGATTTGCCCCGGGGTGAGTCCTGTTAATTCCAACCAAAACAAATCTGAATTTGTATCTTTTTTCATTAGATATGTACTGTTTGTAGTGTAGTTATTAAAACTACCTGCTACATACACATAGTCTTTGTGGGGCGCATTAAGCACCAAAGTTGCTTTTGAAGTGTCGGTATGGTAATTGATACCCTCTTGTAAGCCTGCAGGAATGGCTTGCTCGGTTACTGTTGGGGCTACTTCAACAGCGAGTTCAATTTTAGCTGTTTCATTAGAGCTGAACGGACTACCCTCTATCCTAAGAGTACCACTAGAACTGACATTTAAACTTAAATTATAAGTTGGATATCCATTACCGCTATCAATAAGTACATCGTTAAAATAGCTTGAAAAAGAACCTGCTTCCTGAGTTCCATTTGCAGACATTACTGCAAAAATATTTGTGTTTTGATTGGCATTGACTAATATCGTATTACCAGAGTGGGAGGTAATACCCATCAAAACCTTACCCACATCAATTAGAAAGTCTTGAGTTTTACGCTCTCCAGTTCCTTGATCAGAAGCATTTTTTGCCTTTACTAAAACTCCCATTTTAGTAATGCCCGCATCATTAAAAAAGGTATTAGGGGTTAACGTGAAGCTATGAGTGCCATCACCATTATTAGTTAGTTTAAGTGCTTCATTTGAATTATTCCAATCGCCATTTCCAATATTTGGACCACCTGTTTGAACACCATTTTTAAAATACCAAGCCCAAAGATATACATCATCGCTCCCCCATTGTGAAGTATTAATACCACTGAACTTTAGAGTGATGGATTCATCTTCATTAAATGGATTAGGCGTAGTAACCAAAGTTGCATTTTGAACTTGACCAAGAGCTAAAGCACATATTAGAGTAAACGTTATTGTGTAAAGAATTTTAGACATAGTAAAAAAAGCGGTATAGTGATAAAATCACTGTACCGCTTCATGAATTAAATTAGTATTAAGTTATTTCCCTTCAGCTACAGTGATGGTTT
Organism: Flavobacteriaceae bacterium; assembly: GCA_965657545.1. Classification (GTDB taxonomy): domain Bacteria; phylum Bacteroidota; class Bacteroidia; order Flavobacteriales; family Flavobacteriaceae; genus UBA7446. The sequence continues at coordinate 19,627 of CBFHOG010000011.1, read as the reverse complement.
TATTTGCCGTATCAATATCTACACGGAATAGACCAGATGTACCGTTAAAAGCAAAGTTATTATCTCCATCTTGCGCATCTTCAAACTTGGCATCGATTGTATATCCGTCGGCAATATATGATGGATAGTTTACTCCTGAGCCCCAGTTGTCTTTTTCAGTAAAGAAGCGGAAGTTGTTGTCTGCTCCTGCATTATTGTTAAGATTCATTATGGAACTGTACACTCCATTTCCTTGACACGGGAGATTAATTGGTGATGTCCAACCCCATCCAGCATCGGGGACACCAGCTCCAACAGCGTACAAATTTGCGAAATCACACCCATCAGAACCCTCTTGAGAAAGCGTGATGGTTTTTGCTACTGCATTTATTTCAATATGATAAGTGGCTGAAGCACCTACAAAAGCAAAGTTTTTATCTCCGTCATCTTTTTCAGCAAACTTCGCGTCAATTGTATAGCCATCAGCAATAAAAGTTGGATAGTTTACACCTGAGCCCCAATTGTCTTTTTCAGTAAAGAATCTGAAGTTGTTATTGTCACCCGCAATGTTACGTAATGCAATGTATCCAGAATAAACGTTAGTACCAGTACAAGGTATTTGAACAGGTGTTGTCCAACCCCAACCTGCATCAAAAGCACCAGCGCCAACTGCCCAGTACTGATCCATATCACAGTTTGCGGCATTTGTTGGTTGTTTTTCAATAATTGTTAGGCTCATAGGCACGATTTCAGAAACTTTAGTCATGCCATTAGAGTTCGCAGGATCTCCGACTGTAGCCGTAACTCTTGCGTAAACAGTTCCGATATTTCCATTGTCAGTTGTTGTTGGATCATCATCTAGTCCCATTGCAGTTGCCGCAGCCCAAAGATTTTCAACAGAGATTGCATAACTTGTTTCTGTTATAACGCCAGAATCAAAAGATGAAACAGCGTCTGAAGCAAATGTTTGGCTTGTGGAAACCTCAACTTTGTAATTTATTTCAGTAACTGCACCAAAATCAGGCTTGTTCCAAAGCAAACGTTCAGCAATATTAAGTCTGGTCTCGTATGAAATATAATATGTGTCCAAAAGTGCGTTTGAAAACGCTATGGTATCAGAAGTTTCAGCCAACGTAAACTGTGGATCATCATCTTCATTTTCACAGCTTGCTACTAAGAATAGCAACATTATTGGGAGGATATTTCTTGTTAATAAGGTTATAAATTTTGTTTTCATTTTTTTAATTTTAGTATCCAGTATTTTGAGTTAGGTTGGGGTTAGCCTCTAATGAGCGCTGAGGAATTGGGAAAAGCTTGTAATGATCTGGGATAGATGTACCATTTAAGTTATTTCCTTTCCAAGGCCATAAATAGCTACTCCCTGTAAATTTTCCATTCCTAATAAGATCAGATCGGCGGACTCCCTCAAAATTGAGTTCGCGTCCACGCTCATCCAATATAAAATCAGCGGTTAGTTCACCTGCAGTGATAGCAGTAGCTCCAGCACGAGCACGCACATCATTCACGTATAGCAGCGCTGTTGCTGCAGAACCGCCACCCCCGCGAACTTGCGCCTCTGCATACATGAGGTACGCATCTGCTAAGCGAAATAGTGGAAAATCTGTACTTGAGAAACTGGTATTTGTTCCAGATGGGTTACTAAACGCACTATTTCTAAACTTTATGGAAGGATATCCGTTATTCCATTCTTTGTAATCATCCATCTCATAGTTATGACCACCGGTCCAAAACAGATGTGCACGTTTATCAGATGAAGCAGCTAATCCTGCTGCATCAGCAGCAAATAGTCCATACCAGCCTTTAGAGGCACGGTGTCCTCCCCAGCCGTCTGTTGCGCCATAATCAGATAGGGTCATGGTTTCACCAGATAGACTTCCATTTACAATGTAAGTGGTGTTTCCATAACTCTGACTTACGTCCGCATCAGCAATAAGCGGGAAAATAACCTCTGGTGAAGTATGGTTGTCGCCTGAGAAATTTTGTAAAAATTCAGGAGCCAATGTGTGACCACTTCCCGTAATCACTTTTTCTGCATAACTCAACGCATTTGAATACTGCGCTGTTCCCGTATATACTTCAGCATTCATATACAAGCGTGCCAACAAAAATTGCGCAGCTGCTTTGTCTGCTCTTCCGTAAGTGTTTGTATCAGGTAACATTCCTTCCACAGCTAAAAGTTCGCTTTCCACATAGTTATACAATTCTGTACGCGTTACTTCAGGTAGTGGTGTAGATTGACCAAAGTTTTCTTCAGTTGCCAATACCCCTTTCCCAAAACAGTCTATCAAATAATAGTAGGCAAGCGCACGTAAAAAACGAACTTCACCTTCTACTTGAGACTTGTTATCTACCTCAACGCCACCCAACACATTAATAAGGTTGTTGGCTTGTGGAATCGTATAATAAATTCGGTTATACATATAACGAAAGAATTTATTGTTTTCATCCCAGTTTGTAGCCGTGGTTAATTGGTCTAATCCATCATCACCCCAACGGTTTTTAAGCCCGTCTGCGGTGAAATCTTGCAAGTTTACAATACCGCGTAAAAACGGCGATTCACCTGCATCATCATCAATATCAGAAGACCCAGGACCGTCGGCACCTGAAAGGGCAAACGAGCCGTAAAGACGTGATAGAATACCGTTTACGGCATTGGGGTCTTGCTTAAGCAATTCCTCTAACGTCAGGTCAATTTCTGGCTTTGTGTTTAAGTCGTCAACGCAGCTAACGGCTACTGTTGCAACAAAAAAGATCAAAAGTAATTTTTTCATATTCATCTTAATTAAAAGTCAAAGTTTAATCCCAGTGTAAATACACGTGGTCGTGGATAGAAATTATTATCTATGCCACCAAAGTTTTCTGGGTCTTGTCCAGAGTACTTCGTGATAAGGAAAGCATTGTTTACAGTTAGCGACGCTTGAATTTGCGTACCGTTGGTAAGCGGCTCAAACGCATAGCCTAGCGTAATGTTCTCACAACGAATAAAGCTGGCATCTTCCAAGAAATAGTCAGAGAAGGGAACATTTCCTATTTGGTCATAAATGATTGGATTTGCTGCGCCAGTATAAAAGTTCAACACGTTGCTAAGCGCTTGAGTATTTACAGGAATTGGGCGTTGGGTAAACCCAGAGGTCAGCCTTCTGGCATTATATATTTGCCCACCATACTGCCCCCTGAAACTTGACCTTAACGATAATTGCTTGTAGCTAAAGTTAAAGCCAAAACCGAAGGTATAATTTGGACGCATGGGACGTAAATAACGATCATCATTTGTGATTTTACCGTCCTGATTTAAGTCTGCAAAAGCATTATATACTGGCTCGCCTGCCTCGTTATATATTTGGCGAAATACCCAAGCAGCACCAGCCTGTTGGTTTAACGCATGACGCAATAAGAATGTTCCCGTTCCAATAGGTAACGTACCGCCTGCGCCTACTAGCGTAAGTCCTTTTAGGTCTGTAATGGTGGTTTTAGCATAAGCACCGTTGGTAAAAATGCTTAAGGATGTGCTTTGGGTTTCTATTGCTTGTACTTCCAAGCTTACTTCAAAACCTTCACTTTCGGTGCTGCTAAAATTCTGTATAAAACTACTTGCCGATGCCTGTCCAGGTGGTACTGGGACATAAGCGAGAAGGTCATCGGTTTCGCGTTTAAAGACATCCACCGATCCTGACAATATGCCACTAAATAATCCAAAATCAAGCCCTGCGTTGTAAGTAGTGCTTGTTTCCCATCTCAGGTCGGGATTAAATGGAAGTGCATTGTATAAATTTTCACCTGGAAGGTATTTACTTGTTGGCGAACCAATTTGGAAGAATGGAGCAGATGGGTAGTAGCCAACCCCAGGAATATTAGCGATATCTGATTGACCCGTTCTACCCCAACCCAAGCGTAATTTAAGGTTATCAAAAACATTTAGGTTTTCAATAAAGGCTTCGTCGCTGAGTCGCCATGCAACAGCAGCAGCTGGGAAAAATGCCCATTTATCATTTTTTGGAAAAACGGATGAAGCATCAGTACGAGCCGAAAGCGTAACCAAATATTTGTCGGCAAAATTTAAATTAACACGTCCAAAGAATGATTGCAAGTTTAAATCAGAATAATAACGATTGGTAGGGTTGTTTTCATTAACCAATACCTCCCTAGCTCCAGAAGACTCGTTATAACGATATAGCACCTTAGTACCTTCATTCATAAAATTTTGGTACGAGTATCCCGCTTGCGCATCAACGGAAGTTAATATCCCATCAAAGTTTGTGGCGTAAGTTAAATATGTTTCCAATGTTTTATTGGTCATATTTTGATTTTCGCGATAATTCTCACCAGGGTTAAATCGTACTACATTATCACCAGTTTGATATGTAGCAATAGCATTTTGGCTATAGGTTTCCCGAATATCTACATCCGTTTTTTCTAAACCAAGATTTACAACAGCGTGTAAGCCCTCTACAAAAGGCAGCGAATAATCTAATTCCAAATTAGTCAAAATACGAAGTAGTTTTTCAGGACGTTGACGTTGATTTAATCTAGCTATTGGATTCCATGGACCGTCCAACAAAGCTTGGTTTGTATTGTTATCAACAACAATTCCTTGATAATAACCTCCAAAAGCACTGTTGTTATCATATATAGGCTTTGTAGGGTCAAGTGAAATGACACTACCTAAAATTCCTCCTTCATCAATGGTGTTTTTATTAACGTACTGCGCTTTTGCATTAAAGTCAACTTTTAAATCGTCATTTAAAAAGGAAGGGTTAATTCTAAAGGTAGTACTTAATCGCTCGTAATCATTTGTTTTCACCAAACCATTGTTGGTACTGTGTCCCAAAGAAAAACGAAAAGGTGTTTTTTCTTCAACTGCCCCAGCAACGGAAAAATCAATGATTGAATTAATAGGACTACGAAAAACTGCATCTTGCCAGTCTGTATTATATATCACTCCTTTATATCCTAAATCATCAACAAGACTTGGGTGATATTCATTGATAAAACGCTCATACGTTGGACCGTCCATCAATTCTAGTTTTTTGCTAATCTCGTTTAACGAAGTAGACATGCTTAGGTTGTATTTGGTTTCGCCTAATGTTCCTTTTTTGGTGGTAATAAGAATTACTCCGTTAGATGCTCGTGAACCGTAAATCGCCGTAGCCGAAGCATCTTTTAGAATGGAGAAGCTAGCAATATCATTTGGATTGATTAGCGATAATGGGTTCCCTACGCCTGCAGGATTTACTACATCTAATGGAATACCGTCAATCACAATCAAAGGGCTGTTATTCGCTGAAAGCGACGCTCCACCACGAATTCTAATATTCGGGGCCGCATCGGGAGCTCCACCGCTATTGGTAATCACCACACCAGCAACTTTTCCTGTCAATAATTGATCGGATGAAACGATTGCTCCTTGGTTAAAATCCTCAGCTGTAATGCTCGCAACTGAACCCGTAGCATCTTTTACCGTTGTGGTTCCGTATCCAATAACGACCACCTCATCTAGTTCTGAAGCTGACTCCACAAGTGTTACATTTAAAGTAGCACCTGCTATGTTTGCTTCTTGTGTTTCAAACCCAATGGATGAAAACACCAATACTTGCCCGTTCTCGGCTGTAATAGTATAATTTCCATCAAAGTCTGTGGAAACACCATTTGATGTTCCTTTGACTACTACGTTGACTGCAGGAAGTGGACTTCCCGAACCATCCGTAACAACTCCGCTTACCGTTTGCTGTGCATAGAGCCCCAATGAGGTCAAAAACAACAAGCAAAAGACTGCGTTTTGTATCTGTTTTTTCATATAGTTTATTTTGGTTTATACTTAAAAAACACACTTCTTCAAAGGCTAATGTATTTAAAGTTTATGTTAAATTAATGTTTCTAAAACAAACGAATTTTACTATTACGTTTTCGAAACTTACGAAAACGTTGTAGTGTTGATAACTTTTATATTACTATTTATAGGCACTCAAAATTATAATATTCGTAATTTAGACCACATAAAAAGTGATTTATGAAAAAAAAGATAACGATAAAGCAATTGGCGACTGAGCTTGGCGTATCGATTTCGACAGTTTCAAAGTCCTTACACAACAGCCCAGAGATTAGCAAGGAAACACGTGAAAAAGTGCAGGCTTTTGCCAAACATTATAACTATCGTCCTAACAATATTGCATTAAGTTTAAAAAACAAAAAAACGAAAACCATTGGCGTTATTATTCCCGAAGTGGTGCATCACTTTTTTGCTATGGTGGTGCGCGGTGTGGAGCAAGTAGCTATGGAACGCGGTTATAATGTACTAATATCACTTTCAAACGAGTCTTTTGAAAAAGAAGTAATCAATATGGAAACCTTTGCCGATAGCTTAATTGGTGGGTTTATCCTCTCTCTTTCAAAGGAAACACTCAAAAAACAAGATTATCACCACATTCACCAAACAATTGAGGAGGGTATGCCCGTAGTGCTTTTTGACCGAACTGTTCCAGAAATAAGTTGTGACAAAGTTGTTGTTAACGATGAACAAGGCGCACAATTAGCAACAGAACATTTGTTAGCACAAGGTCGAAAACACATCTTACTTATTACTACAGAAGATTATATTAGTGTAGGTAGGTTGCGAACTCAAGGCTATGTTAAAGCATTGCAAAAAGCGAATATACCTTTAGACAATGGGCTAATTATTAAAACCGAGGACACACAGCGTTCCGATATTATACTTCCTGTTTTGGAGGATGAGCTTCGAACAACGCTTAAAGCATCCCCGCATATAGATGCGATTTTTGCAGTTAACGAAATCTATGCGGCGGCGGCAATGCGTGTCATACGCGAGTATCATTTGATTGTACCTGACGATATTGCGCTTGTGTGCTTTACTGATGGCGTAATTTCAAAGTATGCCGTGCCTCCGCTGACTACGGTAAACCAACACGGAACACAAATAGGTATAGAGGCAGCTAACTTGCTTATAGACAGGCTCGAAAGTGAGGAGTTAGAGATTGATCCTATTACTAAAGTGGTAGCTTGTGAAATTGTTAAGCGTCATTCAACATAAATTTTTATATTAGCCCCATCAAAACAAACACACTTCTTCAATTTTTGTTTTGATAAGCTTTGCTTATCGTAATTTTAAAATACAAAATTATGAATAAGCCACTCTTAAGGTTCTGGGACATCTGGAACATGAGCTTTGGTTTTTTAGGAATTCAATTTGGATTTGCCCTACAAGGTGGGTTTATGTCACGGATTTTTCAAACCCTTGGCGCTGCTAAAGACGACATACCTTTGCTTTGGATTGCTGCACCACTAACAGGGTTAATTGTGCAACCCATTATAGGATATTTGAGTGATAGGACTTGGCATCCAAGATTTGGGCGACGAAGGCCTTTTTTCTTAATTGGAGCTGTTCTTAGTTCATTGACGTTATTTTTTGTACCACACTCGCCCGTACTTTGGGTAGCTGTGGGCTGTTTGTGGATTCTTGATGCGTCTATCAACATCAGTATGGAACCTTTTCGAGCATTAGTAGCAGATAAATTACCAGATCAACAACGATCCTATGGTTTTATGGTACAAACACTCATTATTGGTATTGGTACATGGGTTGCTAGTAACTTACCGTGGTTGGTTTCAGAACTAGGAGTGAGTGACGCTGCTGCTCCAGGCGTAATTCCTATGAGTGTAAAAGTTGCCTTTTCAATCGGAGCTTTTGTGTTTCTTTCTAGTATTTTATACACGGTATTCACAACCAAAGAATACCCCCCCGAGGATTTAGATGCATTTCAGAAAAGTAAATCTGAAAGCAGTTTGCTTTCTGAGGTTTTTGGCTATTTACGCACCATGCCCAAAACAATGATTAAACTTGGTGTTATCCAGTTTTTCAGTTGGTTTGCTTTTTTTGCTATGTGGAGTTTGGCAAATCCTGCATTAACAGAGCATGTATTTCAAGCGCCTGCTCCAATCGAATCTCAATTTGATTTTTCAAATCTTGAAGAGCAGGCACGCTTTCAAGTAGAAAATACAGCTTTCCAAAAAGCATCAAACCTTGTCGGTTCGAATATGGGAATTTATGGCCTTTCATCTATGGCTTTTGCTTTGATCTTAAGTTTTTATACTTCCAGACGAACTATTAACAGAAAGTTTATCCATATGAGCTCTCTTTTGATTGGTGGTTTTGGATTTATTGGCATGTATTTGTTTCCAAGTCCCGAACTATTGAAGTTTTGGTTTGCCTGTGTTGGAATTGCATGGGGAAGTATTTTATCAATGCCATATGCGATGCTTTCAAGTGTTGTTGACCCAGAAAAAATGGGCATGAGTATGGGGGTCTTTAATATATTTATTGTGCTACCTCAAATTACAGCAGCCGTTGGCGGTGTAAACTTTGCTGCAGGCCTAATGGGCGATGCACCTATTTTTGCACTTGTCGCAGCAGGAATTTCACTGATCATTTCAGCTTTATGCAATGTATTAATCACAGAAAAAAATGCGATTAGATATCAAGCCTAATATTAAGGGAGTCATTTTTGACTTGGACGGCGTTATTGTAGACTCTGCACAGTTTCATTACGAAGCTTGGAAAGCATTAGCCTGTGAGTGGAATTATGATTTAAAACGCAGCGATAATGAAGCACTAAAAGGGGTTAGTCGAAAGGATTCTGTTTTGAAAATTGCAACATGGGCAGGTGTGCATCCAACAACGCAGGAATTAGAAAGTATTGCCGCCCGTAAGAACACTCTTTATTTGGAATTGTGTTCGAACTTAACGCCACATGATATTTTACCCGGGATTGAAAATCTAATCAACGAATTAAAAGCGAATACTATAAAAGTGGCGCTTGGTTCGGCTAGTAAAAACGCACGTTTTGTGATAGAAAAACTTGGGCTCAACACCACTTTTGACGTCATTGTCGACGGCAATGATGTAATACATTCCAAGCCAAATCCAGAAGTGTTTATTAAAGCAGCCAAGCGCATGAATATACATGCACAAAATTGTTGTGTAATTGAAGATGCACCAGCTGGAATTCAGGCTGCTCTAAAGGCTCAAATGCTTGCCATAGGCCTGGGGAAGACAGCAGAGTTATTTCAAGCACACCTTATTTTACCAAATGCCTCACATCTAACATTATCAAAAATAGAACAACTATACCAACAAATTTTAACATGAGTATAGACCATATAAAACCACATCCGTGGAAGATTATTGAAGAGGAATACAACCCAAAACGGGTTGAGGCATCCGAAAGTATTTTTAGCTTAGGCAACGGTGCCATGGGACAACGCGCCAACTTTGAAGAATACTATGGCGGTAATACATTTCAAGGCAGTTATGTAGCAGGTGTTTATTACCCCGATAAAACAAAAGTAGGTTGGTGGAAAAATGGATACCCAGAATATTTTGCTAAAGTATTGAATGCCCCAAATTGGATAGGGATTGATCTCAAATGCAACAATGAAGTAGTGGACATAAATACCGCTAAGGTTCACCGTTTTTACAGAGAACTGAATATGCAAAACGGGTTATACACCCGATGTGTGACACTTACTACAGCGAATAATATCAAGCTAACCTTGACCTCCGAACGGTTTTTGGCGATGTTCCAAGAGGAGTTAGGGTGTATTCGTTATACCGTAGAATTACATGATAAGGATGCATTGATTTCGTTGGCACCATACATTGATGCGCATATTAAAAATAAAGACAGCAATTGGGATGACCCATTTTGGAGGTGTACATCACAGTATGCTAACGATAATTTTGCAGCCCTTCACACAAAAACGAACAAATCAAACTTTGATGTTTGCACTTATCAAGCTGTTTCTTTTAATGTTGCTAATGAAAGCGTAAAGGCGTTTCGGTGCCATAAAGAAAAAGGGCGCATAGCTTTTGAGTATCAAGTCAATTTAAAGGCAGGACAAAAAGCAAGTGTTGAAAAAATGGGGGGATATTGCTCCTCATTACAACAACCAGCTACAAACCAACAACAGCATGTACTAAACATTGCCAAACAGGCACAAAAAATTGGCTTTGATGCATTGTTGAAAACACAAAGTAAGCATTGGGATGATGTCTGGCGCATGGCAGATATCACAATTACCGGTGATGTGAAAGCCCAACAAGGTATTCGCTTTAATATCTTTCACTTAAATCAAACCTACACAGGAAATAACTCCTTGCTGAACATCGGTCCAAAGGGATTTACTGGGGAAAAATATGGAGGTAGTACCTATTGGGATACCGAGGCCTATTGTTTTCCATTTTATATGGCGACTAAAAACAAATCTGTTGCCGAGAACTTATTAAACTACCGCCACAAGCATCTAGAAAAAGCCATTGAAAATGCGGGAAAATTAGGTTTTACCGATGGCGCTGCCTTATATCCTATGGTAACCATGAACGGAGAAGAATGCCATAATGAGTGGGAAATTACTTTCGAAGAAATTCATAGGAATGCTGCTATCGCATATGCCATTTATTCATATGAACGCTACACTGGAAACACTGCCTATTTAATTTCGAAAGGGATAGATGTACTTGTTGGCGTTGTACGTTTTTGGGCTCAACGTGTAAGTTTTTCAACTGAAAAAGAGCAGTATGTCATCCTTGGCGTTACCGGACCTAATGAGTACGAAAACAATGTAAATAACAATTGGTACACCAACTATGCAGCAAAATGGTGCATACAATATACACTGTCAAGATTGGATCACATTGCTTCCAAACATGCAAATGCATTTAATGAAGTAAAAACACGTCTTTCAATAAAGCAGGAGGAATTATCAAACTGGGATGAAATTTCTAAAAAAATATATATTCCTTACGATGCCAAACAGGGTATTTTTTTACAAAACGATGGGTTTTTAGATAAAGAACTATATGACACATCTCATATTCCAATTCATCAGCGACCCATAAACCAACACTGGTCTTGGGATAGGATTTTACGTTCGCCTTATATCAAGCAGGCAGATGTTCTTCAAGGCTTCTATTTTTTTGAAGATCACTTTTCCATAGATCAGTTAGAGAAAAACTTTGATTTTTATGAGCCTTTTACAGTTCACGAATCTTCTCTTTCACCTTCGATTCACTCGGTGTTGGCTGCAACTCTTGGAAGGGTAGAGCAAGCTTATGCTTTTTATTTGCGGACCTCGCGCTTAGACTTAGACGATTATAACTCCGAAGTTAACGAAGGACTTCATATTACATCCATGGCGGGAACTTGGCTCAGTGTTGTTGAAGGATTTGGCGGAATGCGTATAAAAAATGATGCCATTCATTTTGCTCCCCAATTACCCAAGGCGTGGGATTCTTTTTCGTTTAAAATTAATTTCAGGGGAAGTATTTTACAGCTCACCGTTAGTGAAACGTCTTCCAAAATTACGTTAGTTGATGGAGAAGAAGTTCCCGCATTTATTAATGGGGAAAAAGTTTCTTTTTCTCAAAAACAGACTGTTTTAAATACCTAAGAGCCACCTAAAATCTAGACATGTATAAATTTATTTTACTATTTATTTCGCTTACCCTTTCAGCGCAGATTACAAAAGTTGAACCTCCATTTTGGTGGGAAAATATGCACAATTCATCTTTAATGATTACTCTTTATGGTGATGAATTGGCAGCTTACGATGTAACATCAAAAAACTTAAATATTACAAATATTGTTAGGCTTGAAAGTGAGAACTATCTATTTGTATATATAGATTTAGCCAACACAAAAGCAGGGGATTATAATTTAATATTACAACATAAAATCAAAAAGCCGATTACTGTCCCTTATACGATTAAAGAAAGAGAAGTTGGATCACATCTTCGAAAAGGATATAACAGTTCGGATTTCATTTACCTAATTATGCCAGACCGTTTTGCAAATGGCGATCCATCGAACGATGCACATCCTGAACTAACCGACAAGCCCAATCGTACCGATCCTTGGGCACGCCATGGGGGTGATTTACAGGGCATTATAGACCATTTAGACTATATAGAAAGTTTAGGCGTTACAGCAATTTGGAATACCCCTGTGCTAGAAGACAACGACCCAAAAGGGTCGTACCATATGTATGCTGCCAGTGATGTTTATCAGATAGACAGAAGATTTGGCACAAATGAAGTTTACAGAGAACTTGCTTTAGAAATGCGTAAACGCAATATGAAGCTTATTATGGATTATGTAGTAAATCACTGGAGCTTAGAACACTACATGATAAAAGATTTACCGTCAACTAACTGGATAAATCAATGGGATCGTTTTACACCTTCCAATCATGCTAAAGAAATATTTACTGACCCCTATGCTGCAGAAGTTGATATTAAGGGAATGGTTAACGGATGGTTTGTCAAAACCATGCCTGACCTAAATCAAAAGCAGCCTCAAGTACTTAAATACCTTACCCAAAATGCTATTTGGTGGATAGAATATGCCGATCTTTCTGGATTACGGGTTGACACCTATCCGTACAATAGTCGTGATGAGGTTACGAAATGGAGCAAAGCCATTATGGATGAATATCCCAATTTTAGTATTGTTGCCGAAAGTTGGGTAATGAATCCTGTACACCTCTCATACTGGCAAAAAGACAGTCCAATTGCAGCTCTTCAGGGTTTTAATTCTCATGTTACTCACGTTAAAGATTTTGCGTTGTATGCTGCAGTTCACGAAGCTTATAATGATGAAACTCCTTGGTGGGATCAAAAAATGAACAAGATCTACAAGGTCTTTCAAAACGATTTTTTATATAACAATCCTAACAATTTGATGGTGTTTTTGGAGAATCATGATACTACTCGAATTAATGAAATAACGCCTGATTTTGGTGATTTTAAAATTGTTACGACACTTATGGCAACTGTTCGAGGTGTTCCTCAGACATATTATGGAACAGAGCTAGGTATGCGAGGACTTAAAGAAAATGGAGATGCCGATTTAAGACGTGATTTTCCTGGTGGTTGGCAAGAAGATGCACGAAGTGCTTTTACCGCATTGGGGCGAACTGATTCTGAAAACATGTATTATGACTTCACTTCAAAACTATTTAATTGGCGTAAAAATGAGCCTGTAATTCATCATGGTAACACCATGCATTACAGCCCCAAAAATGAAGTATATACCTATTTCAGATACACTAATGATAAAACTATTATGGTCGTACTTAACGCAAACAAAGAAGCACATACCTTAAATTTTAGTCGTTTTGTTGAACGTATTGGCGAAGTTAAATCAGGGAAAGATGTATTTACAGAAACTGAGATCTCATTAGTAAAGTCCTTAACTATCCCTGCAAAATCCATTAAAATCATATCATTTAAAACCCCACAAATATGAGAGCATTATTATTTGTTTTATCAATTATCCTATTTTTTAGCTCCTGTCAGAGTACGTCAGAAAGTAAGGCGTCAAAATCATTTGTATTTTCAAACGAGAGCCTTTCTGACGCTGTTATTTATGAAGTCAATATTCGACAATTTACAAAGGAAGGTACATTTAAGGCATTTCAAGAATTTTTACCTCAACTTAAAGCATTGGGGGTGGATATTTTATGGTTTATGCCCATTCACCCTATTGGTAAAAAGAACCGAAAAGGAACACTCGGGAGCTATTACGCTATAAGTGATTATAGAGGTATAAATCCCGAATTTGGCACCTTAGACGATTTTAAATCTATCGTTGCTGCAGCACATGATTTAGAAATGTTTGTTATGCTAGATTGGGTTGCAGGGCATACAGCTTGGGATCATGCCTGGATTACAGCGCATCCAGAATGGTACATTAAAGACGAAAGCGGAAATATTATACCCCCAAACCCCGACTGGTCAGATGTTGCTGGACTAAATTTTGATAATGCTGAAATGCTTCAAGCTTTGGAAGACGATATGGCGTATTGGGTAGAGGAAGTTGATATTGATGGTTACCGCTGCGATGCTGCATATAATATTTCTATTCCTTTTTGGAAAAAAGCCATTGCTAGACTTAATGCCATAAAGCCAGTTGTGATGTTGGCAGAATCTGATGGGAATCACAAAGGTGGTTATCCATTAATTGAATTATTTCATATGTCCTATGATTGGGCTGGTCATCACATACTCAATCAGGTAGCACAAGGAAAAATGAAAGCGACTGATTTAGCAGGCCACCTTATGGAAGTCCAAAAAAACTACAATGCTAAACATGCGGTTATGAGTTTTACCTCAAATCACGATGAAAATTCATGGAATGGAACAGTTAAAGAGCGTATGGGTGATGCAAGTGAACAAATGGCAGTATTAACTTACCTCATGCCAGGAGTTCCGCTAATTTATTCGGGGCAAGAATATGGGCTTGATAAGCGTTTACAGTTTTTTGAAAAGGATTTTATTCCCAAAAAAGCATCATCTTTTATGTCACTATATAAGACCTTAAATAAACTTAAAAAATCGACTTCTGCCTTAGATGTTGGAGAAAATCCAGCAGCTATTTCTACAATTCATAGCAATAACGAAAATGTATTGGCATTTAGCAGAACAAAAGGTAAAGACGAGCTTGTTTTTGTCGGTAACCTTTCTTCAATACCACAGAAAGTACAAATAAACATAAATGGTAATTTCACTAATGTTTTCAGCAAAAATGAACAACCTTTAGAAACGCTTAAGTTGGCACCATGGGAATATATTTTAGCAACAAATTAATAGTTTTAATTATGAAAAGAAGATTCCTGATACTTGTTTGTGTTCTAGCAATACAATACTCCTATGGACAGCAGTGCCAATCTCCAAATAAGCAATCCGAAGTCATTTTTTCACTTACTAAAGAAGGGAATCCAAATTACCAACTGTTGCATAAAGGTCAATTGGTGATGGCAAAAAGTCATATGGGGTTTGAATTAGTAGATGCGCCAGCTTTACTAAGTGATTTCAAAATATTAGATGTAAAGTACAGCACTAAAGACGAGAGTTGGAACCCTGTTTGGGGTGAAGAAAGTAGTATCCGAAATCATTACAATGAAATGTTTGTTGCATTGGAGCAACATAATACAAATCGAAAAATAAATATTCGATTTCGGGTGTATGATGAAGGCATAGGCTTTCGATATGAGTTTCCTGTTCAAGATCAGTTGGGGCATTTTATTATTGCTCAGGAACGTACCGCTTTTGCGATGACAGGAGACCACAAAGCGTATTGGATTCCAGGAGATTACGACACCCAAGAATACGATTATACCACATCGAGAATTTCTGAAATTGAAACTCTTTTTGATGTCGCACTTACCGGAAATGCATCGCAAGAACAGTTTTCAAAAACAGGAGTGCAAACAGCCTTAATGCTTAAAACCGATAAAGGTTTATATATTAATATACACGAGGCGGCATTAATAGATTACCCAGCGATGCATCTAAATTTAGATCCCAAAACGCTAATATTTGAGTCGTGGCTAACGCCGGACGCTGTTGGCAACATGGCGTATATGGTTACCCCACACAATACGCCTTGGCGAACGGTAATTGTAAGTGACGATGCACGAGAGATATTAGCCTCACGCATGACATATAACCTTAACGAACCTTGTGCAATTGAAGATACTTCCTGGATAAAACCCATGAAATATATGGGTGTATGGTGGGAAATGATTACAGGAAAAAGTTCATGGAGCTACACGAATGATGTAAGTGCTGTAAAGCTTGGTGAAACAGATTTTTCTGCGGTATCTACTAATACTACCCATGCAGCTAACAACACGAATGTTAAACGATATATCGATTTTGCTGCCAAACACGGTTTCGATGGCATATTAGTTGAAGGCTGGAACGAAGGTTGGGAGGACTGGTTTGGGCACTCTAAAGACTATGTCTTTGATTTTGTTACGCCATATCCAGATTTTGATGTTAAAGCGCTTAATGACTATGCAAGATCTAAAGGAGTGGAGTTAATAATGCATCACGAAACATCATCTTCGGTGCGAAATTATGAACGCCACATGGATAAGGCGTACAAGTTTATGAAAGATAATGGCTATAATGCGGTAAAAAGCGGGTACGTAGGCGATATCATTCCACGCGGAGAGCATCATTACAGTCAGTTTATTGTAAACCATTATAATTACGCTATAAAAAAGGCAGCTGGATATGAGATCATGGTAAACGCTCATGAGGCGGTACGCCCTACGGGAATTGCCCGAACGTATCCAAATCTTGTTGCCAATGAATCTGCGCGTGGAACTGAGTTTCAGGCCTTCGGAGGCTCCAAACCCAACCACACCACAATTCTGCCATTTACGCGTCTTGTTGGCGGACCAATGGATTATACACCTGGTGTTTTTGAAATGGATATTAGTAAGCTCAACCCCAACAATAATTCACGTGTAAATACCACACTGGCGAATCAATTAGGACTATATGTTGTTATGTATTCGCCATTGCAAATGGCAGCTGATTTACCAGAACATTACGAGCGTTTTATGGACGCTTTTCAGTTTATAAAAGACGTAGGGATTGATTGGGAGAAAACAGTCTATCTTGAAGCAGAACCTGGAGAATATGTTACCATTGCACGAAAAGAAAAGGGAAGTCCAAATTGGTTTGTAGGGAATAGTAACGGTTACAATAAACGCCAAGCTGTAGTGGATTGCTCTTTTTTAGATAAAGACAAAAAATACACGGCTACCATATACAGAGACCACAAAAATGCTAACTATAAAAACAACCCTCAGGCTTATGTGATAGAAAGCAAAACAATTTCCAATAAATCGGAATTAAAAATTACAACTGTTGGTGCTGGTGGTTTTGGAATTAAAATTGTGCCAAATAACTAAATTATAAAACGTATTTGTATTTAACTCGTTCTTCTGCAAACAATAGCGACTAAAACACCGCCTATAGCATACATGGCAGTCCAGTAAATACTGTCCAAAATATAAAAGGGTGCTTCAAAAGCATCCTGCGTGGCATATCGAATAAATCCAATCGAAATTACCTCAATTAACGCAATCCAAAGCCCAAAAATAAATCCGTTGTAATTGCTAAAAATTCCACCAGACCATTTTTGAAATATACGGACAAAAGCAAATGAAAGCAGTAAAACACCTAATGCAAGTAGTCCAAGGTGTATCTCGCTATCAGGCCTACTAATATCAATTCGTACATGTTCCTGAAAGCAGGAGGCAGTCGCCCAATAAAAAAGATAGGGGGTTAAATAAAAAAATAAAAAGGTCGTTAGCGTAGGCCAAATGATAGATTTAGAAAACATAATTTTTGTTGGTTAAGTCATTCAAATGTAACAATAATATCCCAACTGTTACAAACAGCAGCATCAGAAAACTATAGGTCGTATATTTGCTTGATATGGAAGAACGTTTTGTTGCAAATAACGCACAACCCACAAAAGATATTTTTACCACCCAATGGCAAGCGCCTAGCAATATTGCACTGGTAAAATATTGGGGGAAAACAGCACCACAGTTACCCAAAAACGCATCGTTGAGTTTTACCCTTTCCAATGCCGTTACCCAAACACAAGTGGTGTTTATACCTCTTGATAAACCCACAAAAAAAGTATCTTTTTCCATTGTTTTTGAAGGTGAAGAAAAGCTGAGTTTTCGACCAAAACTGGAAACCTTTTTTGCCAATGTATTGCCGTATCAGTCTTTTTTGGCGTATTACCAATTAAAAATAACCTCCCAAAACACCTTTCCCCATAGTAGTGGAATAGCCTCATCGGCATCTTCTATGGCTGCCTTGGCGGCTTGTTTGGTTGATTTAGAATCACAACTATCGATGCTTTCTGAAGATGAAAAGCTGGATAAAATTTCGTTTTTAGCACGATTGGGTTCTGGAAGTGCCTGCCGAAGCACGCAAGGCGCTATGATGGCTTGGGGAACACATCCCGCGATACCTAATTCAACAGATTTACGCGCAGTTGCTGTAAATGATATTCACCCTGTTTTTACAGATTTTTGTGATGCCATATTGTTGATTGATAAAGGCGAAAAACAGGTTAGTAGCACACTTGGACACAAATTGATGCATCAGCATCCGTATGCAGAACAACGCTTTGCTCAAGCCAATGCTCACCTTGCTGCACTTTTACCCGTTTTGCAACAAGGCGACTTAGACTCTTTTATATCCATTGTAGAAAAAGAAGCGTTGCATCTTCATGCCATGATGATGACCTCCGATCCTTATTTTATTTTGATGCAACCAAATACGCTTAGCGTGATTAATAAAATATGGGCATTCAGAAAAGACTCGGGTATTCCGGTCTGCTTTACTCTCGATGCTGGTGCTAACGTACATGTGTTATACCCAAATAATGTGGCAGCAGAAGTAAACCAGTTTATCGAAACAGAATTGCTTCAGTTTTGTCAAAACAGACAATGTGTGCAAGATATGGTTGGCTCAGGAATAAAAAAGTACTAAGTTTGTTGTTGTGAAAGGACCACTTTTTTACGCTAAAATTTTGCTTTTTGGAGAGTATGGAATCATCAAAAACTCCAAAGGCTTATCTATTCCTTACAACTATTATAAAGGGGCGCTTCGCATGGACGACAGCACTTCTGAAAAGGCTATTTCCTCCAATAAAAAACTTCGCTTATTTGCAGCGCACCTCGATACTTTAGACACGGATTTGGTGCAATTTGAATTGGACAGACTTACTTCTGATTTGGATAAAGGGATGTATTTTGACAGCAGTATTCCTCAGGGTTATGGTGTGGGAAGCAGTGGTGCGTTGGTGGCTGCAATTTATGATCGTTATGCCATTGAAAAAATTACAGTTTTAGAAAATTTAACGCGTTCTAAACTGACCAAGCTAAAAACTATTTTTTCTTTGATGGAGTCTTTTTTCCACGGCAAATCCTCTGGGCTTGATCCTTTGAATAGTTTTTTGAGTCTTCCAATTTTAATTCATTCCAAATCAGATATTGAACCCACCGGAATTCCATCACAATCCCAGCACGGAAAAGCAGCCGTGTTTTTATTGGATAGCGGTATGACAAGTGAAACAGCACCCTTAGTTTCTATTTTCTTAGATAATTTTGAGGCACCTGCTTTTCGTAAAATGATGAAAGATGAATTTATTGCGATCTCTGATCGTTGCATTGAGCATTTTTTAAAGGGGAATATCTCGTCCCTTTTTTCTGATGTAAAAAAATTATCTTCTGTGGTTTTAGACCACTTTAGTCCCATGATTCCAAAGCGTTTCCTTAAGCTTTGGAAAACAGGCTTAGAGACAAACGCTTACTATCTAAAACTTTGCGGTTCTGGTGGAGGCGGCTATATTCTTGGTTTCACACAAGATTTACCTAAAGCAAAAGCACTTCTTTCCGACCATAAATTAGAGGTCGTTTATACGTTCTAGCATGAGCGCTTCGCCTTCATCTACCAAATTGTTTATGCAAGCAATTGGTTTGTTTTCGTTGGTGCGCGGCATCAATGTTTTTGTTTTGATGCTGGCTCAATTGCTCACTTCTATTTTTATTTTTTCATCAAAAGAAATCGTCCCTACATTATTCGATTTAAATCTTTGGCTCATAGTGTTAGCAACGGGATTTAGCGTTTCCGGGGGCTATATTTTTAATGCCTTTTTTGACGAAGAAAAAGACCTTATTAATCGCCCAGAAAAAACGCTCTTGGAGCGTCATATCTCTGCAAAAACCAAACTAGGGG
>CBFHOG010000010.1:0-63584 GCA_965657545.1 Flavobacteriaceae bacterium | reverse complement strand
CGGTGGAATTAAATCTGAAACCGATTTACAAACGGCATTTGACTGTGGTGCTTCACAGGTGACACTGGGCAGCATTGCGGTTAGCGAACCTGAATTGGTGTTGGAATGGCTAGAAAAATTTGGTTCGGAGCAACTTATTTTAGGTGCAGATGCCAAAAACAGACGTATTGCAACGCACGGTTGGGAACAAGATTCGGGATTGGATGTCATTGACTTTATAAAAGAGTATGCACAAAAAGGATTTAAATATGTCCTTTGCACAGACGTTGCCAAAGATGGCATGCTAGCAGGTCCATCGTTGGAATTGTATTATGAAATTTTAGAACAGTTACCTGAACTTTCGCTGGTTGCTTCTGGGGGCGTAACCACGATGGACGATATTTATCAGTGTGCAGAATTGGGTTGTACCGCTGCCATTATTGGAAAGGCTATTTACGAGAATAAGCTGTCTCTAAAGGAGTTGGAACGCTATCAAACGGAACAAATGTAATATGCTTACCAAACGAATTATTCCGTGTTTAGACATCAAAGATGGGCGCACTGTAAAGGGCGTAAACTTTGTTTCACTTCGTGATGCTGGTGATCCAGTGGAATTGGCACAACGCTATGCCGATGAGGGCGCAGACGAGCTGGTGTTTTTGGATATTTCTGCCTCAGAAGAAAAGCGTAAAACCTTAGCGCAATTGGTACGTAACGTGGCACATGCGATTGATATTCCGTTTACGGTTGGTGGTGGTATTAGTTCTTTGGAAGATGTAGGTGTTTTGTTGGAAAACGGTGCGGATAAGGTATCCATTAACTCCGCTGCTGTGCGCCGACCAGAACTTATAAGCGAATTGGCACAAAAATTTGGTACGCAATGTATTGTCGTTGCCATTGATGCCAAACAAATTGAAAACGAGTGGGTGGTGCATCTGGTAGGTGGAAAAGTACCTACGGAGCGCAAACTATTTGAATGGGCCACTGAAGCCGTTGACCGAGGTGCAGGTGAACTCTTGTTTACCTCTATGGATCATGACGGTACCAAGCAAGGTTTTGCCAATAAAGCCTTAAGGCAACTAAGTGAAACCGTTTCTGTTCCTGTAATCGCTTCAGGCGGAGCGGGTACTGTACAGCATTTTATAGATACCTTTGCTCTTGGAAATGCAGATGCTGCTTTGGCAGCGAGTGTATTTCACTTTAAAGAAATAAGCATCCCTGAACTAAAATCCGTTTTACGAAACAATCATATTCCCGTACGATGACAATAGATTACAGCAAACACCCCGACGGACTGGTTCCTGCCATAGTGCAAGACGCACAGACTAAAACAGTGCTGATGCTCGGCTATATGAATGCCGATGCCGTGGCTAAAACACAAGAAACCAAACAGGTGACATTTTTTAGCCGTAGCAAAAACCGCCTGTGGACAAAAGGGGAGGAGAGCGGTCATTTTTTAACATTGGTTGAAATGGCAGTAGATTGCGACAACGACAGCCTACTGATTCAAGCGACACCAAACGGCCCAACATGCCACACCGGAAGTGATACTTGTTGGGATAACGAAAACACACCGAATTACGGGTTTTTATCAGTGTTGGAAAGCATTATTACAGACCGCAAAAATAACCCTACAGACAAAAGCTACGTGGCAAGTCTATTTGCCAAAGGCATTAATAAAATTGCGCAAAAAGTAGGGGAAGAAGCCGTTGAAACCGTCATTGAAGCCAAAGACAATGACGAAAGCTTATTCCTAAACGAAAGTGCCGATTTGCTCTTTCATCTGTTGATTTTACTACAAGCCAAAGGATATGCCCTGCAAGATGTGGTGGATGTGTTGGAGGGTAGGCAGTAGTTTGTTAGGCAATTGGCAGTAGTTGATTAGGCAATAGGCAAAAGTTGTAAACTACAATTTAACTACATAAATTTTCGTCCATTTTTTATTAGCATATATTTTAACGCTAATATCTCCATAGCGTTAATATGATTTTTAAAAAAATAAACGCCCATTTAGTTGTTGCATTTTTTATAATTTATAAAAAAAATGTTAAATATTTTTTTTACATTTGCATCGAACTCAAATCTTAAAATAATGAAAATTACTACTTATTTATCCCTATTATTTATTGCTATTACTTTGACAACATCTTGCAAAAAAGATGAAGTGACACCTACGCATACTCCTACAACATATAATACACTTACCGGTGTTTGGCAATTAGAACAATCGTTTATCGCTAACGTTGAAGCAACTAACGATTGTAGTAAAAAAACAACATATAACGTGAAAGAAGATAAGACATATATAAATATTAATTATAATCTTAAGAATGACGTTTGTGAAAAAAGTGAGAGTAAAGGAACTTGGGAAACAGATGGTGACAATTTAATTATCACAGATGAAGACAAGCACAAATTGACTATGAAGTATTCCATTAAAGACGGAAAACTTACTCTGGAAGGAGAAAGGAATAGTGTAAGCTATAAACTTATTTTTAAAAAATCATAGTATTGCGGACTCGTTTGTAAACGTGTTTGTATTTGCAAGTCATAATTTATATCATAAAATGGGAGGTTAAGCCTCCCATTTTTTTATACATTTAACTCATGCAATTAGATTCAGCGATATTTCAATTTTTCAATAAACTCGAGCAAAACAACAACCGAGAATGGTTTGAACAACACAAACCCGAGTTTAAGGCATTGGAATCTACGGTTAAGCAGTTTGGCGAAGCCCTAAAAGACCAACTCAACCAACACGATAGCATAGACCGCTTTAAGCTGTTTCGTGTGTATCGTGATGTGCGCTTTTCCAAAGATAAAACGCCCTATAAAACGCATTTTGGCATGGCTTGGCACCGCACCAAACCCGAATACAGAGGTGGCTATTATTTGCACCTAAAACCCAACGATATCTTTTTGGCCTGTGGGTTTTGGGATCCCAACCCAGCAGACCTAAAGCGTATCCGACAAGAAATTGACATGGACGCTGATGAATACCGCGACATCATTAACGAACCCAACTTTAAACGCATTTGGGGCGAACTCCAAGGCGATGCCGTAAAAACCGCACCCAAAGGCTACCCCAAAGACCACCCAAACATTGATTTACTCCGCCATAAGCAGCATATCTTTATGGTACGCTACACAGAGAAAGATGTTGCCGCCGAAGAATTTTTAGACCGCTTAGACACCGCCCTACAAGCCGTACGCCCCTTTGTGGACTATATGAGCGCCGTACTGACGACCAATGCGGATGGGGAAAGTTTGGTTTAATATTTAGTTGGCAAGAGACATAGCACTAATTGTTAACGGTATTTAAGCTTTAGATTATTTTTTTCTTCTATACGGTTTACGCCAATACCTTGGAGGTTTGTTTTCTGCTAAAACAATACCATTATTGCGTAAAACCATTTCAATGAGCTCTACGCTTTGGTCAAACTGTATTGCTAAATTTTTAATGCTAACCCCTTTTAAATAGCTTTCTTGAATGTGCTTTTCATCCAAAGCCGATAAATGCTTTTTATAGAAACTTGGGTTGAGTAACGATTTCGCATTGAAGTTCTGTAAGACTTTTATAAACTGTGACAACACTGCCGGGTTAATCACAATCCTACTTTGTTCCAGACTTAATTTTATGGATTTACTTTGTATGATTTCAACAGTATAGAGGTGGTCTTCATGTTGCACTAAATCAATAACATACGAATTGTTTTCGTAGTCAAATTGTTCAGTAGCTACTATAGTTTTCATAAGTATAGATTTTGGGTTTTAATGGGCACGAGACACAGCCTAGCGCCAGCGGGGGAATTCGTTATTTAAGATATCGCCAATAAGCTTTCCACTTTTGGTAATTAGACTTTGCTGTTTGGTTTTGTCTTTTTCAACTGCTAGGGACTTAGCTACTTTGCCAAATTCACGCACCTTGGCAAAGGTTTCCACAATTTGTAATGTGGCTTTGGTGGCTTGTTTGGATTTAAGAATGGTTGCTAACATATACAGTCCTTTTTCAGTAAATGCCTTGGGCGGCGTTCTTCTTTTGGCAGCATTTGCGGTGGAATTTTTCCACCACAAACGTCGTAACTCATTGTCATTCAAATTCATAACATAGCCCTTAAGGAACTTTTCTGGATTGTTTTTTACCGCACGATTTACCTCACGTGTATGCACTCCGTACAATTCTGCAACATGATGATCCAATAGTGCCTTTTTCCGACGAACCGTGACCAAGAACATTTCCAAACTGCCTTGGTCTAATTGAAGCGTCTTGTTTTGTGCCATGTGTTGTGTTAGTTAAAGGTTAAGCGGTATTACGAATTTGTTTGGGGATAATTCAACAATTAATGTATAAAAAAAACAGTCATAGATCAAAAACTTTTTAGCCTGCAATCAGGGCTATGATGACAATCAATATAACAATAGGCAAAATGAGCCAAAACAGCATCTCAAGTACTCCCATACAACCGGGAAGAGCATAGGATTTAATTTCGTATTTTTCTTTTAACGCCAAATACACAATATAAAAAATAGCAATTACAAAAAATAGTTCCACAAGCAGGAGTATTACATTTCTTCTGTTAGTTTTTTTATACGTGATTTGATAGCACCTACGGAGCGCTCAAAAAAACACGCCATTCGAGTTTTGGCTATTTTACATTTGTGCATGCGTAACAGTATGGCATCATCGATTTCGTTCCAAGGTACATATGCGCGTTTTGGCAATGATTTTTTGTGCTCTTTCGATTGAGTAAAGAATTCCATTGATAGGGGCAGTTACTAAAAAAGGAGATAAAAAAGAGACTGTCTAAAAAGTATGAAAACCTGTAATGTTGAACCTGTCTGCTGCAGGCAGGATCAGAATGTGGCTTTTTAGACAGCTTCTTTTATCTAAAAATTATTTGGTCTTTCCAATGGTAAGCCCAACAACGCCACCCATAACGGCGGCAGAAACAGCATTAATAAGCGCCTCGGTTATTAGGCGTTCTAGATCTAATGTTCCTGAAGCAGCCATATAAAAACTCATGCTTAAACTGTATAATAAACCGAGAATGAAACCTGCTTTGGCTCCGGTTTTTAACGTGCGTATATGTGCCCAACGCGCATATATAATTGAAAAAATAAGGACGTATAATAATGACCCTAAGAGAATATAGAGCATCGAATCGGGTTCTGGGTATAAATCGGCAAAAAGAATACCGTAAAACAACCATCCGAGTAAAAAATACACGATGGTTCCTGTAATGGTCGAATAAATAATGGATTTGTTCATATTTTGATAATTTGATACTAAATTATGTATTTTATCTACAAAATAATAAAACAATGAAAAAGATAATAATTATTTAAATATTAACCTATGTCGATATTTTTGTGTTTTGAGGTGTCAAAAGTTGGACTTGATCTTGCAGTCTGGCAATTACTAAATGCATCATGCGTTTGTTAAGTTTCGATGAATTGGCAATGTATATTTCATATTCTTCAAGAGTAAATTGTCCAATCAGCATACCTTTAAGTGAATTGCGAAATTTCTGGTCTTTGCAAACAGCCGTTTCAATATACTGCATGCGTTTTTCTATGGAAAGTTCGTAAAACACGCCTTTGTGTTTGTTGGCATAATTGATAAAAGCCGCCATAAGCAAAGGGTTTTGTAATTTGAGAATGGGACGCATGGTAGCGTTCTGAAAACGTTCTTCATCCGACATATTGTCGAACGTTTGATGTTTTTTTATTTCGGGACGAATGCGAAGTAGGTCATTATGCCTGTCATTCATTGTTTAGTTATTTATTTAAAAATAGTAAGGTTTGATCTGAAATATGATTTACATTGTCTTAGTTATCCATATATTTTTAACATTCACAAAAGAATGATAATTTATGTTATGTTAAATTATTTGTTTTCATTAAAATAACTAACTTCGTTATGGTCACTTAAATACTACTCCTATGACGATAGGAATTCCAAAAGAAATAAAAAACAATGAATATCGCGTTAGTTTAACTCCTAAACATGTTGCTATTCTTAGTGCGTCTCATAAAATTATTGTGCAACAAGATGCAGGAATTGGTTCTGGTTTTAATGATGTAGCGTACAAAGATGCGGGTGCTACTCTTGTAGAAACAATCAAAGAAGTATATGATCGTGCAGACCTAATTGTAAAAGTAAAAGAACCTTTGCCAGAAGAATATCCTTTTATTGAGGCAAAACACACCATTTTCACCTTTTTTCATTTCGCTTCATCGGAAACGCTAACACGCGCCATGCAACAAAGCGGTGTAACTTGCATTGCATACGAAACGGTTGAAAATATGGCGGGAAACCTACCGCTTCTTACTCCCATGTCTGAGGTTGCGGGACGTTTAGCAGGTCAACAAGCTGCCAAATACTTAGAAAAACCACAAGGTGGTAGTGGGATTCTTGTGGGGGGTGTTACAGGTGTTCACCCTGCAAAAATCATGGTTTTAGGTGGTGGTGTGGTAGGAACCAATGCCACAGATGTATTGGTTGGTATGAGAGCAGATGTGTTTGTATTTGATATTAATAAAAAACGTCTTGATGAATTGGTTTCTCATTTTGATGGAAAAATTACGCCTGTGCTTGCAAATAAAGAAAATATCGAGAGTTATCTCCCTAAAATGGATGCAGTAATTGGTGCTGTTTTGGTTAAAGGCGCAAAAGCACCAAAACTCATATCCAAAAAAATGCTATCCCTTATGCGTCCACAAACAGTACTGGTTGATGTTGCGGTGGATCAAGGCGGTTGTTTTGAAACTACCCGCCCAACAACTCACGAAAATCCAACCTATACGGTTGATAATATCTTACATTATGCGGTTGCCAATATGCCCGGGGCCGTTCCTTATACGTCAACCAAAGCTCTCTCCAGAGCAACATTTCCATATCTTAAGGAATTGCTATCCAATTCTTTAAACAATTTAGATGATATGTTTAAAAAGGGGATAAACACTTATAAAGGACATATTACCAACAAAGAGGTCGCGCAGGCTTTTCAACTTCCCTACACCCCATTATCAAATATTTTAGATTGAATTCTTATCTTGCCGGAATGAATAAAATCCCATCATTAGACCTTCAAAAATTCACTTCTGGAACTCAAATACAACGCAATCAATTTGTGTCCGATCTAGGTCGCGCCTATGAAGAAATTGGCTTTGTGGCTGTCTCTGGGCATTTCTTGTCTGAAGAACTAATACGTGAATTGTATGATCAAATTAAAGCCTTTTTTGATTTACCCGAATCTATAAAAAAGAAATATGAAATTGAAGGAGGTGGTGGTCAGCGTGGTTATACTTCCTTTGGAAAAGAACACGCCAAAGGCAAAAAGGAAGGTGATTTAAAAGAATTTTGGCATTTTGGTCAATATGCGCAAGTAGTTGAAGCTCTCAAAGCACACTATCCGCCCAATGTTATTGTTGAAGAAATTCCTGCCTTTAACGAAGTTGGCGAAGCCGTTTTTAAGGCCTTGGAAAAAACGGGTATTGCCCTGTTGCAAGCCATTGCCCTGTATTTGAATATGGATACACATTATTTTGATGATTTTGTCGCTACGGGGAACAGCATCCTCCGCCCTATTCATTATCCACCTATCCAATCAGCTCCAAAAAATGCAGAGCGCGCTGCTGCGCATGGCGATATAAACCTCATAACACTCCTTATGGGCGCACATGGAAAAGGATTGCAAGTATTAAATAGAAACAACGAATGGATTGACGCCATTGCTGGCGAAAACGAATTGATGGTAAATGTAGGTGATATGTTGTCTCGCCATACCAACAATACATTAAAATCGACCATTCACCGTGTCGTAAACCCACCAAAAGAATTTTGGGGAACCTCACGCTACTCTATCCCCTTCTTTATGCATCCAGTGGCAACTATGCCCTTAAATGTATTGCCGCATTGTGTTTCAGAAGAAAACCCCAAACAATTTGATGATATTACGGCTGGTGATTTTCTTCGTGAACGCCTTATAGACCTTGGATTACTAAAAAAATAATGGCTAAACTAAGCGACTTATCAGATTTAAAAAAGCTTTTTCCAGAAGCCGAAGGAACCTACGTTCCAACGCCAGAAGCCACTAAAGAATTAGCAAAACAAAACCTAGAAGCCCACTTTAGCACCAAAGGGCGTGGAGGAAAAACAGTAACCGTAATCAAAGGATTTCAGGGTGATGAGACACAGTTAAAAGCCTTAGCTAAAAAAATCAAGCAGCATTGTAGTGTTGGTGGTTCAGTAAAAGACCACGAAATTATCATTCAAGGAAATGTGCGCGAGAAAGTCATGGAGGTGCTTCGTAACGATGGGCACCATGTGAAACGAGTTGGCGGTTAATTTTAGCCTATGATGTCAACCCTTAAACATATTGTTTCAGACCCCAAAAATACATTTCTACTTTTTGACGAAACCCAACATCCTCTTTTTCTAAAGTACGCCACGCCGCTTATTCAATCTGGAATAAGCGTCGGAGCCATCTCTTCTTCCATTATAAAATCATTAGGCTTAAACATAAATAAAACTACTGTTAACGGAGTTTATACAGTCAAACACGAAGTATCAAAACCTTCCATTTTGTGTTTTTCTAGTGGAACTAAAAACCAACAGAAAGGCATTATCCGATCTTTTGAAAGTTGGAAAAATAGCTTTGCACTTATAGCGGATCAAATTACTGATTTTCCAGATGTAAAGGGGTTGGTAATGGGGGCGCTCCCCTACTCACTTTCGCTATTTGGTGCTATGGAATCTTTACAACGCGGACAACAACCCCAAGTATTTCCCAATCATGAAATTAGACACTTTACAAAACTAGCATCAAATCAAAACTATATGCTCTGGGCTACTCCTTTACATTGTATGTTTTTTGTAAAGGCATTTGACAAAAACCAGATGAAAGCGATACATGCTGTTCGTTATCTTTTTGTGGGAGGCGCAAAATTCTCAAACCAACAACGCAACAAAGTGCAAAACGTATTCCCCAATGCAAAAATTTATAGTTTTTATGGTGCTTCTGAAACCAGTTTTATAACTCTTAAACACCCAAATGAAAACAACAAAAGTGTGGGAGAAATTTGTGAAAATGTAGAAGTCGCAATACTGGATGAGTACAACCAAAAAGTACCTAATCACAACATTGGGACCATTTGGATAAAAAGCAAAGATGTATTCTCATCATACCTTCAAAAAACATTGAAAACAAATGAATTAAATGGTTTTATCTCAACAAAAGATAAAGGTTATATTGGATATAAAAATCGATTGTTTTTTAGCGGAAGACCAGATCGTCATATTTCCGTAAGTGGTCATGTTATTGATCTTGATGCACTAGAATCCTGGTACAAAGAACTCTTAGAAACCGAAACACTCGTTTTACTGTCTAAACCCAACGAAATAAAAGAAAATATAATCGTCTTGTTGACAAATGAAAAAAGATCTGCTGAAGTATGGCAAACCCTAAAAAAGAAGGCGCACGATACTTTGGGTCCACAGGGTGTTCCAAAAAAATGGATTTTTTGTGATATATGGCCGATGCTTGCAAACGGAAAAGCAGATATTAAAACCTTAACAAAATGGCTGTAATCTCCAAAAAAGTTTTTTTGATTGCTGGTTCTAGAACAACAATTTCCCCGGCAGGTGGTTTTTTGCGTGACATCCACATTGATGATATGGCTGCAACTGTGCTTTCCGATATTTTAAAACAGCTGGATGTTGACCCCTCAGAAGTTGATGATGTCATTGTTTCTAATGCCATAGGCGGTGGTGGAAATATAGCAAGACTATGTGCTCTTAAGGCAGGGTTTTCAACAGCACTATTAGGTAATTCCATAGATCGTCAATGCGTTGGTGGCTTGGATGCGATTATTCAAGCGTTTAAACAAATTCAACTCGGTCAGGCACATCTCATTTTGGCGGGTGGAGTAGAATCTTTTTCCCTTAGACCAGAACGTCACTACCCCATACAATGGAACAAAAAAACCACCCCTTTGGAAAGACCCCCTTTCTATCCTACTGATGATGCAACAATTCCCTTAGGGGATACAATAAAAGCATTGAAGGAAATACATAAGATATCTGATGAAGAGGAGTTTGAATGGGTACAAAACAGTCATAAAAATGCCCTAGCCAACAAAGCCGTTTCAACTGCCGAAATCGTATCCCTATCGGGAAATGATCCAATTGACCCTTATGCTAGAGAGATTAGTAAAGAAGTCTATCAAAAAGCACAAGCAACCTATGGACATACACATCCTTGCAATACGGCACCAAAAGCCGATGGTGCTGCCTTTGTAGCTGTGGCTTCTGAAGAAATGGTGAAAAAAATGAATCCTGCGTATTGCGTTGAAATTAATGATGGTTTTACCATCGGAGGAGATCCAAAAGTATTTCCCATACTACCAGCAAAAGCAATGAAACAAATTCTTGCACAAAATATGCTGAATTGGCATGATATCAACCAAATAGCGCTTATGGAAGCCTATGCCGTTCAGGCAATCTTATGTGCAAAACTCAGCGGTGCGCCAAAGAACAAAATTAACCCTTATGGAGGAGCCATTGCGTATGGACACCCTATAGGCGCTTCGGGTGCGGTATTGGCAGTGCACTTGTTTCACTCACTTAAGAATAACAAACAAACAGGTCTGGCTGCTATTGCAGGGGCAGGCGGATTGGCAAGTGTATTATTGGTTAAATCAATTTAATTACCAATTAACAGGAGTGTACCCTTGTTGTATTAAATAGGCGTTGGCTTTGCTAAAATGCTTATTCCCAAACCACAATCCACGGTTTGCACTTAAAGGCGATGGATGCCCAGCTTCCAAAACCAAATGCTTTGATCGGTCTATGTGTTTTCCCTTTTTCTTGGCATAATTTCCCCAAAGCATAAACACAATTCCGGTTTTGTTTTCTGAAAGCGATGTGATAATCGCATTTGTAAATGGTTCCCATCCTTTTTTCTGATGGCTGCCAGCCTGTCCAGCACGAACGCTAAGTGTTGCGTTTAAAAGTAATACGCCTTGCTTAGCCCAATGAATAAGCGATCCGCTTTCTGGGTAAGGTTTTCCGATATCATTTTTTAATTCTTTTAAAATATTTATAAGTGATGGTGGGTGTGACACCCCATCTGGAACAGAGAACGAAAGCCCATGTGCTTGTCCCGCTCTGTGATACGGATCTTGTCCTAAAATAACCACACGAGTACTATCAAAAGGCGTAGCATCCAATGCATTAAATATATATTTTGTTGGCGGAAAACAGGTAAATTGTTCATATTCTTGACGCACAAAATGGGTAAGTTCCTTAAAATAAGGTGCCTCAAACTGTGAAGCCAATTGATTTTGCCAAGATTTTTCTAATCTAACCTGCATGAAAAAAGCTATTTTTGCGAAGCCTCAAGGTAGAAAAAATTGACATGAAAATAATTGCGCAGAAAACGCTTGATGATTTGGAGTTTGGAGTAGTCCTAGAACAGGCTGCCGCACGCTGTGCCACCGAATCGGGAAAAGTGCAGATGTTGGAAACCTCACCTTACACAAGTTTTCGTGCAGTAGAAGGCAATTTACATCGTACAAATGAATATTTAACTTCTTTTACTGAAGAAAAACCCATTCCAAATCACGGTTTTGAAGATGTAACACAAGAAGTTTCATTACTATCCGTAGAAAATAGCAAAATAGAAATCGATGGGTTTAGACGGTTATTGTTACTATCTGAAACAGCAAATACGCTTCTTGTATTTCTTAAAAAGAACAAAGACCGATATCCCGGACTTTATGAAGCCTCTAATGGGCAATTACCTGTAAAAGAAATTCCTTCAGAAATTCATCGGATCGTTGATAAGTTCGGCGAACTTAAAGACCGTGCTTCTGAAAAGCTTTTCAGTATTCGTAGGCAGATGAATGGCGTGCGCTCAAAAATCAGTCAAAGTTTTGGTAGTGCATTAAGCACCTATCACGGGTCTGGTTTTTTAGATGAAATAAGAGAAACGGTTATTGGTAGCAGACGTGTGTTGGCAGTAAAAGCCATGTATCGCCGTAAGGTCAAAGGAGTAATTCACGGCAGTAGCAAAACGGGAAGTATTGTATATATCGAACCCGAAACGACCTTACAATACACCCAAGAACTTCAGAATCTATTGTATGACGAGAAAGAAGAAATTGATGCGATTTTACGGGCATTGACGGATTATATGCGTCCATTTGAAGGAGATTTTAAAACCTTTTCTAGTTTTTTAACCTTGATAGACACGCATGCTGCAAAAGCACACTACGCTAAGGAGATGAATGCTGCTTTACCCATACTTTGCAAAACCCAAGAAATTGATTTAAAAAACGCATACCATCCCCTACTCTATTTAAGCAACAAAAGAAAAAAGAATAAGACCTTTCCACAAGATGTACACCTACACCCTGAAAACCGCATCATGGTTATTTCAGGACCTAATGCAGGTGGGAAAAGCATCACCCTAAAAACGATTGGACTTTTACAATTGATGTTGCAAAGCGGTTTTTTGATTCCCGTTCACGAACAAAGTCACATAGGTGTTTTTGAGCGTATTTTAACGGACATTGGAGACAATCAATCCATTGAAAATGAATTGAGTACGTACAGTTATCGCTTAAAGAAAATGCAGCGTTTTTTAAAAAAATGCGATGATAAAACCTTGTTTTTAATTGACGAATTTGGAACTGGATCAGACCCTGAATTGGGAGGTGCTTTGGCAGAAATATTTTTGGAAGTTTTTTATGAACGCGAGTCTTTTGGTGCTATTACCACCCATTATTCCAATCTAAAACTTCTCGCCAACGAATTGCCACATATGACCAATGCCAACATGCAGTTTGACGGTAAGAGTTTGCAACCCACGTTTCATTTGGTTTCTGGTGAAGCAGGAAGTTCATTCACTTTTGAGGTGGCTGAAAAAAATGGTATTCCGTATAGCCTAATAAACAGAGCAAAAAAGAAGATTGAGCGTGGTAAAGTGCGCTTTGATGCGAGTATTGCCAAACTGCAAAAAGAACGCGCCTCCATGAGCAAAACCTCAAAAGAATTGCAAGAGGCATCTATCAAAAACAAAAAGGAAAATGAAAAGTTAGAATCGCTTAATGCCAAAGTAAAATTGAAGCTTGAGCGTTATCAAGAACTCTACGATCAGGAGCAACGCATGATTGCTTTAGGCAACAAAGTAAATGATGCGGCAGAACGGTATTTTATCAATAATAAAAAACGGCCATTAATTGCAGATTTACTCCGCGTTGTTGAAGAAGAAAATGCCAAGCGCAAACGCAAGTCCGTAGCGGAACACAAAAAAGAACAACAACAAAAAAAGGCGCTTAAGCAAGAGGTTTCAAAAAAAGTTGAAGTAGTACGAGAGGAGAAAAAGAAAAATCCTGACCCAAAACCTAAAGTAAAACCACGTCCAAAAATCACATTTCACATAGGCGATAAGGTCCGGATGCATGATGGCAAAGCGGTGGGTACTGTTGATACATTGGAGAAGAATAAAGCCATTGTTAATTATGGCGTTTTCACCACACAAGTAAACGTTGAAGCACTTGAACTAGTAGAACGAAAGAAAAAGTGAATGATGCCGTTATTTTTTATGATAGTGAATGCCTGATGTGCAGCTCTTTTGTTCGGTTTGTTCTTAAACATGATACGCGACAACACTTTCAATTTGCATCATTGTCCTCAGATTTCGCAAAAGACTTTAACCTTCCATTAGAAACTGTTGTGGTTTTTGTTTCTGGAAAAACAATAACACACCAACACGCAGTGCTATTTATAATTCATGAGCTCCCTAAATTTAAATGGATGTTGTTCTTTTTTTGGATTACGCCAAATTTTATTCAAAAAGCGATGTACACTATAGTTGCAAAAAACAGAAAACGCGTTTTTGGAAGTACGCAATGTACTCTATCCCAAACACATAAAAATCGGTTTATTTCTTAGGATAATAATCATCCCAATTTTTGGCTTTTGGCTTACCTAGTTTACCTAGCCATTTGGCGACCAACATCGATACAGAAGCATCGCCAGTAACATTAACGGCAGTGCGACACATATCCAAAGGTCTGTCAACAGCAAAAATAAGTGCCAATCCCGCTTCTGGGATTCCTGCTTGCGCCAAAACAATAACGAGCATTACCATACCAGCACCCGGTACTGCAGCAGATCCAATAGATGCCAAGGTTGCTGTGGCAATAATCCCCAATTGTGCTGAAAGACTTAAATCCATACCAAAAGCTTGAGCAATAAAAACAGCAGCTACCGCTTGGTATAAACTTGTGCCATCCATATTAATGGTTGCGCCAATGGGCAACACAAAACTACTTACTTCTTCTTCCACCCCGAGATGTTCGTGCACCCGCTCCATGGTAACAGGCAGGGTTGCTGCAGAGGAGCTTGTAGAAAACGCCAATAATTGCGCCGGGGAAATTCCTTTTAAGAAAAACCCCGTTTTTTTTCGAGTAAAAATGCGTACCAGTACAATATAAAAGATGATCATGGTTAATAAACCTATCAGTACTGTTAGGGTGTATAACCCAAGTGCTTTAAACAAATCTGCTGATGGCGCTTCAGCGACAAGGGCTGCTAAAAGTGCAAAAACTCCGTATGGCGCAGCAATCATAATCAAATCAATAAGTTTGAGAATGACCTCATTGAGACCATCAAAAAAGTCTTTTACAGATTTTGCTTTTTGTTTGGGTATCAATACCAATCCTATACCAAAAAATATAGCAAAGAAAATGACTTGTAACATATTGCCATTGTCTTGCATGGCAGCAAAAATGTTAGATGGAACTAAATCTACCAAGGCTTGTAGTGGGCCGGCTTCTTTTTGCGCAGCCGCAACCGATTGTTTTGCGGCAGCATCTGATGCATAAGACGCAAGTAGTTCTGTTCGAGTTTCATCTGAAAGAGTATTTCCAGGTTTGATTACATTCACAATGGTCAAGCCAATCGTAACTGCCGTGAGCGTGGTGAGTAAGTACATTCCAATCGTACGGCCACCCATATTGGATAGTTGGGCGATGTTTTTTAAATCAGAAACCCCTTTTATAAGCGATGCAAGAATTAGCGGAACGGCAATAAGTTTTAATGCGTTTATAAAAATCGTTCCAAAAGGTTTAACCCAATCCACAACAAACGACTTTCCCCAATCAAACTGACTAAATACCAAACCAAAAAGAACGCCAAAAAACATTCCCAACAAGATTTGCCAATGAAGCGCTAATTTTCGCATGTTACAATTTAGCGTTTTTATTGCGAAGTGTAAAGTCTGCCAATACCAAAGCAGTCATGGCTTCAACAATAGGAACTGCTCTAGGTACTACACAAGGATCGTGACGTCCTTTGCCTTCCATGGTAACCATATCCCCTTTGTTGTCTATCGTTTCTTGTGATTGCATAATGGTAGCTACAGGCTTAAAAGCGACATTGAAGTATATATCCATTCCGTTGCTAATACCACCTTGCACACCTCCCGAATTATTGGTTTTAGTAGTGCCGTCTTCGTTATACAAATCGTTGTGCGCACTTCCACGTAAAGCAGCGCCAGCAAAACCACTTCCATATTCAAAGCCTTTTACAGCATTAATGGAAAGCATGGCTTGACCTAAAACAGCGTGTAGTTTATCAAAAACAGGTTCACCTAAGCCCACCGGAATGTTCTTCGCTATACAAGTAATAACTCCTCCAACAGTATCACCATCTTTTCGAACTTTTTTGATATAAGTTTCCATTTTTTCCGCCATTTCCACATCTGGACAGCGTACTGGATTTTGCTCAATAAACGAAAAATCTGAAATTGTTTCTGGATGTGGCAATGTCAATTCCCCTACAGCAGATACAAAAGCTTGAATTTGAACAGGTGCAATGAGTTGTTTGGCAATACTACCAGCAACAACACGTGCCGCTGTCTCACGAGCAGAGCTTCTACCACCTCCGCGGTAATCGCGGAAGCCGTATTTCTGATCATATACATAATCGGCATGTGAAGGACGGTAACTGTCTTTGATGTGGGTGTAATCTTTTGATTTTTGATTTGTATTGTGAATAACAAAGCCAATTGGTGTTCCCGTAGATTTTCCGTCAAATACACCAGAGTAAATTTCAACCGTATCAGGCTCTTTACGTTGGGTTACTATAGCTGATTGCCCTGGCTTTCTCCTATCCAAATCTTTTTGAATGGTTTCAATATCAATAGGGACACCTGCAGGACAACCATCAATAACGCCACCAAGGGCTGGGCCATGAGATTCTCCATAGGTAGTTAATGTAAAAGATTTGCCAAAAGTATTGCCAGACATGGATTATTTTTTTTCAAAAATACGAATATTAACACATCCATTTAAATTGTTGATAGTAACAATTTAGTAACCATTTGTTAAGAGTTTAAATAAACCCACTTAATGTTTACGATAAATAGCAATTTGATATTTGTATATCGTGAAAAAAAGAAAACTAGATTTAGCTGTTATATCAGACATCCATTTAGGAACCTATGGCTGTCATGCAGATGAAGTCCTTAATTACTTGTCCAGTATTCGCCCCAAGACCCTTATACTCAATGGAGATATTATTGACATTTGGCAATTCCGTAAGCGCTACTTCCCCAAAAGCCATTTAAAGGTCATCAAGAAAATTATTTCCATGGCAACCAATGGTACAAAAGTATTCTATATCACAGGCAATCACGATGAACTGCTCCGTAGATTCACAGATATTGATTTAGGTAATATTCAAATCGTTGACAAACTCATTTTAGATCTCGATGAAAAAAAAACATGGATATTCCACGGAGATATTTTTGATGCTACTGTACAACATTCTAAATGGATTGCAAAACTTGGTGGCTGGGGTTACGACATACTGATTTTGATTAACCGATTTGTAAATTGGTGGTTGCTCAAATTTGGAAAAGAAAAATACTCATTGTCAAAAAAAATCAAGAATAGTGTCAAAAAAGCAGTAAAATTCATCAATGATTTTGAGCAAATTGCTGCTGACCTGGCTATTGATCAAGGTTATGACTATGTTATATGTGGCCATATTCATCAGCCACAAAAGCGAATTCTTAAAAATAAAAAAGGACGTTGTTTGTATCTAAATTCTGGTGATTGGATTGAAAACCTAACCGCATTGGAATATCATAACAAAAGGTGGAAAATTTATGACTACCATACCGATAAGCTAAAAGCCTTTTTTGCAGATGAAGATTTTAAAACCATGGACTATAATGAGTTGGTCAATGGAATTATGGTGAGCTTAAAAAACCATTAGCATTCGCCTTAGCCACGTTTCTTTTTCCTAAATTTGGCAAAAATATTTCTTATGCGATTTTTTACCCTCTTTACCTCAATACTTATTTTGGCTTCTTGCCAATCAACAGATTACACGTTAAATATTTCCGCTGATGTAGAAGACAACAACAATGTTTTTCTTATCGCATTAGACAACAACAACCAACCTCAAACCTTAGATACACTAGCTGTACAAGGCGGTGTTGCAAGCTACACAGGCACTATTGAATTACCCGAAATGCACTACCTGCTTTTAGATGGTAATCGCGATGTGGTTCCAGTTGTCTTAGAACCTGGTGAAATTACAGTTGAAATTTACAAAGACAGCATTCGTTCATCCAAAGCAAGTGGTACCAAATCAAATTCAGATTTCAGAAGATACATAAAGACCTCTACCCCTTTGATTGATGAT
Source organism: Flavobacteriaceae bacterium (assembly GCA_965657545.1). GTDB lineage: Bacteria > Bacteroidota > Bacteroidia > Flavobacteriales > Flavobacteriaceae > UBA7446. Next base: position 45,880 of record CBFHOG010000010.1, on the reverse strand, counting down.
TTATTTGGTATTCAAAATGAAATGCGAAATGCGATGATTTCCAGAGATAGTCTTGCTTTTGTTGATTTGCAAGAACAACTAAACGAAATGCAAACCAAATTCACAGATTTTCAAGTTGATTTTGTTTCTGAAAACTCAGATTCTTATATCTCAACATTAATCCTAGAGCAACTTATACTTAATAAAGGAGTTGAAGAAGCAGAAGCACAAAACATTTTCAATGCGTTTAGCAGCACAGTTAAGAAAACGAAAGCTGGGGTTAAAATTGAAAAAATACTTTTTCCAGTTGAAGAAAAAATTGAAGAAAAAATTGAAGAAACAAAAAGTGATGATGATGTTGAAATAAGTGTTGGTTCAACTGCTCCTGACTTCACTGCTCCAAATTTGGATGGTAATCCACAAGGCTTATACGCTACACTTGGTAAATATACTTTGGTTGATTTTTGGGCATCTTGGTGTGGACCTTGTCGTGTAGAAAGTCCTAAATTGGTAGAAATCTACAATACATACAGAGAAAAAGGTCTTACTATTTTAAGTGTTTCTTTAGACAAAAGTGATGCAAGTTGGAGAAAGGCCATTGAGAACGATAACCTTTACTGGAATCATGTTTCTCACCTCAAAAGATGGGAGGATCCTATCGCTGCACAATACGGCGTTACCTCTATTCCACAATTATTCTTACTTGACGAAAAGGGGAAAGTCGTTGCTAAAGACCATTATATAAGCAATATCTTACCTGTTCTTGAAAAAAATCTTCTGTAGTTTATCGCAAAGTGTATAACAACTAATGAATCTGCTGATTTATATTGTAGTAGCACCGCTGCTTTTTGTTGTGTCAAAACTTCCTTTTTGGTTGTTATACCAGCTTTCTAATCTGTTTTATATCCTTGTTTATCGCATTATTGGTTACCGAAAAAAAGTTGTTCGTAAAAACTTAGCTTTATGTGGGTTTGCCGATTCTCCTGAAAAACAAAAGCAGATTGAGCGTGATTTTTACCGCTATTTATGTGACTTTTTTTTAGAAGCCATAAAAGTAAAAGGCATGTCAAAAAAGCAAATGTTAAAACGCTTCACCGTTACAAATCCTGAGCTTGTTGAAAATTTTGCCAAGCAGGGAAAATCGGTATTTGTCATGACCGGACATTATGCAAATTTTGAGTGGCTTCTAGCGTTAGGGTATTATGTTTCGCTAAAACCGGTTGCTATATATGCCCCTTTACAAAATGAATACTTTGACAACTACTTTAAAAAAGTTCGCTCAAAACACAATTCAGCCTTGATTTCACGAAAAAAATTCTCTGAAGAATTTGCTGCTTCACAATCCGATAACAAGTTATCATTAGTAGGCTTTGCAGCTGATCAGTCTCCCCAACGAAAAAGCAAAAACTACTATCGTAGCTTTTTTGGACATGATGTTCCAGTATTTACAGGTGCAGAACGCCTAGGAAAACGCTTTGATGTGCCCATTGTTATGGCTAAAGTAAAACGCCTAAAACGTGGGTATTATGAAACGACATTTAGCGTACTCACTGAAAAACCAAAAGAAATGGACGATTTTCAGATTACAGATGCGTTTTATGAAGCCCTAGAGGAACAAATTAAAGAAGATCCTTCCCTATACTTCTGGACGCACAATCGCTTTAAATTGATGCAACAAAATCCGCAATAGCCTTTTCTATTTTTTCTACTTGTGCTTGTATGCGTTGTTCATCAGATGCTTCTGCATACAGACGAATGATTGGTTCCGTATTAGATTTCCGCAAATGTATCCATGAATCATCAAAGTCAATTTTTACCCCGTCAATGGTGGTAACACGCTCATCTTTAAATGTATCCGCAACAGCTACCAGCAAGGCATCTGTGTCCCATGCTTCCGATAACTGAATTTTTTTCTTAGCCATAACATAATCGCTATATCGCTTTTTAAGACTAGAAACCGTTACACGCCCTTTGGCTAAAAAACTAAGAAATAAGGCAATGCCAACGAGGGCATCTCTGCCATAATGCAACTCAGGTAATATAATACCACCATTTCCTTCGCCACCAATAACGGCATTTTCGGATTTCATTTTTTCTACCACATGCACCTCGCCTACTGCGCTAGCATGATAATCCACTCCATGTTGCCCCGCCAAATCAGCCAAGGCTCTACTGGAAGAAAGATTTGAGACTACCGCTCCTTTTTGATGGGCAATCACATAATCTGCACATGCGACCAAGGTATATTCTTCACCAAAAAGCACCCCGCTTTCGTCCATAAACACCAACCGATCCACATCTGGATCAACAGCAATACCAATGTCTGCTTTGTTCTCTAAAACTGCCGTTGTCAAATCAGTTAAGTGTTCTTTTAATGGCTCTGGATTATGTGGAAATTCGCCGTTTGGTATGCAGTGAATTTTAGTTGTTTTCACGCCTAGTTTGTCCAATAACATGGGTACGGCAATGCCTCCAGAAGAATTCACACCATCTACGACTACAGAAAATTGGGCGGCCTGAATCGCATCAACATCCACCAAGTCCAAGGTTAAAATCGCATCAATATGCGCTTCCAGTGCATCATCAACCGTTGATATGGTACCAAGATCATCCACCGAAGCAAAGTCATAAGACTGTTTCTCAAGATGTTGCATAAGGGCTTTTCCGTCATCGCTGCTGATGAATTCTCCTTTACTGTTCAGTAATTTTAATGCGTTCCATTGTTTTGGGTTATGACTCGCTGTAAGGATAATACCGCCTTGCGCGTTTTGACGCACCACTTCCATTTCTACGGTGGGTGTGGTAGAAAGCCCAACATCAATCACATCGATTCCTAATCCGATAAGCGTTTGTTGTACCAACTGCTGCACCATCGGGCCCGAAATACGCGCATCACGACCCACTACAACCGTACAGGAGGTGTTTGTGGTTGAAACCAACCAACTGCCATAAGCTGCGGCAAATGCCACAACATCTACAGGTGTAAGGTTATTTTTTACTTCGCCACCAATGGTACCACGAATTCCCGAAACAGACGCAATTAAAGTCATACTTTTGTTTTTGCAAATATACACATAAGCCCGCACCAATGAATTATTTAGCACACCTCGCCCTAGCCTATCCCAACGCGGGATTGGTGGTTGGGAATTTTATTGGGGATCATGTAAGAAATAAAGATTTACCTGCGTTTTCTGAAGTTATTCAAGTGGGTGTTGCCATGCACAGAAGTATTGACAGTTTTACAGATAAACACGCTGTTACCATAGCACTACGGCAGTTACTTTTTTCCAAACACCGCCATTTGGCACGTGTGCTTATGGATGTATTTTACGACCATTTTTTAGCAAAGCATTTTGATGCATATCACGAAATGCTACTCTTGACGTTTATTGCAAACGTGCAACCCATGCTTCAAAAACACGAATCCGTTTTACCATATACGGCACAACGTTATCTGGCGGGAATGGTTTCACAGGATTGGTTGGCAAAATACCAAACCCAAGAGGGCATTGCGCATATTCTACAAAAAATGGCGCATCGCAGCGGGTTGACCGAACTAGCAGATGGCGCAAAAAGTTTAGCAATACATTACGATACCTTACAAGATGGGTTTAGCCGTTTTTATCCCGATTTGCAACAGCATTGTGATGCCTTTAAAAAGAAAACGACTTAAAACTTTAAGCCTACGCCTACTTTTTTCAAATGGCACACGCAAGAAGTGTTTATAGTTTAATGAATTATAACACAATAGAAATACCCATATTTAGTCCAAAACTATCTTGTATTCCCTTTCGTTTAGAGTCATCGTTATTCGCACCAGAAATTCCTCCATATCCTAAGCTGAGATCAAATGCCGTATTGTCGCTTACAAAAAAGGCAACGCCAGCAGTTGCACTATACGTCACAATAGTCGAAGAATCTTCGTAGGCATTAGAAGAACTGTTATATTCAACTTTACTTCGTAAACTTCCTATACCAACGGCGCCCTGCACAAATGGCTTTGCTTTTTTAGCACCAAAATAGTAACGTGCAAATGGAGCAAAAGCAATGGTTGTTTCAGAAGATGTGTTGTTATTATCATAGTCTTTAGTTCTAGTATAACTAAAGAGAAGCTCACCGCCAATAGCAAGGTTTTCTTTAACAAAATATCCTGCAAATGTGGTTAATACTATAGACGTATTTTTTTGACTTAAATAATGTCGGTCAGCGGTTTTTACGCTATGATTAGAAACACCAATACCTAATTGTGTTTTAGCACCAACAAGGCGTTTTCCTTTTTCGGTTTGGGCATGGGTAAAACTAATAATGCTTAATGTAATTAGGAAGATATAGGTTGTTTTCATAAGGGTGGGGTTTTAACTTTATTTGGCACTAGATAAACCCTCGCGCCAGCGGGGGGAAGCAATTTTTTTAATTAAATGATATAAATTTTATTTCATAGATTTTTTTTGAAGCTGTCCAAAACGAGATAAACAGTGGGTCACTCTCACTTCCATTCCTCATGTATGTAATACTACTACCATAACGACCATACATTCGAGAATTTGAATAATCTAATTCTTCTACGTCTGAACCAATGGTTGCAGAACTATCTTTAATAGAAATATTTGATTTATTGTTTTTAATTGAAAAATGAACTAATTCAAAATTTCCCCTTCCTGACCTGTCTTCAAACTCAAAATAAAAGCCTCTATCCCAAAAACCTATTCTTGGGCTAGGGTCATCTGCGGTTTTGAACTTAATTGTATTGCCAAAAAGTGATTTCATAGCCTTAACATCTCCATTTGTTTTTTGAATTTCTTTCCAAGCCACCCCGTCAACACGGATGTTATCAAATTCAATCTCAGACAAATAATTTATTTCCTGACTTACGCAAGTGTTTGCGTTTACAATTAAGCACATAATAGTAAGAAGTAGCTTATATAAAGTTCTCATAGATATAGTTTTTGTTAATTACATTTTACTGTTTGATTTCTTTTCCCAGTATTTGGATCAATAGGATTAGATAAATAATCATTGGGATCAACCTCAACATTATTTTCTTTTACTTTGATATGAAGATGAGATTCTGTAAGCCCTTTTTTGATAGCTTCTTCTAAGTTCCCCGATCGACCTAAATAACCTATTATATCGCCTGCTTTTACCTGTCCAGTCCGTCTGCTCTTTTCTTTTAAGTGAAAATATAGAGTTTTGACAGTTTTGCCATTAATAGTCGAGCACATAGATTTTGCTAATTCTCCAATAATTCCATTCAAAAACTACAAATTTATCTATATCAGTTAATGTTAAAATTATCCCTTCTTGTCTAGTTGATCTATTATTAAAGCTTAAGGGATAGTGTTTTTTTAACATATTTACAGAGCTACCAATCTTTATATCGGGATTTATAAATTCAAAAGAGTTACTCGTAATTTCAAAAGAATTTATTATACCCTCAATGACATAAAAGACAATACCATTGTATTTATATTTTACAGCATGTTGGTCATCCATTTCAAAAAAATAGTTTTCTTTGGAGTTAGGCTTGCCTAATGATTTAATTAAATAGGATTCACTTTCGCCTATATATTTTTTCTCATTGATTGTAAGTAATGATGAACTTATGGAATTGTTTTCTTGTGCAATGACAAGGCAGTTGACAAAAAGAAGCATTGTTAAAAAAAGTATCTTTTTCATAAGGTCATAGAACAACGGACATTAGAATTGTTTATCAAAAGCAAATCAGTTTAATTTCTGAAACTTTATTGTATTTATTAATTTTAAACGACAGCCCAACACTTCCTGTATCTGCATCTGTAAAATTATAGCTACTATACTTTTCATTAAACAAAAAGTCTTTAAACTTACTTTTATCATCGTAGAGCTTTATAGACAACCCCTTAACATTGACTACTACATAATTACTTTTTACTTTTATGTAGGTCAAATCATAATCATTTCCCGTATCGGTTTCATCTTCAAATCCAAAGGATAAGTGATTATTCCATAAAAACTTAGCTAAAAAAGGTGCTGTATTATTAGGTCTTTCTTGCATATCATTACCAAAATAACTTCTCATTTTGGTCAAATCTCCAGAAGCTACCATAATATCTCCAATCGAAACATTATTAAATTTTATACTTTCACCAAATTCATCATTGTTTATATTATTTAATTGAGCTTTGGAACATGTGATACTAAATAAAACTACTGTTGTTAAGATTATTTTTTTCATAATTTTTATTTTTTTAATTACATCGATTTATGACTTTTCCTGTTTTATGATCAATTTTTGTTTTTATATGATTTAAAGGGTCATCATTAGCGCCATTTACTTGAGTTTTTATATGAACGTGAGAAACTGTATGTCCTTCTTCTATCCCATTTTTTAAATTCCCTGAATCCCCCTGATAGCCAATAATATCACCGACTTTTACAACTCCTGTAGTTCTATTATCGTTTTGTAAATGGAAATAGACCATTCGAACATTTTTTCCATTTACTTTGGATTTAATCACTGAATAATATCCTGCTCCATCTAAATTTCCGTCTTCATCTGTTTGGGTATGTTTTGAAGCCACACCATCATAAATGGCATAAATTGGCGCTCCAGGAGGGTTTTTTATATCTACACCATTATGCCACTTTCTTCCTTTGATTCCCTTACAAATTGTTTTTTCGTTCCATCTAGCACACGTATCATGCATCCCCCCTTGTATGCCTGAATTTTTTTGTGGTGCAATTTCAGGGTTTGGGACTGGGTCACCAATGCATGGCTTTTTGTTGTTACTAAAATCCACAGGCCTTCCCTTTAAAATATCATGCAGCTTTTTTAGCTTTAACAAATCTGTAAACAACGAAGTCCCATATTTCCCATCGCCGTGGTGGAAATTGGTAATATATTTTCGGGCATAATCTGAAAATTCTATGGTCAAGGTGTTGGAGTTTCCACCACCAAAGTCAAAAAGCTTGCCAAGATCATAATTGCTAAGGCTACTGGGTACGTTTAGCCCTTTTTGTTTTAAGAAATGCCGTATGGTGGCGCCTTCAACGCTCCAGTATTTAGGTTTGTCGTAAATATGTTTTAATACATCTGCAATGCCTTGGTGATTATTGTTTTCAAAAATGAGATCAGGAGTACGCCCGCCATTAGTAGTACGACCGCCACTAAAAACACGTTTAACTTTTAAATCAAGTGTAAATAACACGTTAGGATTCATTGACAGTTGAAACTTAAAATAGGGCATATATTTTAATTCCTTCCACATAAAAGGTTTGTCATTTAACCTGCTACCAACGGCATCTTTTACAGTTTGAATTTCATAATCGTCTATTGGGATTACATTTTTAAAATATTCTATAACCGCATTTTTTAGAGTTTTTTTGTTAAGTACTGCATGTTTTATTTTTTCATACAGTCTTTTTTTATGTTCTTTATCTTTTAAGAGATTATAATTAATGTGCCTAAGTTCACGTGAATTAAATTCATCCAATTCATGAACGGCTACATTCGCTATTGCGGTTTCAATTGTAGGTAAACTGCCTCTGTATGTATAATCAATGTTTTTGGCTAAATGTTTTTTAAAAAAAGCTTTTAACTGTATTTCATCAAAAGGCACTTTAAATAGCATGTAGTTGCTGTAACTATGAATGGGTTTAAGTACTGTGCCATAACCCGCTATGTTTTGGTAATGCTCGATATATCCATTAAATGCACCCAATTTATATTCATAATTACCTTGGTTATTGTAATGCGCAACATACTTCTCAGACAGATAATCATAAAATAAAGATGAATTGCGATTCATTTGATCAAAGATTTTCTCTGAAACTAAAAAATCCTTATAACTATTTTTTATGTTATTATAATGCGTGTTTAAATTTGACGTGTTATACAGTTTTCGACTTCCATCACGCCTACTAATTGTTTTACCAGAAACAACTAGATCTCCAATCTTATCCTTTAGTTCATAATAACTTTGGCGAGAATAAATATTATTTTGTTTTTCAACAAAGTCAAAAAACTTATAGTAAGATTTAGCTTTACCAAATTCGAGCTGTTTCTGATATAGGTCATTAGAATTCATGTTTGAAATACGTTGCATGTATTCATTATGATGAATCTTGCCATAGTCTTTGAAAAAAGCTTTTTGTGCACTTTTAAAATCGGGGAACTGTTTGTTTAACAGTTTCTCAATCTTTTTTTCAAAAAGCGATTCGTAGTTCCGTAATAAAGTTGCTCTAGCTATCTTTTGACTTTTATACCATTTTTGAAACGTATAATTTATATCATTCTTATAATTACAGTGACAATCTTTTTGCTTAAATTCACTTTCAGTAGCTTTATTCGCATAACGGTTTAAAACATCTTGATTTCTAAAATTTTCATAAAACTCCCTAGAACCATAGCTTGGTTTTGTATGTGAATAAACCCTGCTGTTGTAGCTATTGTAGCTCTTTGTTTTATAGTTCGAGTATTTTCGTCTGAAGTAACTTTGCGAACTTCCATAATAAGTTCGTCTTGTAGGCTTTTGAAAGGTGTTTAGGTTTCGTTCGTACCTATTCACATCCTTGGGCGTTCGTAAATACCGTGATCTGTTATCATAGAGTTGTGCCGTTGCTATGGTTACAGTAAAAATAGTTAGCAGTAAGGTTAAAATATTCGGGCGCATATTAGTATTCTTTTAAAATGAGTTTACGGTGTAGTTGGTCACCTGCAAATAGCTGTATCACATACAGCCCGCTAGGCCAGCCAGAAGTGTCTTTTCTAATAATATGTTCTCCTTCCGCCAACTGTTGGTGTGAAAGCAATTCATACTTATCTAGTGTTTTAAAGTGGTATATGTTAACTTGAACATCTTCTTGTTGGGCCAATTCAAAACGCACCACCAAATCGGTTGTAAACTGATTCGGATAATTGGTAATGATGTTTTGTTTATCATTCTGAATTATATTCCGTTCGTGTTGTAATAATCCATTCCATGGGTCAACAAGAAGTAAACTCAGCGGCGGTGCGGGTTCGTTAAAATTGGCAACCCACCCCTCAAGTTCTCCAATTACTACAGGAGTATTGTCAACTAACGCCTGTGAGAATTGCGCCGTGAATATGTCAATGAACAAATCTTTTTCAGCATCATGGTCCGGGTAGGGATTTGGAATAGCAATGGAAAATCCATCAAATGCCCCTTGGTCACCCAATAGCGCAGCACCGCCCTCAATTTCTTGTTTATCATCAGCATAGGTGAAATGCGTTTGGGTGCTATCTATAACAAGATTAAAGGATATGGGAAATTGCTGTAAAACACGTTCTTTAGACCAGTCCCACGCCAACAAATAGGCCTGTTGAGGTGTGCCTAATCCATATACATCTGCGTGTACATATTGTTTCGCAATATGTCCATTAGTAACCGCTTCAACAAGGTTGTTTTTTAATTTAACTTCTATGGAATCCTTGTCTTTTTGTATGAGATAGTCATGAAAATACAAACTATTTTCAGTTTCATTTTCTTTAAGCAAGGCAAGACCTTTTTCTTTATTTTGAATTACTCCAAATCCAAAATATTGACATAATGCCAACCAATGCGTTGCCATGGGATAACGGCTCCGCTTCAACCACCGCACCGCTTTTGGGTAGCTTTGCCGAATAGTTCCAAGTCCTTTTAAGTAATAATACCCTAAAATATAAGCAGCCTCATCATTCCCTAGTTTATATGCCTTTTTAAGCCAGTCTTCAGAAGCTTCCAGGTCTAACAGGCAGCCTTCTCCTTCTTTTAGCATAAGTGCTAGTGTTTTGGCTGCTACAGCATGATTCGCACCAGCCGCACGCTCAATCCGTTCAAATGCCATTTCTTTATCTCACTCGTTTTCAGCGTAAAACCTACCGAGCATACCAAAAACAAAATCAGCATTCGTAGAATTGTCATCGCATTTTGAAATACTTTCATTGATTTCATGAACCATTTCATAAGAAGCAAATCCAAAATCACTTAAATAGTCACTTGCGACAGACAACTTATGCGGACAGATATCATGCTCTTGGGAAATTAGCGTTGAAGTGAAAAATAAAAAACAGAAAATTGAAAGTAAACGTAATGCCATCATATAAGTTTTAACAGCATAAAATTTCAATTTCTAACAACTTATATTTTAAAAAACGGGTTTGTGTACATAAAACAAGGCTGAAACTACGTTCAGGGGGGTTGAACGGACCTAAATGAACATAAAAAACCATGTAGTAAAATCCTTACAAGCCAAATAAAACATGTTGAAAAACTGTTTTTGAATATCAAAGAAAAAGAGCGTTGCAGCAATTGTTTTTATTGAAATATCGCCTATATTCGACGATTGACTATGGAAGATGCTATTGTTGTACAAGGAACACGTGTACACAACCTAAAAGATATTGATGTAACCATTCCACGGAACGAGCTGGTCGTGATTACCGGTCTTTCGGGAAGTGGCAAATCATCCTTGGCTTTTGACACCATTTATGCCGAGGGGCAACGTCGTTATATTGAAACCTTTTCTGCCTATGCACGGCAATTTCTGGGCGGATTAGAACGCCCCGATGTGGATAAAATTGACGGCTTATCTCCTGTAATTGCCATTGAGCAAAAAACGACAGGGAAAAGTCCACGCTCCACCGTAGGTACCATCACAGAAGTATATGATTTTTTGCGCTTGCTATTTGCACGTGCAGCTGATGCCTACAGTTTCCAGACGAATGAGAAAATGGTACAATACACTGATGCGGAAATTCAGGACACCATTTTAAAAACCTATTTGGGTAAAAAAATCGCCATTCTTGCACCTGTGGTGCAGTCACGCAAAGGGCATTACCGCGAACTCTTTGCTTCCATTAGCAAACAAGGATTTACGCGTGTGCGCACCGACGGTTCATTCGTAGAGTTATCACCGAACTTTAAGTTAGATCGCTATAAAACACACGATATTGAAATTGTCATAGACCGACTTGCCGTTAAAGAAAGTGAAAACGACAGCAAGCGACTGGCAGACTCCATAGAAACCGCCATGTATCATGGAAATGACATGCTTATGGTGTATGATTTTGACTCAGAAAAAGCGCGTTTTTTTAGTCGGAAATTGATGTGTCCAAGCACTGGTATCTCCTATCCAGAGCCAGAGCCAAACACCTTTTCATTTAACTCACCAAAGGGCATGTGTCCTTCCTGTAACGGTCTAGGTTTAAAACACGAAGTAAACCTAAAAAAGGTGATTCCAGATGATACGGTTTCAATAAAATCTGGAGGTATTGCACCCATAGGAGCAGAAAAAAATAATTGGACCTTTAAGCAGATGAACAGCATTGCAGAGCGTTATCGTTTTTCGCTTACAGATGCGTTAAAATCCATTCCCAAAGAGGCCCTTGATGTTATTTTATATGGTGGAAATGAACGTTTTTCGGTAGCCTCAAAAACCTTGGGTATCACCAGAGAATACAGCATCGATTATGACGGCGTTATTCCCTTTTTGGAGCATCAATATAATGAGGGGCATACCAGCGCGCTAAAACGTTGGGCTAAGGGATTTATGGATGAAATATTTTGTCCAGACTGTCATGGCGCTCGACTTCGAAAAGAAGCCTTATTTTTTAGAATTGATGACAAAAGTATTTCCGACTTAACGCAAATGGATATTGCTGCCTTACTCCAATGGGTTAAGGGAATTAGTAAAAAACTATCCGAAAAGCAACGTGCTATTGCCCACGAAGTATTGTTGGAAATTGAAAAACGCTTGACGTTTTTATTGGATGTTGGATTGGATTATTTATCGCTTAACCGCAGTGCAAAATCACTTTCTGGTGGCGAAGCACAACGCATCAGATTGGCTACTCAAATTGGTGCGCAACTCGTTGGTGTGCTTTATATTTTAGATGAGCCAAGCATTGGATTACATCAGCGTGACAATGAGAAGCTCATTGAATCCCTTATGCAATTACGTGATATTGGAAACTCTGTTATTGTAGTGGAGCATGACAAAGACATCATGCTTAAATCGGATTATCTCATTGATATGGGACCTGGTGCAGGACGTCATGGTGGCGAAGTGGTTGCAGCTTCCTCACCAAAGAAAATAAAAACCCTAAAAACAGAAACAGCAGCTTATCTCACTGGGGAAAAACAGATTGAAATCCCCCTAAAAAGACGCAGTGGAAATGGAAAAAAGCTTACACTCAAAGGTTGCACAGGAAACAACCTGAAAAATGTTAGTTTGACCTTGCCGTTAGGAAGTATGATTGGCGTAACGGGTGTTTCAGGAAGCGGAAAATCAACCTTAATAAACGAAACGCTTTACCCCATATTAAATCAGCATTTTTTTAAGGCCGTTAAAAAACCCCTGCCCTACACCGCATTAAAAGGCTTGGAACATATCGATAAAGTTATTGATATCAACCAATCTCCTATTGGGAGAACACCTAGAAGTAACCCCGTGACTTATACGGGTGTTTTTGGAGAAATTCGTCAGTTGTTTACCAAGACGCCTGAGGCGATGATTCGTGGCTACAAACCTGGGCGTTTTAGTTTTAATGTAAAAGGCGGTAGGTGTGAAACCTGTCAAGGGGCAGGTGTAAAAACCATTGAAATGAATTTTCTACCAGATGTGTATGTGCAATGTGACGATTGCTACGGTAAACGCTTTAACAGAGAAACACTGGAAATCAGATATCGAAACAAAAGCATCAGCGATGTTTTAGAAATGACCATTAATGATGCCTGTAGGTTTTTTGAACCCTACCCCAAAATCTATCGAAAATTAAAAACCATTCAAGATGTTGGGCTTGGATATATCACTCTTGGACAACAGTCCACTACCCTTTCTGGTGGCGAAGCACAGCGCATAAAACTAGCTACAGAACTATCAAAGAGAGATACAGGACAAACAATGTATATTTTGGATGAGCCAACAACCGGGCTACATTTTGAAGATATTCGGGTGTTGATGAACGTGCTTAACAAGTTGGTAGATAAGGGAAATACCATGATTATCATTGAACATAATTTGGACGTCATCAAACAAATGGACTATATTGTGGACATAGGTCCTGAAGGAGGGTCTAAGGGAGGAGAAATTTGTTGTACGGGTACACCAGAGGAAGTTTCTCGCCACAAATCGAGTCATACTGCAAGATTTTTGCGTGAAGAATTAAAACAATAAAGCCTATGGAAAAAACATGGACTGAAATGAAATCAAGTAACTCGTGGTTGTTGTTCAAAATCATGGGAGAGTTTGTGAATGGATTTGAGCAAATGGGTGTTATTGGCCCTTGTGTTTCTATTTTTGGGTCGGCACGTACAAAACCCAATCATCCTGTTTACAAACAAACTGTAGCTATTGCAGAAAAAATAGTACAGCACGGATTTGGCGTCATTACAGGTGGTGGTCCTGGTCTTATGGAAGCCGCGAACAAAGGAGCGCAACAAGGTGGGGGGACTTCAGTAGGACTTAATATTGAACTCCCTTTTGAACAAAAAAACAATCCTTACATAGATAAAGACAAACACATAGACTTTGACTATTTCTTTGTCCGCAAAGTCATGTTTATCAAATATTCACAAGCATTTGTGGTGATGCCGGGTGGTTTTGGTACTTTGGATGAGCTTTTTGAAGCATTGACGTTAATTCAAACTGAAAAAATTAAAAAATTTCCCATTGTCCTCTTTGGCTCTGATTTTTGGTCTGGTATGATGGATTGGATCAAAAAAACCATTTTAAATGAGTATGAAAATATCAGCCCTGAAGATTTAGACTTAATCAAAGTGGTAGATGATGTTGATGAAGCAGTTGCTCATGTTGTGCGTTTTCACACAAAAAACACCTTTACGCCAAACTTCTAAATGCGTCTAAAATTTTTTGTTTCTTGTTTTTTATGCTGTTTTGCTTATTCCTTTGCGCAACATAGTTACGATATAGAGGTGCGATGGAATGGAAATTCAAATCCACTTCACATATCACAAGAGATTCATTGGACAAACAACAGCAGTGTTTCTGTTGACACAATCACATTATTAGATTGGAATCATGCATATGCATCAGAACGCAGTCCTTTGGGAATGTTTTTAGCAAATGATTACGATTATAAATTAATTCGAACCAAAAAAATAAACAGAGGACATACTACTATCACAACTGTACGTGGTCAAAAAGATACATTGTCTTGGAAGCGTATGTCAAACGCTATTGATATTATTGAAATATCGCTACCAAAACCAATTGCGCCAAACACATCATTTTCTTTTACGATTCATTACAAGCTGCAATTACCAAATGCTTCTATTTTTAAATATGGAATTTCAAAAAAAGAATTGTACACACCATACTGGCATCTAGTACTTGCAAGGCAAAATCAAGATGGAACTTGGATTAAGGAAAGTAATTTAGGCTTTGGGCGTCCAAATGTATCAAAGGCAAACATAAATTATCGCTTTGATATTCCCGAAAATATCAATCAAATTCTTCCAACAAAAAACTACAAAGGCTACTCCCCTATCCTTTTGACCACCAAAGACACCTATAAACATGTTGCATTCGGTAAATCGGAGCTAGCAACAGATATGTTACCCTCAAACGAAAACAGTGATTTTGAGCGTGAATTAAATCGTATTTCATCATTTATTGAGGGTGTATTTCCTTATGACAATCCACAAGCGTTATGGGCACTTCAAAAAGACTACGCGCAAAAACCACTATTGGCATTAGAATCCATACCTCAATTTATAGGCGCATTTGAAAAAAATCAGGTTGTGGAGTTAAAATTATTAAAAGCCATTTTAGAGCGTGTTGTACAAAATCGATTTGGTGAGCAACAGGATAATGCAAGTTGGATAACCGGAGGATTGCCGTATTTCCTGTGGCAACAATACGTGAATCAATATTACCCAAATTTAAAAATGACAGGAAATCTGAATTCCTGGCCATTTATTAAGAAATATCATTTTACACAAGCGCCATATTACAGAAGTTGGGAAATTGCAGCCAATGTGTCTGGAAATAACAACAGAGGGCAGGCATTAAATACACCTAAAAATGAACTCACGCGTTATAATCGCAGGGTGGCAAACCCATACCGAGCAGGTCTAGCATTGCTCTACTTGGACTCCTATTTAGAAAACGGAACGCTTTTGGATGCGTTGAAATCATTACCCATTACACACAAATTAGACACCTCATTACAAGAGGAATTATCAAAAAGAACGGATAAACCAATCGACTGGTTTTTTAATCACTACATATCCCTCAACAACAATATTGATATGTCGATTTCCGCAAAAAAAATAGGAAAAGAACAATATGAATTGACTGTAAGCAGCACAAAGGAAAATACCGCTATTCCGTTATCTATTACAACTCAAAATGAGGAAGAAAATACACAATGGATTTTGGGCAATGAGCTTGCCTATCGTCAAGTTTATGACAAAAAAATTATCAAAGAGTTCACTGTAAATAAAAGCCATTTAATACCTGAATTATCGCTCAACAACAACAGTTACAACCTAAACAAAAGGCTGTTTAGAAATAATTTGCGTTTGCGATTATTTCAAGATATTCCGAAAAGCGGCAACTCAGTATTATTGCTGACACCAGATTTCGGCTACAACGTCTATGATGGACTTTTAACCGGCTTATCCGTAGGAAATAGTAGCTTGTTAAGTAATAATTTTAGATTTAAGCTAAGCCCCCAATTTGGTATAAAAAGTGGTCAAACGAATGGGATGGGTTTTCTTGTTTGGAACAAATATTACGAAAATAAATCGCTATATCTCACACGGGCAACTATTTTTGGGTCATCTTATAATTATGCCCCAAACAAAAGATATAGCACTTTCAGTCCATCTTTTCAATTATATTTTAGACCCAATGGAATTCAGCAAAAAGATCGCTCGTCCTTGTTGATTAGGCATATTTCAGTACGACTTGAAGATTTACCTGAAAATGATAGCCGCAGAAATTACGGTGTGAGTTTGGCGTCATTTCAAACCAAAACGGGCGATGCACTACAAAATCTTTCTACAAAAACAGAACTACAATGGGCAAGTGCATTTAAAAAGCTTAGTGCAGAAACGGAGTATATCAGGTATTATTTACCAAATAGAAGATTAACTTTTCGCGTTTTTGCTGGTGGTTTTTTTCTAAATAAATTGGATGACAGCTATTTTGACTACAACAGTTCACGTGTTAATGATTATTTGTTTCAATATGATTTATATGGTCGATCAGAAACAGAGGGGTTTTTCTCACAACAATATATCAAAGCTGAGGGTGCTCTGCGAACTACAGGGGCTATTAGTAGTGCAAACAAATGGCTTATAACAACTCAAACTTCAACAACAATTTGGCGTTGGATTGAAGGCTATGCTGAAGTAGGATGGATAAAAAACAGCAAACAAAAAACACATACACACTGGGGTACAGGTGTGTCTTTTAACTTGATTCCTGACTTTTTTGAGTTGCATTTTCCCCTCTACGATACTACTGGGAATTTGATGACCAAAAACGCTTACGTCAAGCAAATTCGATTTCAACTTTCACTACGCCCTGCGACTATAGCTCGACTTTTTTCTAGAAGTTGGTTTTAAGTTCATTAAAGCGTAAGCGCATTTTTTGTAAATTTGCAGAACTTTATGAAAAGCGTAAACCTCGCCTCATCAAAAGGCACCTTTGACGATTTTAAAAAAGATATCCTCAACGATTTCTATATCGCGTCGTTAAGTCGCCAAGTGAGCATCTTGGGTAGAAAAGAAGTACTTTCTGGCAAAGGTAAGTTTGGCATTTTTGGCGATGGAAAAGAACTTGCGCAAATCGCCATGGCAAAAGTCTTTCAAAATGGTGATTTTAGATCTGGGTACTATCGCGATCAAACATTTATGATGGCGATTGGCGCACTCAAACCCAAACATATTTTTGCAAGTATTTATGGTCATGCAGACCCAATTGCTGAGCCCATGTCTTCGGGAAGACAAATGGTGGGTCATTTTAATACAGATACGCTTGATAGTAAAGGTAATTTACTTCCGCTTGTTGAAATAAAAAATTCCTATTCTGATGTTTCATGTACCGCAGCTCAAATGCCGCGATTACTCGGATTAGCGCATGCATCAAAACTTTTTCGAAAGGTAGATTCCATGCAAGACAAAGCCCTTTCTAATGACGGAAATGAAGTCGCTTGGGGTACTATTGGTAACGCAAGTACTAGTGAAGGTTTATTTTTTGAAACCCTAAACGCGGCTGGCGTTTTACAGGTGCCATTGGTCATAAGCGTTTGGGACGATGGCTACGGCATTTCTGTTGATAATTCACATCAAACGGTTAAAGAGAGTATTTCCAAAGCCATGGCGGGCATGCAACGCAACGAAAATGCCAAAGGACTTGAAATCATTGAGGTTGAGGGTTGGAATTATCCAGCACTTATTGATGCTTACACTCGTGCTAGTAATGTAGCACGAACAGAACATATACCTGTTTTGGTACATGTTACAGCGCTTACACAACCCCTTGGGCACTCCACATCAGGTTCACACGAACGCTATAAGTCTGATGAGCGTTTGTCATGGGAAAAGGAATTTGATTGCAATAAAACCTTTAGAAAATGGATTATAGCCCAAAACATAGCTACTGAATCCGAAATTATAGCCCTTGAAGAAAAAGCCACGCTAAAAGCTAGAGAGGCCAAAACAACAGCTTGGAATGGGTATTTAGCTCCTATTCACAAGGAACAGAAAGAAGCACACGAATTGATGCAACAAGTAGCCCAAGGTTTTCCAGATATGGATGCGTTGACAACTTTAGTGTCATCATTGGACAAAAAAAACATTGTTTATCGAAAATCTATATATACTGTTGTTCGTGAGGCTTTATTTTTAACAAGTGGAAAAAAGACACAAGCAAGGACTTCCTTAGCCAATTGGTGGAAAAACAAACAACAAGAAACCCAAGCATTATATAGCGATTCGCTTTACAATTCGTTTGAAAATTCATCTTTAAACGTCAGCACAATTCCTGCAAAATATACGGACGAACCCGCTTTGGTTGACGGACGTGTGGTGTTGCGAGATAACTTTAACGCTTTGCTAAAAAAACATCCAAAAATGCTTGTTTTTGGAGAAGACAGTGGAAAAATTGGTGATGTAAATCAAGGGTTAGAAGGGCTACAAGAAATATATGGTGAAGAACGCGTTGCCGATCGAGGTATCCGTGAGGCTACCATCATTGGCGAAGGTATTGGTATGGCATTTAGAGGATTACGTCCTATTGCCGAAATTCAATATTTAGATTACGTGCTTTATGCCTTGCAAATTATGTCCGATGATTTGGCAACATTGCATTATCGCACAAGAGGAAAACAGGCCGCTCCGCTTATTATAAGAACACGTGGACACCGTTTAGAGGGGATTTGGCACTCGGGATCACCCATGGGTGGATTGGTGAGTTTATTACGAGGGATGTATATTTTAGTACCGAGAAACCTTACCCAAGCGAGCGGTATGTACAATACACTCCTACAAGGACAAGATCCTGCCCTTGTCATTGAGCCACTTAATGGATACCGACTCAAAGAAAAACAACCCGAAAACTTTGGCGAGTTTACCGTACCCATTGGTGTGTCGGAACAGTTACGTACAGGTACAGATATTACCATTGTATCCTATGGCTCTACCCTACGACTGGTACAAACAGCAGCAGAAAAATTGATAAAAATGGGCATCAGTGTGGAAGTAATCGATGTACAATCGCTCATTCCATTCGACTCAACCGCAGTTATTGGAGCAAGTGTCCAAAAAACAAACCGTTTGCTTATTGTAGATGAGGACGTTCCTGGTGGTGGAAGCGCCTATATCCTGAGTCAATTACTAGAAAAACAAAACATCTATCAGTACTTAGATAGTCAACCCACATTACTAACCGCCAAAGCGCATCGCCCAGCTTATGGCACAGATGGTGATTATTTCTCAAAACCTTCTGTTGAGGATATTATGGAAAAAGTATATGCCATTATGCATGAAGCAAAACCAAATAAGTTTCCTGCACTTTAGGAGAGGCAGTAGTAGTTAGGGAATAGTGATTAGGCAATAGTGATTAGGCAATAGGCAATAGTGGTTAGGCAATAGGCAATAGTAGTTAGGCAATATAGGGTAGTGATAAAAAGTGTTTATGAGAACTACTAAGCCACTTTACTAAGCAATTGCTGTAAGGCCTCCCCTTCTGAAATTGGAACGGCATCAACGCCTTTGGCTGCCAAATCTGCTTTTTTAATAACCCCCAAAATAGGAACAATTGACTTAAGCGGATAACGTCGTGCAGCCTGCTCAATTTCTTTTAAAAAAAATGGATGAACACCCAACGCTTTTGCAGCCGTATCCGGGTTTTTAGAGGGTAAGCCGTGGTACGTCAACAACTGCATATAAAACTTATATAGGCTATTTATAGTTCCCAAAAGTGGGTGTTGTTTTGGATGCCTCCCAAAGTAATGTGCAATTTTATAAGCCTGTGCCACATTCCCTGTGCCTAAGGCTTTGCGTAACTCAAAATTGTTGTACTCTTTACTAATACCTACATGCTGTTCGATATGATCTGTGGAAATGGTATCACCCGCTGCTACAACAAGACAAAGTTTATCCAATTGATTGTTTAGCGTACCCAAATCAGCACCAACGCTTTCTGCCAACACCGCCGCTGCTTTGTAGTCGATAGTACGTTTCATAGCGCGTACACGCTGCTCTATCCAAGCGGGTAATTTGTTGTCGTAAAGCTTTTTGGTTTCTACAATCGTTCCATTTTTTTGAATGGCCTTTGAGAGTTTTTTACGTTTGTCTAGTTTTTTGTTTTTATAACATACCACCAAAACCGTTGTGGGTTGTGGTTGCTCGGCATAGACCGTTAACTGCTCCATAGTACGACTGAGTTCATGCGCTTCTCGCACTACTACTAATTGGTAATCTGCCATCATAGGAAACCGCTTACATACCGAAATAATTTCTTCTATGGAGGTATCTTTCCCATACAATATAGTTTGATTAAAATCGCGCTGGTCTTCGGGTAAGACGGTTTCGGTAAGCAGCTTGCTAATTTCATCAATAAAAAAAGGCTCATCACCCATTAAAAAGTAGATGGGCGAGAAATTTCGCTGCGAAATAGCACTCTTTACCGATGCGTATGCGTCCAATGAAAAATAATTTTAGCACTTTTGTGGTTATGCAACAGTTGGCATTTCCACCTTTTAGCTTTAAAACCAAAAGTAACGAAAACAAACGCACTATTTTTGATCCCATCCGAAAAAAGTTTGTGGTTCTTACACCCGAAGAATGGGTGCGCCAACATGTGGTGCAAGACTTACTGCAAAAGGGCATTAGCAAAACACGCCTTAGTGTGGAAAAACAATTTGATGTGATGGGACAACAAAAACGTTTTGATGTGGTTGTGGCGGGAAAAAATGCCACTATCGATTTATTGGTAGAATGCAAAGCACCCGCTATACAAATCACACAAAACACTTTTGACCAGATTGCACGGTATCAATTGGCTATAAACGCCTCTTTTTTGATGCTCACCAATGGGCTACAACACGTATATTGTCAGATAGATACGGAGAACGAAACCTATCGGTTTATAGAAGAATTTCCCCTAAATCAACTGCAACTATGAGTCTTGCCATTGCCATATTAAATTACAACGGTGCCGACTTACTAAAACGGTTTTTGCCTGGTGTAGTACAGCATTCGGGGACTGCTACCATTTACGTGATTGATAACGCCTCAACGGACCATTCAAAATCCCTTTTACAGGCGGATTTCCCAACGGTAAAATGGATTGGTTTAGACCAAAACTACGGCTATGCCGAGGGCTATAACAAGGGGATTTCCAAAATTGACGAAACCCTTATTTGCTTGCTAAATTCCGACGTGGAAGTTACGGCTGATTGGACTACTCCAATGGTGGCTCTTTTTGACGCGCAGCCCTTAGCAGCGATGGCGCAACCAAAAATTAAAGACCTAAACAAGCCGAATTATTTTGAATATGCAGGCGCAGCAGGCGGGTATTTAGACCTTATGGGACTTCCCTATTGCCGTGGCAGGGTAGGCAAAACCTGTGAGCGGGATACAGGGCAATACAACGATACAGTACAAGTTACTTGGGCTAGCGGTGCTTGTTTGTTTGTTCGAAAAGCGGTATTTACCACACTCGGCGGTTTTGACCCTTCGTTTTTTATGCATTTTGAGGAAATTGATTTGTGCTTGCGCGCACAAGGGGCTGGTTATCAGGTTTGGGCAGTAGGCACTAGTGAAGTGCTGCATTTGGGTGGCGGTTCATTAGCCGCAGAAAGCCCACGGAAATTGTATTACAACATTCGTAATTCCTTATTGACCTATACCAAAAACCTAGCCCTGCTCCCACTGCTTTGGCTTTATGTGGTTCGTGCGGCTTTTGACACCACGCTCGTATTGTATTTTATGCTGCAACTTAAGTTTGATCATATGCACGCCATTATACGTGCCTATGACGCTTTTTCAGAGCGTTTTCGCACCACCTTCCAAGCACGAAAACATACGCTAAATCCGTTGCGATTGTTTAGCATTTTACTGCGGTTTTAGTAGGTTTTACTAGTTGTTTACAGATGAGAGCGGAAAATTTATTTAAATTTACAATATACTAATTGTCAAATAGTTAGGTTTGTTTTTGTATGGGGATTTCACTACGTTAGTGGCAACAAATCTTAAATTATGAAAACATTACTTTACACGCTTTCTTTTGTTTTGGTAAGTACTTGGGGGGTGGCGCAAATCACAACAGGATATTTTGGTGGTAATGCAACGTTAGACAATGTAGCACAACCAAATAATGGGCAGACTACTAACAAATGGATAAAGCTTGCTGAACTTACTTTGAATCGAAGTTATGGTCCTGCAGGAATAACAGTTGATTTTTTCCCTAGAAATTCAAATCACGGAGATTCAAGACAACAACTTAACGTACAATTTAGAAATAGTACAACTGGTATTGAAAGTACACATGACATTTCACTTGTAACTTTTTACGGCGCTCAAAAAACCATTAAAGATGTAAAAGTTGTACATACATCGGGTACTGGTGTAACAAACAATAAACTTTCGGTATGGGTTCAAATAGGTACAAGTTGGTTGGGGAGTATTCCTATTGAAGTACGAACTTATGGAAATGTAACATTTAAAACCACTAATCAACCCTATTACACTTCAATCACTGATAAAGGTACCATTTATGATTTAAAATCTTCTTTTTCGATGGTTAAGTCTAATAATACGGGTGCCTTAACCATTAAAGATAACGGCAACGTAGGCATTGGCACCACAAACCCTGGCACAAGACTAACATTAAATGACAATTCAAATTACTCAAAAATATTACAGTTTGGTGCTGATGGTCCAACACATTGGTTTATGGGGATTGGAAATAGCGGTGGAGACTTTTTTCATATTGGAGATAACTCAAACAAAAGGTTAGTTATCAGAAAAGGTTCAGGAAACGTAGGCATTGGCACCACAACCCCCGACCAAAAACTTACGGTTCAGGGGCATGTTAATATTGGGGGTACTAATAATGGTCATTTACGCGTGCGCCATATTGAGGGGAAAAATCACAGTAGTACCGCATATGATCATTTATTTCTAAACTACAGCAGTGGAAAAAATGTTTATGTTGGATATCCTTGGGACAATAACAAAAGAAATTCCAATTTAATAGTTAGTGGCAACGTTGGCATTGGCACTACAAACCCAGAACATAAATTAGATGTTTTTGGTTCTGCAAGATTTGGCGTTAATAAAGGATTAATTCTCTACGATGATCCAGCGAACTCTGTGTTAAGATCAATAAATAATCATTTTCATTTAATAACAAACAGAGACCAAGATGACATCTATTTTAGAACAGGAAATTCAGCAGATTTTAGAATGACTATAAAAGGGAACGGAAACGTAGGCATCGGCACCACAACCCCCAGAGAAAAACTTTCCGTAAACGGTAAAATTCGTGCTAAAGAGGTAAAAGTAGAAATCGAAAACTGGCCCGACTATGTGTTTAAAAATGACTACAAGCTACTTTCACTTGCAGATGTAAAAAGACATATTGCCACAAAAGGACATTTACCCAATATGCCGTCTGCTACAGTAATTAAAGAACAAGGTGCAGCCCTAGGCGCACTAAACGTGAAACTTTTAGAAAAAATAGAGGAATTAACCCTTTACACCTTAGAACAAGAAACACAATTGCAACAACAGCAACATACCATTAAAGCCCTAATGGAACGCCTTACCCAAATCGAATCTAAACTTAACCAACATGAAAAACCTACTCCTTAGTGTAAGTATTTTAGGATGCGTATTTGGTTTGCGGGGGCAAATTAGCTCCACGCAACTCGTAGAAGCACAAGCGCATCAAGAATTGCAGGACCCGGTAAGCATTACCCTAAAACCTGGCTTTTGGGCAAAGCCGGGTAGTGTATTTCACGCGCATATTGGTTATGCTGCATTTAACAGGGATTGCCCTATCATCACTCAAGACAATTTTAGCATAGCGCATGTTAATCCAAACACCTACAGCCCAGATGCGATAAACAACAATTATAAGCTATTGTTGGATTACGATACTGCTGGTAATACAAAGCGTATCTATTTTGCGAATGCAAGTGCTACCTCAAGCAATAGCAATTACACCTTAGAGACTATTGAGTCATTGATTTACGTGTATCCAAATCCTACGCGCGGGAGCATTACGGTGAGTTGGGACGATAGTGTTGACCACCTTATTAGTGCGGCAGTGTTACTCATGCCAAACGGAGTACAATTGCCATTACAGATGGGGCAAACAAATGGCAAACGACAAGCCTCACTCACGTTTAGTGGCGGTACAGGTATTTATTTCTTGCGTGTACGCCTATCCGACAACCGAATTGTTTCTAAAACCATTATCAAGAACTAAAAACTTCAAAAATGACATTAAAAAATTGCTTTGTAGGGTGCAAAATACTTTTATTTGGTTTTATCCTTAATGCACAAGATTTTCAAGAAAAAACAATAGATTATGTAAATAATGACTCAAAAACAGGAATTGATATTAATATAGAAAAAACACAAAGAAAATCTAATGAAAGGAGATTGGTAAAAGGCCTTAAATCAACTTTAAACAGCAACAAAAAATCAAATGGTTATAGAGCTATTAGTATGAGTTCATCTAGTGTCGGGAGAACTACAGATAAACTTGCGGTTTCTTTAAATGGCTCGGTATCTTATAATGTACCTATAAAACTTCCAGTCGGAATTCAGGATATAACTCCTGTAATTGGTCTATCTTTCAGTAGTCATGCTTCTAATGGTCTTGTTGGTTGGGGATGGAATATTTCCGGTTTATCATCAATTTCTAGAGTGCCTTCTACAAAGTATCATGATGGATCCGTTGATGGGGTTGATTTTGATAGTAAAGATAGGTTTGCTCTAGATGGGCAAAGGTTATTATTAAAAAGCGGAATATATGGCGCTACAAACTCTGAATATGAAACTGAAAATTATTCAAATATAAAGGTTAGGGCCCATGGAACGTCCCCTTTTGGCTCTGAGTATGGACCATCATATTTTGTTGTTTACTACCCAGATGGAAGCAGAGGTTGGTATGGAACTGGAACTGGTTCTGGAAGGTTAGAATGGGTATTAACAAAGTATCAAGACTCCCAGGGTAACTTTATTGAATATAATTACTCTAAAGAAAATAATCTTTTACGCATTGCAAACATTAAATACGGCAAAGGAGAATATGGCGGCTCCCCTAACGTTATATCCTTTCATTACAAAACACGTGTTAGACCAGAACTTTTATATGTCAATGGGGTGCCATTTAAGCGTTCAAAGATTTTAGATTATATAGTTGTTAAAAGCAATTCACAGTTATACAGAAAATATGTCCTGAGACACGATACAACTTCCTTAGGCTATCAAAGAGTTACATCAATTCAAGAATTTAATTCAAATAATCAATCGTTGCCTGCCATTTCATTTAATTATGATAGTTCAGAATATGGCTTGGTAAGGGGTAGTGGTGATGAATATGATATAGTACCTGGTTTTAATTATAGGACTGACCGAATGGTTTCAGGTGAGTTTAATGGAGATGGAAAGACCGATTTTATTTTAACTAAGGGAAATGATTTTTATGTCTTTGATAGAATTTTTCAGCCTGATTTTATCGAGCTTCCAAAAAAAGTATCTACAAATGGATATGAAAAAATATTTGCGAGTACTATACTAACAAATAGTGGTTCCGTCTTTTCCGTTCAGGGTATCACAACAGTCAAAGAAACACTACTTGATGATTCTGAAGAAATTAGATTTAGAACATATACCATAAGTGAAGCAGGAGGTGGGGTGCAATATGATAAAATTGTGAGACTTCCATTAGCTCCTAAACCAACAGGGCATTATTACTGTGAGGATACAGACAAAGTAGATAGAAAAATTCCTCGAGAATACATCAGTGGAGACTTTAATGGAGATGGGTTAACAGATGCTTTAGCTATAAATTTGAGCCAGAGCAGGTGGGAGTGTAATTTTGTAGAAAACCAAGGCTGTTACTGCAATCCGACTCATGAATTAGTCGACAATAATGTATACTTTTTAGATTTAAAACGCTCAAGTCAACGGATTATATACGGAGCTGGCGTATTAGATCTTCCTAGAAATGTCTCAGGTGGATATAATGGTTTTAAGGGAAAATTATTCCCAGTAGATTTTGATGGGGATGGAAAAACGGATTTAATGCATATTGCTAATCGTTGGATTAAAGTTTACACTCTTAACGTAAACAACCAGTTAGAGAAAATAGCGTCTTATGTTGAAAATTTTTCAATTCCTGATGATGACATTGTTGCCCCGCATAAACTTACGCTGTTTGGTGATTATAATGGTGATGGTAAAACAGATTTTGCTCAGCCAGTTAAAAACGATAGTTCAGATTGGCGTTTTTTCTTATCAAAAGGCAATAGCTTAGAAGTTTATGAAAAAAATATTGGGGTTAATTATCGAAAGACTTATCTACATCAAGGGACAAGATATGTAAATAGAGTTAGGATGAGAAATCCCTATTATGAATTTCACTACACCGCCCAAGATTTAAATGGTGATGGGAAAAGTGATATTTTAAGACATGAAATAATATCACCATGGATCCCAATGAACAAGGTTAGCGAACGAATTCAACTCTATGTGAATAAACACAATAGTAATGAAAACGTGCCTTCTTTTGAATTAACTATTGATGATTTAGAAACTAATAATGGTACTGTTAAGTTTGGTATACCTTTATTTTTAGAAGGGAAACTATCTAATAGCAATTTAGAGTATGCCTATATTTTTGGGAATAATGTAAATACTTACGAGTTTATTGGAGATAATAAAAAAGAAGTAACGCTTGAGTCAATAGAAAATAGTGGGGTTAAAACTAGTCTAGCATATAAAACTCCAGGTCTTGAACATTTTTACAATCCAACATATACTCCTGAGACTCATTCTGTAAAATATCCCTATGTAAATATAAACCTTGCTCCAAGCATGAAGTTAGTCAGCAAGCTTACCCAAACCGCAAGCGGACATACCCGCACCCAACAGTTTAAGTACAAAGGTGCTGTGTCGCATATGCATGGCCTTGGCTTTATGGGCTTTACGGGCTTGGCACGCTCTAACCTTTACGGCGATAATGTATCGCCCTTATGGACCGTTTCCAAACAAGACCCCAACCTACGGGGTGCTACCACCGAACAATGGACAGATACCTCCTACAGCTTTGACTCCAATTGCTATATCAACAAAACGGTTACGGGCTATAAAACAGAACTGCGTTCCAATAAGATATATGTAAGCGTACCCAAACATATGGCTACGCACAACAACCTTACCGATGTATTGCACGAACGCTTTTTTACCTACGACCGCTATTTTAATTTGGCTAGCGAACGTGAAAAAACAGAGGGACTAGATAAAACCACTACCTACCAATATTTTAACAACCCCTCGCCTACAGATACCAACTACCACATTGGACGTTTAAGATGGGAGAAGTCCGTTGCGAAAGTACCCGGTGCAAAAGATTTTTGGACCGAAAAGTCCTATACCTTTCAAAACAACCTACTAAAAACCGAAAGGGCACGTGCCAACGGCAGCAACTGGCGCACAAGCACCTATGGGTATGACCGTTTTGGAAACGTAACAAGCAAAAGCATTGCCATTGCTGGAAAACCAGCACGTAGCGAGCGCTTTACCTACTACCCCAACGGACGTGATATGCGCACGCACACCAACGTACTGGGGCTAACGACCACCTACGCATACTTCCCCGAGGGAATGCTAAAGAAGGAAACCGACCCCTACGGCAACAGCACCCAATACACCTATGACGGTTGGAACAGACTGTACAACACCACCAACTACTTGGGTCGCACCACTACGGTGCGCTATGCCCACCGCTATGGAGGTGGAACAATTAAAACCATTAACCACCCCAATGCGGGAGCGGACACCAAAACCTATTACAACGCCTTGGGCTGGGTGGACGAAGTGCATACGCAAGTGTCCAGCAGTCAATGGAGTAAGGTGTATTATAAGTACGATGCAGCCGGGCGGGTAGTAAAAGAAAGTGTCCCCGACTTTAGCCGTGCCAGAAAGTGGAACACCACCTATTACGACCTCTACGGACGTGTGAGCATGCTGCAACAGGCCACAGGCAAAACCATAAACACCGTATATGACGGCTTACGCACCCAAGTGGATGACGGCCTAAAAACCGCCTCTACCACCAAAAACGCCTTAGACCAGATTGTGGAACTGGCAGACCCCGGCGGTACCATAGCATACGCCTACCACGCCAACGGCGAACTTAGGGAGGCTGACTATGGTGGTTATGTGGTAACCACCGAACTAGACAACTGGGGACGCAAAAGCAAGCTTATAGACCCCACCGCCGGAACCTTTACCTATACCCATAACGACTTTGGTGAACTGCTAGAAGAAACCGCCCCCAAGGGAAAAACGGTTTATGTATATGACACCTATGGGCGCATGACCCAAAAAACATGGACAGGCGATTTGACCAATATGGTTACGCGTTACCATTTTAATAACGACAAATTACTGGACTACGAAACCACCACAGATAAGCTAAACAATACCACCCACCGCATTGACCACGACTATGACGCCTATAAACGCCTAAAAAAAGTAACGGAAAACAGTAGCTATGCCACGTTTAGCAAAACCCTTAACTACGATTATTATGGGCGTGTAGCAAACGAACAGCTTTACGGCAAAGACAAAACCAGCAACAAAACCTACAACACCAATGTCATTTACAATTATGACCTTACGGGAACGGCTGATAGGCTGTCTTACCGTGGCTATGCGCGTTATGAACTATGGCGCAGCAACGAACGAAACGCCCTAGGGCAAGTAACCCGCGCCACGAAGGGCAACGGCTTTGTGCAAACCAAAACCATAGATGCTTTTGGCTTTGTGAACCGAGTAACCGACCAAAAGAGTTATGCCGCAGACGAACGTGCCCTTGATTTATCCTATAATTTTGATGTAGCACGGGGCATCTTACTTTCTAGAAGCGATACCCTTTTGGGCATACGCAACCAGCAATTTGTATATGACGATATGGACCGCCTAACGGAAGCCCACCGAGACAGCAATAACCTTACACGCACCCGCACCCGTGGCTATGACCCCAGAGGACGCCTAACGCAAGACTCCTTTATGGGCGTAAACCTGACCTATGGCAGCGGCAACGACCGCTACAAACTACAAGGTGCCGAGCTAAACCCCATTGGTACGACCTATTACAACAAACACAAAGAACGTAACATAAGCTACAATGCCGACCGCAAGCCTGTGGACGTACACGATGTGGGCAATGGACGCATTACGTTTAACTACAGCCACGACGGCCACCGCCAAGAGGTGTGGTATGGCGGAGCAGATGAAACCAAAACTGACCGACAGTACCATAAAAGTTATAGCCGCATTGCGCCCATAGAACTGGTGCGGAATACGGAAAACAATACGGTAAAGTTTATGACCTATGTGGGTGGCGATGCCTATACGGCACCTGTGGTGCATGTGCAGGACAGCGACAGCAGCAAACCCAGTGGCCACCACTACCTACACCGCGACTATTTGGGAAGCATATTGGCGGTAAGCAACAGCTCGGGTAAGGTTATCGAACGGGCGCACTTTGGTGCCTGGGGCGATGTGGCACTATTTAAAAAAGAAAACACTACCACGACTTTTGCAGACAGCCTTACCGGCCGTGGCTTTACAGGACATGAACATTTTACAGAAGTAGGCCTCATACACATGAACGGTAGAATGTATGATGCCCAACAAGGCCGTTTTCTCTCGACCGACAACCATATACAAGACCCGTTTAATACACAAAACTTTAACCGTTTTGGGTATGTGCTAAACAACCCCCTTAGTTTAACTGACCCCAGTGGGGAGTTTTTCTGGGTAGCGGTTGCTATAGGAGCATTTTTTGGCGGTGCTACAGCTGCCATGCAGGGTGGCGACTTCTGGGACATACTGGGCGGTGCGCTTATTGGCGGTATTGCAACAGGTATAGGTGCTGGATTAGGTAATCTCGCAGCCCAAGGACTGGGCTTTGCCGGCACAGCCGGCGGCTTCTTTGGCAATGCGGCACTCTCGGTAAGTGGCTTTGGTGCGGGCTTTACCGTAGGCTTTGTAGGTGGTTTTGCTGGTGGCTTTGTGGGGGCATCAGGTAATGCCCTAATGAAAGGCCAAAAACTAAGCAAAAGTTTACTTATGGGACTAAAAGCTGGCTTTTTTAGTGGCGTAGCTGCAGGGGTTACGGCTGGGGTTTCCGCAGGGATAAAAGCGAGTAAAAATGGTGGTGACTTTTGGAGTGGTAAAAGACCTGAAGTAAATACCGTTAGTACTTTAGAACCAAAAGGCATAGAACCCGTAGGGCTACCCAAACCTAAAGGCGGTGATTTGAGTGGGTTGCAGCCTGTTGATGGTTCAAATTCTTTAAGTTCGAGACTAAATCCTGACAATTACCGATTAAGTAACCCTGCATTGAAAGGCGAGGTAGAAAATTTATATGGTGGTTTGGTAGAGGAAGTTGGACACACTAACTTTGAATTTAAAGTTACTGGTGGAGATAGGTACATTGGAAACGATGGGAAGATTTATTCTTCTACTGATAATAGTTGGATTAGCAACTCTAAGAGTTCTAGTAAGCACTTAATTAAAAATGGTGCAAGAGCAGTTGACTTAAGAATTAGAGGGATTTCGGAAAAAACTTTTTATAAAGTTTTGGATAAAACTAATTTTGACCCAATGGGAATTTTTAATGGGATTACCAGATATACTCGTAGAACATTGTATCCAATTGATAGGCACACACATATATTTTTAAAATGAGAAAAATAATAATATTACTTTTTGGTACTTTGCTATTTTCAAGTTGTACTGCACAACAAAATATTACTTTTCAAGATAAGCTGTCTGATTATATTACAAATAGAGAGTACTTATCGAATGGTCTTCCATTTATTGAGTTTATCAACAATAATCAAAAAAATTTAATTTTTTGGCATAAGTTGTACGATAAAAATTATTTAATTTTTGTTGAAAATAAAAATATTTACTTTGTTATGGACTGTGGTTTTCTTCCTGTTGGAGAAAATAATATTGGCGAAATTAAAGTATGGTACGACTATAAAATTGATACAATAAAAGCACTGAATTTTGCTTACGTTAATCAAAATATGGTCAGTAATTATCCAGAAAACAATAATAATAGCATTAATAATGTTTCCAAACAAATAGATTATTTACCATATAAAGGCGAGCTATCTTTTGAGTCATTTCACCCAATTGAAATTGAATTAGAAATCCCTGTTTTGTTTCTCAAAGTTGAAGATTCTCTTTTAATGGCTCCATTAGAACAGTAAAAACCATGGAGGTAGTTTAAAATATCATAAGAATTTTTTCCTTACTAACTATGCTGATGACCTAACCCCCCCGTATTCTATGGTAAAACCAAATAAAAAACGGTAATATTCCAAAGCTGTTGGTCGGGGTTTTATAAACTTTTAAATTACTAAAAACCAGTATTTTAGTTGTCCTAAATATCATACTTTTAGGGAGATAATACCTACCACCATGTCCCAAAAAATCGCTTAAACCTGTTTATTTGCTTCCAAATTCAACCTTATGTTTCAAAGCTGTTGGTAGTCCCTGACAGCGAGATTTTTTTGCTTTTCTAAAAGTTTGTATCTTTAAATAATCCAAAAACCTACTTATGACACACAAAATCACAACTTTTTTTACGGGAATTACCACGATTATGGGGCACAGGACGAAGCCCTGCGCCCGCCTGCCTGTCCGCCTTTGGCGGGAACGGAACGGGCAGGACAGCGGTTTTATTTTTCTAAAATACCTTCCGGGTCTTTTTGTGTTGGATAAATTCTAATAACCCATACAGTTTTGGTTTCAACTTTGTAATAAACGCGGAATTTCTTTTTTACAATAATCCTACGGCATGACGGATCGTATTCATCAACTTGCCATTGATCAGAAAAAACCGTTTGTTCAACAGCGTCAATAATGTCGTTGATATAGGTATATGCTTTGTCTGAAGAAAACTCCAAATAATAGGTTAAAATGGACTCTAAATCTATTTCGGATTGAGTTGACCATATGATTTGGTCATAATCTTTAGCCATAGCATTACTTCATGGTATATTTTTCCCGAATCTCGTTATGGCTTTTGTAGTGTCCTTCTTCGATAGATTTAATGGCCTCCTTGTTATTTTCTATAATCTTGGCTTTCGTCAAAGACTCCCCTTGGAAAGTATAAGCCACTACCCCATCATCTTTAGCAACATCCTCTTTATAGGTCTGATGTAAAGCATTTATCATGCGCAAAAAACGCTCATCAGATGTATTGATAATTTCTATGATTTCATTCTTTAGCTCGACTATTCCCATAACAAATAATGCTTATGTAACAAATATACTAAAACCATACTACAAAATATTTAGTTTAAAAGTATGTGGGATGAGCATACGCAAAACGATCCCCACTAGCTCGCCTGCGTGTCTCGTGCCTTTTCATTTAGTCGCTTTGTTTTGGTAATATTTCAAAGCTGTTGGTAGCCCTTCGTACGTCTGAAGATCGGGTAAGTCAGCGGTAGTAGTTCCTATAGGTTATATAACAACTTTTTTAATGTTTTTGGGTCTTTTTGATTATTCCAAAAAAGGAGTAAAGTAATCGTATTGTCTTTAGGATACTTTTTGAAAAACACAGTAGTTTGCTTTGAAATAACTACTGAATAAATATGATTATTCGGATAGACTTTTCCTTCTTCAATACCTACAGACAAGCGTTCAATAAAATTGTCAACCAAAAAAATAAAGTCTTGTACTTCTTTGATTGTCCATTTTTTATCTATAAAATCAATTTCTTCGTAATAGGTAATCTTAGCAAAAGTCGTCCACGAAACTGCTATAGACATAAGTTATTTGGCAAGATTGTATTTTTTACGCACTTCTGCCATTACTTCTGCATGCGGTGTTACTTCACCACGAGCAGCCTGCGCTATACTTTCATGTAAAAGTTCTTGAATTTCAGTGGGAAGTTCGAGAAATGAATCGCCAGTCTCTATTCTTTTTTTTTTTGCAAAATCAAAAACATCTTCAAGATAACTTACATTGTCAGTATCTAACAGTTGGATTATTTTATCTCTAAGTTCTGATGTTCCCATTGTAATTTGTGGGTTTAGTTCAAATATACAAAAAAGTATAGCATCTTTTCCCCGCTAGCGCGCCTTCGTGTCTATCTTAAAAAAAGTACTATTACTCACACGCGCCTTGTGTCCATTCCAAAACGCCTGCGGCATCGGCAGCGCAAGCATTGCCGTAAGTCGTGCCGTCACAACCACAAACAGGGTCGTATTCACGGGTACAAGCGGTATCGGGCTTGGGAGACGTCATACAAGCGATTAAAACATCGTCTTCACATTGAAAGGAAAGGAGTAGTAGCCCTAAACAAATTAGCTTTTTCATTCTGTAGCTGTAGGTTGTATGGTTGGTTTTTGGTAGGGTTGAAACGGTTGTTTTAGCAGTGGCACTACCCTACTGTTCTCCGTTTCGTTGGGAAATACATCTACGCCATACACAATTTTTTCTGCAGCCAAATGCATATATGTCCCCAACAGCCGATCCCAAATGGCAAAAATATTACCAAAATTGCTATCGGTATAGGGCAACACATAATGGTGGTGTACTTTATGCATATGTGGGGTTACAAGGATATAGCTCAACACGGCATCTACTTTTTTAGGCAATTGGATGTTCGCATGAGTAAACTGACTAAGCACCACAGAAAGCGACTGATACAGCATCACAACGCCAATGGGTGTTCCCAATACAAAAACAGCCACTAGCGTAAACGTAAAGCGCACCACACTCTCTAAGGGATGGTGGCGGTTGGCAGTCGTGGTATCCACATGATGATCGGAATGATGCACCAAATGCACCATCCAAAGTGGTTTAAGTCGGTGTTCGGTCCAGTGCGCCAAATAAGCCCCAATAAAATCAAGAAACAACACGCCTAAAAGCACATAGAGCCAAAACGGAAGGGAAAAAAGGTGCAACAAACCAAATTGGTTGGTGTTGACCCAATCAGCGGTGGTAAGCAACAAAAACGCCAAGCTAAAATTCACCAATATGGAGGTTATGGTAAAAAAGAAATTGGGCAAGGCATGTTGCCACTTTTTATAGGGTAAGCGACGTAAGGGCAACAAGCCCTCAAGCAACCAAAAAAAGGAAATACCACCTACCAGGATAATGCTGCGGTGCAACGAGGGTATGGTTTCAAAATATAAAATCAGACTTTCCACTCCCCAAATATATTGATTTTGCGTTATTTACCGTTGAGCATCCGCTGAACAGTCTCGAGTGTAGTCATCAGTTTGATCTTATGCACGGCGTCTCTGTAGCGTCCCTTTTCAATACGTTGTTCCAAGGTTTGAATAAGTTCCGAAATGGTTTGATTTTCATTCATAAATAGGTTTTATTGTATGTAATGACAAAATTAAAATAATATATCGAAAGTTAGATATTAAAGCTAAATCGTACTTTTACCACGCAAAAATTACTATGAGACCATTTAAGTCATCTATCAATACCAAAAAAGCGAGTTACAAAGAGAACTACGCTGAAATGGAAAAATTGGTTCAGGAGCTACACGAACAATTGGCAAAAAGCCAAAATCAAGGGACGGAAGCCTCTATTGCCCGTGCGCGTAAGCGAGGTAAATTTTTGGCGCGTGAACGCATTACGCTATTGTTAGATAAAAACAGTCCATTTTTAGAACTTATGCCGCTAGCCGGCCTAACACACCAGGGCGGATTTGGTCCTGGCGGAACAACCGTAGCGGGAATTGGCTATGTCAACAAACGCCTCTGTTTGATCAATGCCAACCTCGGTACACGCAAAGGCGGTGCTGTAGATTATGCCACGAGTTTAAAAATATTGCGATTGGGTGAAATTGCCCTAGAAAATAAATTACCCACCATTAATATGGTCGAAAGTGGAGGCGCTAACCTCCCTGATCAAGACCGTGTATTTAATAATTACGGGGCGTCGTTTAGAGAAATGTCCAGACGTTCAAAACTGGGAATTCCGACTATTTCTATCGTATTTGGAAATGCCACCGCAGGTGGTGCTTACGTTCCGGGCATGTCGGATTATACCATCATGCAAAAAGATGCGGCAAAAGTATTTTTGGCGGGTCCGCCATTGGTAAAAATGGCAACCAAAGAAATTGCCAATGACGAAGAACTCGGCGGAGCCACCATGCACAGCCGTATTTCGGGTGTAGCCGATTTTTTAGCAGACGATGAGCAAGATGCAATAAGCATTGCCAGAGATGTCGTTAAAACGCTAAAACCAGCGGAGACACATGCAGCACCAAGCAAGCCTGTTGTTCCACCTAGATATAGCGCAGATGAGCTTCTGGGTATTGTACCTGCAAACCTAAAACGTGCCATTGACATCAGAGAGGTTATTGTGCGTATTGTAGACAATTCTGAGTTTACCGAATTTAAAACCAACTACGGCATTACCATGGTGTGCTGTTGGGCAAATATTGATGGATATCCCATAGCGATTATTGCCAACAACGGCGTCATATTTGCCGAGGCTGCACAAAAAGCAACACAGTTTATACAACTGGCAAACAAATCGAACACCCCTATACTATTTGTTCACAATACCACCGGCTTTATGGTCGGCAAACAGTATGAACAAAAAGGAATGATTAACAGCGGCGCACAGCTTATTCACGCAGTTTCTGGCAGTACAGTTCCGCATATTAGTTTGCTGATTGGAAATTCATACGGTGCTGGGAATTACGCCATGTGCGGACGTTCATTCCAACCCAGATTCTTGTTTTCGTATCCAAATGTACAATCCGGTGTTATGGGTGCAGAGCAAATTTCAGGAGTAATGGAAATTGTGAAACGGCAGTCTGCTGCGTCACTAAATAAAGCCGTTGATGAAAAGCAATTAAAGAAAGAGAAAGATGCCATGTTCCAAGATGCCCAACAAAAAGCAAGTGTGTGGCACGCCACATCTGAACTTTGGGACGACGGTGTTATTGACCCACGAGATACACGCAAACACCTAAGCCTGTGCTTGGCCACCATAAACAATGCGCCTATTGAAGGCAGCGATGCGTTTGGGGTATTTAGAATGTAATTACTGCAACGCTTTTTGGTATAATGCCTCGTACTGGGGGACTATTTTAGCTACATCAAACTGACATGCATACGCATATGCCTGTTGTTTAAAAGCAGATAATTGTTCTTTATCTGACAATAGCGATACCGCAAAAGATGCCATTGCTTCAACATCGCCCACATCAGTCAAATAGCCTGTATCTCCGTGAATATTCACTTCAGGCAATCCGCCCGTATTTGATGAAATAACAGGTGTTGCAGCCACCATGGCTTCCAAAGCTGCCAAACCAAAACTTTCGGTTTGTGAGGGCAATAACATCAAATCTGAAAAGCATAAAATTTTACTCACCTCGTTGGTTTTGCCATAGAAAACCACATCGTCCCAAATGTTTAGTTCACGGCAACGCGATTCTGCAGCCATTCGGTCTGGTCCATCGCCAACCATCATCAGTTTAGCGGGAATTTTATCACGCACAAGTGCAAAAGTTTCAACGACATCTAGTACGCGTTTTACAGGTCTAAAATTACTTACATGGGTGATAATAACCTCGTTGGGTGTTGCAACAGAATCACGTTCGCAATTGATGCGAATTTTGTCGTAACGTGCCACATTGATGAAATTTGGCACTACGTGAATTTCCTTGTGCACTTTAAAAAAGCCAAACGTATCTTTTCGTAAATCTTTAGAAACAGATGTTACCACATCTGAATTATTAATGCTAAACGTTACTGCAGGTTTGTAAAACGGATGATTTCCAACAAGGGTAATGTCTGAGCCGTGAAGCGTAGTTACCACTGGGATGTCAATGCCAGATTCCTTAAGCATCTGCTTTGCCATATAAGCCGCATAGGCATGTGGGATAGCATAATGTACGTGCAACAAATCAATCTGATGTAGCTTAACCATTTCCACCAACATACTGGACAACGCCAATTCATAAGGTTGAAAATGAAACAGCGGGTATTTGGGCACATGCACTTCGTGAAAGTGAAGATTTCCTGCTAAGGACTGCAAACGCACAGGCTGTTTGTAACTGACAAAATGGACTTCGTGACCTCTATCGGCTAAGGAAATACCAAGCTCGGTAGCCACAACACCACTACCCCCATAAGTGGGATAACAAACAATGGCAATTTTCATACGAAGCGTTGATTTTTTAGGGAATGGAATTTTAATCGCATATCACAAAAGTATAAGAAAAGATTGACGTGTAAAATCGTAAATGTGTATTGAATCACTTTTGTTTTACTCTGCAATTTAAGGTCACTTCGAGTGGCCCAACAAATTGTTGGGGTGTATCGAGAAGTATTCACTTTAAAAACATCCGTTTTCGATACAAATTTTACGCATATATATTTGTAAAATTCACTCAAACTGACGGCGCATTAAACGCACATAAATCCTCCAAATTACCTTTCAATATATATAGGTAAAACGCCTAAAGTCTTAATTTCACCAAAAAGCAGACGTGCAGCCGCATTGGAAAATGCGGTTTGCTGCTCATGTGCCAGTAGTACGCTTGCATAAGCGGATAGGTTTGGAAGTTGCGAAAGCACATACGGTTTTGCAAAAAGCACCACGTAAACATTTGGATATGCACGTAGGTATTTCAGAACAGCAATATCGCTTTCAGAAAGGGATTGATTCGTCCATGGCGAAGAGGTGTTACCGTGGATACCAACAACGATGGTTTTTCCTGATAATTTTGTTGTTTTAAGCGTGTTTTTGAGAATTTGAACGGTAGTAGTTTGCTCACGTAAAGCGTATAAAAAATCGTTTGACGACGGTTTCCCAAGAGATACGTAATACGCAGTTATATTTTTTTGTAATGGAAATGTATCCTTTTGGGCGTGTACCTCCACAATACTTTGTTCCGCAATTTGCTTTCGTAAATACGTATCATAAAACGTATTTGTCAATGGATTTTTAGTTGTTTCAACTGTTTTACTTTGATATAATCCCAATGTATGTTTGGCAGTCAAAATCTTTTTCACAGAGTGCGCTAATCTAGCTTCCGTGATCTCTCCTTTGGTATAACTCGTTTTGATTGCTGAAATGGATTTTTCTAGTTGCAACGGCATTACCAATACATCTGCTCCCGCCAAAAAAGCAGCTAAGGCAGGGGATTCAACAGCTGTGGTGATTCCTTTCATGTCCAAAGCGTCGGTAAATATAAGCCCATCAAATCCTAATTGTTGTTGCAACATTTGGGTTACCACTTTTCTAGAAACCGAAACTGGTAAACCGCTGTTATCAAGTGCTGGAATATCTAAATGACCTACCATAACCCCTTCTACTCCCTTTGAAATCAAGTGTTTAAATGGAACTAAATCTATGCTATCCAATGCTTCTTTGGAGCGATTTATTCGCGGAAGTGTTTTGTGTGAATCGGCAGTTGATGCACCATGGCCAGGGAAATGCTTGGCAACTGCCATAAGCCCAGCATCTTGAAATCCTTCCATAAAGGCTAATGCCTTTTTGGCAACACGGATTGGGTTATCTCCAAATGCACGAACGCCAATAATGGGATTATCCACTTCGGTATTTACATCTACCACAGGAGCAAAAGATATGTGAATACCCATTTGACGCTTTCGTTTACCCATGCGCTTGGCAAGTGCATAAACCAATTCATCGTTGGGTAGCGCACCCAAAGTCATCGCATAGGGGTAAGGGGTAACATCTTGCAGTCTCATTGCCATCCCCCATTCCGCATCGGCAGCTACAAGTAAGGGGGTTTTTGAAAAACGCTGATAGCGTTTTATGTCTTGTAGTTGTTTTATTGACGAACCTTTTGAAAATAAAACACCACCTATATGTTGTTTTTGAACCTGATGTATCGTTTTTTGTTGCTTTGCTAAATCTCCATCGGGAAAAGCCATTACCATAAAAAGTTGACCGATTTTTTGGTCAAGAGTCATTTTGGTATAAACACTATCTACCCATTGAGGCTGCTCCTGAGCGCTCAAATAGGCAGGAATAAAAAATAAAAGTATAAAAGCGCGAAGCATAACCTAAAGGTAGGCTAAAAATAGCGTGAATGCCAACTGTCTTTTGCGGGCACTTCCCACTCACTTAAAAATTCGTCTTTGTTTAGTACAAGGTTGTTAAATACAAGCGTGTTTTCTGTAACGGATTTACTTTTGACCATTGCTTTAAAATCAGCAATTGACTTATAGGTGATATATTCGCCTTGCTTAAAGCTGATATTCATTTTGTCAAGTAAAACGATGTCATAGATTTTTTCTAGTTCTTGTATGATACGTACTGAGGCATCAATGGAACATCCCGTAGCGGATTGCGCATTTTCATCTAATGCAATAACAATAAAGCGTTTGTAGGGCAGCGAAAAACTGGCGTTGAGCGATGCGCCATGAGCAGTCCATTGCGTCAAAAAGGTCTCTAGTTTCTGTGAAATTTCAACTGCTTCCGCGTCGGTAAAAGGGCGGCTTGCTGGATAAATCCAAACGCGCGCTTCGTTATCTAATTCCTCAAAGGGTACAAACATATTATAAGTCTTGTGCCTGTTCTAAAAGTTCTGCAATATCCATAACAGCAACCTTGCTCTCTTGCTCCTTATTTTTCACACCGTCTGTCATCATGGTGTTGCAAAACGGGCAACCTGCCGCAATAATATCCGGTTTTGTTGCCAAGGCTTGTTCAGTTCGTTCTATATTGACTTCTTTATTTCCAGGCTCTGCATCTTTAAACATTTGCGCGCCGCCTGCTCCACAGCAAAGCCCTTTCGCTTTACAGCTTTTCATTTCAATGAGCTCACTTTCAAGTTTTGACAAAACAGCTCGCGGTGCTTCATACTCGTTGTTGGCTCTACCTAAATAACATGGATCGTGAAAGGTGATGCGTTTTCCTTTAAACGAACCGCCTTCCACTTTTAATTTTCCTTCATTGAGTAACTGCTTTAAAAACTGTGTGTGATGCACAACTTCATAGCTTCCACCTAAGCCTGGATATTCATTTTTTAGCGTATTAAAGCAATGTGGACAAGCCGTAACTATCTTTTTGACCTCATAGCCATTGAGTACCTCAATGTTGGTCATGGCTTGCATCTGGAACAAAAACTCATTTCCAGCGCGCTTTGCAGGATCGCCGGTACAGCTTTCTTCAGGACCAAGCACAGCAAAGGAAACGTCTGCTTTAATCAAAAG
Source organism: Flavobacteriaceae bacterium (assembly GCA_965657545.1). Lineage (GTDB taxonomy): Bacteria > Bacteroidota > Bacteroidia > Flavobacteriales > Flavobacteriaceae > UBA7446. The sequence goes on along the minus strand of CBFHOG010000010.1, from coordinate 5,955 downwards.
TTTCACAAATGCCTTGGTGATTTTTTTGGCACGCTCATCAAAGCTGCCTGCACATCCCACCCAAAAAAGCACCTCGGGCTGTTTGCCTTGGGCTGCCAATTCAGATATGGTTGGAATGTTAGTCGTGGAAGCCATCGTCAAACACTTCTATGGTTACTTCTTTCTCTACCAAATCGGTAAACTTTCCGTTATATCGCGTTGCACGAACCAAATGGTTATCTACCCAGTGATAATTTCCACCACGAGGTTTTCCCATAAGAAGGGAATGGTAATTAAATCCATTTTCTTTTAGCCACTTTTCTGTAACATCACGATGCTCTTCTGTACGTGAAGTGAAAAAACAAATCACATGTCCTTCGTCATACCACTTGTTTAGTGTCTTTAATGCATCAGGATATAATTCGGCAGTAGCCATACGCTCTGGCTCTTCGTTTGGAATATCGTCGCAAATAGTTCCATCAATATCGATTAAATAATTTTTAATCCCACCTGGAAGTACTGGACTAACGTGTTCGCCGTCTTCTAATTTTTCTTTTAATAGTTTATCTACTTTTTCTTTATCCATGTTTATGTATTTAATTCTTCGCGCCAAGCTAAACGGTCTTGTTGATTAAATGGCCAAGGAGCACCGTTGTTTTCTACATTGGTCATCATTACGTTTAATTCGTTAGGGGCAGCAGATTGTTCCATGACCAAATATCGGCGCATTTCCATAATAATAGAAAGTGGATCTATGGCAATCGGACAGGCTTCCACACAAGCATTACAAGATGTACATGCCCATAATTCTTCCCTTGAAATATAGTTGTCTAATAAGGTATTTTGATTGGGGTCTTCGCCTTTGTTTAAAGAAGAACCTACTTCAGTGAGTCTATCGCGCGTATCCATCATAATCTTACGCGGTGATAATAGTTTTCCCGTTTGATTCGCAGGACATTCATCCGTACAGCGACCACATTCGGTACATGAGTATGCGTTCATAAGCTGCACCCAATTTAGGTCGGTAACATCAGCTGCACCAAAAGTAGTAGGAGCTGTGTCTGTAGCAGTTGCTGCATAGGGATCTGCATCTGGGTCTAGCATCAATTTCACTTCATTGGTTACCGCTTCCATATTAGAAAGTTCGCCTTGAGGCGATAACTTGGCATAATAGGTATTGGGAAAGGCAAGAATAATATGTAAGTGTTTTGAATAGTATAAATAATTCAAAAACAATAAGATACCGCTGATATGTAACCACCAAGTTGTGCGCTCAATTGCAATGACTTGTTGTGCCGACATCCCATCAAAAAGAGGAAGTAACAATTGGCTAACGGGAAAACTTCCCGCTAATATATAATGTTCATCTTGTGCAACAGTCTGCAGCCAATAATCGGAAGCATTCATGGTTAAAAACAATCCCATTAGTACAACTTCGGCGTATAAAATGATATCTGCATCCCATTTGGGCCAGCCTTTCATTTCGGGTTTCCAAAAGCGTTTGATACGAACAATATTTCGTCTTGTCCAAAAGAAAAACACACAGACTAATACAAGAGCTGCAAAAATTTCGAAAGTAAAAATAAGTGCATCATATACACCTCCTAAAAAAGGCGCAAAAACGCGATGCGTCCCTAAAAATCCGTCGAGGATAATTTCGAGCAATTCGATATTAATTACAACAAAACCTACATACACAATGACGTGTAGTGCACCAGAAAGTGGTTTGCGCACCATTTTAGATTGCCCAAGTGCAATGCGTGCCATATGAAACCAACGCTTTTTGGGTTGATCTGACCTATTTGCAGGCTTACCTAATTTGATGTTCCGAATAATTCGACGAACGTTTCGTGTAAAAAGTCCAACCAAAACAACAAACAAAACGGTAAAAGCAATGTTAGGAATATAAGCAGTCATCGCTATTCAGACTTATTGGGTTGTTCGTAGGCCTTGTTTTTTTTTCCAAACAATGAAAAGTGAACGTAGCGTTTTGGGTTTAGACGTAAATCTTCGAGCAATAGTTGGGCTTGATTACTGGTTTTGTTAAGTGCATTAATGAGCGAATCGCTATGGATCAGTTTGCCAAGAGACCCTTCTCCAGCACTCATTTTGGAAGTAATAAGCGCAAGATCGTTAGATGTTTGTTGCAGCGAACGAATGGTTGCACCCAAAGGCGCTTGTTGGAGTGAATCTGTTATAGAAACGACGTTTGCGGAAGCACGTTCTAAAGAGGCAAAAGTCTTGTTTAAAGTACCATCAGAGGAATTTAAATTGTTGTCTAATGATGTTGTAAGGGTGGCCAGTGCGGCAGTGGTTTCGTTGAATTGGTCTATAGATTGGCGTAACGCTTCCTGACGTTGTGTATCAAGGACATTGGAAAAGGCAATGAGTACCGAGTCAGCATGAACAATCATGCTTTCAATTTTTTCTTGTAGGGGCGAAAGTTTTTCGTTAACTAAATCTGTTAATCCGGGAGCAACGCTTGTTCGCAAGGTATCGCGGTGAACTGCCAAAGGCGCGTTGTCAAATGCAGGAACAACAGCAAGTGCTTTACCACCAATCAATCCAGATTCATAAATTTGAGCGACACTGTTCTTTGAAAATGGGAAATCATTTTCAACTCTAAAGGTGACGCGTATCTTTCCTGATGGTTGTAATAACTCACTCGATTCTACTGCGCCCACAGTATATCCATTTATGGTTACAGGTGTTCCGTTTACAAGACCTTCGGTATTGTTATAAATACCATAAAAAACCCTGTCAGACACAAAAACATCGTTTGATTTCAGGTAGCTAAAACCAATTAGGAATAGGGCTATTCCAAAGATAAATAGCAATGCGGTTTTTACTTCGTTAGAAAAATTCACTTTACAGAAATTTTGTTAAAAATAAGGATTATTTGGGGAGAATAAACCCCTTATTTGGATTTCATTTCAGGAGTTATTGACACTTCATTATTATCCTTAAAAGCTTTGACATAGGCTCCCTTGTACCCTTTAGTTAAAACATTGGCAACCGCAGCGTTGGCCGCTTTATAAGTTGCAAAGTTCCCATAATAATATCTAAACAAACTCCCTTTTTTTATGCGAGTGATTGGAATTAGACCTTTAAAATTAAATGATTTGGTTTCCATTTTTTTGGTGCTGGCAGCAATTTGTATTCGGTAGCTTAGAGCGGGGGTTGATTTTTGAAGGGTTGCAGTACTTTGTTTTGGTTCGTTATCCATTACGAGTCCTGTAAACAGGGTGCCATCTAAAGACGATTTATACTTCATTACGGCATTAGCAATGGCACGGCTTATTTCACTTTGACCACGTTTTGAGTTTAAATAAGCTCCTTCTTTGGCATTTGTTAAAAAACCTGTTTCCACCAAAACGCTGGGCATATAGGTGTTGCGTAAGACTAAAAAACCAGCCTGTTTCACTGTTCGATTTTTACGCTTTAAGTTATTCACAAAGCTCTGCTGAATATAATTCGCAGCCTCAATACTTTGGTTTAAGTAATCTTCTTGCATCAAGACCAAACTGATAACCGATTCAGGGTTGTTAGGGTCAAAACCGTCGTATTCTTGTTCATAATTATCCTCTAAAAAAATAACTGCATTTTCTTTTTGAGCGATGCGGAAATTATCTTGGTTACGGTGTAAGCCCAATACAAAAGTACCTGCTCCATAGGCATTTGAGTTGTGCGCATCGCAATGAATGGAAATAAATAAATCTGCCTTTGCTTTGTTGGCAATATTTGCTCTTCCGTTTAGAGTAATATAGCGATCCGATGTTCGTGTATATACTACTTTTACTCCTTTTTCTTTTTTAAGAAGTGTACCTGTTTTTAATGCAATGTTTAAAACAATTTTCTTTTCGTAATAATTATTCCCCCTATTGCCGGGATCTTTACCACCGTGTCCTGCATCAATTACTACTGTAAAAGGCTTATCGTTTTGGGCATATAGTTTGTGTATAAACACAAAAGTTAAAAAAGTTAAAAGCGATATGGACAATGCAAGGCGCATACTGGATAAAATATGTGTATTTTTGACCTCAATCATGATGAAGTCCTTGTCAAAAATAAGACAATATTCTGGCATCCCCTTTCTTGCGCTGTTTCTTAGTGCATTTTTTGCTATTTCATCATTTTTACAAGCACAAGAAACACCTGTTGTTGCAGACTCTATACCTACCGCAGCACAGGATACCATACAAGAAAAGGAACCTGTCCTGTTGGATAAAATCAAGCGCCATGCAGATGGTTATATGATTATTGACAGAAAGGATAATAAACTCTATATGTACGACGGTGCAGAACTATATTACCAAGATATTGAGTTAAAGTCCGGAGTGATTGTTCTAGACTATAAAACCAATGAGGTTTCTGCTGGGCGTATTAAAGATTCACTTGGCGCATTAACACAACCCCCTTCCTTTAAGCAAGGTGGTGATCAAGTGTTTCCGGACTCTATTCGCTTTAATTTTAAAACTAAAAAAGCCCTTATTTGGAATTCAAGAAGTGAGCAGCAAGGCATGAATGTCAAAGCTACTGCTACAAAAAAGCAAAACGACTCTGTCTATTATTTACGTAATGCAAAAATAACTACCGCCGAAAATGTCGATGATCCTGAGTATTATATCCGTGTGCGAACTGCAAAATTTGTACCGCAGCGAAAAATGATTGCTGGCCTGAGCAATATGTATATTGCTGATGTCCCTACCCCCTTATTTTTGCCGTTTGCTTATTTCCCCATGTCACAAAAACGCGCAACAGGATTTTTATTTCCTACCATAGGCGAGAATTTTAACAGGGGGTATTTTCTCCAAAATGGTGGGTATTATTTTGTTCTTTCAGACAACCTAGACGTAGCCATTATGGGCGATTATTACACCAATGGAAGCTATGGGTTTCGAGTGGAAAACAACTATTATAAACGCTATAAGTACAGAGGTAGCTTTGCTTTTAGATACGAGAATCTGATAAATGGAGAACGTGGACTTCCCAGCTACAGTAAATCTACCATTTTTAATTTGCGTTGGTCCCACAGTAAAGACAGTAAGTCAAATCCCAATAGTCGGTTTTCTGCTTCTGTGAATTTAGGAACGAGTTCTTATTTTCGTGAGTCACTCAACCAAATTAACACCAATAATTTTTTAAATAACACGCTCAATTCTTCTGTTTCCTACTCAAAAACATTCCCTAAGTACCCATCTGTTAATCTCTCTCTTTCGGCTACACACAGTCAAAACACACAAACACAATCCGTAAATATGACCTTGCCGTCACTGACCGCAAACATGGAGCGTATATATCCGTTTGCCAAACGAAATGGCATCAAAAAGGGAATACTACAGAACGTAAACTTTCAATACACCATGCGCGGTGATAATCGCATCAACAGTACAGATGATCTTATTGCAGCCAAAGGACTTTTTTACGGAGCTAAATCAGGAATGAAACACAGTATTCCTATTGCTACAAATTTTAAAGTAGCCAAGCATTTTAATTTTACAGTAGGTGGAAATTACAGCGAGGTTTGGACGAATCAAACCATAAAGAAAAACAATTATGACATTGCATTAGACGCACTTCCAGCGCAAGACACCATTAGAGGTTTTGATAGGTTTGCGCAATACAATTTTAATGCGGCAGTAAATACAACATTGTATGGGGTGTTTAATTTTAAGCAGGATAAAAAAATTCAAAGCATTCGACATGTCATTAATGCAAATGCGAGCTATAGCAATAGTCCAAGTTTTGAACAGTATTATGATGAATACATTATAGACGCCAATGGAAATTCAAGATCCTATACACGCTTTGAAGGTGGGTTGTACGGAAGACCGGGAAACCGCAAGTCCAGTTCCGTAGGGTTTACGTTACGCAATACCTTAGAAGCAAAAGTAAAGGATAAAGATTCGACCGTTACAGAGCTCAAAAAGGTAAAAATCCTAAACAACCTCAACTTTTCTACAAACTATAACATTA
>CBFHOG010000009.1:0-87912 GCA_965657545.1 Flavobacteriaceae bacterium | reverse complement strand
AAGGAATGACGAAATCTGATATTCCCCGCCCGTACCGAACGGTACGTTCGGGCGGGTATCCAGTTGAACTACTGGGCCATTTACTAATTATCTCAAGCAAATATATAACGGTAACGAACGTAAACAAAAGGAATGACGAAATCTGATATTCCCCGCCCGTACCGAACGGTACGTTCGGGCGGGTATCCAGTTGAACTACTGGGCTGATTATTGGCAACAATACACTTTTGAAAACGTGTTACGCCAATTTTTGACGCACGATAGCCGAAATGGTTTTCCCATCTGCCTTACCTGCCATGGCTTTGGTTGCCATGCCCATGACCTTACCCATATCTTTCATTCCATCGGCATTGGTTTGAGCAATGATGCCTTCAATGATTTCCGCAATGGCTGCTTCGTCTAATTGCTCAGGTAAAAACTGCTCAATAATTTTAATTTGCGCCTCTTCAGGCTCAGCTAAATCTTCGCGCCCTTGCTGACGAAAAATCTCAGCACTATCTTTTCGTTGCTTTACCAATTTCTGAACCAACTTGATTTCATCCTCTGCGGTAAGATCTTTGGCGCCAGCTTGTGTTTGTGTTAATAAAATAGCAGATTTTATGGCACGCAAAGATTCCAGCGCAACGCTGTCTTTGGCTTTCATGGCGGTTTTAAGCTGTTGGGTAACTTGTTCTTGTAAACTCATATTTAATCAACGTTATCATGTAAAAAAGAATTATTGGTGCGAAACTGTAACGCATCTTTGCTGTCTGTACTCAGACTTGTTCGTGAAGCAGATGCATCATTATCAGGCACCTCTAAATCAATTTCTTGACGCTTATATGCGGGTTCACGCTCCAAATCCTCCACCCTACTGTTTTGATTAAAACGGTAGTTGAATTGCTTTAGCTTTTCTTTACGCTCCTCAGTTCTTCGGGATAAACCTTCTTCAATAGTGCCATCAATGGGTGAAAACGGCTTTTCCGTTTCTACAATGGGTTTCTCTTCAATTTTTGTTGCTTGCATCACAGGAGCGGATTCTTCATCCATTTCCAATACAAACCTTTTTACTTCTCCCTCATTAGGTTGCGCATTTGTTGGCTGGCTATCATCGTCCAATTGGAACAATACGGCAGGTGCTTCTTGTTGCGGAGGGTGTACAGTTATAGGTTCGTCCAAGGGCGATTTTTTCTGCGGTTCTGGAATCACTTCTTCTGCATCAACAACTTCAATATCGTGAACTGTAGGGGTTATATCCTCTATAGTAAAAGATCCCATTTCGGTTGTATTTGCAGCTTCCGTGGGTGTGCTAACCGTTTCAAAAGAAACATCCAAGGTGCGTAAGACTTCCGTTGTGGGTATATACCCTTCAAAGGAAGTTGACTCTTCAATTTTCTCTTCAATTCTCTCGTCAAAAATGGATTTTGATGACACAACCTCAGGCTCAAAAAGTGGAATTTGTCCAACAGACAAATCATGGGTTACCTTTTGGTCGTCATCTAAAGAATGAATGATTTTTTGCGGATCAGCGTGTACAATTTCTTGCTGCATATCGGGATTAAAACCCGTTGCAATAATCGTAACCGAAATGGCATTATCAAGGGTTTCATCCTCACCAATACCCATAATAATATTCGTGTTATTCCCAGCCTCTTTCTGAATAAATTCATTAATACCACTAATCTCATCAATGGTCACCTCATCAGTGCCAGAAACGATAAGCAGTAGCACGTTTTTAGCGCCTAAAATCTTATTGTCGTTTAATAAAGGGGAATCTAAAGCTTGCACAATAGCCTCATTTGCTCGTTGACTACCGGATGCCGTGCCAGATCCCATAATGGCGGTTCCACTATTAGCCAGTACAGTTTTGGCATCTTTTAAATCAATGTTTTGGGTGTAGTGATTTGTAATCACCTCTGCTATACCACGTGAGGCATTTGCCAATACTTCATCGGCTTTTGCAAAGCCTTGCTTAAAGCCTAAATCGCCATATACCTCTCTTAACTTATTGTTGTTGATGACAATTAGCGAATCGACGTGTTTACGTAAGTTATTTAAACCTTGCTGCGCCTGTTCGTTTCGTGTTTTTCCCTCAAACTGAAAAGGCATCGTAACAATCCCAACGGTTAAAATACCGAGTTCTTGAGCCAATTTTGCAATAACTGGTGCAGCTCCAGTACCCGTTCCGCCGCCCATTCCCGCGGTGATAAATACCATTTTGGTGTTTACGTGTAAGGCATCAGAAATTTGATCTAAATTTTCAATAGCCGACTGCGCGCCAACTTCTGGGTCTGCCCCTGCGCCTAATCCTTCGGTAAGCGAAACGCCAAGCTGAATTTTATTTGGGACAGGGCTGTTTTCAAGTGCTTGAGCGTCGGTGTTACACACCACAAAGTCCACGCCATTGATACCTTGGCGGTACATATAATTTAAGGCATTACTTCCACCACCACCAACACCAATCACCTTGATGACGTTACTCCTGTTTTTAGGTAAATCGAATGTGATATTATCAAATGTATCCATAGAAAAAAGTTTATTCTGCGCTTTCTAAAAAGTTTTTTAATTTCTCTGTAAATCGGTCAAACACCCTACTGCGTTTAGCAGGTTTGTCTGGCAACGGCTGTGCTGTGTCGCCTTCTGCTACTGACTCTTGTGCTTCTTCCAAAGAAGGAAGCTGATTTGCTGCAGCATTCATGACCAAACCAACGGCGGTTGCATAAAGTGGGCTTGTCATGGATTTGTCTGTATCCCCAGCAAGATGCTCGTTTGGGTATCCAATACGCGTATCCATACCTGTGATGTACTCGACAAGTTGTTTTAAATGTTTTAGCTGACTTCCACCACCTGTGAGTACAATACCAGCGATGAGCTTTTTCTTTTGCTCCTCGTGTCCGTAATTTTTTATCTCTGCATACACTTGCTCAATAATTTCTTGAACTCGTGCATGGATAATTTTAGATAAATTCTTCAGCGTGATTTCTTTTGGATCGCGTCCACGAAGACCAGGAATTGAAACAATTTCGTTGTCTTTGTTTTCACCTGGCCATGCCGACCCAAATTTAATTTTAAGTAATTCTGCTTGTTTCTCAATAATAGAACAACCCTCTTTGATATCCTCTGTAATGACGTTTCCACCAAAAGGGATTACTGCCGTATGGCGGATAATACCATCTTTAAAAATGGCTAAATCAGTTGTTCCGCCCCCAATATCAATAAGTGCAACTCCAGCTTCTTTTTCTTCTTGACTGAGCACTGCATCTGCAGAAGCGAGTGGCTCAAGTGTGATGCCGCCAAAATCTAATCCAGCAGATTTTACACAGCGCATAATATTACGTATCGATGAAACCTGCCCTACAACCACGTGAAAGTTGGCTTCCAAACGTCCGCCATACATACCTATTGGTTCTTTAATTTCTGCCTGTCCATCAACTTTGTACTCTTGAGGGAGCACATGAATAATCTCCTCGCCTGGAAGCATAACAAGCTTAAAAACCTGGTTTTTTAGCCTTTCGATATCTGCCTCATCAATTACCGCATCTGGGTTTGTGCGTGTGATATAGTCGCTGTGTTGCAGACTGCGGATATGCTGACCAGCTATACCCACCACAACGCTTTCAATTTTTTTGCCTGAAACGCTTTCTGCCTCTTGAGCGGCAGCCTGAATAGACTGAATGGTCTGGGTAATATTATTCACTACGCCACGGTGAACACCTTGGCTTTTTGATTTTCCAATACCAACAATTTCTAACTTGTCGTATTCATTTTTTGCGCCTAACATTGCCACAATTTTTGTAGTTCCAATGTCTAATCCAACGGCTAATTTCTCTTGCTCCATATCATATTTATTTTGAACAAACTACTTGTCCGTGAAACGAAAGGTTTACTTGTTTGTAGGTTTTTAACACAGTGCTATCCTGCATTTTAGCATAGAACGCCTTGTATTTTTTAAATTTTTGCTCGAGTTGATTTGGTGCACCCAATACAATTTGATACGACTCTTCACGCGGTTCTAAGGCCAATCCCTCTGGGAGCCATTCATAGGCAACCACATGGTCAGACATAAAAACATCTTGAGTTGTTTTTTTAACAGCATCGACAAGCAAAAGACGTTGTGCAGCAGTGGGATTTCCATAAAAAATGGGCACCACAACCGATTCATTTTTTGAAAGCGGAAACGGGGCTCCACTTGCATCAATATAATAACTACTATCGCCCTCTACGCGCACAATTGGTAATTTGGATGTAACGTGAACGCCTAACCCGCCGTCAATGGACAGAAAGCTTTGGGCATCTTCGACCCAAGCATTTTGGTTAAGCGTTTGTTCAATGTTTCTCAAATTTAGACCACTTTTGAACGCAGACGCACTATCACTCAACACAACTTTCAACAATTTATTAACGGAGTCTTGAGAAATCAATCTAGGTCGATTGTCAGCCCAACGAATGGACTCCAAATACACGCCTCGCAAAGCGTTACGCTGGTGCATAAAACAACTAAGAGTCACCAACAACACAAACAATATCGAAGCGAAAATCATTTTATTCATGGTGTTGATTTATAAGGGTTTGCATGACATCTGATACTTCAAAAGCAATATCTCCAGCACCCATAATTGCCACTACTTCGGATGTAGAACTTACCACTTTTTCAGCAAGGACCGCTTTAGAAATCAGCAGGGTATTGGGATGCGATTCATCTATTAATATATGGCTTGTAACCCCCTCCATGGGCAACTCCCGAGCTGGGTAAATATCCAAAAGCAGCACTTCGTCAAAGCGAGCAAGCGCTTTCTTAAAGCCATTGGCGAAGTCGCGCGTACGCGAAAACAAATGAGGCTGGAAAACACCCAGTTTTCTTTTGTTTGGATAAAACGATTCAAGCGCATCCACTACAGCGTTAATTTCTGTAGGATGATGTGCGTAATCATCTACCAAAATTTTGGGTGAGGTCAGGCGCAAACTGAATCTTCTGTCAACACCCTTGAATGTTGCCAAAGCGCTTCGCAAGGTCTCAGCATTACAACCCACCTCCAATGCCAAAGACAAAGCAGCAGCTGCATTCATTAGATTATGTTGGCCTGGGTAGGGCAGTTTTAAGTTTGAAATGGTAATATTTGGCGTTTGAAAATCAAAAACATAACAGCCCTCTTGTGTTCGTAAATTCGCCACGCAATGCGTACCCACATCCAACCCAAACGTATTCCCGTCAACGTCTAATCCATGTCGAATAAATCGTTTTTCAGGCGAAACTTTAGCCGCAAATGCACCAAATGTTTTGGTAAGTTCATCTGAAGTACCATAAATATCCAAATGGTCTGCGTCCATAGAAGTAAGAGCAATTGCCGTTGGGGATAAATGCATAAAAGAGCGATCAAACTCATCAGCCTCTACCACCATTACATCTTGCCCTTCTAGTAAAAAATTGCTTCCAATATTCTCTGCTATTCCACCCAAAAAAGCAGTAATTTTTTTACCACTAGCACGTAATAAATGCGTTAGCAACGAGGTAGTGGTCGTTTTGCCATGAGTACCTGCAACTGCCAAACACGGCATCGTTGCGCTGATTTCCCCAATAATTTCAGCTCTTTTTTGAAGTGTATATCCACCCGCTTGAAAAAAGTGCAATAAAGGTGAATCTGTAGGAATTGCAGGAGTGTAAATTACTTTGGTTTGAGTAGCATCTCTAAATGCTGCTGGGATATTTGAAACATCCTCACTGTCAGTCACCGCTGCGCCTAGTGCCACTAACTTTTCGGTGAGCGGGGTCAAGGTGCGGTCATAGCCTGCAACAAGGTGCCCCTGCGCTAAGAAATATTGCGCAACACCAGACATGCCAATGCCACCAATTCCCACAAAAAATACTGGCGCCTTATTCATGAGAAATGAGTTGTTTTAGTTTTTTCACAATGTCTTTTGTCGCGTTTGGATGTGCAAACGATTTGATATTTTCTCCAAGTAAAATTCGTTGTGATTGATCTTCAATTAATGTTTTGAGCGAAGGCCAAAACATTTCATCGGCATTTTGCTCTACCACCATTTTAGCAGCATGTTTATCTACAAGTGCTTGCGCATTTTTTTCTTGATGGTTTTCTGCCACATTGGGCGATGGGATAAACAAGGTTGGTTTACCCATCAAGCACAATTCAGAAATGGCTAACGCACCTGCACGCGAGACCACAAGGTCTGCGGCTGTATATGCTGCGGACATATGGTTGATGAACGGAACCACGTGGGTGTTTGCGTTTGCGTAGGGTTGATATTCAGTGGCGTAAAGATTTCCGCATTGCCAGATGAGTTGAACGTCAAGTTGTTGGATATCATGTAAATGATTTTTGATAAGTTGATTGATTTTTCGCGCACCCAAACTTCCACCCATAACTAAGAGGGTAAATTTATTTGAATCGATTCCTAAAATTTTACAAGCGTCGGCCTTTGAAATATCTTCAAACAACGCTGCGCGAACTGGGTTTCCAGTCACCAAAGATTTCTCTTTTGGAAAGAATTTCTGTGCTGCGGCACTCCCCAAACAAATGGCATGAGCGCGTTGCGCAAGTTGTTTGTTCGTGACGCCGGGAAAAGCATTTTGCTCTTGTAACAAAGAAGGGATTCCAAGCATGGACGCCACAAAAACCAAAGGTCCGCTTGCAAAACCACCTGTACCCACAACAACATTAGGTCGAAATCGAACTAAAATAATAAACGCTTGTAGCAAACTCCATCCTAACTTCAATGGAAACAACAAATTGCGTAACATATTTTTTCTATCAAACCCCGAAATCCACAGTCCTTTAATGCGATAGCCTGCTTTGGGAACACGTTGCATTTCCATACGGTTATAGGCGCCAACAAAAAGAATAGAAGCTTCTGAGAATTGTGTTTTTATCTCATCGGCAATAGCCAATGCCGGGAAAATATGTCCCCCCGTGCCGCCTCCCGAAATGATACATTTAGGCTTCATCACTTAGTACTGCTAAAGGGTTAGACTCATTTTCTTGTATTGCTGCTTTTCGATTGGCGCTTACGCTCAGAATAATTCCAATTGCCAAAAAAGTCATCCAAAGTGATGTTCCCCCACTGCTAATGAGAGGTAACGGTTGACCTGTTACTGGCAATAAGGCAACGGCAACACCCATATTGATAAAGGCTTGCATAACGATAGGTATGCCCATAGCTAAAATCAATAATTGGCCAAAAAAACTTTCTGATTTATTGGCATTTATCAAAATGCGGAACAACAATAACAGAAACAAAAAGAGTAAAAACAACGCGCCAATCATACCGTATTCTTCAGCAATAATGGCATAAATAAAATCCGATGAGCTCTGAGGTAAAACATTCTTCATCATACTTTTTCCGGCACCAATACCCACTACACCACCAACTGCAACAGCCGCCTTTGCGCGCTCGATTTGATAATCCGTAGTGGTGGTTCCATTCCCCGAAAAACTATCAATTCTACTCATCCAAGTGTCCACGCGGTTTGGAAACGCATCTGGATAGGCTTTTGCTAGCAATACAAAAATGACCAATCCTAAAATAGCGAAACCTAACATTCCAAGAAGATACTTTAACGGATATCCACCTAAAAAAGCCACAACAGCTACCATAAATAATAAGAGTAATGCTGTAGATAAATTGGCAGGTAAAATCAACCCAACAACTACAAATACAGGAAGCCAAAGCGGTATCAAGCTTTCTGTAAAGTGGATTTTTATTTCGCGCTTGGTAGCAAAATAATCGGCTACATAAGCCAATAAAACCACTGTTGCAAGTGTGGATGTTTGAAACGACATGCCTAAAATGGGAATACTTAACCACCGACTTGCATTTGCGCCATCGATTGTGGTGCCTTGCAACGCCGTGATTGTCAATAAAATGACAACTATTGGAATTCCAATTTTGGCAAGACCAGAAAAATAACGGAACGGCACAAGATGCACCGCATACATAATAACCCAACCCACACAAACAATAGCAATATGCTTAAGCAAGTGTCCAAAAACAGATCCAGAACCCACAACATAAACCAAATTTGAACTGGCACTATAAACAGGTAAGAAGGAGAAAATAGACAGTAAAACCACTATTCCCCAAATCGATTTATCGCCCTGTAAATATTGTCTTAATTTCACCTTTATAATTTTCTAACTGCCGCTTTAAATTGATCGCCTCTATCCTCGTAATTTTCAAATAAATCAAAACTTGCACAAGCTGGCGAAAGCAATACCGCATCGCCTTTTTTAGCTAATTTATACGCTGCATGAACTGCCATATCCATGCTTTGAGCTTCCACTAGCACATTAACTACTGGAGCAAAAACATCCATAATTTTTTGATTATCTACTCCCAAGCAAACAATGGCTTTTACCTTTTCATGAACAAGAGGTAGTAAACTCGTATAATCGTTGCCTTTATCAACCCCCCCCACAATCCATACCGTAGGTTTGGTCATACTATCAAGAGCAAAAAAAGTTGCGTTGACATTTGTGGCTTTAGAGTCGTTGATATATGCCACTTTTAGAATATTCACCACGTGTTCCAAACGGTGGGGTGCACCCTGAAAAGTTTGGAGACTAGCCTGAATTTCTTGATTACTCAATTGAAATAATTGGGCTATAGTGGCGGCAGCCATCGCATTTTTAGCATTGTGGCGACCGCGAAGCGAAGGATTGTCAATGACAAACATAGGAGTTGAATTAGCGTTAGCGTATGGATGCTGTTTTGCTTTCACATCGTGTCGGGCTATGCCCGAAGCAATGGATGAATCTTCAGCATCATACAAAAAATGATCTTTATCGGTTTGATTTTTAATAAGGTTAAACTTGGCATCGCAATAGGCCTCAAAAGAGTTATTGTATCGATCCAAATGATCGGGAGTAAGGTTGGTGATTACAGCAATATGCGGATGGAATTTCTGAATATGTTCCAATTGAAAACTACTGATTTCCAATACATATACCTCATGTTGGTCTTCAATAACCGCCTTGGCAAAGCTATTTCCTATATTCCCTGCAAGTCCTGCATTCACGCCGCCATCTGTTAGTAAATGATGTGTGAGCATTGCAGTGGTAGTTTTACCATTGCTCCCAGTAATACCAACAAGCGTTGCATTGGTATAATTACTGGCAAATTCGATTTCTGAAACGATTGGAATTTTCGCGTTTTCAATGGCGATAATCACGGGAACATGATTGGGTATTCCAGGGCTTTTTACTACCAAAGAAGCTTCTAAAATTTTATCTAAGGAATGACCACACTCTTCCCAATTGACATGATTTAATTCAAACTCTTGCTTCGCTGCTGTAGAAAGTGTGCCAGCGTCTGACACCAAAACGTCCCAATTGTTACGCTGTGCCAATAGTGCCGCACCAATACCACTTTCACCTCCGCCAAGTACAACTAATTTTTTCATTATCTGACTTTTAGTGTTACAAGACTGATGATAGCAAGCATGATGGCCACAATCCAAAAGCGACTGACAATTTTACTTTCGTGGTATCCTAATTTTTGGTAGTGGTGATGCAAAGGCGCCATTTTGAAAATACGCTTGCCCTCTCCAAATTTCTTTTTGGTGTATTTGAAATAGCCTACCTGAAGCACTACGGAAAGGTTCTCAATCAAAAAAACACCACACAAAATGGGAATCAGTAATTCTTTGCGAACAGCCAATGCCAACACTGCAATTATTCCACCAATGGTCAAGCTACCCGTATCGCCCATGAATACTTGGGCTGGATAAGCATTGTACCACAAAAACCCAACTAAAGCACCCACAAAAGCAGCCACAAAAACAACCACTTCACTAATTTGAGGGATATACATCACATTGAGGTAATCGGCAAAAATGATATTCCCCGATACCCACGCAAAAACCCCTAGGGTAAGTACGGAAACAGAAGCCGTTCCGGCTGCCAGCCCATCTACGCCATCGGTAAGGTTTGCTCCGTTAGAAACGGCAGTTATGATAAAAATGACTGCCGGAATAAAAATCAACCAGGCGTAATCCGCTGCCCCATCGCCTGCCCAAGCAATTACATCGCTGTAATCAAACTCATTGTTTTTAAGAAGTGGAATTGTTGTTTTGGTCGATTTTTCTTCTTGCATAAAAGCACCATCTACATCCATTTGTTGCTTAATGGTAACATCGGGATGGAAATACAACACAGCACCAACAAGTAATCCAAGGCTCAGCTGACCCACAATTTTGAAACGCCCTTTAAGACCCGCTTTGTCTTTCTTTTTAATTTTTAAGTAATCATCTAAAAAGCCTATTAGTCCCATCCATAACGTGGTAACTATCAGTAAAATAATATAGATATTATCGAGTTTGGTAAGAAGTAAAACGGGAATCAGCGTTCCAAAAATAATCATCAAACCACCCATAGTTGGCGTCCCTGCCTTTTCTTGCTGTCCATCGAGTCCTAAGTCACGAATGGTCTCACCCATTTGGTAGCGCTGCAACATGGCAATAATGCGCTTACCCAGAACCGCTGTAACCAAAAGTGAAAAAATTATGGCTACCGCCGCCCGAAAAGAAATATATCCAAACAAGGAAGCGCCTGGAAACTGATACGTTTTTTCTAAATATTCAAACAGATAGTAAAGCATTATTTCTTGGTTTGAAGGTGTTGTTTTAATTCTGCTGCATCGTCAAAAGGAAGGCGTATTCCGTTTTGTTCTTGATAGGTTTCATGTCCTTTACCCACTACCAAAACGATATCTTGATCTTGTGCCATAGTACATGCCGTTTTTATGGCTTGTGCTCTATCTACAACCTTAAGATGCTTGTGGTTTACTTCCATGGAAACACCATTTAGCATATCCGAAATGATTTCCTCTGGATTTTCGTTTCTAGGGTTATCTGAAGTAAAAATGGTTAAATCACTTTTTTCAACGGCTATTTTTGCCATCAGTGGACGCTTGGCTTTGTCTCTATTTCCACCACAGCCTACAACAGTGATAAGCTTTTCGTTTCGCGTTCGCAGCCTATCTACGGTTTCCAACACTTGCAATAGTGCATCTGGCGTGTGTGCATAATCTACAATTGCTGTAACGGGAGCAGTAGCAACCGCCTGAAAACGCCCTGTTGCCCCTTTGATTGTACTCAACACAGGTAAAAGTTCGGTTTTTTCCATTTTCAACAGCATACCAATAGCAAAAACACAAACAAAATTTGCCGCATTAAATGTGCCAACCAATGGTGTCCATACTTCGTCGTGTTGTAGTTTTAGAAGCATTCCCGAAAAGCTATTCTCTAATACTTTCACATGGAAATCTGCAATGCTTCTCATGCCAAAAAAGTATTTCGTGGCTATGGTGTTTTGCAGCATAAATGCACCGTTTTTATCATCGGCATTAGCAAGTGCAAAAGCATGTTTTGGAAGTGTATCAAAAAATAATTTCTTGGTATCTCTATAAGATTTAAAGTCCTTGTGATAATCCAAATGGTCGTGAGAAAGATTGGTAAAAACTCCTCCCGAAAACTGTATGTCTGCAATTCTATCTTGGTCAATACCATGCGATGATACTTCCATAAAACAATGCGTCACACCATCATCAACCATTTGGCGTAAAATTTTATTTGTAGTAAGCGCATCTGGAGTGGTATGTGTGCTTGGTAAAACTTTTTCGCCAATGCGTATTTCTACAGTTGACAACAACCCCGAGGTGTATCCCATTTGATAAAACAACTGATATGCCATGGTAGCCACAGACGTCTTACCATTTGTACCTGTCACACCTATCAGTTTGAGTTCAGCACTGGGGTTACCATACCAATGATTGGCAACTGTAGCCAATGCTCGGCGTGCATTGACGCATGAAACATAGGTTATATCTTTCTGAGGGTTTGACGGTATTTCTTCGCACAAAATTGCAACAGCACCGTTTTGAATAGCGTCATTAATATGGGTGTGACCATCGTTTGCGGTTCCTTTTATCGCAACAAATAGCGCATTCTCTATAACTTTTCGCGAATCAAAAGTGATATCACTAATTTGGATATGAGTGCTCCCCGATACAGACTGTAACGAAACGCCAAACAAGATGTCTTTTAGCACTTTCATGTGAGCGTTAGTGTTACGGTTTGATTCTTTTTAAGCTGTACACCTGGCTTTTGCGATTGGCGTAATACTTTTCCTTTTCCTTTAAGAGTTACAGAGAGGCCAAGATTTTCAAGTACACTAACAGCTTCCATGGCAGACCATCCCCGAACATCAGGCATCAGATCACTATTAAGTAGTTCTGTTGTATTTGGCTTCTCGTTTTTATGGGTGAGTGCCGCTATTTTATTTAATTCTATTGTGCTTTTCTGTGGAATATCATGAATAACAGATTCCGCTATTTTTTTGAATACTGGTGCAGCCACAACATTCCCGTAGTATCCAATTTTTTTATTGGGTTTATGTATTACAACAATGCAAGAATAGGTTGGATTTTCAACTGGAAAATAACCCACAAAACTTGATACATACTGCATATTGTCCGTAGTATAATCGACCTGACATGTGCCTGTTTTTCCAGCAATAGAAAGCTTTTTATCATAAATATTACGGGCTGTTCCCCACTTGTGCTTAACTACACCCTCCATTAATTTATGCAATTTTAAGCGTGTTTCTTCAGAGCAAATAGCAGGGTTTAATACTTTCTTAGGAAAAGACTGCACTACCTTACCATCTAAACTTCTAACAGATGAAACAAACCGCGGCAACACCAGTTCGCCATTATTTGCAATAGCATTGTAATAACTAAGCGTTTGAAGTGGCGTAAGTGAAACGCCGTAGCCAAATGCCATCCAAGGTAAATCCAATCCGTCCCAATCTTTGTCTTTGGGGTGTGGTATTTTTGGTGTTCCCTCTCCAGAAATCGATAAACCCAAAGGCTTGTCTAATCCCATTGCCAAAAGTCTGTCTGTAAATTGGGATGGGTTTTCTTTATAATTTTCGTAAATCAACTTTACAATTCCCGTATTTGAGGAGCGTTCAAAAACTTGGCTTACTGGAATAACGCCATAACCTCCTCGTTTTGAATCGCGAACATGGTATTTGCCGTAAAAAGTCAATTTTCCTTTTTCGGTATCCACCATGGTTGTGGTGTCAATCACTTTGTCTTCAAGTGCCGCCATAAGGGCAAATAACTTAAATGTAGATCCAGGCTCGTGTGCTTCGCCAACGGCATAATTTAGGCGCTCAAAATATTTATTGTCTTTTGTACGCCCCAAATTTGAAATAGCCCTCACAGCACCTGTTTTGGTTTCCATAACTATAACAGTTCCATGTTCGGCTTCATATTTCTCTAAGGCACCAAGTAACGCATGATGCGCAACATCTTGTAAGTTGGTGTCGAGTGTTGTCCATACATCTAAACCATCAATAGGCTCTTGTTGGTAGTCGTTTGTTAATGGCTTCCATTGACCATTCGCAATACGTTGTCGCAATTGACGCCCAGATTGACCCCTTAACGGCACTCCATAAGCACCCTCTAAGCCAACTTTCAAGTAGGTCCCGTTTGGATTGCGTTGCTCATAACCTATAGTGCGCTCAGCAATTTTCCCAAGAGGTAAATCACGAATAAATTGACGCTCTACAATAAAGCCTCCTCTTACACCACCTAAACGAAACATAGGAAATTTTCGAATACGTTGATATTGTGGATATGACAAGCGGCGTGCAATGAGTTGGTAACGACTTCGTTTTGAACGAGCGTTGCGCAACATTCTTGTGTAATAATTACTTGAATTACCAAGTAATTTGGCCAACGAATCACTTAAAGCTCCTACTTCTTTCTGGAACACTCTTTCACTGACGGTAACGGCGTCAAAATGTATGCTGTATTTAGAAACTGAGGTCGCCAACAAGCTACCATCCTGGGCATAGATGTTTCCGCGAACAGGCAGCACCTCTACATTTTTGATACTCCTTTTCTCCGCTAACTCTCGGTACTTTTCTCCTTGAGTGAGTTGTAAAGAAACCAAACGATAACCCACTGAAATACCAAGCACAAAAAGCACAAAAACAACTAAATAGCCGCGAGACATCATGTTTTTTTGCTTATTCATTTACTAAAACGATTATTTGAATTGCCGATTTATCGGGAGGAAAAATACCCTGGACTTGAAGTTTCTTTGCCAATTGCGTTTCCATGCGTTTGTGCATCACTTCCTCACGCACAGAAACAAACTCACTACGAACAGCCTGCAGCTCTTTGTTGGCCTTTGCTATTTGCACCACTTTCTGATCTACCTTATGCGAGGCAGTAATCATAAGACCTGCAAGAAAAAAAACAAATAAGATAAATCGCCAGTTTTTTGACGCCCCTTCTTGCACCAAAAATGTTCCTTTAAGCAGATTTAAAATTTTTGTTTTCATATGCGTTCCGCAATGCGCAATTTTGCACTTCGCGCTCTGTTATTTTGATTGATTTCATTTTGTGAGGGCAGCTGCAAACCTCCGCACTTTTTAAAATATTTCTCCGCGTTTCCAAAAGCATCTTTGTTGGGCTCACTTTCAAAATTTCCGTTTTGAATAAAGCGTTTCACCAACCGATCTTCTAAAGAATGATAACTAATAACACTTAACCTTCCGCCAAGACCTAAAACCGCTTTACACTGCAATAGAAAATCTTGCAATACATCCATTTCCTTATTCACCTCCATGCGTAGTGCCTGATATATTTTAGCCAGGACTTTGTGCTCATTGCCTTTTGGTAAAAAATCTGAAAGAAGATCATTTAATTCTTGCGTTGTGCTGATTTCACTTGTTCTGTTTTGCACCATTTGACGCGCTATTTTCCGCGCATTTCGCAGTTCCCCAAAATCAAACAAAACATCTGCCAAATCCGATTCAGAATAGGTATTTACAACATCTTTGGCTGTTTGTTTTTGCTGCTGATTCATTCGCATATCCAAGGGCCCGTCAAATCGAATAGAAAAGCCTCTATCTGGTGTGTCAAACTGATGAGAAGAAACACCAAGGTCTGCCAAAACACCATCAACTTGATCCACTTTATGAAACCGTAAAAAACGATGCAAGTGCTTAAAATTATGCGGGATAAGCGTAAAGCGTGGGTCGTTAATGGCGTTTTGCTGGGCATCTTCATCTTGATCAAAAGCAAAAAGCCGACCTTGATCATTTAGCTGTTTGAGAATTTCTTTGGAATGACCACCGCCGCCAAATGTTGCATCCACATAAATCGAAGCAGGCTTAATGTTCAACCCAGCAACAGACTCAGACAGCAATACTGGCTTATGATACATCATCTCCATCATCCCCCATTACTTCTTCTGCCAAAGCAGCAAAATCCACGGCTGCTTCGTCAATTGCCTTTTCGTATTGATCCGCATTCCAAATCTCAATAATATTTACAGCCGCAGACAACACTACCTCTTTTTCAATACCAGCAATTCGCGCCAAATCACGAGGAATCTGCAACCTGTCCGTCGCATCAAGCTCTACTAACTTTACACCGGCAGTAAAGCGACGAATAAAGTCATTGTTTTTCTTTTTAAACCTGTTAAGCTTGTTTACTTTTTCCATAAGGGCGTTCCACTCCACTAACGAATACAACTCCAAACAGGGCTGAAAAACGGCACGCTTAATCACGAAAGCTTGTTGACGCGCACCCGACAATTGCTTCCCTAAAGCGGCTGGGATTTTAACCCGCCCCTTGGGGTCAGCTTTGCATTGATAAGTTCCAATTAAGTGCGACACAACTACAACTTTTATATTTAGATATAAGTCAAAACTACTAAAATTTTACCACATTTTACCACATTTTACCACATTGTTGATAAGTTTTACCACTACAAAAAAAAGACCGTTCACTTGGTTGAATTTCAATTTATTACGGTCGTATAATAGGTCTTACACTATTGTGTGGTGGTGTATTCGGTATTCAATACACAAATAAAAAAAAGCACTTGGCATGGAGTAGAATTACCTATCTTTGCATTTCATATTTTTCACATGCAAGATTCACTTATAGAGTCAGGACGCTTTAGGTATTTTGAAAAAGGCGAAGGCGCACCACTTGTAATCTTACACGGATTGATGGGAGGATTGAGCAACTTTGATGGTGTTGCTAATCATTTCCCTGCACTGGGGTACAAGGTTGTTATTCCAGATTTACCACTTTATGATTTACCACTTCTTAAAACCAACGTAAAGGAATTTGCACATTATTTACGTGACTTTATTACACATTTGGGTGAGGAAAAAGTGGTCCTTATCGGGAATTCTTTAGGCGGTCACATTGGGTTACTTCACACCAAATTATTTCCAGAAAAAGTGAAGGGACTTGTCATAACAGGAAGTTCTGGTTTATATGAAAATGCCATGGGTGAAAGCTACCCAAAACGTGAAAATTACGATTATATTCTAAAGAAAACACAAGATGTTTTTTACGATCCTAAAGTAGCTACAAAAGAGGTTGTTGATGATGTTTTTGAAACCGTTAACGATAGAAAAAAACTCATTAAAATCCTTACCATTGCCAAGAGTGCTATTCGCCACAATATGGCAAAGGACCTCCCTAATATCAGTACTCCAACAGGTATTATTTGGGGGAAACAAGATGGCGTTACGCCTCCTAATGTAGGGGACGAATTCCACAGGCTTTTGCCAAATTCTTCGCTTTATTGGATTGACAAATGCGGGCACGCCCCCATGATGGAGCACCCTGATTTGTTTAATGAAATTCTTACCAACTGGCTCAACGAAAATAATATGTAGCCATGCGTATCAAAAACGCAAGGTTTGTGGTTAGCAATTCACGTGTGGCGCAATGCCCAAACACGAACTTACCAGAGTTTGCTTTTATTGGACGTTCTAATGTGGGGAAATCCTCATTGATAAACATGTTAACCGATCGAAAAAAGTTGGCGAAAACATCAGGAAGGCCTGGGAAAACGCAGCTAATTAATCACTTTTTAATAAATGAAAAGTGGCACCTTGTAGATTTGCCAGGTTATGGCTATGCACGTGTTTCCAAAAAAAACAAGAAAGCCTTTCAACAATATATCACAGACTATTTTTTGGAGCGAAAACAGCTCGTAAATGCGTTTGTTCTTGTTGACATTAGGCACGAACCCCAACACATAGACATTGAATTTATGGAATGGATGGGAACACAGCAAATTCCATTTTCAATCATTTTTACAAAAGCAGATAAACTTTCGGAACGTGTTATCCAAACCACTGTAACAGCTTACCTAAATACACTTTTAGAAGGTGCATGGGTAGAAACACCGCCGCATTTTGTGACTTCGTCAACCTCAAGAATGGGAAAAGACGCCGTATTGGCATATATCGAAACGCTACTTTAATTCGATTTCTTGACGTCGTTAAGGTTTCGCTCGGAGGCAAAAAAATCGCAAAATTGCTGCATGGCTTCCGCCATTTGAGCATCTTCAGTTGCCCTTAAATACGACTCTCGAATACCCACCAAAGTCTGATGTACAAATACTTGCATTTGATCTACGGGCATTTCTTTTGTCCACAAATCAATACGAGCACTCTCTTGGGATTCTTTATCCCAAGTACTCAGAAAAAAAGCCTCCATATGTTGTTGTTTAACACCGCCATCGGGTGCCGACCATTGCATATGCTCTGGAGTATTGTTTTCGTCTAATGTCACGCTAAGGGTGATGTCTGTTTTTCGCTGCATTTTATGGATTGTATCTAGATTTTTTTAATATTTCTTGTGCATTAACTGCAAGAACTTCTTGTAAGCTTGCGCCAGTACGTTTTTGGTAAGCTTTCACCATTCGGTATCCGATCCACTGTCCTATTCGCCCAGGTGAATTTTCATCTAAGTAAGAATAAAATTTTGAATATGGACTTTTTTTTAAAAACCGAAAGCGAAGGGATTCGTCTGTAGAAAAAAGCAATTCATTATCTACAAAATAACGCCACACGTCAGATTCGTGTTTAATTGACCAGTCCCACTGGTTTTGAGTATATTGAATATGTTGGTGCGCCATTAAGTCGGGCGCTAAATAATCATGTATCAGTAGTCGCTTACCATGCGTAACCATACGATTCAAAAAGGATCTACTATTCGTTTTTGAAATATATCGATCTGAGAGCGCATCAATAAGTTCTGATTCCAAGTGCGCAGGAATAAGGCTGTTCTTTATGTATTGTGGTATGCCCTCGTAAAGTGGATGAGACTCACCTAAATAGGTATCAATTGAAATTAGTAATAAGCTATCTGCATCAACAGCTCTAAGGGAGTAATCTACATCTGTAAGCAAAGTGATGACCTTTTTTGGCAGATTATCTTTAGGGAAATAATGGTTTGCATAACGTAGAACATTCGAAGTACGCTGTTTTAAATCGTTCTTAAATAGCGTTTGGGTTGCCCCAAATAGAACTTGTTGCAGTGAATCCGTTCTTTTTTCTTCCCAAACCAAATCAGGTGTTTGCGCAGGAAAAAAATAAGGGTATTGCAATTTAAGTTGATCCAAAGGGGTGTCCAAATCTCCAAAAAATAAGCGTTCAAAACGGATGATTTCAAAAGGAACATCGGGTAATTCCTGTGGTTTTGGGTGTGATGAAGAGGTGCAGCTAGAAATGAATAAAATTAAACCAAAAAGCATGGCTTTTAGAAGCCAAAAAAATCCAGTAATTTTACAATGTCTGTAAGTTCCCATTCAGGCACTAAAGATACGAATGCTATGAAAAACAACGAAGTAATTGAACACATTGTACATTGGTTAAAATCATACGCTAAAGAAAGCGGCATGAAAGGTTTTGTGATTGGTGTATCTGGAGGTATAGATTCCGCACTGACCTCTACACTTTGTGCTAAAACTGGATACCCAACGCTATGTCTTGAAATGCCCATAAAGCAACAAGAAAATCAAATTGAAAGAGCCCAAAATCACATAGATTGGCTAAAAAAAAACTACCCAAACGTTTCTGGAAACACCGTCAATCTAAATGATGTTTTTTCTTCTTTTTCAGCAGTAACAAGTCAAGAAGACACTAGTGACGCAGCCATGCTTTCACTGGCCAATAGCCGTTCGCGATTGCGCATGGTTACGCTTTATTATTTTGCTGCACGACATCGGTATTTGGTCGCAGGAACAGGAAATAAAGTAGAAGATTTTGGTGTAGGCTTTTATACCAAATATGGCGATGGTGGCGTTGACCTAAGTCCAATTGCAGATTTGATGAAAACCCAAGTACAATCTCTCGCAGCAACAATAGGTGTTGATCCTGATATTTTACAAGCACCTCCTACAGATGGTCTGTGGGATGACGACCGAAATGACGAAGATCAACTGGGCGCTACTTATGAAGAACTTGAATGGGCCATGCAACAGCATGCTGAAGGCAAATCCGCAGAAGATTTTGTAGGAAAAGACGCACAAGTTCTGAGTATATTTTTACATCACCATAATGCAAATAAGCATAAGATGGATCCTATTCCTGTTTGCGAAATTCCTAAGTCGCTGTTACAAGTTTAAATTTTTGAATACTTCGAATATTTATCTCTAACTGTAAGAATATTTTTTTATTTTAGTTGGCAACAATTAAAAACATGATTCCTGTATTTGTAGCTGATCCACATCCTATAATTTATAAAGGAATTAAGGCGGTTTTTAGGAATTCTACAGAAGTCGATATTGTAGGAAAAGGACTTCATTACATTGACCTTTATGACTACTTAAAAACCAATAAAGTCAGCATCGTTGTATTGGAATTAGAATTGCCTGGCTTTGATGGGATTCACCTCATTAAAGAGCTAAAAGATATGCATCCCGAAGTGCGTTTTATGATTTTCAGCAACTTAAAGGAGGAAATTTATGCTATTAATTTATTGAAAGCAGGCGCCTCGGGATATTTATGTAAAACAAATCCTTTGAGCAGGCTAAGAGAAGCTATTCTTAAAATTAGCGCTGGAGGTGTATATATAACAAATGAATTGGCAGAACTCATTGCCTTTAATCAAACTGGTACCAACACACTATCGCCTATTGAAATATTATCACGTCGTGAAATTCAAGTACTTAGGTTACTTATTAATGGCCGCAAGAATATAGAAATTGCGTTAGCGCTAAGCATAAGTGACAAAACAGTAAGCACATATCGCACTAGAATTATGAAAAAACTCAATGCCAAAAATATCATTGATTTGGCACGAAAAACGCAAGACGTAGATTTAGATCTTTATTAAACCACCCTATTCAATCTTCCGCTAAGCAGTGTTTTTAGCTGATGGTATTGCACAATTTCTTCCAACAAATCTTTGTGGTGGGCCTCATGGTTGTCTTCTGTTTGCGCTTGAAGTGTTGATACCTTTTCGTCAATTAGCTGACACCTAAACCGCAAAATAATTTCATGCACCCATTTAGGCAGCGACTTTGATTTATCGGACACAAAAATATTCTTCCGTTCCCAATCGTGGAGGGTATATTGCTCGTCTTGTAAAAGCAAGTCTGAAACTTCAGTGGCCAACTCGGGAGAAAGATTAGAGACAAAAGAGTCCATTTGCATCTCCCCTTTCTCGCTGAGTTCGTTTAATATTTTAGGATAAAGCGATTTAAATGTGCTAGTCGTAAAGTCGATTTCATCTTGCTGTAAATCCAAATAAATCTTTTCAAAAACACGAGACTTCACTTTAGAACTGATCATTTTTAAGTCGCCCGATTTTTCATCTGTTTGCAAAATGGGTTCCTCAAATTGCACTTCTTTATGTCCGTAAAGCAACAGTATTTTGATGATGTTTTTTTCAAGCTCAAACCGAGTACTAACCTGTGGAACACGCTGCTCAGCAGTTACCACCTTCATGGGTTGTGCTGCTCTTTGTTGCGTGGGCTTGGCTGCGTTTTTTTGCGACACTTGTGCCAATGTGGCAAAGAGTGCTTCTTCGCTAATATCCATCAGTGCTGCACATGACCGCACATACACTTCTTGCTTAATTCTATCTGGGATTTTAGCAATACTCTGCACCATCTCCCGAATCGTTTCCGCCTTTTTTATGGGATCTTGAGCAGATTCATCTATAAGTAGTGCCGCTTTAAACTGAATAAAATCTTTGGCATTTTCAGATAAAAAAACCTCCAGCTCCTCTTTGGAATGTGTGCGTGCAAAACTGTCTGGATCTTCGCCTTCTGGAAATGAGCACACGCGAACATTCATTCCAGCTTCTAGTATTAAGTCAATACCACGGAGTGAAGCGCGCAAGCCCGCTGCATCGCCATCAAAAAGCACGGTTATATTTGGCGTTAGACGGCGTATAAGACGAATTTGCTCAGGAGTCAATGCTGTTCCTGAAGAAGACACCACGTTTTTAACACCACGTTGGTGCATCTGAATAACATCGGTATAACCTTCTACCAAAAAGCAATTATCTTCTTTGGCGATACTTTGCTTCCCTTGGTAAAGCCCATAAAGTACCTTGCTTTTATTGTAAATCTCACTTTCTGGTGAGTTCATGTATTTAGCGGCCTTTTTGTCTTGCGTAAGAATACGTCCACCAAAACCCAAAACGCGACCAGACATGCTGTGAATAGGAAACATGACGCGCCCTTTGAAACGATCAAATTTTTTGTCTTCCTTGACAATAGTAAGACCCGTTTTTTCTAGAAAATCTAACTGATACCCCGCTTTCAGAGCAGCATCTGTAAAAGCAGTCCATTCATTAGGCGAGTAACCCAATTGAAAGTCACGAATGGTTTCGTCTGTAAAGCCACGTTCCTTAAAATAACTAAGCCCAATCGCCTTACCCTGTGTTGTTTCCCAAAGCGAATCTTGAAAAAAGCTTAGTGCAAAAGTGCTAACCAAATACATGCTTTCAAGAGCACTAGCAGCAGCTTTTTGTTCGTCATTTTGCTCCGTTTCCTCAATTTCTATATTGTATTTTTTTGCCAAATAACGAATCGCTTCTGGATACGAAAAGTGTTCGTGCTCCATCAAAAAAGCAATGACATTACCGCCTTTTCCACTCGAGAAATCTTTCCAAATTTGCTTTACGGGAGACACCATAAAGCTAGGCGATCGTTCGTCTGTAAAAGGGCTTAACCCCTTAAAATTAGAACCTGATTTTTTAAGCTGCACAAAATCACCTATCACCTCCTCAAGTCGGGCGGTTTCAAAAACAGCATCAATGGTAGATTTATGAATCACAACTAAAAATAAGTTCTAAAATACGGATTTCGTTGAAGTTATTTCTTCCGCTCAATTACATAACGCACCATTTCTTCTAGTGCAACCCTAAATTCGTTTTGCGGAAAGGTATGCAGTTGCTCTAATGCCTTGTCTTTAAAGGCGTGCATCTGCTCTGTAGCATAGACCAATCCGCCATGCTTTTTCACAAAAGCAATGACAGCTTTTACCCTTTTCTTATCTTTATTATGATGACGAACGGATTCCGTCAACCACTTTTTTTCTTTGTCACTTACTTTATTCAACACATGAATAAGCGGGAGTGTCATTTTCTTTTCCCTAATATCAATTCCTGTGGGCTTGCCGATTTTTGTCTCGCCATAATCAAACAAGTCATCTTTAATTTGGAATGCCATACCTATATTTTCTCCAAAAGATCGCATTTGAGCTACGGTCTCTTCGCTAGCATGCACCGATGCCGCACCCAAAGCACAACAAGACGCAATTAGCGTAGCTGTTTTTTGTCTGATGATTTCATAGTAAACCGTCTCGTCAATATCCAAACGGCGGGTTTTTTCAATTTGCAAAAGTTCACCCTCACTCATTTCTCGAACGGCAACCGAAATAATTTCAAGCAAATCAAAGTCTTTGTGGTCTATACAAAGAAGCAATCCCTTAGACAGTAGATAGTCGCCAACCAATACGGCAATTTTATTTTTCCAAAGTGCATTGATAGAAAAGAAGCCGCGTCGTTGGTAGCTTTCGTCCACTACATCGTCGTGTACAAGCGTAGCGGTGTGGATAAGTTCAATTACAGAAGCAGCACGATAGCTTCGTTCGTTAACTTCATTCTTACCCAACATTTTTGCCACCAAAAAAACAAACATGGGGCGCATTTGCTTTCCCTTTCTGTTTACAATGTAATAGGTAATTCGATTGAGGAGAGCTACATGAGAGCGCATGGCAGCGGAAAACTTTTCTTCAAAGTATTCCATCTCTTTGGAAATAGGCTGTTTAAGTTGCTCAACTATTTTCATTGGGGCATAAAGATACGATTTCACGCTTTAGATATATGCTAAATCGCTGATTTTGAATTTTAAATGGTTGATTTATTTGCCAATTGACCACAAGCAGCATCAATATCTTTACCGCGCGAACGACGAATTGTCACTGGAATCTGGTGTTTTGAAAGTTCGGAAACATAAAGTTCGATAGCGTCATCATGTGCTTGTTCAAATACATCGTTTCCTACTGGATTATATTCAATCAAATTTACCTTAGACGGCGTGTGCTTACAAAAGCGCACTAAGGCTTTTGCCTCATCTGCTGTATCATTGATATTTTTCCATACCACATATTCATAGGTTACACGTTCCTTGGTTTTAGAGTACCAATATTGAATGGAATCTTTTAAAGCAATGAGTGGAAAATTTGTGCTAAAAGGCATGATTTTGTTGCGGGTTTCTTCCACAGCGCTATGTAGTGAAACGGCAAGTTTAAACCGCGGGTGTTCATCTGCCATTTTTATAATCATCTTTGGAATTCCTGAAGTGGAAACGGTAATACGTCGGGGTGACATCCCCATTCCTTCAGTACTGGTAATTTTTTCAATGGCTTTTATCACATTGGGATAGTTCATCATAGGTTCTCCCATTCCCATAAAAACAATATTAGACAAGGGCCTGTTAAAGTGTTCCAAACTTTGTCTATTGAGCGTAGCAACTTGGTCAAAAATCTCGTCTGGATTTAGGTTGCGCATGCGTTTTAGTTGTGCCGTAGCGCAAAAAGAACAGTCTAAACTGCATCCTACTTGACTGGAAACACAGGCTGTTGAGCGCGTTTCCGTAGGGATTAAAACAGACTCTACCACTTTACCATCATGTAGCCGAACGGCATTTTTCATGGTGCCGTCATCACTTTTCTGTACTTGTGCAATATCGGTGTGATTGATACTAAAGTACTTTGAAAGCAATGCACGATGCGCCTTGGAAAGATTGGTCATATGTGAAAAATCCGTAATCGCTTTTTGCCACAACCACTCATATACCTGATTACCATGAAATGCAGGTGCACCATGTTCTACAAAAAAGGAACGAAGTTCTTCTTTGCTACGCCGGCGAATATCTTTCCGAACGTCGCTCATAAATGGCTATAAAATAAGCATCGCATCTCCATAAGAGTAAAAGCGATACTTGTGACTTATCGCCTCGGCATAGGCTTTTTTGATAAAATCATGACCCGCAAAGGCAGAAACCATCATAAGTAACGTAGATTTTGGTAAGTGAAAATTGGTTACTAATGCATCTCCAATTTTAAAATCATAGGGAGGGAAAATAAATTTATGGGTCCATCCTTGATATGGATTTAGCATATTACTGGACGAAACGGAGGTTTCAACAGCGCGCATGGAAGTAGTCCCAATAGCACACACACGACTACCTGCTGCTTTAGCACGATTTACAAGTGCCGCAGCATTATCGTCAATTATCAACTCCTCGGAATCCATTTTGTGTTTAGATAAATCCTCCACTTCAACAGGATTAAAGGTTCCCAAACCAACGTGGAGGGTTATTTCTGCCAAATCAACCCCTTTGATTTCAAGGCGCTTTAATACGTGCTTTGAAAAGTGAAGGCCAGCTGTAGGTGCCGCTACTGCACCTTCGTGTTTGGCATAAATGGTTTGATAACGTTCGCGATCAAAACTTTCTTCTGGTCTTTTAATATATTTGGGAAGTGGTGTTTGCCCAAGTTTCTTCAACTTTGTACGGAACTCGTCATAACTACCATCAAACAAAAAACGCAGTGTTCGCCCTCTAGAAGTGGTGTTGTCAATAACCTCCGCAACAAGCGTTTCGTCGTTGCCAAAGTAGAGTTTATTTCCAATTCGGATTTTACGTGCTGGGTCAACCAACACATCCCAAAGGCGTTGTTCTTTGTTTAGTTCTCTAAGTAAAAAAACTTCAATTTTAGCTCCTGTTTTTTCTTTGTTTCCCATCAATCGTGCAGGAAAAACCTTGGTGTTGTTAAGCACCATCACATCACCTTCATCAAAATAATCAGTGATGTCTTTGAATTGCTTGTGCTCAATGGTTTGTGTTTCGCGGTGCAACACCATAAGCTTGGACTCGTCGCGGTGCTCAGCTGGGTTTTCGGCTAATAGATCTTCGGGGAGGTCAAAATTAAAGTGTGAGAGTTTCATATATTATTAAGAAAGGCGCAAATATACTATCTGAATAGGGGGGTTGTCAAGGATTTTGCCTTTTTATTTAATTTAAATAATAGAAAACCCCAAACTACGAAGATCATCCCAAAAAGTGGGGTAGGATTTACTCACCACATCAGCGTCATTTATATAAATTGGCACCTTGATTCCCAAAGGTGCAAATGCCATGGCCATACGGTGGTCGTGATAAGTGTCAATCGCAACATCTTCGTTAATTGATTTTTTGTGTGCTGCCAAATGCAATGAATCATTGGTTACACGAATGTCTGCGCCGAGCTTACTAAGCTCTGTATCAAGTGCCACCAAACGGTCTGTTTCCTTAATTTTCAGCGTATGCAGTCCTGTTAAATCACAAGAAATACCCAATCCAAAACAAGTTACAGCTATGGTTTGCGCAATATCAGGTGCTTTAACCAAGTCAAGTGTAATATGAGATTGTACCTCGCCGTTGTTTTTTAGGTGCAAGGTATTGCCATCAAAACTTGAGGATACGCCCATTTGCTCATAGATTTCTACCAATACACTATCGCCCTGCAGGCTATCGGAGACGTAATTTTTTATGGAAATTTGAGCGTTATCTGCCAAAGCAGCCATGCTAAAATGATAAGATGCTGAACTCCAATCGGACTCCACTTCAACTGTCTTGGGCGCAATTTTATCTTGCTTAAAAACTTGAATGGTTTGTCCTTCAAATATTGCCTGAACACCCACTTTCTGCAACAACGAGCAGGTCATGTTGATGTATGGAATAGATGTAATCTCACCCACCAAATGAATGGTTAATCCTTTTGGTAAGCTGGGTGCGATTAGCATCAAAGAGGTAATATATTGGCTACTCACATTGGCAGCCAATTCTACGCTATCAATTGTGATTTTTTTGCCTGAAATGCGTAAAGGCGGATAGCCTTCATTTTTGACATATTCAATATCAGCGCCAATGGCGCGCAATGCGTCAACTAAAATTTTGATAGGACGCTCTTGCATGCGCTTTGAGCCTGTTAAAATCTTTTCGGCACCTGGGGAAGTCGCAAAATAGGAGGTTAAAAAACGCATAGTCGTTCCTGCATGGCCAATATCAATTGTTTCTTCTGCAGATGATAAGCCGCACGTCATGGCTTGCGTGTCATCTGAATTTGATAGGTTTTGAAGCTCCAATTCTGGAAATAATGCTTGAAGGATAAGCAAGCGATTTGACTCACTTTTTGATCCTGTAATGGTACAGTTTCCTGAAAGTTGTTTTGATGGATGCGTTAGGCGCAGGGTGCTCATGAACGAAGTTTTGGATTGTTATGATGACGCTCGTGGTCACGTTGGGTTTTGATTTCTAATTTGCGATCAAAAGCTGCTTGTAAATCGGTATCGGTTTGATTTGCCAAACACAATAACACAAAAAGTACATCGGCCAATTCTTCGCCTAAGTCCTTGTCCTTGTCGCTTTCTTTTTCGGATTGCTCTCCATATCTGC
This sequence comes from Flavobacteriaceae bacterium, assembly GCA_965657545.1. Lineage (GTDB taxonomy): Bacteria > Bacteroidota > Bacteroidia > Flavobacteriales > Flavobacteriaceae > UBA7446. Next base: position 61,133 of record CBFHOG010000009.1, on the reverse strand, counting down.
GTGCAATAATACGGGCAACTTCTCCAACCTCTTCGGTAAGCTGTGCCATATTGGTGAGTTCGTTGAAATAACGTACGCCATGGGTTTTAATCCAAGCATCTACCGCTTTTTGTGCATCTTGAATGTTCATAAATCTCTATTTTTTGAATCTATTATAATCGTCACGGGACCATCGTTTACCAAATCGATTTGCATGTCTGCACCAAAAATACCGCACTGTATGGGTTTTCCCATTGTCAAAGCCGCTTTTTCTAAAAACATGTCATACAAAGGCACTGCTATATCGTGCTTTGCTGCTTCGCTATATGAGGGTCTGTTCCCTTTTTTGGTTTGCGCAAAAAGAGTAAACTGACTTACCACGAGCAGCTCGCCTCCGACATCAAGAACGCTTTTGTTCATCACAGCATTTTCGTCGTTAAATATGCGCATATTGACTATTTTTTGAATAAGCCAATCTACATCTTCAGGAAGGTCTGTGTGGGTGATGCCCAGCAACACAACAAGTCCGTTGCCAATACGCTGCACATGCGTTTTATTTGCGGTAACTTGTGCTTTTGAAACACGTTGTAATACAGCTCTCATACGTCCCAAAAATCTGTGCGATACTGCGCCTCATCACCTGCCATTATCTGCGCATAGCTTTTGTAACGAGAAGCGGCAATTTCACCCGAGGCTACTCCTGCTTTAATGGCACATTTGGGCTCTTCAAGGTGAAGGCAGTTGTTAAACTTGCAGTTTTCTTTACGTTCAAAAAATTCACGGAAATAATCACCAATTTCTTCTTGTTCCATATTGACTATCCCAAAACCACGAATGCCCGGTGTATCAACTATTCGCGCACCAAAATCCAAATCATGCATTTCTGCAAAAGTGGTGGTATGCTGCCCTTGCGCGTGCTGCGCAGAAATTTCCGCTGTCTTAATATTTAACCCTGGTGCTAAGCTGTTGATGAGCGTAGATTTTCCAACCCCGCTATGCCCCGAAAGCATACAGGTTTTCCCTTTCATCCAGCCCTTAACGCTGTCTAAATTAATCCCCTTTAGCGCAGAAATTTCCAAACAGGTATAACCAATTTTGCTATACATTTCTTTTAACGCCTGAATTTGCTCAGACTCATCATCGCTGTAGGTGTCTTCCTTGTTGAACAACAATACCGTTTCAATTTCATAGGCTTCGGCAGTAGCCAAAAAACGATCAATAAAGGCAGGATAGGTTATGGGATTATTCAGCGTAACCAACAAAAAAGCACAGTCGATATTGGCTGCAATAATGTGAATTTGCTTGGACAGATTCACAGATTTACGCACGATATAGTTCTTACGCTCGTGAATAGTGGTAATCACCCCTTGTGGGCCGTCTTGCGTGTCTTTAATGGTAGCGTCAACGACATCGCCCACGGCAACAGGACTGGTACTTGTGAGTCCTTCAATGCGGAACTTACCCTTGATGCGACAGGGGATTAGTTTCCCCTGGGCATCTTTTATGTGATACCAACTACCCGTTGATTTGTACACGACTCCTGTCATACAGCCAAATTAACGGATTTTTGGTTTATACGCATTAACCGTTAATAATCTGATCTTGGTGATTGATCGATTCTTGGTGAATCGCCTTAAAGATTCTTAGAATGAATTCTTCACTAAGCCCTTTTTCATCGCCGTCTAAAATCATTTTACCCAAAATTTCATTCCAACGCTTCGATTGCAATACCGCCACGTTATGAGCCTTTTTGAGTTCCCCAATTTCATTCGCGATTTTCATACGCTTACTTAAGCTTTCCAACAAACCTGCGTCAATAACGTCAATTTGCGTACGTAATGTGTTGAGTTTGTTTTTGTAATCGGCATCGTCATCGGTTTCTTTGCGGATTTTCAAGTCTTCCATCATTTTAACCAAGGTGTCTGGTGTGATTTGCTGTGCAGCATCACTCCAAGCATTGTCCGGATCCCAGTGTGTTTCCACCATCAATCCATCAAAATTCAAATCCAATGCGGTTTGGCAAATGTCTTGAAGAATATCACGACGGCCGGCAATATGCGACGGATCACAAATAAGCGGTAAATCAGGGAAACGGTTTTGCAGTTCCACTACGATTTGCCACTCTGGATTGTTGCGGTATTTTGTTTTCTCATAGGCAGAGAATCCTCTGTGGATAACCCCAAGATTTTTGATATTGGCGGTGTATAAGCGCTCAATCCCGCCTAGCCATAAAGACAAGTCTGGATTTACAGGGTTTTTGACCAATACAATTTTATCTGTGCCTTCAAGCGCATCGGCAATTTCTTGCACAATAAACGGGCTAACCGTTGAGCGTGCGCCAATCCATAGGATATCAATATCATGCTCTAACGCCAGTTGTACGTGGGCGCGATTGGCAACTTCAGTACAAGTAAGCATTCCTGTTTCTTCCTTTACACGTTGTAGCCATTTTAGTCCAATAGCACCAACGCCCTCAAAGTTTCCGGGTCGGGTTCTTGGCTTCCAAATACCTGCGCGAAAAGCAGTAGCGTCTGTATCTTTAAGTTGATGTGCTATTTTTAGCACTTGTTCTTCAGTTTCAGCGCTACAAGGTCCTGCAATTACGAGCGGATGATCAAGCTCAAAGTCGTTGAGCCATTGGCGCATTTTCGGGTTATTCTCCATGGTTGTATTTAATTGTGTTTTAATATTGATTTTATTCTATTAATATCTTTCATTTCGGCAAGCAGCTCTTCCACTGCTTCTACTTCAAGTTTTTCTTTGAAGGCATTCAGGTTGGAAATGTACTCATTTAGTGTTTCCAAAACGTTATCCTTGTTTTGTAAAAAAATGGGCATCCACATTTCGGGTGAACTTTTAGCAAGGCGTACCGTGGACGCAAATCCACTACCTGCCATATCAAAGATGTTTTGCTCATCGGTTTCTTTTTCCAAGACCGTTTTTCCAAGCATAAATGAGGTGATGTGCGACAAATGCGACACATAGGCAATGTGCCTATCGTGCGCAACGGGGTCCATATGACGCACCACCATATTGAGTTCTTTTAAAAGATTTTCGGCGCGTTGCAACAAATCTGGGCGGGTGCGTGTTGCTTCACAAAGCATCATCGTCTTACCGTCATATAAATTTGAAATCGCCGCATCGGGGCCTGAAAACTCGGTACCCGCAATGGGGTGTGCTGCCAAAAACTGATCGCGTTTTGGGTGTGTGGCTACCGCTTCGCAAATGGCTGTTTTGGTCGATCCAAAATCCACCACCAAGGTGTTCTCGCCTACCTTATCTAAAATTTGCGGAAGCAGCTTTGTAATTGCTTCAACGGGGATAGAAACAAACACCATTTCCGCATTTTCAATGCTGTCTAATGTACCTTTTTGATGAATAAGCCCGAGCGCCATAGCACGGTCAAGCGTGGTCTCTTTTCGGCTGATGCCTTCCAAAAGCACGTTTGGAAAAAGTCGTTGTAAATCCAACGAAAGCGACCCATTCATTAATCCGATCCCTACAAAATTGACTTTCATAACGTAATTCGGTTTAATGCTTCTTTAATTCTTTCTTCGGAAACGCAAAGCGAAAAACGGATATAGCCTTCGCCTGCCGTACCAAATATGGTTCCGGGTGCAATAAAAATACCATGCTCGTGCAACAAGGCATCGATATAGGATTCGCTGTCTGCTGCGCCTTCGGGCAATTTTGCCCAAACAAACATACCGGCTGTATCTTTTTGGTAGGTGGTATTCAGCGCATCTGCGATTTTCCACACCCACTCACGACGTTTTTGATACACGTCATTTATCTGCGCGAACCAGTCTGAACGTTGGTTTAAGGCTGCCATAGCGCCTTGCTGAATGCCAAAAAACATCCCTGAGTCCATATTGCTTTTCACCTTTAACACCTGTGTGATTAGGTCTGCATTTCCGCATACCATTCCCACGCGCCAGCCTGCCATATTGTACGCCTTGCTTAACGATTGAAACTCCAACGCAACCTTATCTGCCCCTTCAACGGCGAGTAAACTTAGCGGGGTGTCGCTAAGAATATGCGCATACGGATTATCGTTGATAATAAGAATATCGTGTTTGGTCGCAAAGGCAATTAGCTCCTTGAAAATATCCAAGGTGGCTTTTGCTCCGGTAGGCATGTGTGGGTAGTTGATCCACATCAATTTTACGCCAGACAAATCTAATTTTTCAAGCGCCTCCAAATCTGGCAACCAATCGTTGGCCGTACTTAATGTATATGGAACGGCGCGCGCACCTACCAACTCCGTTACCGAAGCATAGGTTGGGTATCCCGGATTGGGAATCAATACGCCATCGCCTTCGTTTAGGAACGCCATAGACACGTGCATAATCCCTTCTTTAGACCCCATAAGCGGAAGCACTTCATTTTCGGGATTTAGTGAAACACCAAAAAACGTTTGGTAGTAGCTTGCAATGGTTTGACGCAGCTTGGGCGTACCTTGGTAGCTTTGATATTTGTGTGCCGTGGGTTGCGAAAGGCTCTGCGTTAGTGCCTCCACCACTTCTTGCGGTGGCGCAAGGTCTGGACTTCCAATACCCATATTGATGATATCCTTCCCATTTGCCACAAGGCCACGCACTTCGCGTAGCTTGCGAGAGAAGTAGTATTCTTGAACGCTATTTAATCTATTGGCAGGTTTCATGCGTTCAGTTGATTTTTATAGGTTCCCAATACTTTTAACGATTCTGTCATGATTTCCAATAGCTGTATCGCTTTGGTGTAAAAAGCTACTTCATCAAACGTAACATCTACAAAAAAGGAGTATTTCCACGGCGTTTCTACCACAGGCATGGACTGAATTTTAGTTAGGTTGAGCTTACAATCGCTGAGTACATTAAGTACCGCAGCCAAGCTTCCACGTTTGTGATCTAACACAAATTTTATGGATGCCTTATCGATATCTTCAGACGTATTTGCTGCTGTTTTGACCACTACAAAGCGTGTGGCATTGTTGGCAATGCTGTGAATGTTAGGCGCAACAATATCTAAACCATAAAGCTGGGCAGCAATTTTGGAAGCAATAGCACCCAAACCGCTGATGTGCTTTTCGGCAATGCGTTGGGCAACCTCCGCCGTATCGGCGTCTTCTATGAGTTTGATGTGCGGTTGGGTAGCAAAAAAGTCTTTGCATTGCAACAACGCCATAGGATGCGAAGCCACTTCTGTGAGGTCTTCAATTTTTGTACCTGGCAGTGCCATAAGCTGATGCTCAATACGGATAAACGCCTCGGCAACAATGTGCAAGTCGTTTTTGTCCATAAGGGCATAGTTGGGAATAATAGAACCAGCGATGGAATTTTCAAGTGCCATAACGCCGTGGCTAACGGCACCCGAAGTAACCGAAGCCACCAAGGCATCAAACGACAAACATTCGTCTAATGCTACGGCTGTGCCAAACAACTGCGCGGCCACCTCGTGGTGGTACGAGCCTCTGATTCCTTGTATGGCAATTTTTGGTTCCATGGTTTTGTTTTCTTGTTTTACGCACATAAAAAAACCCCGAACGTTAGCTCAGGGTTTTAAATTCGTTTATTCAACATTATATACACCCTGCTATCTCCCGTTATAGAAGTAGTAGAAAGATGTATAATATGTGTTTGTTTTCATTACGGTGGCAAATGTACACCCAAAATTGAAATAAACAAATTTTTTGTAGTTTTAGACTAGAATTAGACCCAAATCTGTTCTACTAAAGATTTGTACTTTTTGTTCCTAGACATGGTATTTAAAATTTTATAGGTGTAAGTTGTTCTTACTACAAATTAAAAGAGCTGTTTTTTCGAAATTAACTAAGAAAAAAAACTTATATAGAGTAACTTTGAAGATTAAAAAACATGATGACGGACATTAATTTCGCACTCGTAGAAGACACACGTCCACCAATATATACTGCAATGAAGTATTGGGGGAAAAAACCTCATAATATCTGGAAAGAATATATTGAAAATTATACTCCTGAAGATGGTATTTTTTTAGATCCTTTTTCTGGTAGTGCAATTAGTGCTTTTGAAGCAGTAAAAGCAAACAGAAAAGCCGTTGCATTTGATTTAAACCCTTTGACATCCTTTATCATTGAAGTTTATTCTACAAAATTTGAAGTTGAAAAATTTAAAGTTGAAGTTGAAAAGATTGTTGATGATTTAAAAAAAGACAAAATATTTTTAAAGTATTATTCAACTAACTCAAGAAAAACAAATGAAAAAACTATTGTTCAGAGTTTTAAATGGGAGGATGATGTATTATATGAATTAGGCATAAATTACACTGACTCTGAAATTCTTGATGAAACAAACGGACGACCGACTCGAAGAAAATTTCGTTATGTAGCTGAACCAAATGAAAAAGATCAAAAATTAGCTAAAGAACAATCTAAAATTGAAATTAATACCTGGTTTCCAGATGAACCATTTATAAACTCACCTTCATTTAATGCTAATTTTATTAACTGTGTTGGTGGTAACAATTTTTCTAACCTCTGGACAAGAAGAAACCTTTACGTTCTTTCTAAAATATATGATTTAATAAAAAAAGTAAAAAACAAACATCTTCAAATTCAGTTGCTTTTCGGTTTTATTCAGACTCTGCATTTGACAACCAAAATGAGTGTTCCAAGAAGAGCAAGTGCAAATCGGCCATTTTCCACAAGCTGGGGAAGATCAGCATATATCTGTGCAAGTAGGAAAATGGAAATGAATCCATTGTATGTTTTTGAGGGAAGTTGTCTTGGCAAACAATCTGTAGAAAGCTGTCTAAAAAATGTAGAAGAATATTTAGGTAAAATTCCTAAAACTCTAAAAGTAAGTGAGAGCCTTAAAAGTAAAGACAAGTTAAGCGGATTTGATTTAAAATATGGTGTTGTTGACATTAATACAATAACAGATTATATACCTGAAAAATCAATCAATTTCATAATGACAGATCCTCCATACGGTGGTTTAGTTCAGTATTTAGATTTATCTTCTATTTGGCTTAATTGGCTCAAAAATATAGATTCAAAATACACTCCAAATTACAATGCTGAAATCACAATCAAAAATGGTATAATAGATATCAATTTATATCAACAAAGATTTACAAACGCTTTAAAAAATCTTCGTACAATTTTAAAAGATAATGGGAAAATAGTCTTTACTTTTCATAATAAAGAAATTCCTATTTGGAATGCATTTTTAAAGTCAATTACTTTAGCAGGTTTCAAAATTGAAAAGGTAATTCATCAACAAAACAGAAGAACTGGAGAGGCAAATGTTGCTAACCCATATGGCACTTCAGGAACTGATTTTTATATAAGATGTATAAAGTCCCCAAAAGTTAAATTAAAAACTGAAAAAGACGAATTTGAACATTTTGTAGTTAATAAAGCAGTTGAAATTTTAGCATTGAGAAATGAACCAACACCTTTTCTTTTTCTTTTTAATGGCTTATTAGCAGAAATATCAAGTGCTGGCTTTGATTTAGAAGATTTTGACGAAAATGTCAAACAAATTCTCAATAAGAACATTGGTAAAATATTTGAGCTAACAGAAAACGGCTCGAATAAAGCAGGTAAATTTTGGTGGTTTATTAATCCATCGGAATATATAAAATATCCTGACAGACAGCTTACAGAACGTGTTGAAGAAAGTATCATCTCACTTTTAAGAAGAAAAACTAGCATTACATTGGATGACGCTTTAGCTGTTATTTATAAAAAATATCCTAATGGATTAACACCTGATGTAAAATCAATTACGAGCGTTCTTCAAAAATACGCTACAAAGTCAGGAGGAAGATGGCTGTACAATGCTCTTGAGGTAGAAAAAGATTTCACAAAACATACAGAAATTATCCATAAACTAATTGGAGTTGGAAAAAAATTAAACTATCAAAGTTTTGTGGGGAAGAGAGAACAACCTGAACCAATTCAAAATAAAAGGCTGTCTGATTTTTGTGATTTATCCTCTTTAAAAAACCACATTAAAAATACAACTGCAAGAAAAAGAATCGAAATGATTGATTTAATTTGGATGAAAGACAATAAATTTAAGGTTATTATCGAGGTTGAGAATTCTACTAATTTCACTTCTGGGATTCAGCGGGGATCAAATTTACCAAATGAAGTATTAAAAATTATGATTATTCCAGATCATCGAGAAAATGAACTGAATAGAATTTCAGATCCTTTATTTAAAGAAAGTTTTAAATCTCATAATTGGAAATATATTTTATATAGTGACATAGATAAGATTCTTAAATCAAAAGCAAGTATGGAAACAATTGATTTGTTTTCAAAAGAACTTAATTAATGGAAGTAAAAAAAGAAAATAACGGAAATTACGATAAGCGAAATAGACTCAATGACCTAACAGGAAAAGAATGGTTAAAACTTACAGCAAGCTTTTGGAATAGTGAAAAATGTGCTGATGATAGAGATGCATTTAATCATCCTGCACCTTTTCTCATTAAGGACATTCGGAAACTTATTAGTATGTTCACAAAGAAAGAAATGCGTGTATTAGATCCATTTTGTGGAAGTGGTACAACTCTACTCGCTTCTTCACTTATTAATAGATATGGAATTGGCATTGACTTAAATTCTGAATATCGTGATTTAGCAATTGAACGACTTTCGAAAAAGGAGTTTCAAGAATTTAATGATTACGAATATTTATTAGGAGATTCAAATGATATTCTGGAAAATTTAAGTAATATAGATTACGTTGTTACATCACCACCTTACCACAACATCTTAAAAAATAAAGGTGCAGGAATTCGTAAAAAAAACAGAAAAGGTTTTAGAGATGGTTCGAGAATAGGAGTTGATTATTACTCTGATTTACCAAATGACTTGGGTAACAAAGAATCCTATGAGGGTTTTCTTCAATCGTTTCAGTTAATTATGACAAAATGCTTTAACGCATTAAATAATAAAAAATATTGTTCAATTGTAATCAGTGATTTTACAGTTGACAAAAAAGAAGTTTGTGTACAAGGTAATATCGTTCGATCAATGCAGGAAATCGGATTTGAATTTGTTGGAACAATTGTTTTACTTCAAAATAATAAACCACTTTATCCATTTGGTTATCCTTATGCATATAAAATCAATCACCATCATCAAAATATTATTAACTTTAGAAAAGTAGTTGAATAGCCCCCTACTGGTGCAAGCCTGCCTTTTGCAAGCAGGGCTTTGTCTCGTGCCAAAAAAAATAATTCTAAAACCCTAAATCATGAATACAGAAAACGAAGTAAAAACATTTGGATACAAATTAGCAACAAGATGGGAGCGGTTTATCGCTTCCTTAGTAGAAGGCATACTATTTGCCATTTTAATTATGGGAGTCTCTATAGTAATTGGAAAACCATTTTATGAGTATCTTAATAGAGATTTTCAACTCATTGAAGTTGTTTATTCTGCAGTTTCAGGCCTAATTATAGGAGCTATACTCTATCCTCTATTTGTTGGAAATTTAGGCCACAAAATTTTTAATTTAAAAGTTGTTTCTGAAGAAACAGGAGAAGATTACAATAAAGCTCAAAAAGGAGCGATCAGAGAGTGCTTAAAGTACGTTTTATCCTATTTAATAATTCCTATAATTTGGATTTTATGGGATGGGAAAAATCAAAATTTGTATGACAAAATAACCAAAACGTTAGTGGTTAAGAAAAATTCAAAGTCGTAATCTCCCTCGCTGGCCTGCCCGTTCCGTTCAGGTAGGCGCAAGCTTGCCTGCTACTAGCAGGGCTTTGTCTCGTGCCAAAAAAAAAAAAAACAACTGAATTAACCTAAAATGAGCCACGGAGCAGGACACATATTAGATATGATAAATCGGTTAAAGCAAAACCGGGCAATACGTCCATCTAACAAGGCAAAATTCAAAGAACATAATCGTGAAACTATCTATTCAAAAAGAAGGAAAATCAAATTTAAAACAGTACCAAAAGAAAAGCTTGAAAAAATAAAAAATCGAATACGAGCACAGGTAAAATCAGAAAAGAAAAAAGAAGCCATCATTTATTTGGCTTGCATTGCTTTTGTGTTGGCTATGCTTGCTTTGATACTATTATTGCTTAATTAAACTCCCGATTGTTATGGCAAACTCACTCTATTTTGTTTTAATAAAATGAAAATATACTTTCCTTTATTTTCATATTTAACCAAAAATGAAAATATAAATATCTATATTTGTATTTATTAGCGTTATTGAAAATATGGATTTGCGCGATTTTATTTCAGGAAAGCAGATAAAGCAGTTAGCATACAGCTCGTTTTCTCCTGAAAAAATTAATCACGAATGGATTGTCTCAACACCTGAAGTCAATAAATTACTTGCAGAAGCGAATCGATTACTAGGAGAATTAAACGCGTTTTCTCAAATCGTTCCTGATGTTGACTTCTTTATAACCATGCATATTCTTAAAGAAGCCACTACTTCAAGTCGAATTGAGGGTACAAAAACCAATATGCAAGAGGCGCTTGTTAAAGAAGAAGATATTAGCCCAGAAAAAAGAGATGATTGGGCTGAGGTTCAAAATTATATTAAAGCAATTAACACCTCAATCAAAGATTTGGAAAAACTACCCCTTTCAAATAGACTGATTAAAAACACCCATAAAACGCTGTTAGCAGGCGTTAGGGGAAAACATAAAGTACCTGGAGATTTTAGGACAAGCCAGAATTGGATTGGAGCAACCCTAAAGGATGCTGTTTTCATTCCTCCGCATCATTCTGAAGTAATGGAGCTAATGAGTGATTTGGAGAAATTCATAAATAACGATGAACACCATGTTCCGCATTTAATTAAAATTGCTATAGTTCATTATCAATTTGAAACCATTCATCCTTTTTTAGATGGGAACGGGCGATTGGGAAGGTTGCTTATTACACTCTACTTAGTAAATCATGATATTCTTAAAAAACCTTCATTGTACTTATCCGATTTTTTTGAAAAAAACAAAGATTATTATTATAACAACTTAATGACGGTTCGATTAACGAGTAACTTAGTCCAATGGATAAAGTTTTTCTTAGTGGGCGTTATAGAAACTTCAAAAGAATCCATCCAAGTATTCAAAGATATTATTGCCCTAAAGACAGCTGTTGAAACAAACCGCTTACCAAAATTAGGCAGTAGAATTAAAAACGGGCAACAATTGATGAAACAATTATTTCAAATTCCAATCACAGACGCAAAACAAGTGTCAGAATTGTTAGGCATATCCCCTTCTACAGCCAATAGGCTGATTAACGAATTCATTGAACTTAACATACTTTCTGAATTAACAGGATACAAACGAAATAGGAAATATATGTTTATTGAGTATTTTAGTATATTTAAACGTAAAAACGAATAAGAATTAATAAACCCCTAAATCATGAATACAGAAAACGACAAAAACAAACTTGAAAACCGCATCGGAGGCTTAGTCTTTGTGGGCTGTTTAATGCTTGGCGTTGGCATAGGCTTTATCAAACACGCCGTGCATATTGGTGCCGTAATTGGTATGGGCGTTGGTTTTATTGCCATGGCAGCTATCTGGGCGTATTACCGAGGAAAGTAAAGCAAATCCTTATATCTTTGAAAAAAAAGATGCAGCTTTCCGCTTTTAAACAAACGCTTGGTCAAGTAGACACCCTACAGTTTCAACTCCCCAACGGGCAGTTTGTTCCAGCCCATTTTCACCTTACGGAAGTGGGGCATGTAACGCGAAATTATATCGATTGTGGCGGTACGCTACGACAAGAAAACAAACTCAACTTACAGCTTTGGGTGGCGTCGGATACCGACCATCGTCTAAAACCCGATAGCGTTTTGGAAATATTGGAAATGGCCGAAAAACAGTTGGCTTACGCGGATATGGAAGTAGAAGTGGAATACCAAGAAAGTACCATTGGACGCTATCGTTTGGCATTTGACGGAAGTACCTTTCAGCTTATCAATACGCAAACGGCTTGCTTAGCTCCTGACCAATGCGGCATTCCGCAAGAAAAACCAAGGGTACGTGTTACGGCCAGTGGCGTAAGCTGTGAACCAAACTCGGGTTGCTGTTAAAATAGTTCTAATTGATGTATATTTGATGCATATTTACATCAAAAGTGCATCATGTCAAGACAAAGCATCACCTTTACCAAACCAAACGACGAGTGGCTAAAAACGCAAGTGGATAGCCAAGAATATAGCAGCAAAAGTGAAGTTATAAACGATTTGATTCGGCAAGCTCGAAAGCAGCATGTAGAACTGGACTGGATTAGAGCAAAACTGGATAAAGCCGAAGAAAGCGGTTTTACAAACGACACCAAAGCAGATATACAAGCGCAAGCAAAATCGTTACAAAATGGCTAACTATCGTTTAAGTAACGAAGCCAAAAACGACTTAATTCGGATCTATCAGTATGGTATTTCGCAGTTTGGCGTAGTTCAAGCAGACGCTTATTTTGATGCCTTTTTTGTTTGTTTCAACACCATTGCCGAACGTCCTTTTTCTTTTGAGTCCGTGGCGTATATCAAACCAGGATATCGACGTTGCGTTTGTGGCACAGATACCATTTATTTTAAGGTAAACGCAAATACTGTTGATATCATGACTATTATTGGAAGACAAGATATCTCCAACATCTTTTAATAAAAACTACTAAAACACCGCACGCGCCACTTTATGGATATTATCTGATTTACCCATGGAATAATAGTGTAAAAACGGAACGTCATTTTTAATAAGCTCTTGGCTTTGTGCAATGCACCATTCAATCCCCACTTCTCTAACGGCTTCTCTAGTCTTTGCTTTTAGTACTTCTTTGATAAGCGCCTCGGGCAAGTCCACATGAAAACGATGTGGAATCATATTCAGCTGTTTTTGCGTTGCCAAAGGTTTTAACCCAGGAATAATGGGCGCAGTAATGCCAGCCTCACGGCAATTTTTTACAAAGGCAAAAAACTTCTCGTTATCGAAGAACATTTGGGTTACAATATAGTCTGCACCACCTTCCATCTTTTTCTTTAAAAAGTGCAAGTCGCTTTCCATATTAGGAGCTTCCATATGCTTTTCGGGGTAGCCAGCTACGCCAATACAAAAATCGGTTTGTGCGGTATTTTGAATGTCTTCATCCAAATAGACACCCTTGTTCATATCGGCTATTTGATGCACCAAATCCAATGCATAAGCATTTCCTTTGGGTTCGGGCTTAAAATAAGTTTCCGATTTTACCGCATCGCCGCGAAGGGCAACCACGTTGTCAATCCCTAAAAAGCCCATATCAATCAAGAAATTTTCGGTGTCTTCTTTGTCAAATCCCCCACATAACACGTGTGGAATGGCATCGACTTTATACTTGTTTTGAATGGCGGCACAAATACCCACCGTACCCGGACGTTTACGTACAACTCGTTTTTCTAACAGGCCGTTAGGAAGTTCTTTAAATTCGTATTCCTCACGGTGATAGGTAACGTCAATAAACGGGGGATTAAACTCCATTAACGGGTCTATGTTATCAAAAATAGTTTCGATATTCTGCCCTTTTAAAGGGGGTAAAATCTCAAACGAAAACATGGTTTTTCCTTCCGCTTTTTTGATGTGCTCAGTAACTTTCATCTTATTCCTTTAAGTTAGGTTGGAGCCATTGTATGGCTTTTTCAATCGCTATATTTTTTCGTGTAGCGTAATCTTGTACTTGCTCTTTTGTAATCTTGCCCAATCCAAAATACGATGCTTCTGGATGCGCAAAATAGTAGCCCGAAACCGATGCCGCCGGCCACATGGCAAGGCTTTCGGTCAGTTCCACGTTGATGCGCTCTTTTACTTGTAGCAATTCCCAAATGGTTTCTTTTTCCAAGTGGTCTGGACATGCTGGATATCCCGGCGCAGGACGGATACCGCTATACGATTCTTTGATAAGTTCTTCGTTGGTCAACGACTCGCTAGGCTGATAGCCCCAATGCGTGGTGCGAACTTTTTTATGTAAATACTCCGCAAAAGCTTCCGCCAATCGGTCCGCAAGAGCCTTCACCATAATGCTGTTATAATCGTCGTTACGGGCTTCAAAATCTTTGGCAAGTTCGGCAGTTCCAAACCCTGCCGTAACACAAAAACAACCCATATAATCTTGAATATTTTGGTGTTTTGGTGCAATATAATCGGAAAGTGCCCTGTAGGGTTTCCCCTTGCTTTTTAGCAGTTGTTGGCGTAGTGTTCTAAAGTGATATACTTTATTGTTGTGTGTTACTTCAATGTCGTCTTGGTCGTTACTATTTGCCTCAAACAATCCAAAAACGGCCTTTGCTTGCAATAGTTTACCATCTATAATTTGTTGAAGCATCGCTTTGGCATCTTCAAAAAGCTGGGTGGCTTCTTTTCCCACTACATCATCTGTTAATATATCAGGATAACGCCCGTGCAAATCCCACGAACGGAAAAAAGGTGTCCAGTCAATATAATCCACCAACACTTCTAAGTCTTGATTAAAATGCTGAATCCCCAATTGATTTGGAGTCATTGGTGGCTGCGCAGCAAAGTCTATTTGAAGCCTTTGCGCACGTGCTTCTGCTAGAGCAACATAGGTTTTATGGTCGCTTCGTTGCTGAAAACGGGCCCGAAAATCGTCGTATTCTTCTTTTATATCAGCCTTATACTTCGCTTTGGTTTGCGGTTGGAGCAAATTACCAACTACGGTCACTGCCCTAGAGGCATCGTTAACGTGTACGACTGTATGGTCGTATTGGGGTGCAATTTTAACAGCTGTGTGTGCTCTTGATGTGGTTGCACCACCAATCATCACAGGAATGTCATGATTGGTTTTATTGAGTTCTTTTACCAAATACACCATTTCATCTAAGGAGGGTGTAATAAGTCCCGATAGACCAATGGCGTCCACTTGTTCTTTTAGCGCCGTTTCGATAATGCGTTCGGGAGGTACCATAACCCCCAAATCGATAATTTCATAATTGTTACAACCCAACACGACACTCACAATATTTTTTCCAATATCGTGCACATCGCCCTTTACGGTTGCCATCAAAATTTTCCCAGCTGCTTCTGGCTTACCCGATTTTTCGGCTTCAATATAGGGGAGCAAATAAGCCACCGCCTTTTTCATTACACGGGCAGATTTTACGACTTGCGGCAGGAACATTTTTCCACTTCCAAACAAATCGCCAACCACGTTCATGCCGTTCATCAAAAAGTTTTCAATAACCTCGATAGGAGCCTTTACACTCAATCTTGCTTCTTCTACATCTTCCACCACAAATTGGTCAATTCCTTTCACCAACGCATGGGTAATACGTGTTTGAAGCTCTTGCTCGCGCCAAGCCAAATCGTTTATTGATTTTGCCTTGGTATTGCCTTTCACCTGTTCTGCAAAATCCAACAACCGCTCTGTGGCATCGTCTCTGCGATTTAAAAGCACATCTTCTACATGCTCCAATAACGCTTTTGGGATTTCGTCATATACTTCCAACATGGTTGGATTCACAATCCCCATGGTCAAGCCGTGCTTAATGCCGTGATACAGAAAAGATGCATGCATGGCTTCGCGCACCGTATTGTTTCCCCTAAACGAAAAAGAAACATTACTCACACCACCACTTACATGGGCGTGTGGTAAGTTTTCTCGAATCCATTTGGTTGCTTGAAAAAAGTCAAGTGCATTGGTTTTATGCTCCTCCATTCCTGTAGCAACCGGGAAAATATTAGGATCGAAAATGATGTCTTGTGGAGGAAAATGAACGTCATTTACCAAAATATCATACGACCGTTTACAAATTTCAATTCTTCGTTCAAAGGAATCTGCTTGTCCGTTCTCGTCAAATGCCATGACAATTACCGCAGCACCGTAGCGACGAATTTTTTTTGCTTGTGCAATAAATACGTCTTCGCCTTCTTTAAGGCTAATAGAATTCACTACACATTTGCCTTGCACTACTTGAAGCCCAGCTTCAATGATTTCCCATTTTGAGCTGTCAATCATAATAGGAATTCGCGCAATATCCGGTTCAGATTGAATAAGATTGAGAAAACGTGTCATGGCAGCAACGCCGTCAATCATGCCCTCGTCCATGTTTACATCCAAAATTTGCGCACCACCATCTACTTGCTCACGAGCAATATCTAAGGCTGTATCGTAATCATCATTTTCAATAAGGCGTAAAAACCGTCTTGACCCCGTAACATTGGTGCGTTCGCCAACGTTCACAAAATTGGTTTCAGGACGTACAATCAAGGGTTCCAGTCCCGAAAGCGTTAAGTATTTCTGGACGTTAGGCATCTTGGAAAATGGGTCTGGGTTTGTATTTGGCTGCAGCCTGCGCCAATAAATTAATATGTTCAGGTGTGGAGCCACAACATCCACCAATAATATTTACCAATTCTTCGGACATATAAGACTCAATCAATTCGCACATTTCAGCAGGAGATTGATCATAAGCCCCAAAAGCGTTGGGCAAGCCTGCGTTTGGGTGTGCCGAAATAAACTGATCCGTGTTTTGCCCAAGGCGTTGCACATAAGGTTTTAATTGATCTGCGCCCAAGGCGCAATTAAATCCAACACTTAATAAATCGATATGAGAAATAGAAATTAAAAATGCCTCTACAGTTTGTCCAGAAAGGGTACGTCCAGAAGCGTCGGTTATGGTACCGCTTACCATAACGGGGATATCAAGTTGCTTGTTTTCCTTTATTTCATCGATAGCAAAAAGAGCCGCTTTGGCATTAAGCGTATCAAAAACGGTTTCTACCATCAAAATATCTACTCCTCCTTCAATAAGTGCCAAAGCTTGTTCGCTATACGCATCCTTTAACTCATGAAACGAAACAGCGCGATACCCTGGATCGTTAACATCTGGTGACATGCTAGCCGTTTTATTTGTTGGTCCGATAGAACCTGCTACAAAACGTGGTTTATTTGGGTTTTTTGCTGTAAAATCATCGGCGGCTTGGCGTGCAATTTTAGCAGAAGCTACATTGAGTTCGATAACATAGTCTTCCAAAGCATAATCTGCCATGGCAATACTTGTTCCAGAAAAAGTATTTGTTTCGATGATATCCGCGCCTGCTTCCAAGTATTTTGCATGTACTTCATAAATGGCTTTGGGTTGCGTAATCGATAATAAATCGTTGTTTCCAGCAAGTGGAATTTTGTGATTTGCAAACTGATTTCCACGAAAATCTTCTTCCTCAAATTTATAGGCTTGAAGCATCGTACCCATAGCGCCATCGAGTACCAAAATACGTTCCGATAAAAGGTCTTTTAGTGTTTTCACAAGAGCGAATTAAGGGCTTGTTTTAGATCCTGAATGACATCATCCGGATGTTCTAATCCTACCGAAATACGAATCAACCCGTCTGTAATATCTACTGCCAAACGGTCTTCCTCGCTCAATTTACTATGCGTAGAAAGCGCAGGTTGCGTGACTATAGTTCGGGTATCACCTAAGTTTGAGGAACGGGAGCACAATTGCACCGCATCAATAAATTGTTTTCCACCCGAGAGTCCGTTTTTGACCTGAAACGCAATAACATTTCCACCTCTTGTCATCTGCTTTTTGGCAATCTCATATTGCGGGTGATTGGGAAGAAAGGGATAGCGCACCTCCTCTACCGCCTCGTGCTCAAGCAAAAAATCAGCTACTTTTTCAGCATTATCACAATGCTTGTCAACGCGTACTGCTAGGGTTTCCAAACTCTTTGAAAGTGTCCATGCATTAAATGGCGACATAGAAGGACCTGTATTGCGAGCAAATAAATAAATTTCACGAATTAAATCAGAACGACCTACGGTCACACCACCAAGAACCCTACCCTGACCATCGATGAGTTTGGTAGCTGAATGAATAACCAAGTCAGCTCCAAATTGGATAGGCTTTTGAAGGTAAGGTGTTGCAAAACAGTTGTCGATAACTAGAATTAGATTGTGCTTTTTTGCCAATACACCGAGGCGCTCCAAATCCAATACTTGTAATCCTGGGTTGGTTGGCGATTCAGCATAAATCACTTTAGTATTGGGTGTTATAAGTTCCTCAAAACGGTCTAAATCCGCCACATCAAAATAGGTGGTTTCAATATTCCATTTGGGTAAAAACTTCGTAAACAAACCGTGTGTTGAACCAAAAACGGCCCGTGCAGAAAGAATATGGTCGCCGCTATTCAAAAGTGCAGCAAAAGTACCAAAAACAGCAGCCATCCCTGTGGCAAAAGCGTAGCCGTCTTGAGCGCCTTCCATCTTACAAATTTTCTCAACGAATTCGCTCGTATTGGGGTTTGTAAATCTACTATACACGTTGCTTTCTTTTTCTTCCGCAAAAGAGGCCCGCATATCTTCAGCATCGTCAAAAACAAAGCTCGAAGTGAGAAATAATGGTACGCTGTGTTCGCTGTGTTGCGAACGTTCTACTTGTGTACGGATGGCATCCGTTTCAAATTTTTTATGCTTTGACATAGGGGACATCATTAACGATTACGGAAAAACTAATTTTTGCAGTTGCTGCTAAGGTCATGGAAACCGAACAGTACTTGGTAAAAGACAATTCAGCAGCGCGGTATATTTTTTCGGGTTTTACATTTCCAGAAACACGCACCGTTGCATGTATTTTGGTGAATAGCGAAGGTGCAGGTTTGTCAATTCGATCGCCATCAACATCAATTTCTAGACTGTCAAAAGTTATTTTTTGCTTGTTTAGAATTGAGATAATGTCAATGCTAGAACAGCCAGCTACTCCCATTAGCAAAAGCTCCATGGGGCTTGCACCTTGTGGGTTTTCTACAGATTTGTTGTCAATCGCTACTTGATGCCCCTTATCGTTTTCGATAATGGCGTGATAGCCAGATTTATGTGTAAGTCTTATATTCATTTTATTGAGGGATTAAATACATCGCTGAGCAATGCGTTGAGTTGATCGTGTTCAATAAGAAACGCATCGTGACCATGAATAGATGAGATGGTTTTGAAAAACACATTGGGCTTGACATTCATCAATCTTCGGTAGGTTTCGCGGTTGTCTTCGTGTGTAAAAAACAAGTCAGTATCAATTGAAACCAAATAAATATTTCCGGTTACCTGCTCCACCAATTCCTCAAAAGAAGGTCGGTCTTGACAAATATCAACAGTACCAAGCAAGTGGTTCATAGCCATATAAGCACGTACATCAAATCGACCTGCCAATTTATCGCCATGATGCAACAACCAAGTTTCTACATTGTATTTGTCAAATTCAGGATTTATTGTACGTCCAAACCTAGACTTGAACGACTGTGGTGTACGATAGCACAACATGGCATGAATACGCGCATCTTCAAGAGGATTATCAGAGTTATGTAACAATCGATCTTGCAACAATACATTCGCCAAAATCCAATCAGAGGCTTCCCAATGACAAGCAATTGGAATTATATTTTGGATAAATTGCGGATATGAAACCGCCATTTCCCAAGCCAGTGCACCTCCAATAGAACCACCAATAGCAGCGTACAATTCAGAAATATGAAGTGCGTCGAGTGCTATTTTAAAGGCTTCAGAGATATCGCGTAAAACCAAATCCTTATACTCGACTAGGAAGTGATCGTCAAATCCATTTCCTGGGAAATTAAAGGCAATAATGCTATACACTTCGGTATCTATCAGCTTTTTGGGGCCGATAATATCGCTCCACCAACCGTCTTCGCCCGAAACAACAGAGTTGCCTGTTAACGAGTGATTCACCAACACAACAGGTGCACTATCAAGTGGTTTCCCAAACACTTGATACGTCAACGTCAAAGGCATAACCTTGCCGCTTTGCAATCGAAAAGAAGGTATGGTGTGTTTTTGAAGTGATGACATATTGCCTTTATTCTTTTAAAATTTACAGCGTATCAAACGCCGCTTGCAAGTCTGCTTTTAAGTCTTCGATATTTTCCAACCCAACAGACAATCGAATAAGATCATTGGTAACCCCCGTGTCTTCTTGCTGCTCGGGAGTAAGCTGCTGGTGGGTGGTACTTGCGTTGTGGATTATCAATGATTTGGAATCTCCAAAATTGGCAAGCAGTGAAAATAACTTGGTATTATCGGCAATTTTCTTAGCCGCTTCAAAACCTCCTTTGGCGCCAAAAGTAACAACGCCACTTTGTCCATTTGGAAGATATTCATCTGCCAAAGATTTGTATTTACTAGACGCTAATCCAGGGTAATTTACCCATTCTACCGCCTCGTTTTCGCTAAGCCATTCTGCTAATTCAAGTGCGTTTTGGCTGTGCTTTTGCATTCTCACTTCAAGCGTTTCAATACCTTGAATAATTTGAAAAGCGTTAAAAGGACTGATCGCACCACCCAAATCTCGCAATCCTTCAATACGAACACGAGCAATATATGCTGCTGGTCCTAAAGCTTCGTGGTAGTTTAGACCATGGTATGACGGTGAAGGCGACGTAAATTCCGGGAATTTACCGCTAGACCAATCAAAAGTACCGGCATCAATAATGACACCTCCCATGGAAGTTCCATTTCCGTTAATGTACTTTGTAAGCGAGTGAATAACGATGTTAACTCCGTACTCAATGGGTTTTAAAAGCGCAGGGGTAGCTACCGTATTGTCAACCATAAATGGAATTTTATGTTTCTTAGCTACTGCTGAAATCGCTTTTAAATCCAGTACATCTAATTTTGGGTTTCCTAGCGACTCCGCAAAAATCAAACGGGTATTTTCTTGAACTGCAGCATCAAAATTAGACACATCATTAGGATCTACAAACGTAGTTGTAATCCCAAATCGTGGAAGCATTGACTTTAGCATATTATACGATCCACCATACAAACTATTGGAAGAAACTATATGGTCGCCAGCTTTCAAAAACGTTAAAATCCCAGTAGATACCGCAGCTGTTCCAGAGCATGTAGCCACGGCGGCAATTCCGCCTTCAAGGCTAGCCATACGTTGTTCTAGCACATCATTTGTTGGGTTGTTTAATCTTGTGTAAATGTAACCAGGCTCTGCAAGTGAAAAAAGGTTAGCAGCGTGATCGGCATTGTTGAAAACAAAAGAAGTAGATTGGTACAATGGTACCGCACGTGTTCCTTGCGTTTGTGTTACATCGTGCCCTTCATGTAGGGCTTTTGTAGCAAATTTAGATTGACTCATGTTTTATATTTAAAATTGTTTTTTGAAAGTTTCTATTAAATCAAGTTTTTCCCATGTGAATAATTCCACCTCACAGTCTATGCGACCGTTATAGGGTGACTCGAAAGTCTTTTTTACGATTTTGGGTGTTCTGCCCATATGTCCGTAGGCGGCAGTTTCAAAATAGATAGGGTTTCTAAGTTTTAGTCGTTGCTCAATACCATAAGGCGTTAAATCAACCAGCTTGGATATTTTTTCGGCAATTTCTGCATCGGTATGTGAAATTTTAGCTGTACCATAAGTATTAATAAATATTGATGTTGGCGCAGCTACTCCAATGGCATAGCTCAATTGCACTAAAACTTCGTCGCAAATTCCAGCAGCTACCAAATTTTTCGCAATATGACGCGCTGCATAAGCAGCACTTCTATCCACTTTAGATGGGTCTTTCCCACTAAATGCACCACCGCCATGCGCTCCTTTTCCGCCATAGGTGTCTACAATGATTTTTCGACCTGTTAAGCCAGTATCTCCGTGAGGGCCTCCAATAACAAACTTTCCCGTTGGGTTGATGTGATAGGCAATATCACTTCCGAATAATTCTTGAACCGCCTTTGGGTAGCTCGATATAACTTTTGGAATGACCAGCTCAATCAAATCTTTTCTGATTTTTGCTAGCATAACTTCATCCGCATCAAAATCGTCGTGTTGGGTAGAAATTACAATGGTATCTACACGCAGCGGTTTGTGATCATCGCTATACTCTAAGGTAACCTGTGATTTAGCATCTGGTCTTAGGTACGGAATTTGTGTTTTTTCTCTTCTAAAATCCGACAATACACGCATGATGTTGTGCGCAATATCAAGTGCTAAGGGCATGTAATTTTCAGTTTCATTGTTGGCATAACCGAACATAATTCCCTGATCACCTGCGCCTTGTTGTTTGTCCTCTTCACGTTCTACGCCCTGATTGATATCTGCAGACTGTTCATGAATGAGCGAGATGACACCACAAGAATCGCCAGAAAATTGATAGGCATCTTCGGTATAGCCAATATGGTTAATGGTGTTTCGTGTGATGGATTGAAGATCTAAATAGGTTTTGCTTTTAACCTCTCCAGCAATTATTGCTTGTCCTGTTGTGACTAAGGTTTCGCAGGCAACTTTACTCGCTGGGTCAAAAGCTATAAAGTGATCTAATAGCGCATCGCTAATTTGATCGGATACCTTATCCGGGTGACCTTCACCTACTGATTCTGATGTAAAAAAGTATGACATAATCTTGCTTTTGGGGAGTGTATTGACTGATTGCAGTAATCAAAAGCAAGCTGTTTTAGCAGTTTTTTTGAGAGGTTGCAATCAGTCAAATCCTTCCTCTGTTGGTGCAAATATACAACTGTACCGATAAATTGCAATACTTTTTAACGGAAACTAAAGGAAATTCCAGCGTTAAGTGTGTTAAACTTCTGCAGTGTGTAGTTGGCAAAGATTTTTAAAAATAAAAGATTTGCACGAACACCAACCATAGCATGTGTGCCAGTATATGTGTCTTCTACTTTTAATGGGTCTTTTGATGTCCCGGGATATTCGGATGAGTAATCTCCTAAAAGTTGGATGCTGGCATCTCCTTTGCCGTAACCAAAACCACCAACTACGCTTATGATAGGAAAGTCTAGCGAAGCCAACGCTTGTACCATAAATGTATCAACACCTAAGTCCACTTTTTGATCAGGCTTTGCGTTATTAAGTTGGTAATTGCCATTAAGTTTTGTGAAAGAGGCTAGCGCAGAAACATTCAGTGGAAGTTTATCTAAAAGGCCGAAATATTGCATCAAATTATGCTTAACACCAACGCCAAGGACATCAAACTCAAGGCCTTTTATTTTTGTTTTTGGAACATAGCGCACAATAATATCGGTATCAAAAAAGAGCCCTACTCCTGCTTGTAGATATGGCACAGGTAAAGAATTCATTACTAATTCGTTCTCAAAGCCCGGTAGTTTTACCGAAGTATTTGTAATGCTTTCAGTAAATGTGGCTGTATTTTTAGAACCAAAAACAGTGCTTGCGGTAGGTGCACTTGGGGTGAGTTGTTTTAACCCCAAATTGCTGGTATTAAAACTTTTTGCTGCATCAGGGACACTTGGAAGGGCTGTGCCAACAGTAAGGTCAAAGCCAAGTTTTTTATGTGTTTTTGCAGATGATGCCCATCCCGTATTTAAGCCGTAGGTCAACGATTGTCCAACAGGTGAAATGTAAGCATCGGCTAATGTTTGTGCATCTTCTGCAGTTGCGGCAAGTACATTTTTAAGATCATCAAAGAGCTGTGCAAAAGAAAATGTTACAGTAAAAAGTGAGAAAAATAAAATTGTGCGTTTCATAATTTGGGTATAAAGATTTAAATCAAATATAGCTATAAAATGTATTTCAACATAAAATAAATAAACCTTGGCTGAATCATATACAAGGTTGTGTTTTGTGCAATTCCAGAAAAATTATCACGATTGATACTTTCGTTTCCTAACACATTATTTGCTTGAACACTCAGCTCCCAAGGACTGTCTTTTTTCTGATACACAAGCGACATGGTAAAATCGTCATAGGTGTTAAGTGATGTGCCTCCCTGTCTATAATCATAAAAGCTATACTCGGCTAAAAAGATAAATCCGTTCAAAAAAGCTGCATCAACTCCTACAAATGGGCGCTCAGTTATATAATGCAAAATCTGGTTTTCGTCCTTGGATCGGTTTATATTATAACTATAACCAAGCTCAACGTTTGGCGCTGCCTTAAAATTAGTTGCCACACTAGCACTACCAAATTGAGTGAGATAGTCAAATCTGCGTAAATCGTCATTGACAATATTGTAAGACGTGTTTTTATTGGCTCTAAGCGTAAAGCTCGTTTTTACATTATTAAATCTTTTTTGCAATCTCCCACTTAGGTTGATACGCTCCTCCGCTTTTGGAGAATTAAACGGAGAAGATTCTCTATTTATACCATTGATTTGATTCACCGTTTTAAAGGTGTCAAACTGTTTTCTGTAGTTTAGTCTAACAAAAATATTAGTAAAATTAAACATATTAAAGTTGAAATAATTCAACGTGAAATTGTTAAAATAGGCAGGCTTCAAACTGCTGTTTCCTAAAAAAAGACGGTTGTAATTGTTAAAAGTATATGCATCTCCCAACCTACTCAAATCGGAATACTGCAGCTGTGCTTTATAGGTAAAACGCAAGTTCTCTGACTTACGCATTTGATAGCTTATCCACACATCGGGTAAAACTCTGGTTTCGTCTGTTTCAAGTGTATTTGATTGGATGGTATTGATATCGTACTTGTGGAGTGTAAGCCCTGGATTAAATGTAAACTTTCCGCTTTTTAGCCTGTAGCGCAACGCAGTATATACGTCGGAAAACTCGAGACGCGCGTCATTTATTAAGTTCGAAGCATCAAAAATGTCCAGTTCGCCATCCACATAATTTCCCATACTAGAATCATATTCTTGACGCACTTGTGTAGTACCAGCTGTAAGGTTCATACTAGATAAATCCGTCAACATATAATAGTATTCTAGGCGTCCGTCGAGCTTATTTGTTTTGGTGAAGCGATTCTGTTGTACCAAATAGCCATCTGGCTGTTGTGGAAGTGGTAGAATATCAGGAAATAAAATCCGTTCCTTTTGAAGTTTATATATTGGATTTTCTTCTTGTATGGAATGCTGAAGTTCAAAAGCAAAAATATGCTTCTCGTTAATGGTGAAATAGGCGTTTAAATTTTGATTGAGTTGTTGTGGTTTTTGCGTACGGTTAGAAGCAATATCTTCTTGAAACCTTGCTGTTGAAGTTGTTTGACTAAACTCGTCTTCTTCGGCGGTTCGGTAAAAGATATCATACTCAAACTGAAAATTTGGATTTGAATTGTACAACATACTGAGCTTGTACAATTGTGAAGTATTGGTTTGATCAAAGTCATTATCTGTAGTTTCTGTTACTCCAGTAGTGGTAAAGGTGCGTTCTCTTATGGATTTAATTTTGGTATTATTTTTCGATACAATAGCAAAGCCCGAAAAGTCAAGTCCCTTTTTTGGTGAATGTGAAAAATTTGTAGCAGCAAAATCGTTTTCAATAGATGCCGCATTGTTATTTTGAAGATTGGTTAGCCCAACATCATCGGTTTGAATCTGAATAGAAGATCCACTTTGATTGCTTTGATTACGAAATCCGCCAGTAAAACGAAAATAATCTTGACGCGTAAAAGGATTATCGCCAAGGTTGTTTCTGTTACCAAGAAAGTTGATACTTGTTTTTGGGCTGTAAAAAAACACTTTTGGATTTAAAATAAAGCGATCTTTTTCGCCCCCTCCAGCACCAATTTCACCAAACCAAAACTTATCTTTTCCTTGTTTAAGCTTGATGTTAATGGCCATGTTATCGTCGTTGTTTGTAACGCCGCCAAGTTGTGAAACTTCATTAAAGTTTTTAAGCACCTGTATTTTGTCAATGGCATTCGCAGGGATATTTTCTGTGGCAATTTTTGAGTCGCCATCAAAGAAATCTTTTCCCTCTACCATGACTTTGTTTACCTGTCTCCCCTCCACTTCAATCTGTCCATCGCTATTGATTTCCACACCTGGTAAGTTTTCGAGTACATCCCGTAATTTTCTCTCAGACCCTGTATTAAATGAGTCGGCATTGTACACAATCGTATCTCCTTGAATAGAAACAGGGATTTCATATGTTACCTCTACGCCCTCAAGTTGTTCCGCTTGCTCATACAAAACGATTACTTCATTCACGTCAGAAGAGGCGTTTCGTTCTAGCTCAATGGGCTTAAAACCGAGGTAGGACACCTTAATTAGGTACGGGACATCTTTTTTTATTCCAATAGAAAATTTTCCATCCAAATCTGAAATAGCAAAACTATCCATCCGATTGGTTTCTTGATTTTTTGCTACCACATTGGCAGTGGAAATGGCAACGCCTAAACTATCTAAGACCACTCCTTCAAACCTAATATTTTGACCGAATACTCCTAGGGTCAGCAACAAAGCTGACCAGACAATACAAATGCTATATTTCATTATTAATTTCTGATAAAGATGCGACTTTGATTGCTCCGGTTGCTATTGTTTTGAAAACGATCTCTCATTTCTTTGGCTTTCTTTTCACGGATTTCATTAAATTCTTTCCAAGTTACTTCATCGCCCTTTTTGGGTGGGGTAAGTTTTATTTTATCCTTTGGATTCATCTGCACTTCGGTACATACCAACGCCTTGTTGTTGTCTTGCACCATCAAAACCAAACCAGGTAAACCAAAATAGTTGTCTGGTCCAGCAGAAATAGGAATATCTGGTGTAAACCAAACCGAAACCGTTACCTCAATTTTTTCTGGTTCCTTTTCTTTTTCCTCTTCATTATTACCTCCTCTACCAAAAGACATCCTAAACTGTGGCGGGGTTTGCATCTGTGTATAAGTTGCCTCATAGGCCATATATTGCCCTATTTGCTTGCTCTCGCCAGTAAAATTCCATTCTGGTATTTTAACATTTTTATTCACCAAAAACATTTTACCAAAAAGGTCTTGTTGGTTGGTTTGTTTACGCGTTGCTAAATTGGTGTGCATGATATTTTGAGAACCACTACCAAATCGCATTGACATACCGCCTCTACCACTTGACTGAGGAGCATCGAGCTTCTGTTGTTGCTTATAAATGGATTGGTTTTGGTCAAAGAACAAGTCGTAAATTACGGGTTCAGAAAGACGCTTTTTAATTCGCTCAATGACTTGTTTGGGCATATTTGGATTTCCACTAAAATCCATATTCCTTGTAACTTTCATAGCGTATGTAGCCTTGATTTGCTGTGCGTATGTCAAAGAAGAACTCAAAATTAAAATTGTAATAAAGACAGATTTCATATGTGAAATTTTAGCAAATGTAAAATAACGTTTGCTTTAAATAAATTTTAGACCCAATAAAGACTAAATAGTTTGAAAACAAAAGAAATTTTTAATAAAGATACTTATATTTAACTCCATAATTATTGAAGATGCACGTAGCCATAGCAGGAAACATTGGAGCTGGAAAAACAACGCTTACAGAACTTTTACATAAACACTATGGCTGGGAAGCCCTTTACGAGGACGTAGTAGAAAATCCGTACTTAGATGATTTTTATGCTGAGATGGAACGTTGGTCTTTTAACCTTCAAATTTATTTTTTAAATAGTAGGTTTAGACAAATTCTTGACATTCAAAAAAATGGCAAAGACGTTGTTCAAGATCGTTCAATATATGAAGATGCGCACATTTTTGCGCCCAACCTGCATGCTATGGGACTAATGACGCATCGAGATTTTAGCAATTATACTGCCGTTTTTAATTTGATGGAATCATTGGTAAAAGGCCCCGACTTGATGATTTATTTAAGAAGCTCAATCTCCAACTTAGTATCACAAATTCACAAGCGCGGAAGAGACTATGAAAATTCCATAAGCATTGAGTATTTGAGCAGGCTAAACGAACGCTACGAAGCTTGGGTACACGATTACGACAAAGGAAAACTCCTTATCATTGACGTGGATGAACTAAACTTTGTGGACAACAAAGAGGATTTGGGTTCTGTAATCGAAAAAATAGACGCTGAGCTCAGCGGATTATTTACGGCTAAAGATTAAGCTCGCTTTCTGCGGCATCGATAGCAGACTTTACTTCTTGCTCGTTACCTTCAAAAATTTTAATTTTTTCTACTTCTTTACCATTTTCTGATGTAACAACAGTCAAAACACCTTTTGCAAGTCCTTCATCTGTGCGCTCCATACGGACATCAACTTGTAGAATATCTTCTTTAGCGTCATGACCATCACCTAAAAGAGGTGCCAATACAAGACCAATCAAACACGTAAGTTTAATAAGTATATTCATAGAAGGCCCTGAGGTGTCTTTAAAAGGGTCACCAACCGTATCGCCAGTTACCGCTGCTTTATGAGCCTCGCTGCCTTTGTACACCATTTCACCTTCAATTTCTACACCTGCTTCAAAAGATTTTTTAGCATTATCCCAAGCACCACCGGCGTTGTTTTGGAAAATAGCCCACATAACACCCGAAACGCAAACGCCTGCCATATAACCACCAAGTGGCTCAGCACCGAACAACAACCCAATTACAATAGGTGTAATAATGGTAATTAATCCCGGTATTAGCATTTCTTTAAGCGCAGCTTTGGTAGAAATATCAACACATTTTGCATATTCAGGTTTCCCTTTTCCTTCTAAAATTCCTGGAATTTCTTTAAACTGGCGGCGTACTTCGTAAACCATTTCCATGGCTGCCTTTCCAACCGATTGCATGGCAAGGGCGGAAAAAACCACAGGTATCATACCTCCGACAAAAAGCATCGCAAGCACATCTGCCTTGAAAATATTAATTCCATCAATACCAGTGAAGGTAACGTAAGCAGCAAACAGCGCAAGTGCCGTAAGTGCAGCAGAAGCAATGGCAAATCCTTTTCCAACTGCTGCTGTTGTGTTACCAACAGAATCTAAAATATCGGTACGCTCGCGCACTTCAGGATCAAGTTCGCTCATTTCGGCAACACCACCAGCATTGTCAGCAATAGGTCCAAAAGCATCAATAGCGAGTTGCATAGCAGTAGTTGCCATCATCGCAGATGCAGCCAATGCAACGCCATAAAATCCAGCTAATGTATAAGAAGCAAAAATGGCTGCTGCAAAAAGGATAACAGACAAAAATGTAGATTTCATTCCAACAGCAAGTCCAGCAATAATATTCGTAGCTGCTCCTGTAGAACTGTTTTTTACAATGTCTAAAACAGGTTTTTTACCAAGTGAAGTGTAATACGCTGTAACTATTGAAATAAGTGCTCCAACCGCAAGCCCTATACAAGCCGCCCAAAATACGTTTATTGAGGGGATCGCAACAATTCCTTCTCCAAAGAAATTCATATTTAATGTAGCTGGAAGCATCCAATCAATAAAATACCAACTGGCAGCAAGAGTAAGTAAAATGGCAACCCAGTTACCTGTGTCAAGTGCTTTTTGCACTTGTGATTCTTTAGCATCGTTGTTTTTAATGCGTACGAATAAGGTCCCAACTATAGAAGCTACAACACCTACACCCGCAATGACTAATGGTAACAAAATTGGTCCCATACCATCAAAACTTGTGAGTTCAGTCCCCGCATCAAGCATGTCTTTAATTAGATAGTTTCCAAGTACCATGGCTGCCAAGACAGTTGCCACATAGGACCCAAATAAATCAGCACCCATTCCAGCTACATCTCCCACGTTGTCTCCTACATTATCAGCAATAGTTGCAGGGTTTCTAGGGTCATCTTCTGGAATTCCAGCTTCTACTTTACCCACTAAGTCGGCACCTACGTCTGCGGCTTTGGTATAAATACCACCACCCACACGAGCGAACAATGCAATTGATTCTGCACCTAAAGAAAATCCTGCAAGTGTTTCTAAAACAAGTGTCATTTGGGTGTAGAAGTCACCATCTGTACCCACAAATTTTTGAACAAAAAATAAAAACAATAAGCTTAACCCTAAAACGGCAAGACCCGCAACACCAAGACCCATTACGGTACCTCCGCCAAAAGAAACTTTTAAGGCATTAGGCAAACTCGTTTTGGCTGCCTCGGCTGTTCTAGCATTAGCATCTGTGGCAATACGCATTCCAATATTTCCAGCAAAACCACTAAATATAGCACCCAGTACAAACGCAGGTACAATCATCCAATGCGTGGTAGCAACAAGCGTTGAAATAAAATACAACGCAACCGATGCCCCTAAAACAAAAAATAAAAGCAACCTGTACTCTGCGTTTAAGAATGCCAAAGCACCTTCTTTAATAGCACTTGATATTTCGCGCATTTTTGCGTCACCGGCAGACTGCTTGCGAACCCATTGCGCTTTGACAAGCATAACAAGTAATCCAACAACAGCCAACACAATAGGTAAATAAAATAGGAATGAACTCATAAAAAGAGGGATATTATATTAAAACTTTTTTTACAGCACGAATGACATCTTCGTGATTTGGCAACCATTCCTGTAACAGTACAGGAGAATAAGGAGCGGGCGTATCTGCCGTATTTATTTTTTGAATGGGTGCATCTAAATAATCAAAAATTTGATTTTGAATTTGATAAGTAATTTCAGTAGATACGTTGCCAAAAGGCCATGCTTCTTCCAAAATCACCAATCGGTTCGTTTTTTTAACAGACGTAATAATGGTGTCCATATCTAATGGGCGAACGGTTCGTAAATCAATAA
Organism: Flavobacteriaceae bacterium; assembly: GCA_965657545.1. Classification (GTDB taxonomy): domain Bacteria; phylum Bacteroidota; class Bacteroidia; order Flavobacteriales; family Flavobacteriaceae; genus UBA7446. The sequence goes on along the minus strand of CBFHOG010000009.1, from coordinate 30,765 downwards.
GCTCACATGAAATATTTTCTTTGGCTAATGCATCAGCAGCTTTTTGCGCTTCTTTAAAAATCTTACCAAAAGAAACCACCGTTACATCAGTACCTTGTTTTTTTACTTCAGCTACTCCAATGGGAAGTACGTATTCGCCTTCGGGAACTTCTCCTTTATCGCCATACATTTGCTCCGATTCCATAAAGATAACAGGGTCATCGTCACGAATAGCGGCTTTTAAAAGACCTTTCGCATCGTATGGGTTTGAAGGAACAATTACCTTTAAGCCAGGACAATTGGCGTACCAACTCTCAAAAGCTTGGGAATGCGTAGCTGCCAATTGACCAGCGGAACCTGTTGGGCCACGAAATACAATAGGACACGGAAACTGACCACCAGACATTTGACGGATTTTTGCAGCGTTGTTGATGATTTGATCAATCCCTACAAGCGCAAAATTAAATGTCATAAATTCAATAATAGGACGATTCCCAGTCATGGTAGAACCAACTCCGATTCCTGCAAAACCCAATTCCGATATAGGCGTGTCAATAACGCGCTTATCGCTAAATTCGTCCAACATACCTTTAGAAGCTTTATAAGCACCGTTGTATTCGGCAACTTCCTCACCCATTAAATAAATACTCTCATCGCGGCGCATTTCTTCTGACATCGCCTCGCATATTGCTTCTCTGAATTGAATGGTTCTCATAGCTGTTTTAGTGGCGCAAAAGTAGCAATAAAATGGTCAATCGCAAAAGAGTTTATTTTATTATGCACGCATAACAAATTTAAACTTTTTTGTACCTTTGTAAAAAATAAATTCATCATGAATATATTAGTGTGTATTAGTCATGTTCCTGACACCACATCCAAGATACATTTTATTGAAGATAACACCGCGTTTGAGTCTCGAGATGTCCAATATGTGATTAATCCCAATGACGAGTTTGGGCTCACCCGTGCTATTTGGTTTAAAGAAAAGCAAGGGGCACAAGTCCATGTGATTCATGTAGGTGCCCCAAAATCCGATCCTACCTTACGGAAATGTTTGGCTATTGGAGCTGACAAAGCATTTAGGATTAACACGCCTGCAGTGGACGGCGCTTCTGTGGCCCAAGAGCTTGCCGCCTTTGTTAAAAGCAATCCCTACGATTTAATTATAGCAGGCAGAGAATCTATAGACTACAATGGAGCTATGGTTCCTGGAATGCTGGCTGCCTTACTCGATATTCCCTTTGTGCCAAATTGTGTAGGTTTAGAAATTGATGAAACTACTGCCATAGCAGAACGTGAGATTGACGGAGGACGCGAAAAACTCAAAGGATCCTTACCATTAGTCATTGGGGGGCAAAAAGGATTGGTAGAAGAGTCTGACCTGCGGATTCCAAACATGCGCGGCATCATGCAGGCACGCCAAAAACCATTTGAGGTGATACCCCCTTTAGAAGCAGCTGCTGCTACTGAGGATATGAAATTTGAAAAACCAGCACAAAAAGCTGAGGTGAAGTTGGTACCCGCTGATGATTTAGACCAACTTATTGAACTCTTACATAAAGAAGCTAACGTTTTATAACCCATTGATATGTCTGTTTTAATTATTGCCGAATCTGAAAATAATGCACTCAAACGCAATGCCGCTGAAGTAGCCTCCTATGGAGCTGCTCTTGCATCTAAACTTAATGCTAATTGCACCGCAATTACTTTCCACGCTTCTAACGCTGCAGAACTAGGACAATACGGAGTTACTAAAGTTGCACATATTTCCAATGTTCCTAAACACTTTGATGCGCATGCACAAGCAGATGCTATTTCTGCTTATGCGACCCAAAACAAAACCACCCATATTATTATTGGAAGTAGTGCAGATGCTAAATTTTTAGCCCCTTTGCTTACCGCAAAATTAAGTGCAGGGTATGCACCAAATGTGGTTGCCCTTCCAGATGAATTGAGTCCACTTACAGTAAAGCGAACGGTGTTTACAAATAAAGCTTTTGCGCACACGAAGTTGCTTGCAGACTGTAATATTATAGGCGTTGGCAATAATAGCTTTGGTGTTATTAATAATGAGGTAAATTGTACCGTAGATGAAATAGAGGCGACACATACAGCCTCAAATCTTGAACAAGTTTCTATTGAAAAAATTACAGGCAAAGCCACTATTGCCGATGCTGATGTGGTGGTTTCTGGAGGAAGAGGACTCAAAGGTCCTGAAAACTGGCATTTGATTGAAGCGCTTGCCGAAGTCCTAGATGCAGCTACAGCTTGTTCCAAACCCGTATCTGATATGGGATGGCGCTCTCATGATGAGCATGTTGGACAGACAGGAAAGCCGGTTTCTACGAATTTATATATTGCTGTTGGTATATCAGGTGCTATTCAACACTTGGCGGGTGTGAACTCTTCAAAAGTAAAGGTAGTCATCAACAACGACCCAGAAGCGCCATTCTTTAAAGCAGCTGATTATGGAGTGGTTGGAGATGCCTTTGAAGTAGTACCTGAACTTATTCAAAAGTTAAAAGCATTTAAGTCGTTATCGTAAGCCTCGAATTTTGTACTTTTAGAGTTCATTTGCAATAGTCAATAAATGAGTCTTATTAAACTTCGTGTAAATCGTATTTCTTACAGTCAAAATCAGAGCGGCGCATATGCTATGATTTTAGATGAAGTGGATGGAAAAAGAAAATTACCTGTTGTTATTGGCGAATTTGAAGCGCAATCTATTGCAGTTGCCTTAGATAAAGACATCAAGCCGCATCGGCCTTTTACACACGATTTGTTTAAAAATTTTGCCTTTAGATTTGATGTTGTCATCAAACGCGTTATCATTACCAAACTTGTAGATGGTGTTTTTTACTCAAGTCTCATTTGTGAACGCGATAAAATTGAAGAAATTATAGATTCTCGAACATCAGATGCAATTTCATTGGCATTGCGTTTTAAAGCTCCGATATTCACACATGAAAGTGTAATGGAAAAAGCAGGTGTTGTTTTTGATAAAGACGATATCCCATCTAAAGGAACACTTATAGATGAACTTTCTGATGACGAAAACTACACCAACCTTTCTGTTGAAGAGCTGGAGCTTGCCATCAAAAAAGCTGTGAAAAAAGAAGACTATGAGATGGCTGCCAGACTTCGAGATGAAATTTCCAAACGAGAAAACGACGCAACCGAATGAAGCTGTTTTTTGGAGCCGCACTTGAGCCTATTTTAGCCCATCAAGGTATCACGTCATTTGGAATTATACAGGGGTTTGTGGGTGTTATAACCCTTCTTTTCTTGGCATTTATTTTTAGTGCAAACCGCAAGGCAATCCCATGGAAAACCGTTGGTTTTGGTTTGCTTTTACAACTCTTTTTGGCATTGTCTATTCTAAAGATTGGCTGGGTTCAAAGCATATTTAACGCCATTGGAAAAGTGTTCGTTGGCATCTTAGATTTTACAGCTGCTGGAAGCGCATTTCTTTTTGGCGATTTAATGAACGCCGAAAGCTACGGGTTCATTTTTGTGTTTCAAATTTTACCTACCATTGTTTTTTTTGCTGCACTCACGTCCTTGTTGTTTTACCTAGGGGTATTGCAATTTTTTGTAAAAATACTAGCCAAAGGCACCTCTAAAATTCTCAATATTTCTGGAGCAGAGAGCCTCTCTGTAATTGGGAATATTTTTCTAGGTCAAACCGAAGCACCATTGCTTATCAAAGCTTATTTACCCAAAATGAATCGCTCCGAAATGCTTTTGGTTATGGTTGGGGGCATGGCAACTGTAGCAGGAGGTGTGTTGGCGGCATACATTGGGTTTTTAGGAGGTAATGACCCCGAATTGCGGTTGGCTTTTGCCAAGCATTTGCTTGCGGCATCCGTCATGGCTGCTCCGGGCGCTATCGTTATAGCCAAAATACTTTTTCCACAAACAGAGGCTATTGATAAAAACACCAAAGTATCGAAGCAAGATGTAGGAAGCAACCCTTTAGATGCTATAGCAAATGGCACAATTGAGGGTGTAAAGTTAGCCGCAAATATCGGTGGTATGCTTCTTGTTTTCGTGGCACTGATTGCCATGGGAAATGGAATTCTTTTTCAAATCGGCGAGTTTACCAATCTAAACGATTGGATTTCGAATTGGTCGGGGTACGATGCCTTATCCATAGAAGCTATTCTAGGGACGCTTTTTGCGCCACTTATGTGGCTGATTGGAGTTCCATGGAATGACCTGATGCCAATGGGACAATTATTAGGAGTAAAGTTGGCAGTAAGTGAATTCGTGGGGTATATCCAGTTGGCTGAACTCAAAAACAGTGCTAACGGCATCCATTTTATGCATCAAAAATCCATTGTTATGGCTACCTATATGCTTTGTGGGTTTGCGAATTTTGCATCTATTGGAATTCAAATTGGCGGCATTGGCGGACTGGCTCCCAATCAACGCAAGGTGCTATCTAAATTTGGATTTCGAGCAGTTTTGGGTGGTACGTTGGCATCGCTTTTATCTGCAACGTTGGTTGGTGCGCTATTGGGCTAGTGGTTGAAAACCTTTTGAAAAACTATTTGTAGCAATGTGTGATTTTTAACGTTAGATTTTACCTTTACAAAAATATCTTATGCAGCAGTATTTAGATTTGGTCAAGCGAGCGCTACATGAAGGCGCAGTCAAAGGCGACAGAACGGGCACAGGAACACGCAGTGTATTTGGTCATCAGATGCGTTTCGACCTATCAGAGGGATTTCCGCTTGTCACTACCAAAAAAATTCATCTTAAATCGGTGATATATGAGTTGCTATGGTTTATAAAAGGCGATACAAATATTGAATATCTCACTGAAAATGGTGTGCGTATTTGGAATGAATGGGCCGATGAAAACGGCAATCTTGGACCTGTTTATGGACATCAGTGGCGCAACTGGAATAGCGAGGGTGTTGATCAGCTTATAAATGTCATCGAAACCTTAAAAACGAATCCAAACAGCCGACGTATGTTGGTGTCCGCTTGGAATCCTAGTGTGCTTCCAGATACCTCAAAATCTTTTAGCGAAAACGTTGCTAACGGAAAAGCAGCACTTCCACCCTGCCATGCGTTTTTTCAATTTTATGTAGCCGATGGCAAACTTTCTTGCCAACTGTATCAACGCAGTGCCGACATTTTTCTTGGTGTTCCATTCAATATCGCTTCCTATGCATTACTCACCGAAATGATGGCGCAAGTTTGTGGTTTTCAAGCAGGTGAATTTATTCACACCTTGGGCGATGCACACATTTACAGCAATCACATGGAGCAGGTTGAATTGCAACTAAGCCGTGAGCCTAAGTCCCTACCAACACTCAAACTAAACCCTAATATCACCGACATACTTGACTTTGATTATGAGGATATTGAAATCCTAAACTACGATCCGCACCCCGGAATCAAAGGAACAGTTGCGGTATAAATACACTACTTATGTTTCGAAAAAAAAAACCCGATAACACCATTAATCCACAGCAAGTAGCACTTGTTGAACACGCGCAATATCGCATAGCGCAAAAACGCCGATTTCAAACACACCTGCTCGTTACTTTGTTTCTAGTATTCTTTGCTTTTATACTTGATTTTGCCTTTGAATACAAAGCAGATTTTGTGCCCTTTAATGCCCGCTGGTCGTTTGTGTTAGCGTCTCTTTTGGGTATTATATTAATAATTCATTTTCTTAAAGTTTATGTTTTTTATTCATTTATGGGAAAAGCATGGGAAGCAGAGCAGATGGAATTTTTACTAGAAAAACAAGCCATTAAGGTGGAAAAACTAAAACGTACTATGGACAAAGAAGCTGCACTAAAAGCAAGCGCCGAATGGGAGCGCGAAAAGCAACACAAAAACATCACCATGATTGCGGCTGTCGCCGAAAACAATGCGCTTGGCAAAGACAATAAGCTCATATGGTACCTGTCTGATGACTTAAAGCATTTTAAAAATTTGACAAAAGGACACCATGTAATTATGGGTAGAAAAACATTTGAGTCTATGCCAAAAGCATTGCCAAATCGCACTAACGTTGTTATTTCAAGACAAAAAGAATATGCAGCAGAAGATGCGCAGGTGGTACATTCGCTGGAAGCAGCCCTTGCACTTGCACACGAAGATGAACGACCGTTTATTATTGGTGGCGGTGAGATTTACCGTCAAGGTATGGCTTTTGCCAACTGTATTGAGCTCACGCGTGTTCATGATGATTTTGAAGCAGATACATTTTTTCCAGAAATAGACACTGCTGTTTGGCGTGAGGTTTGGCGCGAAAATCACGACAAAGACGAAAAACACGCGCACGCATTTTCATTTATCAGATACGAAAAAATAGACGCATGAATGTAGCTATGTTTCCTGGGCAAGGCGCCCAATTTGTAGGTATGGGCAAAGACCTATACGAACAAAGCGCGGTAGCAAAAGAACGCTTTACTGCCGCCAATGATATCCTAGGTTTTTCCATTACAGAGATTATGTTTGATGGCGATGCTGATGCGCTAAAAGAAACGAAAGTCACGCAGCCTGCCATTTTTTTACATTCTGTTATTTCCTATGAATTGGCCCAGAAATCTACTCCAAATATGGCTGCTGGTCATTCGTTGGGAGAATTTTCTGCACTCACCGCAATAGGTGCTTTATCCTTTGAGGATGGCTTGCGTTTGGTCTCCAAACGTGCACAAGCCATGCAAGCGGCGTGTGATGTTACAAAAGGAACTATGGCTGCGGTACTTGGACTAGCTGATGATATAGTCGAAAACACTTGTGAAAATACGGACGGAATTGTGGTAGCAGCAAATTATAATTGCCCTGGACAGTTGGTGATTTCAGGTGCGTTTTCGGCCGTTGAGACAGCTTGCGAAACGCTCAAAGAAGCAGGTGCAAGACGAGCATTACTCCTCCCCGTTGGCGGTGCGTTTCACTCGCCACTTATGGAACCCGCACGAGAAGAATTGGCAAAAGCCATTTTAGAAACTAGGATTCACACACCAAGTTGTCCAATCTATCAAAATGTGACCGCTGCTGCAACACAAGATACTTCTCAAATTAAAGAAAATTTAATTGCACAACTTACCGGCCCTGTAAAGTGGACACAAACCATTCAGCAGATGCGCGCTGACGGAGCAACATTATTTATAGAATACGGCCCCGGAAAAGTATTACAAGGGTTGGTCAAAAAAATAGACCGCGAAGCCGAGGTACAATCGGCGCAAATGGGTTAATCAAAAAACGCCAATAGCGTTTTACAGATAAACTGTACTTGCTCTTCGTCTAGTTCGCTGTGCATTGGCAGCGAAATTACCTCATTTATCAATTGATTTGTAACAGGGAAATCCGCTTCATTATAACGGTTGTCAGCATATGCTTTTTGTCGATGTAATGGAATCGGGTAATACACCCCACACGGAATCTGATTTTCTTGAAGATATGCTACCAAAGCATCGCGATCTGCATCCAAAATACGTAAGGTATATTGGTGGAATACATGCGAGTTGCAATCCCCAGAAGTAACTGGCGTTTGAATTTTTGGATGGTGCTCCAATAGCTGTGTATAGCGTATAGCCGCCCACTTACGTCGTTCGTTGTAGAAGTCGAGCAGTCTTAATTTTTCATTTAGCACTACCGCTTGTAAGCTGTCTAATCTTGAATTTACTCCAACAACATCGTGATGATATCGCTTGTACATACCGTGATTTACGATGCCACGCAGTGTATGTGCCAAATCATCATCATTGGTGAAAATAGCGCCACCGTCGCCGTAGCAACCCAAATTTTTGGAAGGAAAAAAAGAGGTGGATGCTACATGTCCAATCCCGCCTGTTTTGGTTTGTGTACCATTTTTACTGGTAAAGGTTGCGCCTATCCCTTGTGCATTGTCTTCAATCACATAAAGCTTGTGCTTTTCGGCAACTTTCATGATTTCATCCATCGCAGCCGCCTGACCAAATAAATGCACCGGAACTATGGCTTTGGTTTTGGGTGTTATGGCTTTTTCAATGGCATCCGGATCGATATTAAAAGTGTCGGGCAACACGTCAACCAAAACGGGCGTAAGACCCAATAGGGCGATTACCTCCACGGTGGCTGCAAATGTAAAATCGGCAGTAATCACCTCATCGCCGGGTTTAAGCCCCAATCCCATCATGGGAATTTGTAGCGCATCTGTACCGTTGGCACATGGAATGACGTGTTTTACATCAAGGTATTTTTCAAGATTGGCTTGAAATGTTTTTACGGCAGGGCCGTTAATAAATTGTGCTGAAGACAACACTTCTTGCATGCCCGCATCTACTTGGGGTTTGATGAATTCATACTGGGTCTGCAAATCGACCATTTGGATTTTTCGCATCGCAACTTTTTGGTAGGACAAAGCTACAAAAAATGAACGCTGAAAATCAGGTGCTTGATGTTTTATATCACTAAAACGCTTTGTGTTCTTACAGCACTAGCGCTTATGGAAAGTGATGTTGAATTTGCTATGTGTGTGCCTTTTCAGAAAACACATGGAGGTGTTATTGACGAAACTGAAAACAACCTAACGGACAGTACTACCATTCTATTGAACACAACGTTAAGGCAAACGAACACTTTCTCGCTAGGACTAATTACCAAAAACGTAATATGAAAGCTTATTACTGCCCTTTCACATAATTGGGTACAGAGATGATGAAAACAAAGTTAAGAAGTAAGTTGAGCCAGAGGTGTCGCTAAAAGATTTTAAACTGTTATAGTGGAGGTCACTATGATTAAGGCGCACCATTCAAAGTTGAGATTGGAGCCGACCACAAGCAGCCAACAACTACTAACATTGAATCTAAGATACTAATCGAGTCTAGAAGTGGATGTGTCAAAGCAGGGTAACTAAAACACTACCAAAGTATTTGGTCTTTTTTCATGATAAGGCTTTTTGGTTAGTGGGTAAATATACATTTTTTTTAACAAACCTCTGTATTGCTGCCAAACTTAAAGTTACCATCGTGAAAAACAGCAGAGCTGTTAAACGACACGACAAAAACTTTTGTTAGGTTTGACAGTCCGTGTTTTGCGATTACATGAAGCGAATAATCAAGGTTCTCAATATCAATATCTTTGGACAAGTCCTCTTCAGTGGCTATTAAAACAGCGTGGTCTCCATATCCGATTTTTTTTCTGCGACGCGGGATTGAATAAATGTTTTCTCGGCTGAGTTTAACGGGATAAACATCATGATTTACCTTAACCCCATCAACAATATAGGGAATACGCCTATAAAGCTCAAAGCTTACCGAGAAGCAATCATATATAGACCTGTTTACAATCTTGAACACGTAGTATTTTTTGTTGTTTTTGTTTTTTATAGTAATGTTCTTTGAAAACCTAAGCCTCGGCTGAAGTGTCCTAAGAACAACCAACAGAAAAACTATTGAAGCAGAAACGCTTACAACAAAATGTGCTGTAAGATGAAACCAAAAACTATCATAATCTAAAAGCATAATGGGGGGGGGAGTTTAATAATAGAGTTTTTTACATCTTGAACTTATAGGTATTTTCGTTGTATTTAGCTATTACTATAAATTCGCCATCTTCTGATTCTAAAATTTTATTAAGTCTATTAAATTGTGGCTTGCCCCATAACTTTGTCCTTAATTGAAATAAGTGTTTAGCTTTAACAAGGTCAGCTTCATGTTCCGCTATAGATTGTTTGAGTTTTTTTTCTGAAATAGGTCCGTATCGTCTCTTAAGGGACATTATGTCTTTAGTTCTCAATTCTCTTGTCTTTCTGATTTCTAGAATATCGAGGGTTCTTCGAATCATCTCTTTTTCATAAGAAAAATCATCTGTTTGAATTTCTGAATTTATAGTAATAATCCCATTATAAAAGTCTCCACTTAGCGTGTCCTTCTTACCAGAGGGTCTTTTAATGTATATTGTTGGCGACCCATAAACTCCTTCAATCCAGTCCTCCATGTGATTGCTATTATATGGGTAAATTCTAATTTGGTATTCATCATCAGTCTTAAAAACATTAAATTTACAAACAGAGTTTGTTGTTGCTGTATTGCTAAAGGTGCCAATTATTGTTTGCTTAAGAAAAGATTTGTCCGTTGGGTCGCCGAAATCATCAGTAAAAAACCCTTTTACCCATTGTGAATAAAGCGAGCTTGCGGAAACAATTAAAAGCAATAAAAGTATTTTCTTCATAACATATAGATTTAAGGCCTTTGTTTTAGTACTTTTTTAGATATATTCTGTAAAGAAACATACATCTGTTCAAGTACCCCGAGAAATAAAAATTTAAGTATTCGGTTAAGTACAAGGGCTTTCCAAATATAAAAATTTTCTACAAACAGCAAAACAAATCCCTCTTTATGAAATAAGTATATTTGAGGCATGCGATTTTTTTACGCTTTAGCGATATCGGCTGCCAGATGTGTTGTACCATTAGTGGCACGAACCGCTAAAGCCAAAGCCTTTGTGCAAGGCAGGAAAGAAGTGTGGAAACACATCGATAGCATCCCAAAAGACGCAAAAGTGGTTTGGATGCACTGTGCTTCACTGGGTGAATATGAGCAAGGGCTGCCCGTGCTACAAGGACTAAAGGCTAGCAATCCCGACTACTTTTATTTGGTTACGTTTTTTTCGCCCTCGGGGTATGAAGTGCGCAGCGCGCATGGCGTTGCCGATTTGACCACTTACCTACCGTGGGACACCAAAAAAGAAGTGCAGCGATTTGTCTCTAGTGTAGATCCCAAAATGGCGCTATTTGTAAAGTATGAGTTTTGGCCAAATATGATAGCTGCATTGCACAATGCAAGCGTACCGCTTTATCTGATTGCTGGGCAATTTCGCTCTCAACAGGTGTTTTTTAGACCGTGGGGCAGCAGCTACCGTAAATTACTTAAAGGGTTTAGACACTTATTTGTGCAAAACGAACATTCATTAAAGTTGCTTCATCAAATAGGGATAACCAATGCGAGTGTTTCGGGGGATACGCGTTACGACCGTGTTGGTGCTACAAAAGCCCCACTCCCTTTTATGGAAACGTTTGTGGGAAATCGGCAATGCATTGTAGCAGGAAGTACGTGGCCCGAAGACGAAGCCGTACTAATAGACGTGATCGCGAAAACGCCCAAGGACTGGTGCTGGCTTATTGCCCCACACGAAATAAACGAAGAAAAAATTAAGGTTCTCATGGCAAAGCTCCCCCAAGGAAGTTTACGCTATACCCAAAGTAAGGATGCTGAAAGAAAAGACTGTCCGGTTTTGGTACTCGACACGGTGGGAATGCTTAGTCGTTGTTATGCCTATGGCAGTATTGCCTATGTGGGCGGCGGTATGGGTACATCGGGATTACATAATATTTTGGAACCTGCCTCAGCAGGTATTCCTGTGATTATTGGGAAAAATTATCAGAAGTTTCCAGAAGCAAAAGCGCTTATTGAATTAGGCGGTGTTATATCCATTTCATCTGCAGATGAATGCACAAAACAGCTAGCCGAACTCAGGCAAAACAATGCATTGCAAATTGAAAAAGGGAAACAAAACACAGGATTTGTACGCCAAAACCAAGGGGCTACCGAAAAGACATTATCGCTCCTAAATCAAGCATTGTGATATATTCCTACTGAAATCCCTCAAGAACTTTACCACATTGATGACGAACTGAAAGCCATTTACCATAGCAAGGATTCTTTTTGCGCTTGGGTGTTTCAAACTCGAGCGGACCGAAACCGTTTTATGGACGTTACTTAAGGCAGGGATAAACAAGCTCAAATGGGGTATCGCGTGTAGTCTTAATTAAAACAATACATATAATTAGGCCATATAGACCGAAAACTTTGTATTAACGATTTTAAAAAAAAGAAGCCTATTTAATTTAAGTTTACAAGGTTTTTTAATGTTTTTTTAACAGTTAAATAATATTTATTTAAATTTGTATACTAATTAAATACTAAACAATGAAAAAAACAATTTTTATTTTAACCATTTTAATATCAGCAGTTTCTTTTGCACAAGTTGAAAAACCATCTGAAGGAACAATATATGAAGTCATGTTCACACCTAATTTAGATAGTGGAGAAATGTTTTCATTAAACAACCCGCTTAACGGGCATATTATGAGAAGAACTTTCAATGATGCTAACTCAGTTACTCGTTGGAAAGCTCATTTTTCTTATGCTTCAGTAGACGGTGTTGAGGATGACAATATGGTTCTTGGACTACAATATGGTAAAGAGAAACATCATGAAGGTTCATCTAGATTAGCAACCTACACTGGGTGGCAAGCTGGATTTTTGTATGCTGATATAGCTGGAAATGACAGCACTGCATTCACAGGTGGTGTTTTTGTTGGCGCTAACTATTATATCGCTAACAACCTTTACATTGGTACTGAAATAGATTTTACATTAGCAGTTGGTGAAGACACTACTGCCATAGGGCCTGGAATTAATGGAATGTTAACTTTAGGTTTTAAAATGTAATTAAAAAACATTTTAGATATTAAAAACCCCACAAATTTGTGGGGTTTTTTTTTGAAGAAATTCAAACTCCCTCCAATCAAAGTGCGATAAATAACTCCAACATTCTTTAAGTTTTGTGCGGGTGAAGGGACTCGAACCTGCCTTATCGTCAGACAGGCCTTCCTGACGGCAGGCAGGCCCCACGCCGTGAAGCAATAGATCCTAAGTCTAGCATCTACCCAACGAAAACAGACAAATACCAATGCCTGTTTTTGAAATTGAAAAAAAATAAACTATTTTTGTATCCAAATGAATACACCTCAAATGTACTTTATTGAAAAAACAGCGGCATTTGACAAATGGTTTAGAAAATTAAAAGATTTAAAAGCAAAAATTTTGTTCAGAATTCAAAAGCTGGAAAGAGACGGGCATTTTGGAGACTACAAAGTTTTAGGTGATGGTTTAAAAGAATTAAGAATATATTTTGCAAAGGGATACAGAGTCTATATAGCAGAAAAAAACAACCGTATTATTTTATTACTGATTGGCGGTGAGAAATCTACCCAAAAAAAGGATATTGAAAAAGCTAAGGAAATTTGGAAAACAATAAATACATAGCAACATGAAAACAACAAAATTTGATGTAGCAGACTATTTAGACAACAACGAAATGATTGCAGAATATCTAAATACAGTTTTGAAGGAAGGTGACAATTCTGAAATCATAACTGCACTTGGACATATCGCTAAAGCCATAGGTATGACAAAAATAGCAGCAGAAACAGGGTTAAGTCGGCCCAGCTTGTACAAGGCTCTTTCTGAGGGGGCAAAACCACAATTTTCAACCATAATGAAAGTGGTCAAAGCAGTTGGAGGGGAAATACAGATTGCCCCTGCATCAGTCGAAGTGTAATAAAAAAACCCCAACATTTGTTGAGGTTTTGTGCGGGTGAAGGGACTCGAACCCCCACGCCGTGAAGCACTAGATCCTAAGTCTAGCGTGTCTACCAATTTCACCACACCCGCAAGTGGAGCGCAAATATAAGGATGTTTCAATAAAAGAAAACCACTTTCTTATCGAAGAACATTTTTTTACCTTCGTTTTCTAATTTCACACCATGTCAAATTTTCCAGATTACATCAAAAAAAATAAAAATCGCTTCTTAGAAGAACTGTTTTCGCTTATTCGCATTCCGTCTATAAGCGCCGATTCTGCCTATGCGCAACACATGGAAGCCGCTGCAAAAGCAGTACAAGTAGCATTAAAAGATGTAGGCTGTACCCATACTGAATTGTGCCCCACAAAAGGCTATCCCATCGTATATGCTGAAAAAATGATAGATCCAAAACTGCCTACCGTTTTGGTATATGGACATTATGACGTGCAACCACCAGATCCCTTAGACCTTTGGGATACTCCGCCCTTTGAGCCTGAAATTCGCAAAACAGACCTCCACCCTGAAGGGGCGATTTTTGCCAGAGGGGCATGTGACGACAAAGGACAAATGTTTATGCACATCAAGGCCATGGAGGTCATGGAACAGAACGGTGGACTTCCCTGCAATATCAAATTTATGATTGAAGGTGAAGAAGAAGTGGGCAGTGACAACTTAGAAGATTTTGTTCGTGCTAACACCAAAAAACTTGAGAACGATGTGATTCTTATTTCAGACACAGGTATGCTGGCCAATGATATTCCGTCTATCACCACGGGATTACGTGGGCTTAGCTATGTGGAAGTTGAAGTCACAGGACCTAATCGGGATTTACACTCTGGACTTTATGGTGGAGCAGTTGCCAATCCGATTAATATCTTAACCCAAATGATTGCTTCCCTCCACGATAAAAACAACCACATTACCATTCCTGGTTTTTACGACAATGTAGAAATCGTAAGCACTGCTGATCGAGCTGAAATGGCGAAAATTCCATTTTCTTTAGAAGCATATCAAAACGCACTTGACATTAAGGCTGTTCATGGAGAGGAAGGCTACACTACATTAGAACGAAAATCCATTCGTCCAACATTAGACGTAAATGGCATTTGGGGGGGCTATACGGGTGAAGGTGCCAAAACCGTTATTGCGAGTAAGGCATTTGCCAAAATTTCGATGCGGTTAGTGCCTAACCAGAAATCTGAAGAAATAACAAGGCTTTTCACCAAGCATTTTATGTCATTTGCACCAGAGGGTGTTTCCGTAAAAGTAACCCCGCATCATGGCGGTGAAGGATATGTGATGCACCCCGACGGAGTGGAGTTTCAAGCAGCGTCTAAAGCCTATTTGGAAACATTTGGAAAAGCACCACTTCCTGTAAGAGATGGAGGAAGTATTCCCATTGTGGCGCTTTTTGAAGAAACCCTTAAAAGCAAAACGGTACTTATGGGCTTTGGTCTGGACAGCGATGCCATTCACTCTCCTAATGAACATTTTGGGGTATTCAATTTTTTAAAAGGAATAGAAACCATTCCTCACTTTTACCACCATTTTACGGCTTTGCACCAAGCAAATCAATAAGAAATAAATCGGCTGAAATGCCGTCTGCCAAAAAAGCACCTTTGCGAGTGGTTTTCAGCGAATTGTCTTCAATATGAAGTAGCTTTTCGTCGATAAAACGTTGCGCTTGTTGTTCTAGATGTTTGCGGTATTGTTTCCCTAAATCCTGTTCCATTTGGCTTAATGAAACGCCCCAAGAAGCGCGCAACCCTATCATGATAGCTTCATTAAATTTATCAACTACACTCAATTTTTCTATGGTCTGTGGCAATTGCCCAGCTTCGATTTTTTTCATGTATACAGCATTATTGCTCACATTCCAATAACGATGTGCCCCATCAAAACCATGTGCCGAAGGACCAATACCCAAATAAGACTTTCCCTTCCAATAAGCTGTGTTGTTTTTGGAATGATATCCCGCTTTTCCAAAACTGGAAAGCTCATAATGCTCATAGCTATTTGCCGTAAGCGTATCTACAAGATATAGAAATTGTTCCTCGACATCATTTTCATCTAGTAGAGACACAACCCCTTTTTTTACAAAATGCTCCAATGCCGTTTTTGGTTCTAGCGTCAAGGCATAGGACGAAATATGAGGAACATCAAGTTTTAATGCAGTATCAAGATTTTTTTTCCAATCAGTAATTGTGGTATGCGGGGTTCCAAAAAGTAAATCAATAGATACATTTTCAAAAAGGTCTAGTGCCCAAACCACGGACTGAATGGCTTGTTTACCGCTATGCGCACGATTCATCAACTTAAGCTCTGTGTCGTGAAACGACTGCACGCCAATCGACAAGCGGTTGACTCCTGCGTTTTTTAGCGCCACCAAGTATGAGGGTGTTAAATCATCGGGGTTTGCTTCAAGGGTAACTTCAGGAAATGTAATAATATCAAATTGTATTTTTATCTCTGCTATCAGTTCCGAAATAGCTGTTGAAGAAAGCATGGAAGGAGTTCCACCACCCAAATAGATGGTTTCCATTGGCAGTGATGCCTCGTGCTTACGCAGTCTTAGTTCTCTTTTTATGGCCTCAACCATTTCATTCTTATAATCACCCGTGGTGGAAAAATGGAAATTACAATAATGACACGCCTTTTTACAAAAAGGAATATGAAGGTAAATTCCCGACATCTTTATTTTTTTACGCGATGTCCCTGTTGTTTCACAAAAGAACTCCACCCAGAATAGCTTTTTTCGGTCTGCTGCGCGGGATTAAAATAATGACAGACTGCAGCTGCAAGCCCATCTGTGGCATCTAAATTTTTAGGAAGTGTTTTTAATCCCGTTAATTGCTGTAGCATTTTGGCTACCTGTTCTTTAGAAGCATTTCCACTACCCGTTATTGCCATTTTAATTTTACGAGGCGAATATTCAAAAATATCCAAATCATGAGCAATCCCAGCGGCAATAGCAACGCCTTGTGCCCTACCCAATTTTAACATGGATTGTACATTTTTACCAAAAAATGGCGCTTCAAGTGCCATTTCATCAGGCTTATATGTCTTAATGAGTTCTGAAGTACGTGTATAAATATGTCCCAGTCGCACATAATGACTTTCGTATTTGCTTAGTTTTAACTCATTTAATTGAAGACAATGGAGCTTTTTTCCCGTCACTTCAATAATCCCAAAACCCATGATAGTGGTTCCTGGGTCAACTCCTAGAATAATACGCGAATCGGACATATGTAAAAATAGGGATTAATTGCTTTTATAGATGGCAACAGGCAACTCCCAGTGAACTTCAACGGGAACTTCTAAATTTGTTTTGAAGGCAGGTTGAAATTTAGGCAGTGCTGCCACTACTTCCTCAACCGAAGAATAAACTATGGGAGAAAGATTATTTTTATTTGAATAGCCCATTACTGATAGTTGACCGATGGTATCCACTTTCAAGATAACATAAAGTGTATCTATAAGATCAAGGCTTGACATAGATTTTGAAAGCAATTTATTTTTGAGCTTAATTTGAAGTAAATCAGTAAAGCAATTCCAATTCTGACGAACATCTTCTTTAGGACAATCTGGATATAAAGGCGGTTCGTCCATTGCTGTCCAATTTATATTTGGAGCTTGAGGTTTGGTTTTAGGCGAGACACATCCGATTATTATGAACAAACTCACCAAAAAAAGTCTCCGCAATTTCATTGCATAAAAGTAAAAAATAAAGCTTTGCTATCGATTGAACCCATGAATAATTTGTAATTTAGAATTATGGATATTATACTTTTAATTCTTGGAGCATTACTTATAATGTTAGGTTTGGCAGGTAGTTTTTTACCTATAATCCCAGGGCCTCTAACCAGTTGGTTTGGCTTATTATCATTACACTACACCAGTAAAATTGAACAAGATTGGCATTTTTTAGGTTGGACCTTAGCCATAGCGATATTTATTATGGTATTAGATTATTTGATTCCCATATGGGGCACAAAGGCTTTCGGCGGCACTAAAGCTGGAGCAATTGGGTCCACTATTGGCTTGGTTGTTGGGCTTTTTTTTCCTCCTTTTGGTATTATATTAGGTCCTTTTGTAGGCGCGTTTGCTGGAGAGCTCAGCAAAAATCAAAACCGAAAAATTGCACTTAAAGCAGCTGTTGGTTCTTTTTTGGGGTTTTTGTCTGGCGTGGTGATTAAGTTTATAGTGTCATTTATATACCTGCTGTTTTTTGTTACGGCAGCTTGGAAAGGGTTTGAAAGTTGGTTTTAGAACCAGGAGCAAAAAGGAAGGACGTTATTTTTCAAATCACAATACTATACTTGTATTAAATACGTGTACTGAAGTTGTTATGTATCAAATCACAATAAATTTTAACTAAACAAAACAATAAAACGGATTCCTTCCTCAATGCATCTCTGGAACTTTTAAAAGTTTATAAAACGGGGTGATATCGCCAAGCATACTGATAGAAACCTTAAAGGGGTTGTGCGTAAGCCAGCCGGTTTTTCTGTTGCCAAAATTTAAAATACGTATATAATTTGGGTAGGTTTGGTCATAAACATCTAAATCATATACGTGCCTAAACTCGTAATACTTGCTTGAAATTCGTTGGACACGATACACATGCTCCCAAAGGCTTGTACCATTATTTATGCGATCGTAAATTTCTTTATTACTCAACCCTAAAATGAAGCAATCGTTGATATGGAGGGTGGATATAATCATACGCCCATTTGAGGGCAGCTGATATAGGGATTCACTCTTTCTGATACGCTGTACAGCCTCCCAAAACGTCACCACATGTTCTTGAATCTCGTTATCAATGGTTCGATAAATCAATACATGATGATTGTTCCGGGGGTTAACATAAATATTATTACCCTTACTAAGCTGCACCGCATTACTCACTTTTTCTCGCATTCTAACGCTTCTCACCGGAACTTTGTCTCCACGCTTATTGGGTAAAAATATTTTTGTTTCCCATCCCAATTCAGTGGGCATATAAAGCGCGTATTTTGGGATTTTACCATTCACAAAACCACCGCTCAAATCAATTTGATCATAAACAAGTTCACGAATACTACTGTCAACAATTTTACTTACTTGTTTTGCGGTACTTAAGCTATTTATGGACTTACGAATGTGAAATGCATCATTTCCTTTGGGAGAAGTCCGCTTCCCATAATAGCTGTCTTTATGCAGTTTTCCTTTGGGTGCCAAGTGAACCGTATCATTACTTTTCTGAGCTATTCTTCGAACCACTTGATGGTTAGCCTCAACAGAAACGGACATTGTTTGATACGCATAAAGAGCATCTCTATTAAATTGGGTCCAAGGGGTAGGGAAAACGCCTCTGTAAGGCAATGGCTCATACCTGTTCCAATAACGTAATTCCTCTAAAAATTCAGGTTCATTTAGCGCTGTTACCAAAGCAATGGTTGCAGTCTCACGAGAACTTAAATATCTTGCTTTTCTATTAAACTCTTTTAATGTACTTATTCCCCATTTCCGCCTTAAACTACTCGTTGCATTACCGCGTGCAGCAACAACCTCTGGACTGATGCGACTCAAATATTTTTTTAGCTTCAGCGCCATGGGATGTTGATCATTAAACTCCCTATACACATTGTCTTTTATATAGGTTGACGCTATAAAATGTTTAAATTTAAAATATGGCCCGTGTTTGGCAGAGCCATTCAAAAGTTGCTCTAAAACGCGGGTTTTTACTTGCTCCCAAACCCCAGATGGCTGTGCAATAAAATACTCATAGGGTGTTTTACCAATTATATTCTCCTTGAATGAACTTATGCAAAGGGCTTTATTTCGATCAGAATCATTAAAAAATCTCTCCCATGGGTGGATATAAACAATGGAGACCTCATCGGTAAATAATTGCTCAATAGAAATAGGTGTATTTGTATATGGGCATGTTTTATTCCATTCTAACCAAAGCTTGTATTTAAATAAATTTGTGTGGGTAGGATTTTGCCCCTCGTCCACAACAGCGTCGTATATTTTAGGTAATTCTTGTTCTCTTATTTTTCTTGAAATCGTTGTCGCTTTGCGGTTTTTAGCGTTTGTTTTCACATCATTGGAAAGCACAAAATTGATTTGATCTATATTTCCGTATTCGCGTATTAAATTATTGATTAACCTCCGAAGCTCAAAAATAGGTTTTTGCGCTACTGGTTTGAACTTACGAATAATTTCACGGTCGTTGTCAGGTGTTATAGAATAGCTATCTTCATCGCTGTGTTGCTCTATCAAATATAGTTTTTGTGGATTCAGCTGGATATCAAAAATATTGCTGAAATCACTTATCCACTCTGGATCATCAATTTCTTTTTCCTCCACAGCTGATTGAACAAAATAATCTATGTTCGCAATCGTTTCTTTATCCAAACTATCCCATCGACTTTGACCAATAGCGTTCTTCACACCTCCTAGAATAATAGCATTATTTAAGGGGTATCCCTGTCTTAAATAATATAAAATCGTACGTGCTGCTTTCATGCTTAACTTACCAAATCCAGGTTTAAGCTTTATGGCTGCAACTGCTTGTGCTTTATTTAAAGGCAAACCCCACCGGGTTTCAAGCCTTTCGATAAGTAAATTATTGTTCGAGTAAAAATGAAGATCATGCCAAATCTCGTGCTGTTCTTCATCTGTAAAAGACAAATAATTTTTTCCAAAAGCTGTTGTACGTGATAAGTGAGAAATTGTATTTGCTAAAAAAATCTTAGTAGTATCGTCATAGTTTAGAGCAAATTGGTCTTCAACACCTAAAGCTACACGTACTTTTTTAAACATAAATCCAGAAAAATGTGTGGCTACATGTAAGGCTTTTTTACGTTGATTTTTATTCAACGGTTCACCGTTTAGGCGAATGGAATCTATCCAACAATAAATATTGTACCATTCATTGATTGGATGACTGTGCCACATGGTTTTTTTATTTTTTTCATACTGACATGTTGAAGCTACTCCCCTTAATTTTCGATACTGGGAAGGCCGTTGATAAAATAAGATTCCTTTATTGTTATCATCTCCAATAATCGCATTTATAAAACTATCATCTAAAAATTTGTGTTGCCTTTTTTGCACTTCTAAAATCGTTTGAATCTCTTTTATGTACATATCCCTGTCCAAATAACGATTGCGAACTCTGACATTATTATACTGGTATGTTTTGTTTTTCTCAGGAAGTAAATCGTATAAATATGAACCTAACGATTGATCTTTTAAATGACGCTGCGTTTCTTGAATACCAATTCTATTAACAGCAGGCAGTCCTTCTAAAAGGGTCTTGGTGTTTTTACTTAAATTGGTGATAGATTTACCCCTGCGTTGACTCATATGATACAGCACCCTGCCCAATTCATGCTTGGTTAACTTTCTCTCTACCCCTTTTGCTCTCAATTCATAGGGGTTTAACGCAAACCATTGTTTCATTTTAATATGATCTGATGGGCGCAGATTTTTCTTTTTATATTTTTTAAGTTCATTTGAAGAAATTGGACATAAACGGTGCTGCGCCAAAAAAGAAAGCATATTTTGCTTTCTATACATTTTTCTCAAATACAGTTTTCTTGCATTTCGTGTTTGGGTCCTTAAAGAGGATTTAGAAATTTCGCGGTCACCTTCACCCAAGTAGCTCACAAAAGATGAAAAAATTCGAGTACCCATATTTACAATTCGTGGACTTGTTGATTGACGTATTAATGCCCATCCAATAGACTCCGATCCAATATGTAAACCTAAAATTTGTTTCACTTAATAAAAATTTTATACATTTGACACATCTTATCACAATAAGGCTCATGCCGAGGACGTAAGTCCAGCGTCCCGCTTAGGTGGGACTTTTTTTTTACACATTTTCGATTTAAGCTAAGGCGATGGTCGAGATGTTTCCCGACCAAAAACCTTAGCGTAGCATAACAATCAAAGCATAATAAGGCTCACTGCTACAAAAAAAAGAACCTATTCTTTTATATGGGCAAAAAAGGCAGTAGTACAGACTATTCCAAAAATGGACTGTCTTATATCCACTTGTGTAAATGTGTGAAAGTAAGGGAAGCTTAAACGCTATAAATGGATTGGGTACCCACTTTGTAGGTTGAAACTACGTTTTCAACCGATGAATAGACAGAAAAAGATACAATAATTTAATGTAAGATAAATCTTACATATTATAGGAATTATACTAATAATATAAACCGCGGTTGTCTGAAACTTCAAAATTACTTTTTAAAGCATCTGCAACATTCGTTTGAATATTTTGTTTGGTAGTATTTGAAATAGAAGCTTTGTAACCAGCGTAGTTAGTTAAGTCCTCAGCTGGAGTATTGGCTAGTACTTTCAACACAAAAACTCCTGAGTTACCCCCAATAGGACGAGAAACAACGTCTTTCGCCATGCCAAAACCAACGCCAACAACCTCGGGCTCGTTAGACGCTCCTGCTAACATACTTGTGAAACGATTTACTGCTTTGGCAGTACTTACAGTTTGTTCAAACTCAGTGGCAAGCGCTTCCAAAGAGTCATAACCATTGAGTTGCTTTAACAACATGGCTTTCTTTTTTTCCTTTAAAACAAGTGGAGCCACTGTTGCTCTTAGTTCATCTACATCAGGTAGACCGGCTTCTTTCACGTTTTTAATTTGAACAATAATATATCCACCTGTGGACAATGCGAATCGCTTCACATCTGTTGCTTGGCGACCTTCTTCAAAAGCCCAACGTACGACTTGACGTTGTACACCCAAAACAGGCAAAGATTCATCTAAAACTTTCACGTCATTTATATCCTTAACTGCATAACTTTTTTGTGATGCGACATCTTTGAAATCTGCAACTTGTACATCAAGTTCAAATTGTGTTGCATCTGTAAAGACTTGATTACTCGTGGCTTCTGAAGGAATCAATTTTTTAGAAATGGTGGCTAGTTTGATTACATCTTTTTTATCTTGTATCTCGATGACGTGGAAGCCAAATTCAGTTTCTGCCACACCAAATGAACCTGTTCGATTTCCAAAAACAAAATCGCTGAAAGGAGCTGCCATATCTTCGCGCACGAATTCTGGTAATTCTCCTCCTCTAGAAGCTGATGGACCGTCAGAGTTTTCACGTGCCAATTGTGCAAAATCGCCACCCCTTTTAACTTTTCTAAGCAATGTATATGCTTCTTTTTTGGCTGTCGCTTTAGTGCGTGTTACCGTTTCCGCAGCTCTTGACGCGCCTTTATAAGCAATTAAAATATGACGGGCTTTGGCTTTCCCCTGTTTAAGACGAGAAACTATCCGAGAAATGTTTGTAAAGCCATTATCTTCATAAGGTCCAAAAACTTGTCCCAAAGGAAGGTTAAATAAGGTATTGGCATAGTTGCCAGAAAGTTCCGCCTCAGAAAGAAAAGTATCTTGAAAAGGAACGTCTGAATTTTCGTTTACAAAATTTGATAACACATCTGTATCGATATCACCAAACGAAGGGAATGTTTCTTCTTGTTTTGAAACCTCATTAAATTCGACACGAGTGGTAAGTAACTCGCGTAATTCGTTTTCAATAAGTACTTTATCTTCAGGAGTAGCGGTCTCTGTAAATTGAACATACTGCAGGTCTCTAGACTCTTCACGCTCATAGGAGTCAGCGTTATCAGCAAGATAGCGTTCCAAATCTTTATTAGAAACGGGAACTATACTATCGGGAATTACGCTGTAAGGAATACGTACATATTCCAAATCAATCAGGTCATTTTGTAGGGCGTAACTTTGCTGGGCTTCAAAGTTTGTAGTGTTTAGTCCAGCAGAAACCATATCGACATAATGCTGAACACGGATGTTATTTTTTATGGACGCCTCTTGCGCTTTCCATTGCTCAAATCCTTGTGGATTGTTTTGACTTAGGTCTAAAATAAAGTCTGTAAAAAGGTTAGAATCAAAGGATCCATCCTCTCCTTGAAACTGTGGGTCAGCAGAAAAATTTGGATCGTTTTCAATAAACTGCTCAATATGTGTTTTTCCAACAAATAAGCCTAAGGCATCAAAGGTTTGTTCAAAAGCTTTTGCATTTGTGGATTGGTCGTAAGCAAAATTCACAGCCTGCATGGTAGTCATACGGTAATTGCGCTCGGCAAAATCAACCTGACGGCTAAATTCATCAATCCCAACTTCTTCGTCTCCAACAATCAAAACAGGATCTTGACTTGTGGAAGAACTTCCATCAAAAACACCAGTGAAAACAAACGCTAAAAGCGCCATTCCAATAA
This sequence comes from Flavobacteriaceae bacterium, assembly GCA_965657545.1. Classification (GTDB taxonomy): domain Bacteria; phylum Bacteroidota; class Bacteroidia; order Flavobacteriales; family Flavobacteriaceae; genus UBA7446. Next base: position 7,142 of record CBFHOG010000009.1, on the reverse strand, counting down.
TGAAGATTAAAAAAATTGAACGCTCTCTGATTTTACTTAAAATAGCCATGTTTAAAAAATTTAGCCTGCATGCGAAAATACAATTAAAAAGAAGAATTTAAAACGCTAATTGACATAGACTTTTACTAATTCTACTTTGGTGTTAGACACCTCCAACATTTCAAAGGTATAACCCGTTATAGCAACACGTTCTCCCTCTTGGGGAATGTCTGCATTATGATGCACAATAAGTCCTCCGAGTGTTTCATAGGATTCTGAAACGGGGAGATTGAGCATAAAACTAGCGTTAATTTCATCAATTTCTAGACGAGCAGAAAAGGTAAACGAACCGTCATCGTGGGCAATCACAACATTAGAAACCGTATCGTGTTCGTCTTCAATTTCACCAAATAATTCTTCAATGATGTCTTCAAGTGTCAACATTCCTGCGGTACCACCATACTCATCTAAAACTATAGCAATACTGCGCCTTTTTTTAACCAACAAATTAAAAACATCTTGAATACGCATGGTTTCAGGTATCCATTCCACAGCCTTGACAATGGCATGTAACGATTTGGGTTTTTTAAACATGTCAAAGGCATGAACATACCCTATGATATTATCCATGCCTTGCGCATAAATCAAAATTTTAGAGAATCCAGTTGAGGAAAATATATGCACCAGTTCAGCTGGTTTTTCGTACCTATCAACTGCAACCATTTCAGCCCGAGGCACCATAACCTCTCTGGCTTTTAGATTTGTAAAGGACAACGCATTATGGAATAGTTGCAATTCGGCATCGCGGTCATCTTGGTTTGCTGTTTCTATGTGTTCCGATACAAAATCACCTAATTCTACCTTACTAAATGCTATGGATTCTTCTTGTTTTGGGACGTTGAAAAAACGAGAAAGTACGCTATCGGAAAAGCGAAGTATGGCCCAGCTTATGGGCTTCATCAATTGATAAAAAACAAAAGCAGGAAGCGCAAAAAAACTTAGAAATCGGTTCGCATAAATCTGAAAAAAAACCTTGGGCAAAAATTCTGCCGTAATCAAAATTATTGCTGTAGAAATAAGGGTTTGATAAAAAATAATATGCAGTGGAAGTGATGCCATGGCTACATAATTTGGAAAGAGCTGACGAACGATAAGGTCTCCTGCAAAAATACCATACACAACTAGGGAGATATTATTCCCCACCAACATGGAAACAATAAATCGTGAAGGGCTAGTGGTAATTGATTTCAAAAGAACACTATACCCTTTATTCTGTGATTTTTGAATTTCAAGTCGGATTTTGTTAGACGACACAAATGCAATCTCCATTCCAGAGAAAAATGCCGACAACAAAAGGCTAATGAGTAAAACCGTTATCTCAACAGACATGGTTTAGGATTGCTTACGCTTTTCTAGTTTCTTACGGTAACGCCTGCGGATGTAAAACATCAAAAAGGCAACAGCTGCAATGGCAATGTCAAGTGAAGTTTTCGACCCTTCCGCACCACTGTAATAAAATGCTCTAAATAAAAAGAGTGCGCCAAAAACCAAGTAAATAATTTCAGAAATTCGGTAAAATTTTATCATAATTCTTCTTCTACGGCAACACTTCCAACAAGTGGTCCTGTGGTTATTTTATTAAACGACCTGCTAGCATCTAAAACGCGTGCAGCAATATCGTAATCTTTGTTTTTAAAGGTAAAGTTTTCTTCTGTAAAAACCCACTCTCGATCAACATCCCAGTACAATTGGGCGGTTCTCAAATCAGCCCCTTCAGGAGTTGTAATCTGTACGTTACCCCTTAAATCAACCAAATTAGTACGGTTATACAAAATTCCATAATCCGCTTTTACAAAAGTTTCCTTATTGTTTTCGTCATAAAATACCACTTCCACACCAGTTGGGAACTCGGAGTATGGAAAAGGTTGATTGGTGTAATCTAAGTTTTTAGGTGCTGTAAGAATTGCTAGTGTTTGTGCCGAATCCGTATAAACAACTCTTATGGTGTCGGCCTCTCCAACTGGAAGCGCATCAAATTGATTAAGCTGCTTGACCTGTTCAAAGTTATTTTTACACGAGCAAGTGGCAATCACTGCTAGCGCAAATATTAGGTTTTTGAACAAATCCAGTTGTTGCATACTACAACTGCGGAACGGTTACACTGTCGTTAATCCAGCAAGAAAAACGAATGGTTTGGCCTGCATTACCTTCTGTGAAAATATCGGTTTTACTGGGTGCTCTACCTTCGTAACTAGCAGCCATCTTAAGTGCTGTTTTCTTAACTCCAGGATCAACAGAGGCTGCACGACGGGCTGTTTTCGCCGCCAACCAATATACTGCACGTTTTTCAAACTGCGTGGTACCACAACTATTTGCACTTGAGGCGTATAAATTTGCAATAAGCATATATGCTTTTCCCATTGAAGGTTGATTTTTCAACGCTCTGTTAGCATACGAACGCGCTTTACTTTTCAATCCTCTAGTCTTAAATTTTACAGCTATTTTGTATAAGATTGCTGCCTTGCGATACTGATCTTGCTCCAATGTTAAAGATTCTTCATAGTAAGCCAACGCGCCTTTACTATCTCCTGATTTATCTTTTAATAAACCTAAATAGTAGGCTGAATTTGCGGATGGGTTAATGCCGTGAAGCGCTTCCACAAGCTCTACAAAAAGTGGATCGTCAGAACATTCTTTGGCATCCATTCTACTCGCTGCTCGATTTAACCAAACGCTGTTGGTTTTGTTTGCTTCAAAGTTTTTACGGTAGAGTGGAATTAAATTCTCACAGCTGGATTCTTTAGAAATCATGGCATCTAAGTTTCCAGCATAGGTAGAAAATGCCAATACGTTGGTTTCATATACACGCTTGTTACGTTGCTCTCTTGATGTTACTGGCTGACCATCGTCTTCTTTTTTTAGTATAACATCCAGTTTACGCGCCAAGTTTGTTTGCTCCAACTCAAATTTTTCTGAAATCTCCTCGTATTTGGTAAATAAATCTTCTGTTGTTAGGTTTCCTTCTTTGTACAAATTATACGACGACTTAAAAAATGTATATAAGCGCTTTGGACTTGTGAAGCTTGCGGCATCTTGCGTAAATGCTTGATTGAATATATCAAATGCCTCTTGAGTTGTTCCTATGTTGTAATCAAACATGGCCTGTGCTTTTGAAGATAAGATTTTACCTACTTCGCTAGCGCCTCTTTTAGTCGTTGGGAAATAAGTAATCCAATCATCATAAAGGGAAATGAGTTCCTGTTGATAAAGTGCCTTATCATCGGTTGCATTTTTAATTTTATGATTTAAAATACGTTCGCCATACTTGAAGGTAGCCACATTAAGTTCAGGACAAATAGTTCGAACTTCTTTCCATGGTTGGTATGCCGAATCGTAGTTTTTTACTTTTGCAAATTCTGCAAAAATAGATAAGTTTCCAGGACATGAATTTTTATCCCCTTGTGCAATGGCAGTAGCGCCCAAGCATAACATCAATAAAAATAACGTATTTCTCATAGTTTTAATTAATCGTATTTCCTTTTAATAAACCAGATATCACTGAGCGAAAAGCCCAGCATGATATTTGTGTAATTTTCTTTAATTAGACCGGCATCATTGGTTCCCATTTGGCCTATTTCTACACCAATATTAATTTTGGATAATACATTTACTGGCAATCCAATTCCAAAGGTTATGCCAAAGTCTTTCACGGCTTGATTCTTTAATTCTAGACCTGTATGTTCCCAGCGGACCCCTGCTCGATATACCACTCGGCTTAAAAAGCTTGTAAAGGAATCGTATTTTGGGATATAAAATCCGCCAGCAGAAAATCGCGATGCTGGAACAAAATTCGAATCTGCACTGGATTCTAATGGGTTTACTATTCCTTTAGAAGTATTAACATATGTCACACCAGCAAACCAGTGCTGTGGCTTGCCAAAGCCAAGACCCAGTGTGGTTTCGGCTGCTAACCTATTTGTAGTTGTTTCTAAATTCCCCAAATCAATTTCCTTATTCGTACCAATAGTTCCATTTGTGGTTATACTAGAAATGGTTCTTGAATTAGTGCTCTGTAATGAAGCGTTTGGAGTATATGTGGCTGAAAGTTGGAGTGTGTAGTTTGAAAAAATATTACTTCCGTAATGCATACCAAAAGTATAGTGAACACCACTTAGCTCAGAATCTGTCACAAATTGTGTGCTATTTTGAATTCCTGATGCAGTTTGAATAAGGGTTTTCTCGACGTAGCCAAAGTTATAAAAGGCGCTAACGCCTAAACTTAATCCTTTATAAGGCTTAGTAGCAACGCTTAAAAAAGTACTATTTACCCCGCCTGTTCCGCTAAGCAAATTTTTATATTCTAGGTCGTTATTTTCTGTAGTTGTGTTAACCCTATATCCAAGGGAAGTTTTCGGCTTAAGCCCAAAACCAAATGCAAAATGTTTTGTAGGAACACTTAGAGATAAGTAATTTAAAGCTGAGGTTGAAACAGATGCTTGTGCTTGTAAAGTCTGTTGGATGGACGATTTATAATTTGCACCCACACGATATTGCACATATCTGAGCTTTCCAAGGGTAGCTGGATTGTCTAGGCTAAACTGTGTGCTGTCGGCATATGTTGTTACCCCACCAATCGAATTATTTTCTGCAGTCCTAGTGGAAACGGGCTGTCCTATACCATAGTATGAATATGGAGAAAGCGTAGCATTTTGGGCAAATGCATACATGCCAAAAAGAACCAGTGAAATTGAAAGAAAATTACTTTTCATGTAATGAATTAAACATCAGTAGGTGATATAGACCTATAAGGGTCAAATCTGAGACGGCAAATATGGTGTTTTTTATCTTTTTATTCAAAAAATTAGCGTCTCCGCCTGTTAAAATTATGGTAAAATTGCCATGTGAATGTGAGAATGCATCAATATGTGACTGAATTTCAGCAATGACTCCAGATTCTACACCTATTTCCATACTCGTTTTGGTAGATTTTCCAATAGCAGGAACTATTTCTGTAGGATTTAAATGCGGAAGTTTCTCAGTAAATAAATGCATAGCGTGATAACGCATAGCTCTTCCGGGTGAAATAGCGCCACCTATGTGATGTGCATTTTCGTCCATAAAATCATAGGTAATGCAACTACCAGCATCAATTATCAAAGCAGGTGTGTCAGGAAATTTTAATAATGCTCCAGCCAGTAAAGCCCTACGGTCAATACCCAAGGAATCCAGATTGTCATAATCTGAGGTAAAAGGGTAATTGATAGTACTGTCTATAAAAATAATTTTGGAGGCATTAGAGAATTTAGCAACCAAATGCTTTGTTTGAGATCCATCTCCGCCAACTAAAATCGACTCAATAGGATTTGCCTTAAAAAATGTATTCCATTGCAATGTTGTCCAATCCGTACACACGCCCGTTTTTTGCAACGCATCTGACACAAAATAACCGTACTTAACATGGGTGTTTCCAACATCTAGCACCAAGTGTCCATTTTTTTTCATAGAATGCTAAAGTAGAAGTTTTTTTTTAAGCTACTTGCCAATTGTGGGAAAGGGGCTATATTTGTGCCTGCAAATTTTTGCATGGTACCTTAGCTCAGTTGGTAGAGCAAAGGACTGAAAATCCTTGTGTCCCTGGTTCGATTCCTGGAGGTACCACAAAAAACCCCCTGTTAATCATTGATTTTCAGGGGGTTTTGTTTTAAAAGATATTCAAATTTATAATGGCTGCTAGTAGCTAAAAAGCGTTTCTGAGTTTCAACAGTAATTTTTTAAGGTTATTGCTTTTATCGCCGGTTTTAAATAAAAAGAGCCACTAAATGCGGCTCTTTGAATTAAAATAAATCGGTTTTTCTAAAAACTATAAAGATATCCTGAGCATAAACTCTTGTGAGCTTCCATAGTTGGATAAAGTGGCCTGACTACCACTCTCATACGCCCAGCCAATTGTAAAATTGTCAAACACGTTAAATTGTACCATTGCCACGTAGGTATCGTCTGTTCGTAAAGCTCCTGTCAATGATACCATCTTGTCGTAGGTGAACCTCCCTTGAAAATCAAAGGACATGGGGGCACCCCAAACAAACCGAGTGATGACTGTTGGATCAAAAGTGATGTTTTGAGTTACATCAAAAATATAGTTTGCAGATGTATAATAATGCACTCTGTCTTTAGCAAAAACAGCACGACCCTCACGCTCCTGCACACGATCAGTGTTTAAAAGTCTTGGAGATGCCATTGAAATGGAAAGCCTTTTATGAGTTAAATAAAATCCCATACCAACATTAGGAAGCGTTTTAGAAAAACGCTCTAATGAAGTGTCAGGTGTTAGGTTGTAACTTTCAAGAAGTGATGGGTCAACTTCATAGGTATGCAATCCTCCTTTTAATCCCAAAAAGAGGTTTGTATCTTCATTCAGTTTTAGCTTGTATGAATAATCAACTCCAACAAAAGTACTTCTTTCAATAAACGTTTTATCTTGAATTACATTTAACCCAAGGCCAACATTGGTCCTAGTGGGCAAGCTTACTCCAAAAACAAAGGTCTCTGGGGCGTTGTCTATAGCCGACCATTGCGTTCTGTTTAATGCCGTAAATCTCATTTGCTCATGAATCCCTGACACTGCTGGGTTAAACACCTCTATAATATCATTATAGTGGGAAAACAGAGGCTCTTGCTGAGCTGTAACATTTAATGAATACCCCAATGTCAAAACAAATACGTGTAACTTAAAAAAGTGTCTCATCCTTCTCATTATTTTGAAATATATAACCATCCTTCTTGTTCAAACGAACCATCTCCATTAAGATCCACGCGGTAATAGTACGCAGCGGACTCCGGTAGTGATATGTTGGTTATTCGTTTTGACCTGACATTAAAGTGTCCGTTCCAGTCGTTCTGATATCCCTGTCTGTAAAACACTTCATCGCCCCAACGGTTATACACAACAACAACATTGTTCGAATGATATTGGATGTTATAAATCATCCAAGTATCATTTACTCCATCGCCGTTAGGAGTTAACACCTGTGATACATATACTTCGTCTTGCTCACACACATCCCCTTTACCATCTTGATCCCTATCAGATTGATCTGGATTGTACAATAAAGGACAGTTATCCTCGGTGTCTATAACCCCGTCATTATCATCATCATCGTCAC